>PKUV01000180.1:0-108356 GCA_003131315.1 Acidobacteriaceae bacterium
TTGCGAATGTGTGGGTGTGTGCACCGCCCCGTCCCTCCTGGGGGACTTTTTTCATCACACTCAACCGGTGTCCGCCATCACAGACACCGATCTCGCCCCGATGCGACAATGTTCCCAATTTAGGGTAGACGGAAGTGTGCCCGTCTCCAGAGACGGCCCTCGAAGGGAGTTGACAACCCAAGCTGAGGCGCTAAGCGGGTGCCAGCAGCCGCCAAAATCCTAAAAATCATAGGATTGAGAGCTAAGTCCTTATTCCGGAATACTTTGCAAATAAGTCCGTTGCGCTCTAGACGTTGGCGGCATGATGCCGCCTAACCCCATGATTCTAAAGATCAGGGGGAGGGGGGCAGTGGTAAACACGGGTTAATACCTTTCTAGTAAACAGCCAGGAAATGAGGAAAAAGGTGCCACCGGAGCCCCGGACCAAACACGCTCTAGAAGCTGTCTGAGCTATTGATGGAAGTCAGATCGGATCCGCCGTAATGGCCAGCGTCGAAAAGAGACAAGGCACCCCACGCAAACTCCCGCGATTCGAGCGTTCCAACACCATGCGAAGCGGAAGCACTTTAGTTACGGTCCTCCCTCCACATTAGGGACTAAAATAAGCGGAGAACAACTAAAGTCTGCCCAAGTTCACCAACGTGTGCGTTGCGGCTCGCATCTAAACGGTGCAGACCCACTTTGAGAACATGTTTTGAGAGCCAAGTCTTGATGCGGTCATTTTGAGGAATTCTATGAAGAATTTGTGTTTTGCGGTTTTGCTTCTGTGCGCAACGGCTGGGTACGCCATGCCGATCGCATCGTCAGCGCGTTCCATGGTGCCTTCTGAAATTCAGCAACTGATTGGCGTCGACTATCGGGCGCTCAAGGATTCGCCCACCGCGCAGGCGCTCAAACAGCAAGTCCTGCCCGACAACCTGAAGGAACTCGAGACCGCCCTGAAGGGCATCGGCATTGACGCCGCCCGCGATCTCGACCAGCTCAACTTCGCCTCCTTCCGTACTGACAAGAAGGGCATTCAAACCATCGGCGTGGCGCAGGGATCGTTTTCCGCCAAGGCCGTCCTCAAGAAGATGAAACTCAAGAAGATCGCGGCCACCAAATACGGTACCGCCAGCATTTACCCGATGGATAATGGTTTAGTGATGACCTTCCTGGACGACAACACGCTGGCTTTCGGAACTCCGGCCTCGTTGCACAGCGCGCTCGATACCCGCGACGGCAAGCGCCCATCGCTGGATTCCAATTCGGTGATGACCGACCAAATGGCCGCCGTCGATGGTGCGCCCCTGTGGAGCATCCTCGACCAGAAGGGAACCCAGGCTATGATGTTTTCGGTGATGGGCGATGCTGCGAAGGTCGCCGACTACGACAGCCTCAAGAAACGCATTCTGGCTTCTCGCTACACCATGAACTTCCAGAACGGAGTGAATTTCGATCTGAGTGTTCTCACGGCCGACTCGATGACGGCAGCTACGCTTTCCACGGTCGTCAAGGGCGTCATGCTTTACAAGAAGCTCAATGCCAGCCCGATCGAAAAGACTGCCATTGACGCCACTACCGTCGATTCCGACAGCTCGAACCTGCAACTCCACTTCAAGAGCGACGACCAGAAGTTTCAGTCCTTGATGCACGCGCCGCTGTTCGCCGCCGTCTCGCACTGACGTCTCGCGCTGGCGTTACGCACGAATCCGAAGCAGAAACGGAAAACGTCCCGGATGTTCCTCCGGGACGTTTTCATTTATGCTGACCCGATTCGAGCGAGTGTCATCGCTGCCGGGAATCAGCCCGTCTGCGAGTGATTTAAGATGCCAATCATGATCAACCTGTCATCTGATTTATCTCCTGTTACAAAAACCGTTCGTCTTGCTCGCAGACGTCTTCTGCTGGCTTGTCTTGTCGCACTGGCTCTTGGCTGCTTGCTGAGAGAACCGCTGTTTGCGGAAGACAAGACTCAGCCTCCGTCTGGTTCCCTCGAAGCGCTTGCGAATCACTTCTGGCAATGGCGGGCACGTTATCAGCCGTTTTCACGGGACGATATACCACGCATCGAACGTCCTATCGAAGATCCCGCTGGCCCACGGGATTGGTCCGCGGGTTCCATTGCGAAGCAAAAGGCGGCTCTGGAAGATTTCGAAAAGCAGTGGAAGCAAATCGACCCAAAGGGTTGGAGCGTGGCTCGACAAGTCGACTACCGGTTGGCGGGCTCTGCGCTTGCCCGCGTGCGCTGGGAACTGGACATCAATCCGCGGTGGCAGCGCGACCCTTCTTTCTATCTCGACCAGACGCTTACCGCTCTGCTGGAAGCGCTGGTGCAGCCTCCACCATTTGACGCTTTGCGCAGCCGCGAGATTGTGGACCGGATGCAAGAGATTCCCAAGATTATCGATGACGGGAAGGCGAACCTCCATGCTGTCCGCCCCTTTGCCGCATTAGCAATCGGAGATCTCCAGCAGATTCGACCCGAACTGGAGCGAGTTGAACGCGAGGTTGCGCCCATGCTGCACGACGGCGAACAAAGGGACGGAGCAGCAGGGGACGGCGCATCGGGGAATGAGAACCTGGCTGCGAAATTTCACACGTCGACAGAAAAGGCCATTCTTGCGTTGGAATCGTATCGAACATGGCTGCAAGCACAGCTCGACAAGATGCCCGATGACGCGGCAGTCGGACGAGCGAACTATGAATTCTTTCTGCACAATGTCGCTCTTCTTCCTTACAGCCCAGAACAACTCTTGCCTATCAGCCGCCAGGAATGGGACCGCTCGGTTGCGTTCGAGCAATACGAAAGACAGCGGAACCAGGGATTGCCTGAGCTCAAGCTTGCCGCCAATCTGCCGGAGGAGATCGACAGGGCAAAGGAGGACGAACTTTCGATCCGCAAATTTCTTCAAGACAAAGGCATTCTCACCGTGCCCGCCGACGTTCGGCACTACACCCTCCGGCCGATGCCGGGTTATCTTGACGCACTTGCCGATTTTGGAGAATTGGATGACTTCACTGGCCCGTCAAGGCTGAATGACGATGGCGTGCGCTGGGCCAGCCCTCCATCGCCCCAACTCGGATATTTCTGGCTGGCCACGGCCAAGGACCCGCGGCCGGATATGGTTCACGAAGGCGTGCCGGGACATTATTTTCAGATGTGCTTATCCTGGCGACATCCCGATCCGATTCGCCGCCACTATTACGATTCTGGAGCCAATGAAGGAATCGGTTTTTATGCCGAAGAACTAATGCTCCAGGCGGGACTCTTTGACGACAGCCCGCGCACTCGAGAAATCATCTACAACTTCATGCGATTGCGTGCGTTACGCGTCGAAGTGGATGTAAAGCTTGCGCTGGGATCGTTCACGATTGGGCAGGCCGCCGACTACCTTGCCCAACATGTGCCCATGGACAAGAAATCGGCGGAGGCCGAAGCGGCGCTCTTTGCCACCACTCCCGGGCAGGCCATCAGCTATCAGATCGGGAAGAGTCAGATCCTGCATTTTCTCGCCAATGCCAAGCTGGCTCAGGGCGACAAATTCAGCTTGCGGGCGTTTCACGACTTCCTGTGGAAGAACGGCAACCTGCCGATTGCGCTGCAACGTTGGGAATACCTTGGGGAAGACGACGACCTCCGCGTCATCGATAAGCGGAAACATTAGGGCGGCTCCGTTTCATCGTGTCCCCTTTGATACGCTGTTTGCAGAGCTCATCCCAACGAATTCGTTGAATGTGTCATCAATCTACCGGCACGAGTTCACCTTCTTGACAACGTTTTGTACGCACTGTACAACACGAGTGCGTTCAAGGTTAAGCGGTTGCGTATGCGCGTAAATGGTCTTAGCCGGAAACCCTCATTTCCAAGGGCCCGGGCTTGAGCCCGCGAAGGGAATTTTGCGCCCAACGATGATCGGCGAAACCCGCAGGCTCCGTGCCGCGACCGGGGTATTGATCAAATTTGTTGCAGTGGCCCGGGCAACGCCCGGTCCATATCCAGACGCCTCTTTTTGCGGCGCCGAGGAGAGACGGTAGCTACATGCGCCCACATCCACATTGGATTGATTATTCGGTCATCGGCATTTACTTCACATTTGTTCTGGGAATCGGTTTCGTACTGAAAAAGTACATGAAAACCAGCTCCGACTTCTTTCTGTCGGGGCGGTCCATTCCTGCCTGGATCACGGGACTGGCTTTTCTTTCCGCCAACCTCGGCGCCCAGGAAGTGATTGGCATGGGCGCAAGCGGCGCCAAGTACGGGATCATGACCTCGCATTTTTACTGGGTGGGCGCGATTCCCGCGATGGTTTTCGTCGGCCTCTTCATGATGCCGTTCTACTACGGCTCCCGGGCGCGGTCGGTGCCCGAGTATCTGAAGTTGCGTTTCGACGAAAAGACGCGTGGGCTGAACGCGATTTCGTTTGCGGTGATGACGGTCTTTTCTTCGGGCGTATCGATGTACGCGATGGGAAAGCTGTTGCAACTGCTGCTGGGCTGGAATTTCAACGCTGCCATCCTCGTGTCCGCGCTGATCGTGCTGGCGTACACGTTTCTGGGCGGCCTCACTTCGGCGATTTATAACGAGGTGTTGCAATTCTTTCTGATCGTGATCGGTTTTATCCCGCTGGTGTTTCTGGGGTTGAAGGATGTCGGCGGATGGGGCGGCCTGAAAACGCGGCTGGCGAACGACGCCATGGTCCATTCCTGGAAGTATCTGGGCAGCCCAAGTGCGAATCCCATGGGTGTGGAATGGTTCAGCATGTTAATGGGATTGGGTTTTGTGTTGTCGTTCGGTTACTGGTGCACCGATTTTCTGGTGGTGCAGCGCGCGATGGCGGCCGACTCGATGACGTCGGCCCGGCGTACCCCGCTGATTGCCGCCTTTCCGAAGATGTTGTTTCCGTTTCTGGTGATTCTGCCGGGAATGATTGCCGGTGTTGTTGCCGCTAAGAGCATGAGCAGCGACGTTTCGACTGACGTTCCGGCAAAGACGGGATCGGCAGTTGTCTCGCAGCGAGCGGCGAGCGGCGGGATCAGCCTGGAAGGTGGAAAAGGGATCATTCCAGCGAAACTCGATGAAAGTGGAAAGCCTCTCATCAAAGGCGGCAAAGTCGTGCTGGATTACGATCTGGCAACTCCGATGATGCTGGTTCGGTATTTTCCTTCGGGACTGCTGGGGTTAGGATTGTGCGCCCTGATGGCTTCGTTCATGTCCGGGATGGCCGGCAATACGACTGCCTTCAATACGGTTTGGACCTACGATATTTACCAGAGCTACATCAATAAGACTGCGTCCGACCAGCATTACCTGTGGATGGGAAGGGCGGCTACGGTTTTCGGTCTGGCGATTGCAGTGGCTGCCGCGTACGTTGCCCGGCAGTTCAATAACATCATGGACGTGCTGCAGTTGGTCTTTGCCTTCGTGAACGCCCCGCTGTTTGCGACCTTCCTGCTCGGCATGTTCTGGAAGCGCGCTACGGGCAACGGCGCTTTTTGCGGGCTCCTCGGAGGCACCGCTGCGGCAGCCGTGCATCATGGCCTCACGCTTCCCGCGGGCTCAGCACCCGGCGTCAAGGGTGGGTTCTTAGGTTTGGTGGTTCATCGCTATCCGAGCGAGATGGCGCAGAATTTCTGGACGGCGATCTTCGCCTGGACGACCTGCTTCACCGTTACGATCATCGTCTCTCTGCTGACGAAGCCGCGTCCGGATGGAGAACTCAAGGGATTGGTTTACGCGCTGACGGACAGGCCGAAAGATGTAGGGCTGTCGTGGTACCAGAAGCCAGTGGTGCTGGCGGTGGTGGTGCTGACGGCCCTGGTGATCCTCAATTGGATTTTCTGGTAACCGGGATGATGAAGCCAGGGGACGTGATTCGCCGCAAGCACGGGCGGGAGAGCTTTGAGGAAGAAACATGGGATTCGATATTAGATTGCCGATCGGCATGATGTTCAGTGTGTTTGGTGTGCTGGTGGGTGGATATGGAGCGGCGACGCGAGGCAGCGAGATGTACACACGTCATTCGCTCGGTATCAATGTCAATCTATGGTGGGGAATTGTAATGCTGATGTTCGGTGCGGGAATGCTGCTGCTCGCGCGCCGTGGAGCATTGGCGGCACGCGCGGCGGACAAGACCCTCAAGGACCACGTCGTCAAATAGGACCGCAAATAGAACCTGGGCTTGCGTGAGTCTTCATGCATAACACGAATCTGGCGGTCGAAAATTCCGCCCATACTCTGGGGCAAAGATTCGTCCAGCTATTTGGAGGGTCTCCCCGCGTTTACCAGGCTCCGGGACGAGTCAATTTGATCGGTGAACACACCGATTACAACGATGGATTCGTCATGCCGGCAGCGATCGGTTTCTATACCCGAGTGTCCGTTGCGCCGCGCCATGACCGGAAGCTCGTGATTCATTCCGAAAATTACTCCGAGCAGGTCGAGTTCGATCTCGATCGTTTGCCAGCCACACGCGCCGGGCACTGGAGCGATTACGTTGTTGGTGTTGTGAAAATGCTGGTGCGGTCCGGTAAGCAGCTGGGTGGGGCGAACCTGTTGGTGGATGGGAACGTGCCCCAGGGTGCGGGATTGAGTTCGTCCGCTTCGATTGAAGTAGCCGTCGGCTACGCGCTGCTCGATCTAGCCGATCAGGCGAGCGATCGAACCGAGAGCGATCCGAATAAGATTGACCGAACCAAGCTCGCCTTGCTCTGCCAGCAGGCGGAAAACGAGTTTGTCGGCGCGCGCTGCGGAATCATGGATCAATTTGTTGCCAGCCACGGGGAACGCGCCCGGGCTCTGCTGCTCGATTGCCGCTCTCTGGAATACCGGCTGTTGCCGCTGCCTGACGATGTGGCTCTGGCGATCTGCAACACCATGGTCAAACACAGCATCGCCAAAGGTGAATACAACCAGCGCCGGGCGGAATGCGAATCGGGTGTGCGCGCTCTGTCGAAGTATCTGCCGAACGCACGGGCATTGCGGGACGTGACGCCGGAGGATCTGGAGACCTACGGGCACGAACTGCCGGATGTCGTCAGGCGGCGCTGCCGTCACGTGATCGGTGAAAACGGACGTGTCCTCCAGGCAGCGGCGGCGCTTGAACGTGGAGACTTGCAGGCATTCGGCAAGCTGATGCTAGAGTCGCATCGCAGCCTGCGCGACGACTTTGAGGTGAGTTGTTCTGAACTCGATTTGATGGTGGAACTTGCTAAGCAAGCGGAAGGCGTTTACGGAACGCGGATGACGGGAGGCGGTTTTGGCGGTTGCACCATCGCGCTGGTCCATGCCGGTTGCGTCGAAGCGTTCCAGCGGACGGTTCACGAAGGATATGAACGCTCGACCGGCTGTAAACCGGAGATTTACGTCTGCTCCGCTGCCGATGGGGTTGGCCAGGTAGCGTGAGAGGTAGACTGAGAAGCAGCCTGAGATATAGGTACGAAACCAATGAAGGTTCTAGTCACAGGGGGAGCGGGTTACATCGGCAGCGTGGTTGCCGAGGAGCTATTACAGGCCGGACACCAGGCTGTCGTCTTCGATAACCTGAGTCGCGGCCATCGCCAGGCAGTTCCGAAAAACGCCGAACTGGTAGTGGGAGACTTAGCGAATCGCGATTGCCTTGACCAGTTGCTCCGGTCTCGCGCGATTGATGCCGTCATGCATTTTGCGGCGCTGATCGAAGCGGGCGAATCGATGAAGGCCCCGGAAGAATTTTTCCGCAACAACACCGCGAATGCGCTGACCCTGCTCGAAGCGATGCTGGCCGCTCGGGTAAAGCGCTTCGTCTTCTCGTCGACGGCGGCGCTGTTCGGCGATCCCGAGCGCACTCCGATTGAGGAGGACGATCCCGTCCATCCGACGAATGCGTACGGCGAATCGAAGCTGCTGGTGGAGCGAATACTGGCGTGGTTCCACCAGATTCACGGCCTTCGCTATGCCAGCCTGCGATATTTCAATGCTGCCGGTGCGTCCCGTCCTGATAAGGGTGAAGCGCACCAACCGGAGACGCATCTGATCCCCCGGATTCTCGAAGTCGCCCTCGGCCGTGCGGAACACGTGAACATTTTCGGTACCGACTATCCCACACCCGACGGCACCTGCATCCGCGATTACATACACGTCAGCGATCTGGCTCGCGCGCACCTGCTGGCCCTCGAAGCGATCGAGAATTCCAGTCCGCTGATCTACAACCTGGGCAACGGGCAGGGCTTCAGTGTGCGCCAGGTGGTCGAGGTGGCGCGGAAAGTCACCGGGCACCCGATTCCGGTGATCGAATCGCCTCGCCGTGCGGGGGATCCAGCGGTGTTGATTGCCAGCTCGGAAAAAATTCGGCGCGACCTGGGTTGGCAGCCGAGATTCCCCGATTTGAAAACCATTGTTGAAAGCGCGTGGCAGTGGCATCGCACCCAGCCTGACGGATACGGAAGGCATTGAATCATTGAATCATTGAGTCATTGAGTCATTGACTTAATGCCTCGATGATTCAATGATTCAATGACTCAATGAACTTCTCCGATCTCACATCGCATCCGCATCGCCGCTTCAATCCGATGACCCGAGAATGGGTACTGGTGTCACCGCATCGCACCGAGAGGCCCTGGCAGGGACAGGTTGAAAGCGTACTACCGGAAGCGCCGGCAACTTTCGATCCCAACTGCTACCTTTGCCCCGGCAATGCCCGAGCAGGAGGAGTGAAAAACCCCGCCTACACGGCGACGTTTGTTTTTGACAATGATTTTGCGGCGCTGAAGCCAGATACGCCCGCGCGTGAAATTCAGGAAAAGGGACTTCTGGTCGCCCGCAGCGAAGCTGGGCGCTGCCGGGTGGTGTGCTTCTCGCCACGACACGATCTCACGATGGCCCGAATGAGCGTGTCCGAAGTACGGCATGTGGTCGATACCTGGGCGCGAGAGTTCTCTGCACTCGGGAGTAACCCACACATCCGGTCCGTACAGATCTTCGAGAATCGCGGAGCGATGATGGGATGCAGCAATCCCCATCCCCACGGACAGATCTGGGCCAACGAAACTCTACCCAATGAATTGGCGAAGGAACTGGCCGCGTTTTCGGACTACCGGCAATTGCACGGCACGACTCTGCTGCACGATTACCTGGAGCTTGAGCTCGGGAAACAGGAACGGTTGGTGTGCGCCAACGACCATTTCGTATTGCTCGTGCCGTTCTGGGCAGTCTGGCCCTTTGAGACCCTGCTGGTCAGCCGGAGATGCGTGTCCGCTCTGGATGAACTGAATGACGAGGAGCGCACCGCCCTGGCCGAGATACTCCGGCAGGCCACCCTTCGTTACGACAATCTATTTCGCACGTCGTTTCCTTACACGATGGGTTTTCATCAGCGGCCGACCGACGGCGGGGATTATACGGAATTTCACTTGCACGCGCATTTCTATCCGCCCCTACTGCGCTCGGCGGCCATAAGAAAATTCATGGTTGGTTACGAGATGCTGGGCATGCCGCAGCGGGACATCACCGCGGAAACCGCGGCGCTGTGGTTGCGTGATGTGCCGGCCCAGCATTATCTGGACCTCCAACCGCCCCCGCCCTTGGCCTGACGATCTTGGCTTAACGATCGGGGCCTGACTAGATCGGCCTAACCATGTCGGTCTAACGATGTCGGCCGAGAGCAGGGAATCGGGCGCACACGAAGAGCAAAGCAATTACTGGTCCAGTGATCGGCGCTGACAGAATGGAATTAGTCGCCAGGACCGCCGCCCGCCGGTCCCAACCATGGGTCCACCTGCCAGGTTCGATAGGGCAATTCCGGCCTATCCACAAGCGCTGGGGCTGCTTGCGGCGCATCGGACACGCTCGGGCTTAATGGCCCATTCTCCGCGCTCCCGGCCCGATCGCAACCCGCGTAGGTAAATTGCGGTACGATTTGTTTGAGTTGGGCCAGGATGGAGGCGCGCTTCCCGATCGACATGGCGACATAGAGTTCGTCAAGGCCACGCTTCAACGCCGGCCATGCGAGCCTTACACTTTCCGTACAGGCTATCTTTTCGCAGGCACTCGGAAAAACCCGCTCGTCGGGATAGAAGAGCTCCTCGAAGAGCTTTTCGCCCGGACGGAGGCCAATGAACTTGAATTCCTGGCGGGATTTGCCGGAGAGGCGAACCAGGGTTTTCGCCAGCTCCGCGACCCGAACCGGTTCCCCCATGTCGAGCACGAGGATGTCGCCGTGCCTGCCGATTGCGAAGGCCTGCAACACCAGGCTGACCGCCTCCGAAACGGTCATGAAAAAGCGAGTCATTTCGGGGTGAGTGATGGTGATGGGCTGATTTTGGCGTATCTGTTCCTGGAAGAGCGGAATCACGCTGCCGTTCGAGCCGAGGACATTGCCGAACCGGACCGACACGCAGCGCAGCCGCTCCCCGGGCCATGCTGCGAGAATCAATTCTCCCACCCGCTTGGTGCAGCCCATGACGTTGCTTGGGTTCACCGCCTTGTCGGACGAAATCATCACGAAGGTCGCGCAATTCGAACTCTGCGCCACGTTCAGCAACGCCAGCAAGCCGAAAACATTGTTGCCGACCGCCTCTTCCACATTGGCTTCCATTACGGGCACGTGCTTGTACGCGGCGGCATGGAAGACGATCTCGACACCGTAGGTCAGGAATATTTTGCGCATGCGCTCCGGGTTGCAGAAGTCGGCGACACAAAATACCTTTCGCTCGTCGCCGTCGTTCTGGGCAAGCTGGTGCTGCAAGTGAAAGATCCCGGTTTCATTCTGGTCGAGGCACAACAGAAGTTTCGGTTTGTACGTCCTGATTTGCCGGCATAGTTCGGAGCCGATGGATCCCGCGGCACCGGTCACCATGACCACGCGGTCCCGAATATGCTCGCGCACCGATTCCAGATCGAGGTCGACAGGGATACGCCCCAGCAGATCCGTAAGTGAAACTTCTCGGACCTGCTGCAGAGTGACTCGGCCCGCGATCAATTCCGCCATTTCGGGGACGGTTCGGAAGGCAGCGCCCGCCTCTTTACAGGTTTTCACCAGGCGGCGCATTTGGGTCTGGGTAGCCGATGGAATCGCAATCAGGACTTCGTCGATTCGTTGCTGGCCGACTATGTTTGCTAGAGCCTCGACGGGGCCAAGCACGGGCACGCCCAGAACCCGCAGCCCCTTCTTGAGTGGATCGTCATCGACACAACCGATCACCCGATAGCCGGTCTCCACTTCCTGAGTTTCGCGAATGATCGTCTGGGCGGCATGTCCCGCACCCACCAGGAGCAAGCGTTTCGAGGTGGAGTCTGCCCGCACGGTTTCCGCAAGCATGCGGGAGAGTACGCGTACGCCGGTCAAGAGCGTAAAGGCGATCAACGCCTCCAAAACATAAATCGACAGCGGAAAGGTTTTCAGTCCCATCCCATAACGCACGATGACCACGAACGCGAACGAACCGGTGAGGATGGCTTTCAAAACGTCCACCGCATCGCTGATCCCGGTATAGCGCCACCAGCCATGCGTAAGGTTGAAAAATGGCATGACCATGAGGCGAACCACAATGAGTATGGGAGCCGCGGCCCACAGCAGGCTCGGGTCCGGCACCTGGAACTCGAATCGCAGGAGCCAGGCGCATACCAGAGAGCAAAGGATAAGACCCATTTGCAATACCAGCACCAACAGCGACCGGCAACGTAACAGCGCCGGAGACTTCTTACTGATTTTTCTCATAGCACGACTAGGTCACTTCCTTAGTTGTGGACTGTTACTGTGTTGATCGTCATTGGTTGGCAATTCCTTGAGGGGGACGGCACGATTTCATGGGCGGGGTAAAGCGCGCGGCGATTTCTGGCTGGGCGGCCCGGATTTCAAGTCAGCGTAGCCTCACCCCCGGAAATCAAATGGGAGACGAATGGAGGGCCTAATGTCGCACGCCTTCCGCATTGATCACTCTCCACAGGGTGAGCGTCATGATCTTCAAGTCCAGGGGAAGCGACTGCGCTTCCATGTATTCGGCGTCGTAATGAACCTTGAGTGGAATCTCCAACTCATCGCGGCCATTGACTTGCGCCCAGCCGGTAATGCCGGGAACCAATCGATGGACGCCGTGACGGGTGCGCAGCGCGACCAGATCGTCCTGATTGAAGAGCGCTGGACGAGGACCCACCAGGCTCAGATCGCCCCTCCAAACGCTGACCAGTTGCGGCAATTCGTCAAGGCTGGTCTTACGCAACAGGGCTCCGATCGGGGTTAGATAGCGCTGCGGCTGCTGCAACAAATGCGTTGCTACCTGCGGCGTGTCGACGCGCATCGTCCTGAACTTGGGCATGCCAAAAAGACGATTGTCTTTTCCCACGCGCCGCGACCAATGCAGGGCGGGGCCGCGAGACGTCAAGCGCACGGCGGCCCAGCAAAGCACAAACAGAGGACTGGACAGGACGAGGAGCGTTCCCCCGAGAACCAGATCCATGCCCCGCTTCCATGCCGGTAGCCGGTACGTCGAGAGACTGAGAGTGGTTGTGGCCATAGGAAAAAAGAGCCCCTCCATCCGCCGGAAGGCTGTTTTGTTTTTCGAAGAAGTTGTGTTTGAGAATTGGAGGCTACGAAGCCGAAGCCCGCGCCCGCGGAGGCGCGCCCGGTCCCTTGATGACGCGCTTATCGGAACTCAGGCGGTATTCTGCGCGTTTGAAGCGATCGCGCGCCTTTACCGCGAGGCGAACCAGCAGCTTGCTGGCGCGGCTCTTGCCAAAGTAGTCGTAGGCCTCGTTGAATTCGATCAGCGCGTGGTGCAGTTCGCGAAGCGAGCTTTGCGGGGTCTGATTGACGCTTTGACTGCCGAAGTGGACGACCGCCGCGCACGGCGTGTAGTACACCGCATAGCCTTTTTGTTTCAGCATGAAGTTGTAGGCAAGATCCGAGACAAAGAGCTGGAAGCGTTCATCGAGCATGCCCGCATTCTCCCAGGTAGAGCGCCGGACCACGTAGGCGGTCGTGCCGATGCTATCGACCGGCTGCGCTTTCGAGTAGTCGAAGCCGGTGGCATAGTAACGGTCCGTCAGCCGGCTCCGGGGAAACAGTTTGTGCCAGTTGAGAGCTTGCAGCACCATGGTGGCGGGTCCGGAAAAATGGCGGATGCAGTGCTGCACCGAGCCGTCGGGGTTCAGCAGCTTCGGACCGCAGGCGGCGACCTGGGGATTCTCGTCCATGTATTGAACGAGAGCCGCGAAAGCGTTGCCGACGAGCAGGGTGTCGCTGTTCAAGTGGCAGGCATAGCGCGCCCGCGACCTGCGCATCCCGAGATTGGTGTTCTTGACATAGCCCTGGTTGACATGGTTGCGGACAAGGATGACTTGGGGAAACTCCTCGGCCACCATGTCCGCGCTGCCGTCCTCGGAATTGTCGTCGATGCAGATAACTTCAAAGGCGATGCCGCGCGTGTGTTCGTAAATCGAGGAAATACAGTCGCCGAGCAAGCGCCGGGTGTTGTAGCTCGGGATGATCACAGTTAGATCCAACATAGGCTCCATCTATTTCTCCTGTTCCTTATTGCAATGTCGCGATTTCGACGTCGGCATTTTGAGGCCGTTCTCTTGGCAGTTTGCGGGCGGGAATGCCAACCACGGTGCTGCCGGCTTCGACCGAATCCACCACCACCGAGTTCGCTCCTACGGTCACGTTGTCGCCGATGTGGATCCCGCCTAGAACCTTCGAGCCGGCGCCGAGCACCACGTTGTTTCCGACCTCGGGACGAAGCCGGAAATCGAAACCCAAATCCATTCTCTTGGCGCCGAGCGTAACGCCCTGGAGGATAGTTGCGTTGCTGCCGATCCGCCATGCTCCAATCACGGTTCCCGACGGGTGCGGGAAGAAGATCCCCGGCCCAATCTCGCAGCGCGGCGTAACCTCCAGGCCGAAGAGCACAATATTGAGATAGGTCAGCAGTTCGGGCAGAACCGGAATCTTCCGGAGCCTGGCCGCCCGGCTTGCGCGGCAGAGCACAATGGGCAGAAACCGGGGGTGCAGCAGGCGGCGGAGCAACCCGCGAAAGCCGGGCCGCGCAACCGGCTTGCCATCGAGCTCAGCCTGACGTGCCAGATCGCTATACAGAAGCTGCTTTAGTCCGATGAATCCGGGACCGCCAGTAATCGGTACTTTGTTGTTTTCCATGATTGTTTGCCCCGCGATTGTTTGCCCTGCCGGGAATTGCGCCTGTGGTGGAAACCTACTGGCACTCGCGGTACAGCGCCAGCGTCTCGTCTCCGCACTTCTGCCAGCTGTATTGCGCCGCGACTTGGGTACCGCGTTCCTGCGCTCGCCGGCGTGCTGGTTCATCATTCGTCGCTTCGAGCAACATCGCCTCCAGCGAGCCTGGATCTTGGGGATTGAAATAGAACGGCGCATCCCGGCAGATCTCGGGGAGGCAAGAGGTGTTACTGACCAGCGCTGGGCACCCCGCCGCCATGGCTTCGAGCGGAGGAAACCCGAAACCTTCCCACCAAGATGGGTAAACGAGCAGCCGGGCTGCGGCGTAGGCTTCGGCCAGGAGTGTATCCGCGAGCTGCGGGAACACGACCAGGCTGGGGGCGACCTCCAGTTCCTCCGCCAGCGCCCGTTCCCCCGATGTCAGCGGACCACCGCCCACTACGAGCAACAGCATGGATTTGTGCAATCCCGTTGCACGAAACGCTCGCAGCAGATTATTGAAGTTCTTGTAAGCTGCGCGGGAACCCACAAAAAGCAGGTACTCCGCCGGTACATGCGCACGCAACGCGGCCGCCGCCGTGGCCGAGCCCGGCAAGCGATGGAGACCGTGGTGAATCACCCGCGTTTTCGCCCGGTCCACGTCATAGAATTGCAGCAGATCTCGCCGGCTCGACTCCGACACACAGATAATCGCGTCCGCCTCGGCATACAGGCGGCGCTTGGCGCGGATGTTTTGTTTCGCGTTCGAAAACAGGTTGGGGAAGCGCTCGTGTGTGCAGTCGTGATGGGTGGCCACGACCCGCCGCGCCCTTACCAGCGGCATCTGGCGGTACAGGGTGGGGTGATATACGTCCAGCCTGCCGGCAAACGGCGCCCAAGCGTTGCCCAGTGCTTCGTTCGCGATATATCTCCACCTCCCGCGCTGGAGGAACCTTCCCCAACTCACAACATGCGTCTGCGCCCGGGACAACTGCCGGAAAGGGTAAACCGTGTCGTTGATTCCCAGCCACACTTCCGTGTGCACCTCGGAGGCGCCGGCTAACGACCGCATCAGTTCGTAGTAATAGCGCGAAGCTCCACCTGCGTTTTGCAAAGAGAAGACTTGATGGTCATACAGAATGCGCATGGGTGAACTCCATCATTAGATGTAGAGATTTGACGTTCCGGGCGCGGTCATCGGCAGCCGGTCACGGGCACACGACGGCGTCCATCTGGGGCTCGGTTCGCGAGGCTAGTTCTTTCGCCGTTCTTCCGACAAAGCACAGAGCGGTCAAAAATATTGCGTAAGAAAGGAGCGTATTAATCGCTGCTCCCCGAGCTCCGAGACTGGGAATGAAGGCGAGGTTCAAGACTATGTTGCTGGCAGCGCCGATTCCAGTGCAAAGCAAGATCTTCTTCTCCATCCCCCAGGCGATAAAGGCGTTGCTCAAATAGGAGGTCATGAAATCGAGCGGTATGGACCAGGCCAGCAGGATCAGCAGTGGGCATGCCGCCACGAACTGATGTCCAAACACAATGGTCAGCACCATCCGGCGGGAAACCGAAATGACGGCCGCGATTAAAATCCCAGTCCCGAGCAGTGGCAGCAGGATGCGCGGCCTCAGCATGCGGGCGCGGTCTTCGATACCGTGGCGGGCAAACTGAGGATAGAGAACCTGCGTCAGCAGGTAGTACGTGGCCAGCACTTGATTCAGGACGCGGTAGGCAGCGCCATAGAGACCAACCTGTTCCGGGTTCGACATGAGACCGAGCATCAAAACATCGATGCTGTTGAACGCAAGGTTACAGAGCCAGGCCAGCCCCATAATGCTGGTGCGCCGCCAGGCCAGCGATTCGTGGATGGCACACAGTGTCCCGCCGTGTACTGATCGCGACGGTTGCCTTCTCCACCACGCCCAGAAGATCGCACCCTGCAGGAGAAACCCAAAAGCATTGCCGGCAACTGCGTACCACAGGACGCGCTCCCCTTGCGGCCTGCCGATCGCAAGAAACGCCAGGATGCTGAGGGGAATGGTAGATTTCGCCAAGCCCACCAGATACAGTTTCTCCTGGCCCCATGCCGCCCAGTCCAGAGAAATGGCATACAGCGCGCCCACTGCCGAAAAGGCGAACAGAAAGATCTTCATCTCCACGGGCAGTTTCGCGCATGCGGAGTAAACCAGGATCAACGGCAGGACCACGCCTGCCATGAACAGGCGCCGCCGCTGCACGCGATCGACAATGTCGCGCGCGGCCTGAGGATACAAGGCCAACAGCCGCGCTCCCACATGTCGCAAGCCGAAGTCGATCAGCGGCTGCAGGTACTGGGTCACACTCTGGGCCAGCGCATAAACGCCCAGGATCACTACCCCATACTGGTGGCCGAGCAATACCACGGTCGCGATGTTGCTCAGGCGGCCCACGAGTTCGCCCGACCCGAGGTGAAAGATGTTCTTGAACAGCCCGCGGAATGGAATCTTCATCGATGATTGGGGCGATGACACTTGGGGCGATGACCATTGCGAGCCCAACTATTTGCCAGCGGGAATAGTGCCGCGACTTAGATCGCGCGGACCAGAAATATAGCCAACCAGCTGGCCCGCTCCGCGCAGCACATAGACCCGCGCCCTGGCCAAGTCGCCCTGGCATAGGCTGATCGCGGCTCCGCCAAACGATCGAAATAGATGACCGCCTATTTGGTGCAGCGGATAGTTATGAATGCGCAGAACACAACCCGCACCTAAGGCGTACGAGTAAGTGGTTTGTCTGAGCCGCTCGATCGAATCAAGGGGCGGGTGGTGCACCGTCAAAGAGGACTCGAACCACATTTGGAATCCATTTTCGAGTGCACGCAAGACGTAATCGGTCTCCTCGCCCGACTGATAGCGGGAGCGAGCGCCGACGCCGATGTCCTCATTGAAACCACCGACCGCGGTCGAGACGGACCGTTGCATGAACAGGGCTGTCGACACCGCGCATCTCCAGACATCGCTCTTTGTGCAGCGGCGCGAAGTCGTCGGCGATTTTATTCCGGAAGGCTTGTTCTCCGCAGTACGCACGGCCGTACTTAGCAACCCGAACCCGGAGTGCGACTCGAACCATCCCGTGACGGATGCCAGCAGATGCCCGGGATACCAACAGTCATCGTCGGGAATGGCAATGATGTCACCCTGCGCGACGCGAAGACCGGCATTGCGAGCCCGGGAGAGCCCGCGTTCCGAATGCAGGTGTTGAATCACGAGGCGGTCATGACGGGTCAACAACGGGGCCAATCGATGGTCAGAGTTCTGGTCCACCACAATGACTTCAAAGTCGCGGTAGGTTTGATCTTCCAGACTACAAAGTAGCCGGTCAAGCTCGGCCACGCGGTTGACGGTGGCGACGATGAGTGAAATCATGCGTTCCCCCCTGATAGCTCGTGCATTCCCAGTTCCCGCATTTCCTGGTTGAGCGCGTAGTTGCTTCGCCATAGAACGCCTCCGATGCGGGCGATGGTTTGATAGAGGCACCATCCCATCAGCAGCAGGAGAACAG
The DNA here is from genome assembly GCA_003131315.1 of Acidobacteriaceae bacterium. Lineage (GTDB taxonomy): Bacteria > Acidobacteriota > Terriglobia > Terriglobales > Acidobacteriaceae > Acidiflorens. The sequence goes on from PKUV01000180.1 coordinate 17,661, forward strand.
AGATTCCAACTCGTACCGATGCCGATACCCAGTCCAAAAGCCCGCCTCGAGCCATCCAAAGCACGTCAGGCAGGATCATGGCAACCAGGAAGAGTCCGAGAGGATTCCTGGCATACACATGCATTCCGTGGAGGAGAGCGCCCAGCAATCCGGAGATGAGTGCGACTCCCCAGAGGCCGCCCACCACATAAGCTTCCGCCAGATACGCCGAGCCGCTGCCGAACCCCAATTGATAGGCCGTCGGATTCAGGAACATCGCAACATCGTCCGAAAAACGCTTCCCGGCAACGTAGTTGGTTTGATCGCTCGCGACGAACGCCGACTGCAACTCGCCAGCAAGATAGGAAACGATATGCGGAGCGAAACGTCGCCGATACGCAACCGCGGCCTCGGTGACATTAAGCGACGCGCCCTGTTCGGCAATGAACTGGGAAGGACCGGCGAGCGCGCGCGATTCGCCATTCCCGAGGCGAAACGAGCCAATCAAGGCGCCCACCAGGACGAGCCCGGCTCCGAGAAGCCCCAACGCATACAGGCGGGCGCGCTTACCGGACTTTACCTTGGCGAGATACCAAAGCGAAAGAATCAGACTGAAAATGGCGCCTCGGGAGCCGGTCAGAAGAACCGGCGCCGCAATCAGGAAGTACACGGCAGTCGCAGTGCGGAGGAACTTCTTCCGATCCTCCAGGACGAAGATGCCGACAAATGCGGGAAGGCTGATCAGCGAAATGGCGCGTACCACCAGGGGGATGCTCGAAGCCATACCTCCATGGTCGAGAAAGAGAACCAGATATCCGCCATGGTCCTTGGCGTATTCGTAGTAGCGGTAATTCTTGAACAGTTGTACGGGCACGCTCAACCAGAGCAGAAGGTAGAGGTAGGGCAGGAAGCGGCCGAAAGATCCGCTACGGGGCGGAGAAAAAAAGCGGTAGTTCCATCGGCAAGGCGCATAAACGCAGATCGCGGAGAGTGCAATGGAGAGCAGCACCGAGCCTGCCACATTCCGGGACACGCCAAATTGATACGACGTCATCAATGTGACCCGGAATATGTCCGTCACTCCTCCGGCACAGTACGCAATCAGCCGCCCGGCCTGGAACAGGGTCAACATGCACAGAAAAAAGAAACAAGGATGCCGTCCGCCGTCGAACCGCTTCCAGGCGAGGCCGATCAGCGAAACCAGCATCAGCAGCGTGAGAACCGCGGCTTGGTCGATGGTGAGCCAACCCATGACGAAGCAGAGTGTGGCGGCGGCGATCGATGCCAGATATCCGAGCAATTCAAGTGCGGCTCCGGACTTGGGAGTTGCGGAGGCGCAGGCTGGGTGTGTTGTCAGGGAAGAGTTCATCGCATCGGCCATGGCATTGGCCAAGAGTGTTGCCGATTCAAGAGTGTGCCTCGGAATGCGGCTGAAACACAGACGTCTTCAGCGCGGTCCAACGGGCATCGACATCGGGGTTCATCCGCAGCCGGCAGAGCGCCTCGGCCGACAAAATGTACCCCACCGAACCTAAGAACGCTAACAGGGTTACGATCACAACGATCCAAATCCGCGGCGGTGAAGATTTCCGGTCTGGTTCGATTGCAGGATCGAGGACCTGGATCACGGCGGCGGTTTTTGCCTCATCGAGTCTTGCGGCTTCATACTGTTTCGCCAGCAGCTCGAACATGGTCTCGGCGTACTTCACATCGCGCAGTTTGCGGACATACTGCAGGCCGGCTTCCGGGACGCTGCCGGTCGGAACCTGGACATCGGCCGGGCCGCCGCTTTGCTTTTCGAGCAGAGCCAGTTGCGCGCGCAGGCCGGAGAGTTGCTGTTCGCGCAGCAGGACGTCCGGATTCTGCTCGGTCGAAAACAGCCGCATCGCGTGCAATTCCACTTCCTTCGCGGCCATCAGCGCCCGCAGTTTGACCACCGACTCGATAATTGCCTTGGCCTGACCATCTAATTGGATCAGGCCAGTCTTCTGCTCGGTCTCTTTCAACGCCTGTTCCGCTTCGGCCAGATTGTTCTTGGCAAGCTCCAACTGCTGCTCGAAAAATAAGCGCCGCTGTCCGGCTTCGGTTACGGCGAGGTCCTGCGTCAGCTTGCGCAACTGTTCCACGTAAGCGTTGGCGATTTGGGGCGCGCGGCTGCGGTCTTTGTCCTCGACCGAGATGGTGACGAAACCTTCCTTGCCGAGTACGATGCTGCTGGCGTTTTCCAAATCCTGGCGGGCATCCGACATGGTTTTGTCTCGATAGACCCGGAGTAAATCGAAGCGGCGGATCAACGCATCTTCCGCCGTGCGGCTGCGCAACATCCCGACATAAAGGTCGTTCGGATTCTTCAGCCCAAGATCTTTCTGGGCCATCGCCGCCATCGGCCCCAATGCGCCCAGTTGCCCGATCATCGACGCGGCCAGCGACTGACTTTGCTGCGGCGGCAGAATATTGGTGGTGGCGGTGTAGCGATTGGGCAACAACAGCGAAACGATAGCGGACAGAACGGCTGCGGCCAAAGTGGTCCGCAGGATGATCTGCTTGCGCCGGGATAGAATGATCAGCAAATCGAGCACGTGGGATTCGTAGGGCTCGCCGCGCGCGGCACTCGTTGCCGGCCGCAAAGCGGCGGTTTCAAGGCCGCGGGCTTCAAGCTCAAGAGTGTCGTCGTGCATGGTCTCGGTGTTCCCGGCCTCCACGTCCCTGGTCTGAACGTCCGTGGAATTCTCGCGGCCCGCATCCGCCGTGCTCATCCTGCTCATTGAATGACCCTTACGGCCGCCGCGCCCAGGGCAAATTGCGAGAAGACCTGACTCCAATCTCTCAACCCCCGGAGGAAGGAGCCATGGGACAGGCGCTCCGGCACTACGATGGCATCGCCCGGCATCAGGCGAAGCGAGGCGAAGCCGCCGTTCCATAATCCCTTGACCGACTGCCGGCTGACCACGGAGCCGTCGGCCCGAATGACAAACATGCGGCTCGTGTCCGCGTCCCGCGTGGGTCCGCCCGCCCGCTTCAGATAGTCGTCCAGCCGCTCTTCACGCCGGTACAGGAACGAGTTCTTGTTGTACACCGCGCCCAGCATCTCGACCGTCGACGGGCGATACGGGACCACGAAGCGGTCGCCATCTTCGAGCGCGATTTCCGGCAGGTCGCCCACCGCCGTGGAGTCCGGTTTCAGATCGAGGACTACGCGTCCGGTCGCCTTTACTTCCCGGAGCTTCTCCACCAGTTGGCGCTGCGCTTCGAGTTTCGCGCGGTTGTCGGCAACTTCGTCGGGATTGACTCCAGAGGGCGCCAGCGCATTGCGGGAGATGTCTTCCTCGAGTTTCTCGATCAGCTGATCGAGGCCCTTCTGCTGGTCGATGCGCACCGATTCGCGCGTAAATTCCGCCCCATAGAGATAGGCGTTCGGAGTAAATCCGCCGACGCGTTCCACCAGATGGCGGACGGTCTCGCCGGCTTCGGCCTGGTAAACACCGGCGGTTCGAAACTCCCCCTCCAGGCGCACGAATTTGCTCTGTTTTGCAAGCGGAACCGCGAGATCGTTCTGCGAGAAAATGGTGATGACGTCGCCCGGTTCGAGCGCCAGGTTGTTTTGCTCGTCTCCCTGCAGCACGAGTTTCCCCAAATCGAAAGGGACCAGCCGCATCGTCAAGTCCTGCGGGTTCAGCCGCTGAATCACCGCGTAGTCCCAGTTGATCTCCGGAGCATTGCGCGCGATCTGGTTTCGCAGTTTCGCCGTCGTGGCCTCGGTAGCTGCTTTTGCCGAGGCCGGTTGCCTATCGAGCTGTTGGTTAACACTCTCGCCCCCGTTCGCAACCGGGTTGGTATCACGCCCGTAGTCGGGGGTGATCGCTTGGTCCCCTCTCTTGCCCGGGTTCGCGAGCGGGTTGGTGGCCTGCCAGTAGTCGCGGGTGTTCTGTTGGTCCCCTCGCTCGCCGGCGTTCGCAGCCCAGTTGGTGGCGCGCCAGTAGTCGCGGGTGACCAGAGCGTCCTGATTCGGGATCACATCCTTCAGACGCATGCCGCTATGCCATTCCGTGCGCCCGGGATGAGCGACGTTTCCCCGCAGCGTCACGGCGTTTTGAAAACGCGGAGAGAGCGAGAATATGCGGACCAGGTCGCCATCCTTCAATGCCCGCTCCAAACCTTCGCGATCAAGAGGAAATTCTTCGACCCGGCGGGTGTTGTGGTTTTCGATACGTTCCACCACCGCCTTTTGTCCATCCGCCGTCGTCGTGAGGCCCCCCGCCATCTCGACCGCGCTGCCGAGACTCGTCCCCTCCCGCAACTCGTAAATCGCGGGTACATTCACGCTGCCCGCGATGGCAATGGACGGCCCGGTCGGCGGGATATAGATGACGTCGCCGGGCAACAATCTCGCGTCTTTGGACTTGTCCCCTTTTAAAAGCAGGTCATAGAAATCGAATTCCGTGACTACCCGGTTGTCCCGCTTCAATTGGATGTGCCGCATGGAGCCCGTGCCCGATGGTCCGCCCGAGGCGAACAGCGCGTTGACCAGCGTGCAGAGTGAACTGACGGTGTAACTTCCGGGACGCCGGGCCTGTCCGACGACAAACACTTGGATGGACCGCAGCTGTCCCAGGCTGACCGTCAAATCGAAATTACGGAACACTCTCCCAATCGCGGTCCTGAAATACTCCGGCAGTTGCTGATATTTCAATCCGGCCACGGAAAGCGCGCCCACCTTGGGCAGAAAGACCTCGCCTCCCCGGTCGACCACCAGTTTGCCGTCCAGATCAATCTGTCCCCAGGCCCGGATAAGGATCTCGTCTCCCGGTCCGATCAGGTAATCGTCGGTCACCGGAATCCGGTCGACCGGAGCGAAAGTTGTGGGGACTCGATCGAACAGGCTGTATCCATAAATGGGCAACCTGCGGCCGACGGAGTTGGCGACAAATTCCTGAAATTCGCTGGGTGGCGGCTCAGGAATTGCATCTGTCTTCAAAGGGAAGGGCCGCTTCGGATGCCGGACTGGTTCTCCATTCTGGCCGCGTTCTTCATCGTTATTGTCGTTATTGTCCGGCAACGCCTCAGCCGGATGCGGCGCCGTGCCCGCTTGATTCCCCGCGTTGCCGGGTGCCGGATTGGCGTTGCCCTCGGAGGTTCTGGGGGCGGCCGAGCAGTCCCTCTCCGCACATTGCGATTGCGGATCGTCAGCGGACGGGGTACGCAGCGTGGTTTGAGCCCATCCGAGACCGGGCAACGCGAGCAGGCCGAACAGCGCCGTTACCGTCCAGCGGAGCATCCGGCTGGCCGGCATGGCATCGCAGCAGTTTTTAGTCAGCTCGGACGACTCGGCTCGCGGCTTACATCTTTCGCAGATCGGTTTTTCGGAGGTCATTATTATTTCGGAGGTGATTATTTCTGAGGTCATTGGAAGTTCAGCACCTTCCTCCACTTCGGATGGTAGGTGAACTCAACCGAGGCCACCGTGTTGGGTCCGGCGAGCGGCGATAGAACGGGGAAGTTCCAACGTTCGTACTGGAGAAATGTGGTAATTTCCATTTCTTGGCGGGGTTGAAAGGTCGCTCGGACAAAGAAATCTTGAATGTCACCGCCCGCCGGAATAAAATCTCGGTCGACATGGGCTTTCCGGTATCCCACTTGCATCGGGCTGCGGGGCGAAAGCCAATAGGTACTCCAGAGTTGAAGACCGTGGCCCTCCCTGCCCACCCAGGAACCGACGAGGTGCCCGTCGTTGGTGTAGCAGTCGCGGTAGCCGGGGTCGTAGTAGAAGAATTTGCCGCCAAAGTGGGCGGTCGCCGGAGGGTCCGACCACGCCATCTCGGCGCGGAAATCGAGCTTTGGGATTTTGGGAATCTGCGGCAGGTAAATGCCCGGACTCATCAGCGAGCGCTGCGGGGCGTTGAGCGGCGAAGGGTCGTCGTCGGTCATGCCATTGTTGTACAGAACCAGCCAGTCCCGGAGGCCGGGAATGCGATAGCTGAAATCGAAACCGCCTTTCCGGTCACCCACGTAGGCTGCGGTGCCGGGTATCGAATTTTTGTTGTTCCCGACACTGATGAAGCCACTCCAGAACTTGCCGAGCGTCACCGGACGGAACACGATGGTGCGCGAGAACCCGAATTCCAGGTTGGGCGTCGGCTTGAAACTTAGCTTCTGGCCGTCGATCGCCGGAAGCGGAGGGTAGTGGTGCCCGGCCATTAATCCAAAGAAGGAGTCCCAGCGCAGGGGCCCCAGCCAATGGAAGAAACCGGGCAGTTTCCAGGGAGATGGATTGGTCAAACGCAACATGTCCATAGGTTGCGCGTTGTCGCTCAAGTTCGGCGGCCCGCCCTCGCCCGGTCCCCACCACAGACTTTGCCGGCCGGCCGAGATCTGAACGGTCTTGAAGTTAAACGCGGCGTACGCGTCCAGGAGACGAAATTGATCGATGACGGTCGTATGAATCGGAAGCTGCGGCGGCGTTACGTCGATGGTGCCGATCATTTGCTGAACCGCCTGACTGTAGGCGGGAAGCGCCGCCGCGTGCTGATACTCGCCGCGCACATAGAACGCCACCGGCCCTGCCGATCCCGACGCCGAAGCCCCGCTCACCAGGTTCGAACCCGGGCCGTAGAGACGGCCGTAGTCATTGATGAGGGTCTGGCCAAAGTGATAACCGTCGTCGAGCGGCGTGCCGGCGATGCCGAGGTAACGCGTATAAATGCTGTCCAGCCGGATGTCGGAAGTCCCGGAGCCGTTGAAGCGCCCGAGGTCGGTCGAGAACTCGGCTGCGAGCGCCGCGTGCAGCCGGTACGCCTCCGATTGATGGTCGTCGTCGGCGCTCAGGTCTTCACCCGCGGCCGCGATGATCCGGGCACACTCCATGCGCGTCCATGGCCGTAAATTGGCGTAAGCGCTCGGCGCATACCCGAGTGCGGCCAGACGGTCGAATGCCGCATAAACCCAGAAGTCCAGGGGAACGGACGGCGATCCGAGTTCGGCCGGGGTACGCGCGTGCGGCGGTGCTTTTTCCCCGAAATCTTGCCCGAAATCGTTCGTGCTCGCGCCCGGTAACTCCGGGTCGTGATGCGCCCGGTACACATACCGGCCAACCAGATAGCCGAGGGCGCTCCCTACGACTACGTCGGAGGGGAAGTGTTGCCGGGCCGCGACGCGCGACAGACTAATTCCCGAGGCCGCGCCGTAGGCCAGGAGTTTGGTTAACGGTCCGGGATATTCGTGGGCGATGACGCTCGCGATCGACCATGCGGCCAGCGCATGCTCCGATGGAAACGAGGCGCCTCCCGCTCCGAAGCTGCCGGCGTTCGCCTCGTTCGGACGCGGTCTCTGGAAAGCCAGTTTCATGGTCTCAGCCACGATTACGCTGTTCACCGCTGCTTCACCCGCCAGAAAGCCGGTTTCGCGGCTGTGGTCGTCGTTGGTGGTTGCCCCGCGCAGGTACAAGCTGGCAGCGCTGCCGATGATGGCCACCAGTCCGTAGTTGCTGAAACTGTTGCTGTGCGCAACCGGGAAGCCTCCAAAATGCCGCATGATGTTTTGGTCGGCCGCCACCAGGCCCAGGGTGCCGACTCCGAGGGGCACGAGCCAATTTTTATCCTCGGCATGCAGGGCATGCAGATGCAGCGGACTGCTCCAGATCGTTTTCTGATCCGACACAAGACTTTGCTCCAAGTGCGCCAGGCAGAGATCGGCCGCCACGCCTTTCTTTGCCGCTCGATTTGTTCCAACGGGATCCGCTCCGGGCGGCTCCGCCGAAGGGCTGTCTTCTCTTTCGCTCCGACTGTGGCTGGCACTGTGGCGGGCACTTTGTTTGGTGCTCTGGCTGGTGCATGGTTTCTGAGCTTCGGGATTGGATGCCCAGCCGGGGTTTCCCGCTGAACCGAAGAGCAAGGCCACTACCATGGCCCGGCAAGAATGCCACCGGAACTTGTCGAGGAAAAGCATGCTCTAGAGTGGCCTGCTCGACTGGGTTTGCTGGTTGGGCCGGTCTGCGAAGTCGGACGACACGACCAGGCGGCCCGAGTACTTCGCCTCCGGTTCCAAATCGTCCGCATCGACTTCGACTGCCACACTCTGCATGATCGCGTCCAGCGCGAGCACAACCCGAAAGTTGTTTTTCTTGCGGACCAGCACGCCTTCCATCCCCGTCATCGGTCCGCACTTGATGCGGACCCGCTCACCGATGACGAGGTAGGGATGGGGCTCAATCTTCCGCTGTCCGAGACCGGAGCGGAGCGCCTCGATTTCAAAATCGGGGAGCGGCGCGAGGGTTCGTCCAAAACCAACCAGCGACACGACACCCGGCACTTCGAGCACGAGCACGCGCTCCCGCGGATCGATGCGCACAAACACGTAATTGGGAAAAAGTGGCAGCTCGAGGTTCATCTCGCAACGGTTCTTCCAGCGGTGGCGCGTTGCATACAGGGGCAAGAACGTTTCAATTTGGCGCTCGGCAAAGTGCGAGGCCACGCGTTTTTCGTGATGCGAGTTCGTGTAGGCCGCAAACCAGTTAGCAGAAAAGTCCTGAGCCGCGGTCAACCCATCCATCTTTTGTTGTCTTGCTGCCAAACCCGTCTGCATGATTTGCGTTTCCATTCGCGTGAAGCTTCGCTAGCCCCGCTTAGCGAGGTTGGTTAGAACGTTCATATTTTGGGGTGACTGCCCACGTCTTCCATTGCACTTCCCCTGCCACCGCGGTTGCGCTTCCTGGATTTGTGCTTGTCTTTCTGCTGGTTGGGGTTACGAGTTCGTTGGGAGACATTTCTCTTTTAATTCCCGGTGCGGGAATCTGAATCGGGTTTTCCGTTCTAAATCAGCACTCGTCGCCTGGAGGTACACACGTTCGAGACACACACGTTCACTGATCGACCTCGCGGCGCTCCGGGATCGGACCGCGAGAGCGGCGGTCCCATTGCCAGGTTGCCGTGAAAGGACTGGGACTGAAAGATCTCGGACTGCACGTCATCCGCCGGCGACAGCATGGGCAGCAACCATGAACTGGATGGTGAACTGGATGGTGCGAGAATTCCGATTCGTCGGATGAAAAATATTGATCCGAGTAAGTACCGAAGTTTGTTGACCGCAGGAGTCGTTCAATCTAGAATCCGAATCACCATGTTAAGGCAGAATCTTTGCGCGATGTGCATGTGCACTTGTTGTTGTTGTGCATTTGTGTGTTCTGGCGCGGGGAGGCTGCCGACCTAAAGGATTCGTTCTTATACCGGCACTTATAACCCACCGCCAGATGAACCTGGCGGTGGGTTTTTTGTTTTCCGGGACAAACAGTCTGGGGCAATGAGTCTATGACAATCACAACGAAAGAAACCAAGACACAAAGAGTCGAGCGCCTCAAACGCTCCAAGAATTCCTGGGAAGGTCTGGAAGAAATTCGACGCTTCGCGCGCGAGGGGTTCGAGTCCATTCCGCCGGAGTGGCTTGGGACCTATTTTCGCTGGTGGGGCGTGTACACGCAGGGTGATGGGGCGGGCGTAACCGGCGGTCAGGGCGGAGAAGGCCGGGCACTGCAATGCTTCATGGTCAGAATCCGGATTCCCAACGGTCTGCTGCGTTCCGAACAACTGCGAACCGTTGCCGAACTCACGCGCCGCTACGCTCACGGAATTGCCGACATCACCGTGCGACAAAACATTCAGTTGCACTGGGTCACGATCGAGGCGCTTCCAGACCTGCTCGAAGCGCTCGAGCGAGTGGGATTGAACACGACGGGTGCCTGCGGCGATGTCACGCGAAATGTCACCGGCTGCCCGGTCGCGGGAGTGGACGCGGACGAGATTTGCGATGCTTCGCCTTTAGCGCTCGAAGCGTCGCGAATGCTGGCGGGAAATAGCGACTTCTACAACCTCCCGCGCAAATTCAAGATCTCGATCACCGGATGCCGCGTGTGGTGCCCATATCCGGAGATCAACGATGTTGGGTTGACCGCGACTACTCGCGTGGTGCGCGGGACGCCTGAGGTTGGTTTCTCCCTGCGGGTTGCGGGAGGACTTTCAACCGAACCCTACCTGGGGGCGCGATTGAACGCGTTTGTCCGATGGCATCAGGCGCTGCCCGCCATTAAGGGAATTGCCGAACTGTTTCGCGACTCGGATGTGTTACGGGAACATCGCGAGCGGGCGCGGCTGAAATTTCTCTTCCTGCGGCATGGATGGACGGCGGAGATTTTTCTGGAGGAACTGCAGCGGCGGATTGGATTTCAATTTGATCCCGCGGTCGAAGAGCAGCCGCCTGCGGATGTGTATCGCGACCACGTGGGAATTCATCCGCAAAAGCAACCGGGCTACTGCTACGTGGGAGCCGCGGTTCTCCGGGGGCGAATTACCGCGGAGCAGATGCACGCTGCCGCCGATCTGGCCGATCGCTTCGCGGTCGGCGAACTGCGCGCGACCAACATGCAGAACCTGCTCATTGTGAACGTTCCCCGGCTTCATGCTGAGGACCTGGCCAAGGAATTGGACGCGATTGGATTGCGGGTGGGCGGCTCGCCCTTCTTTCGCGGCACCGTCGCTTGCAGCGGAACGGAATTCTGCAAGCTGGCGATCACGGAGACGAAGAGCTTTTCCCGCTGGCTGGTGGAAGAACTGGAAGAACGTCTGCCGGGCTTCGATCAGCACATGAAGCTGCACGTCACGGGCTGCCCGAACAGTTGCGGACAGCACTGGATTGCCGACATTGGCATTGACGGCAAAAAGATGAAAGTCGAGGGACGTCTCGTCGATGCCTATTCCTTCTGCGTTGGCGGCGCACTCGGTCTGCATCAGGCGACGGCGCGGCCCGTGGGATATCGCTGCCCTGCGACTGAGGTCCCGGATGCGATTGAGAGATTGCTCCGGCAATATCTAACCGCGCGTCAGCCGGGCGAGAACCTGCGTCAGTTCTTTTCCCGGCACACGGACACGGAGTTGCGGGAATTTCTGGCTGGCTCGCCGGTGGACGCGGTCGCCCGCGATGTGCCGGCGGTGAGTGCCAGAGGAGCTGTAGCGGAAGCCGCCGGAGGAGACGGTGACTAGTCTCTTCCCAATGTTTATGAAGCTGGCAGGGAAGCAGTGCCTGGTCGTCGGCGCGGGGAAAGTCGGCGAGCCCAAGATCGGCGGGCTCATCGACACGGGCGCGAGCATCCACGTGGTTGCGATTGAGGCAAGCGGCCAAGTTCGCGAGTGGGCGCACGCAGGGAAGATCGAACTGGAACTGCGCGCTTTTTCGGCGGGCGATCTCGACGGCAAATTTCTGGCGGTGGTCGCAACGGCTTCACGCAGCCTGAACGAACTCATCTATCGCGAGGCGCAGCAGTGCGGAGTGCTGTGCAACGTGGTGGATGTTCCGGAGTATTGCGATTTCTTTTATCCCGCGGTGGTGCGGCGCGGCGACTTGCAGATCGCAATTTCAACCGCCGGGCAGAGTCCATCGCTGGCGCAGAAACTTCGGCAGCAACTGGAAGGGCAGTTCGGGGCCGGATACGCGGCGTGGGTTGAGCAGCTCGGCGAGACAAGACGGCTCATTCTGGCCAGCGATCTCGATCAAGAGCGCAAGTGGGAGTTACTGCACTCACTGGCGAGCAGGGAATCGTTCGAAGCGGCGCTGGCCAAAGTCCCGGTGCTGAGCACGGTGTTGAGCGCGAAAAGAGAGGGAGCATGAAGGGAAAGGTTTATCTGGTGGGCGCAGGTCCGGGCGATCCGGAGTTGCTGACCGTGAAGGCTCTTCGCCTGCTGCGAACCGCCGAAGCGGTTTTGCACGACGACCTGGTCGCGCCCGAGATACTGAAGCTGATTCCGTCCACCGCCCAGATTCACAACGTGGGCAAGCGCTGCGGAAAAAAGAAAATCCTGCAAGGGGAAATCAATTGCCTGATGGTCGCGTTGGCGGCCTCGGGACTGCGCGTGGTCCGGCTGAAGGGCGGAGATCCGCTGATTTTTGGACGCGTCGGGGAAGAGATCGAATCCCTGCGCGCAAACAACATTCCGTTCGAGATTGTTCCTGGCGTGACCTCGGCTCTGGGTGCGGCTGCGGCGGCCCGGATTCCGCTGACGCATCGCCGAGCGTCTGCGGCGCTGGTGCTCATTACTGCACATCGGGCTTCCGACAAAGATGCTTCGGATTGGAGCAAGTTTGTCGCGAGCGGAGCGACGCTTGTGATTTATATGCCGGGACAAAACTACTCGGATATCGCGAAGCGGCTGACGTCGGCAGGACTGGCCGGCGAGACACCGTGCGCCGTCATCTCGCGCGCTACCACGAAGTATCAGCGGACGCATCGCACGACGGTGCTCGGTCTGCATCGCGCGCCGCAACTCGCCGCTCCAACGCTGCTGGTTGTCGGCGAAGTCGTGCGCTTGGCCGACCCCGCTGCCATGGTCGACGAATTCGTGGCGCCAGCGCTGTCGCAGGATAGGGACAGTTTGTTTCCGGTTGCACTTTTCAAAACATTCCACTCCCATGCGCCGCGCCTGGGAGCGGACGAGGAGCCGATAGCGTGAAAGACAAGATCGCAGACGTGCAGTTAAACGCAGAAGGTTGGAGTCCGCAGCGGGTGCTGTCCTGGGCGTTTGAGACATTTGGCAATGAAGTGGCCATCTCGACGGCCTTTGGTGCCGAGGGGATGGCGACGATCGATATTGCTTCGAGGGTACGCAAGGATTTTCGCGTCTTCACGATTGATACCGAATTCCTCTTTCCCGAAACGTACAGCCTGATCGACAGAATCGAACAAAAGTATGAAATTAAAATCGAGAGAGTCTTTCCTCTGCTCTCGCCGGAGAAGCAGGAGCGCGCCCACGGCCCGGAGCTTTGGACCCGCGATCCCGACCAATGCTGCAATCTGCGGAAGGTCGAGCCGCTCCGCCGCAAACTGACGGAACTGGGTGCGTGGATCGCGAGCATCCGCCGCGACCAGACCTTGTTCCGTAAGGGCGCTGGCAAAGTGGAGTGGGACGTGAAATTCGGGTTAGTGAAGGTAAATCCGATCGCCGACTGGAATTCGAAACAAGTTTGGCGCTACCTCCGCGAACACGGCGTGCCTTACAACGCACTCCATGATCTGAACTATCCCAGCATCGGTTGCACGCATTGCACGCGAGCCGTCCGTCCGGGGGAAGATCCCAGGGCGGGGCGCTGGCCGGGCTCGGGCAAAACTGAGTGCGGTTTGCACATCATCGAGCCGTTGAGGCGATTGCCTGAAGCGGACGCATAGGAGCCGTCCTCCGCTCTAATCGCTTCCTTATATCTTTCCGATGATTCGCATTCATCTCTGATAAGATTCACCTCTTCATCGCAAGCGCTGGTCATTCGGCTGCGTGTGTATCTCCGCTGATCCGGTGACTTTTGCGGGAGATTGATCGGACGACAATGATTCTGGCCGGGGACATTGGAGGCACAAAATGCAATCTGGGGTTGTTCGTGCAAGAAGGGCTTACCCTTCGTTCCGTCTTCCAGCGCCGTCTCGCGACGCGGGACTATGTAGGATTTGAAGATCTGGTCGAAGATTTTCTCAAACAAGCGACAGCAGGAGATGAGAACGCGAATGGGCCTGCAATCGATGCCGCTGGGTTTGGGGTGGCAGGAGTGGTTGCAGATGGGCGGCATTACTCGGAAAACCTGCCTTGGGTTGTAGATGTCTCGGCGCTTACGCGGAAGCTGAACCTGAAAAACATACAATTGCTGAACGACCTCATAGCCACGGCCTTGAGTCTGGAGAGGCTATCTGTGAACGACTTGGTACCGCTGAATCCTGGAATCCCCGTGCCTAATGCGACGAAAGCCGTGATTGCGGCCGGAACTGGCTTGGGAGAGGCTGTCCTTTTCTGGGATGGGGAAAAATATCAAGTGGCGCCGGCCGAAGGAGGACAAGCAGATTTTGCGCCGCGCACTGAGCGTGAGATTCAACTACTCAGTCATTTAAGAGTGCAACTGCCTCACGTATCGTGCGAGGAGATTGTCTCCGGACGCGGTTTCCGCAGGATTCACGAATTCCTGAACCCTTCGGTGCGCCACGTATCGTTCGAATCTCCGGAGGGCAATGCGCCTGGTGAAATCACACAGCGGGGGTTGGCGCAATCTTGCACCGTTTGCGTGGAGACACTGGGCTTCTGGACTGAAATATTTGGTGCGGTGACGGGGAATTTTGCGTTGCAGACTCTGGCTCTTGGAGGCATCTACATTGCGGGCGGCATCGCGGTAAAAATCTTGCCCAAGCTTCAGGATGGTACCTTCTTCAAGTCCTTTTGTGGCACGAGCAAACTTGCGCCGGTGCTGGCGCGCATTCCGATATCGGTCGTCGTGAATGAGGACGCGCCGGTTTGGGGGGCTGCCTATCAAGCCCTCATGAGCCACCAGTTGCAGTCCTGACTCCGGCGCCAGGCGGATTGTAATAGGGTATCGAGAGAAATGAATTTCTGGCCTCTGCTACGAAAGGCGAAAGGGATGCCACTGTGGTGAGCAACGAAAAGGCCGGCTACAACCGCTTCCTCCTGCTGGTCGCAGGACTTGGCGGATTGCTGTACGGCGTGGATGTCGGCATCATTGCGGGGGCTTTGCCTTATCTGGAGGCCACCTCCGGGTTGAACGCGGGCCAGCTTTCCATCGTCGTCGCTGCCGTGCTTCTCGGCAGCGTGATCTCAACCCTGTTTGCGGGCGCGTTGGCAGACTGGATCGGGCGCAAGCCTCTGATGATGCTTAGCGGAGTGCTGTTTGTCTTCAGTATTCCCATCATTGCGCTCTCGCATGGGTACGAGTCGTTGGTCCTTGGCCGCCTCTTACAAGGCATCAGCGCCGGTCTGATCGGTGTCGTTGTCCCGCTGTATCTGGCGGAGTGTCTGGCGGCATCGAACCGCGGCAAGGGGACGGGCATCTTCCAATGGCTGCTGACACTCGGTATCGTGACCGCGGCCGTCGTTGGCATGTTCTTCAGTATTCGCGTCGAAGAGGTGGCTAGGCTCGGCGATCCCGCGAGACTCTTCGCCTTCAAAGACACGGCTTGGCGCAGCATTTTCTGGGTGTCGCTGCCACCCGGCATCTTGTTTGTGATCGGCAGCCTCATGGTGTCGGAATCCCCACGCTGGCTGTTTCGCCGCGGGGAAAGGGATGCCGCCTACGCCGCACTCCTCCGCTCTCGCATCAACCAGCAAGCGGACGTCGAGCTTGCGGAAATGGAACAAGCTACCGCCGCCGAGAAAGCGAAAACCTCAACCGGGGCGAATGTTCAGGGATCGCTTTTGCGCCGCAGGTACGTGATTCCGTTTGTCCTGGCATGTGTCATTCTCGCTTGCAACCAGGCCACCGGAGTCAACTCCATCATTGGCTTTAACACCAACATTCTTTTGCAGAGCGGTCTTTCCGATCTCCAGGCTCACTGGGGCTACGTTATTTTCACGATCGTAAATTTCCTGATGACAATTGGCGGCGTGCTGCTGGTGGACCGCAAGGGACGCAAGTTTCTGCTGTCGGTGGGCAGCGCCGGCATCATTGTGTCGCTCCTCTGCACCGGCGTGCTATTCCGCCGGACGGAAAGGCTGCGGGTGGATTCGCGGGACGCGGTTCAGTCCATGGTCGACCGGGACCAGAAGGTCACGTTGCTTTACGACGAAAAGGCTGCGGATGCGCTCCTCGCTGCAAACGGAGACGCGGGCAAGGCGATCGGCAACCGCCCCACGTCTCTTGTCGTCATCTATTCGTACGGAGATTTCCGCGCCGCGACTAAGGTTGCGCGTTCCGACGACAAGTCAGCCAAGCCCTTTGAGATCACGCGCGAAAGCTGCGTGCCCGCCAATAAAGTAGTAGCGTTTTTCTCGAACCCGTTCAGCAATCTCGATGCCTCGCGCAAGGCTTCGCTAAAAATTGACAACGCGTTGATTACTCCGGTGCCGACCACTCACAATGGTTGGCTGGTGGCGATCAGCCTTTTCGTCTTCATGGCGTTTTTCGCTATCGGTCCCGGAGTGTGCGTATGGTTGGCGCTGTCGGAGTTGATGCCGACGCGGATTCGCTCCAACGGCATGAGCATTGCCCTATTGATTAACCAGGCAGTTTCGACGACCATCGCCGCCATGTTCCTGCCGACTGTTGGCAAGCATGGTTACTCGACCATGTTTTTTGGCTTTGCCGGCTGCACCGTGATCTACTTCATCACTGCTGCGGTTTTTCTGCCGGAAACGAAAGGGAAGACTCTGGAAGAAATCGAAGCGCATTTTGAGGGTGCACGCCCTTGACGGCTCGCGTGTATTGGGCGCGCTCGAAGGCTGCCGAAACGGGCGCTGGCTTTGACCCTGTTTCTGGCGCATACCTTCCTGCCGACCAGGTCAACTGGGTTTTGACACCCCAATCGAACGAGAACGTTCGCCGTTTGCGAAAGTGTGATCGTGATCACGCGTTCTTGTGACGTATGCCGCTGCAATCTTCAACAGCTGCCCTGATAATACGGCAAATCGGGTCATAATTGGAGCCAATAAACCACAACCTCGACCGCCAAGGAGGCGATCACATGGATACGCGTCGTCGGGTGCCACTGCTTTTTGCTTTCATCCTCACAGTCATACTGCTGACTGGAAGCAGTTATGCCATCCCGCCTTTCTCACGCCAGTATGGCACTTCGTGCACCACCTGCCATGTTGACTTTCCCAAGCTCAACGATTTTGGCAAGGCTTTTAAGGATGCCGGATTCAAGTTTCCGAAGGGCGATGAAGACTTTATCAAGGTTCCACCGATAATGCTCGGGGCGCCGGCGCAGAAAGAATTGTGGCCGCATACGGTTTTTCCGGGAACGATTCCAGGGCTGCCGCCGATCGGGCTGCGCTTTAATCAGTTCTTCCAAGTGACCAGCGGCAACGCCAACAACTACAACCTGGCATCGCAGAGTACTGGGCCTTATGTTCCGCGCACAGATTTTGAGCCGGGCCTCTTCAGCATCTTCATGGCGGGAAATTTTGGCAGCGATATCGCCTTCTGGGTGGATGACGATCTGAGTGTCTCTGGCTCCAACGCTGGTGGCGGTCTCGGCGACGCCTATCTGCGCTTCGTCAACGTTGGACACTACTTCAAGCTGCCCACCGACGCGCTCACCGTGAAGGTGGGGCAGTTCGAGCTTGACTTGCCCTTTACCCAGGCCCGGTCGATCAATATCAGCCCCTACGACATCTACACCGAGATGAACATCGGCACGAGCAATCAGAACGTAAACAACCAGTTTGCTATGCAGGATGCCGCCCAGGGGATCGAATTCAGCGGAGGCCATCAGTATGGCGGCTATCACTATTCGCTGGCCGTTGTGAACCAGAACACCAGCGGAGGAGCAGCGGCGACTCCGAACAATGTCTCCTCGCCCGCGGGCTTTTTCTCCGACTCTAACTACAAAGACATCTACGGTCGGTTCTCGTACCGCTTCAATCTGGAGAAGGACCCGGCGAGCCGCCACGAAGTTCAGGCGGCTGGCGCCAGCGGACCGCGCGACCACACGTACCTGAGCTTGGGCACATTTTTTTTCAAGGGTCGCTCGGTGCAGCGCTTCAGCGAGACAAGTGGAGACACAACTAACCTGCTGACGGCGCGCGAGCCTTTCTACCGCGTCGGCGGGGACTTCAGCTTCAACTACCGTACGTTCAATCTGTTCGGTCTATACATGTATGGCCACGATAACGGTCTGCTGTTGAACGAGGGCGCGACTGGGTTTGGCACCGGCCCCCCCGCCAAATTCAACGGGGGCTTCCTCGAGGCAGACTATCTCGCGCTGCCTTGGCTGATGGCGATTATGCGCTACGACCACGTCCAGTCCTCGGGGGATTTCCTGAACCAGAATTTCCTGAACCCGACTGGAGGGAATTATTACTCGCCGGTGGGGAGCACGCGCGACCGGTTTACACCCGGTGTGCAGTTCCTGATTCACGCCAACATCAAAGCGTCATTTGAATACCAGCTTCGTCCGAAACAAGCTCTCACGTATGACGAAAATGGGAAGGCGGTGAACCCGTTCCGTACGAACACTGCCACCGGCGCCTTGGAGTTCGTATACTAGGGAGCGGGACTTCTTACAACGAGTGATTTGAAAAAGAACTGAGGAGAGAAAAATGAAGAGCACTTTCATGATGGTGTTGGCAGTCGTAGCGATGATGAGCCTGGCCGCCAGCGCGGGCACGATTAGTGGAAAAGTCTCCGGCGTGAACGGCGAATCGGTGGTCTACGTCGAAGCCGTTGCCGGCAAGACTTTCCCGGCACCGACAGCGAAGCCGGTCATCGACCAAAAGGGCCTGATGTTCCAGCCGCACCTGGTCGTGGTGCAGCAAGGCACGACAGTCGAGTTCCTTAACAGCGACACCGTGGCCCACAACGTGTTTTGGCCTTCCGTCGGCGGCAACAAGAAACTCACCCACAACATGGGTACTTGGCCGAAGGGCGAAAAGCGTGCGTTCAAGTTTGACAATCCTGGCGCAGTGGCGCTGCTGTGCAATGTCCATCCGGAGATGACCGGCTATGTCGTGGTGTCGCCCACTCCGTACTTCGCTACAACCGATAAGTCGGGCGAATACAAGATCGAGAACGTCCCCGACGGCAGCTACACCGTAACCGCGTGGCATGAAGGGGCCAAGAACCAATCCAAGCCGGTCGCTGTGGCGGGCGACAGCAAAGCGGACTTCACGCTGAGCAAATAGGGAAATAGGGAAATAAGGAGCGGGCGGCCACGTCCGCTCCTCACCTTCTTCGAGTAGAATGCTTTCCATTAAACGAACGCACTGGGGATCGCCGTCTTGCTGAAACGCTTCAAAGACAAAAAAGTGGATAGGGATTGGTTGAATACCAATTTCCCCTGCATGATGGCTTGTCCAGCCCACACCAACGCGGGGCGCTACGTGGCGCTCATTGCGGAAGGGCGATTTGAGGAAGCGTACAAGTATGCCCGCGCTCCCAACCCGCTGGCGAGCATTTGCGGCCGGGTTTGCGCGCATCCCTGCGAAACGGCCTGTCGTCGTGGCGACATCGATCGGCCTATCTCGATACGGGCTCTCAAGCGCTTTCTGACGGAGCGGCACGGTCCTGAATCCAAGCATCCTGTCGACATCAATGCGGGACGGGGTCAGAACAAGCTGCCCTTCAAAGTCGCCGTGGTCGGCGGCGGCCCGGTGGGACTATCGGCGGCACATGACCTGGCTCTCATGGGCTATTCGGTCACGATTTTTGAGGCCGCTCCCGTGGCTGGCGGGATGCTTTACCTCGGGATTCCCGAATACCGCTTGCCGCGTGACGTGGTGGAAGCGCAAGTACGAGAAATTCTTGCGACCGGCGACATTACTCTAAAACTCAATCAGGCGGCCGGACGCGACTTCATGGTTTCCGACTTGCGCCACCAGGGCTTCGATGCGGTGCTGATCGCCGTGGGCGCGCATCGCAGCCGCGATCTCACCATTCCGGGGGTTGACCTGGATGGCGTTTACAAGGGCATCGATTTCCTGCTCAACGTGAATCTTGGCTACAAGTTCACCATCGGAAAAAAGGTGATTGTGATCGGCGGCGGCAACGTGGCCATGGACGTGGCGCGTTCGGCGGCTCGCGAAGTGGTCCGGCAGCATGTCGCCGGCGTCGAGGATCTCGAGCCTTCGCTGGAGAGTGTAAGTGCCGTGGCCACGAAAGAGATGGTGGACGTGTCGCTCTCTGCCCTTCGTTTGGGCGCGCAGGAAGTGCATCTCGTCTGCCTGGAAAAACGTGACGAAATGCCGGCGGCGCTGGAAGAGATTGAAGAGGCCGAAACGGAAGGCATCGTCATGCATCCCGGCCTGGGCCCGAAGCGCATGATCGGCAAAGATGGCAAAGTGGTGGCGTTGGAGACTCTGAAGACGAAATGGGTCTTCGATCGGAACAAGCGCTTCAATCCTGCGTTCTACGAGGGCAGTGAAACGGAATTGGAGTGCGATACCATCATCATGGCCGTCGGCCAGGCGCCGAATCTGGACTTTCTCAAACCCGAAGACGGCGTGGAGCTGTCTCCCCGTAGGCTGATCGCCGTGAACCCGCAAACGCTGATGACCTCGGCGAACGGAATCTTTGCCGGTGGCGACTGCGTTTTCGGCCCGCGTCTGATCATCGATAGCGTGGCGGACGGCAAGCGCGCCGCGGTCGGCATTGATGAGTTCCTGCGCGGCCAGAAACACCCCGAGCCCATTGTCGAAGTCGAGATCTTTAAGCGCCACAGCATGCCGCTGGAGTTGTTGGACCTGGTCCGGCAGCCTGTACCGATGCTGCCGCTGGAGCGCCGTACCGGAGTGACCGAAGTCGAGGTCGGCTACGACGCCGAGGCCGCGATGGAAGAAGCCCAGCGTTGCTTGCACTGCTGGGTGAACACGATCTTCGAGGGCAGCCCGGAAGATGGGAGCATGTGCATCCTGTGCGGCGGTTGCGTGGATGTGTGCCCGGAAAACTGCCTTGAGCTCGTATCGCTGGGTCGCATACAGTTCGAGCCCGACACCGTGCAGCAGATCCGGGAGCACCAGGAATTGTTTGGCGTGGAGCTCGACGAAGTTGCGGCCGACGAACTCGGCATCGTGACCGGGTCCGCCATGCTGAAAGACGAGACTCGCTGTATTCGCTGCGGGCTCTGCGCCGCGCGTTGTCCGGTCGGCACGATCACCATGGAGTCATACAACCTGGCTTCCGCCGAGCGAACCGGATTGATTTCGATTGAAGCCATTGATGGACCACTCAGACCAAAATTGCCAGTCACGGCAGGAGGCCCGAAGTAACCAATGTCCGAAGAAAAAAAAGTTACGCCAGCGGAACGTGGCGCGGAAACCAGCAAGGAGTTCGACCGCCGCGCTTTTTTCGTGAAGCTGGGATTGGGATCGCTGAGTATCGCGGCTGCCGGCACGGCGGCATTTTCATACCAGTTTCTTTCGCCGAATGTTTTGTACGAGCCCTCTCCCATTGTCAACGCCGGCAAGCCGGAAAACTATGCGGTGAATTCGGTGACGCTGGACGTGAACTCGGGAATTTATCTCATTCGTGCCCAGGAAGGTTTTTTTGCGCTCAGTGCCGTCTGTACCCACCTCGGCTGCCTGACCGCATGGAAGCCTGAGTTGGGGATCATCGCTTGCCCTTGCCACGGGAGCAAATTTTATGTTTTGGACCCAAAGAAAACCCCCGGAGAAAAAATTGAAGGGCCGGCGCCCAGGCCGCTGCCCTGGCTGCAAACCTGGGTCAGCGACGAGGGGGATCTGATGGTGGACCGTTCCATAACCATTCGTCCCATGCAGTATGTGAGGGTGTGAGCTTGGCGAAAACAATCACGGACTACTTCGAGGAGTTGCGCGGCACGCGGGTCTGGCGGTCGGTTTTCCGCAGCGGGACCGGATCCAGTACTCTGCATCGAGCGCTCGCGGTGCAGCAGAACGTATTCCTGCACCTTTTCTCCACCAAGGTGCGGACCCGAATGCTCAGCTTCAGCACAACCTGGTATCTGGGCACTCTGACCTTCGGAACGTTGCTCATATTAGTAGGCACTGGCATTCCCCTGATGTTCTATTACCATCCCTCGGTGCCGCAGGCATATGCCGATACCAAGGATCTGCAGTTTGTAGTTTCCTCGGGCTTGTTTCTGCGCAACCTGCACCGCTGGTCGGCGCATGCCATGGTCTTCCTGGTGTTCGCGCACATGTTCAAGGTGTTTTACCGGGGCGCCTACCGTCCGCCACGCGAGTTCAATTGGGTCATTGGAGTCATCCTGCTGCTGATTACGCTGCTGCTCAGTTACACGGGCTATCTGCTGCCTTGGGATCAGTTGGCCTTTTGGGCGATCACGGTAGGTTCTAATATCGCTTCCGCTGTGCCGGTGATGGGCAACAAGGTTCACTTCCTGATGCTGGGCGGCAATGTGGTGAACGCCAACGCTCTGCTGCGCTTTTACGTGCTGCACTGCATGATTCTGCCCCTGGTGGCGATACTTTTTGTCGCAATACACTTCTGGCGCATTCGCAAAGATGGCGGCCTCTACGCCCACCAAAGCGAGCCAACGACGGTCGCGGCTGAATCGGTTCCCGCCGCCGCGAAGGGGGGCCAATTCCAATGACCGATCCTACGAGCAATCCAACGACCGATCCGAAAGATTTCATCGCCGGCATGGACTCGAATGCCCGTAAGTCACCGACGCGCGTTGTCTTCGTCACCAGGCGAACCTCGGCGCAGGTCAAGGTTGCGGACGAAGATCAGGTGCAGACGTATCCTGAGGTCCTCTTCCGCGCCCTCGTCGCCATCGAGGTGCTTACGATCGCGTTGGTGGGCGTGGCTCTTCTGTTCAACGCACCGCTTGAAGGTATTGCCAATCCCTTGGTTACGCCC
Source organism: Acidobacteriaceae bacterium (assembly GCA_003131315.1). Classification (GTDB taxonomy): domain Bacteria; phylum Acidobacteriota; class Terriglobia; order Terriglobales; family Acidobacteriaceae; genus Acidiflorens. Next base: position 39,960 of record PKUV01000180.1, read on the forward strand.
AACCCCGCCAAGGCGCCCTGGTACTTCCTCGGTTTGCAGGAAATGCTGCACTACTTTCCGCCGGTGGTCGCGGGGGTGCTGGCTCCGGGGCTGGTCGTGATGGCGCTGATTGTGATTCCGTATTTCAACATCAACATCGAGGCCGAGGGCTTGTTCCTGAAGGACCGGAAGCGGCGTTTGCTTATTTTTTACTTGGTCGCGGCTGGGCTCTCTTTGTTTCTATTGGTAATACCCGAGCAGCCTATGTACGTGGCGCTGGTGCCAACCCTGATCGTCGCCGGGTTCATGGCGCTGGCGGCGCAAAATTCTCCGCAGTCGCCTTCGGCTTTCCGGCGTTATCTGGCCGCCAAACCACTTTCCTTCTGGATCATGACCTGGTTCCTGTTCGAACTCACGGTGCTCACGGCGGTTGGCACTTTCTTTCGCGGCCCGGGTTGGTCCTGGGTGTTGCCCTGGAGGAGCTAGCTTGCAGTCATTGAAAAATACGTTTTCTTCCCTGTGGCAGACGTTGTTCGGCCATCCGGTTCGCGCTTTTGGCGCGGTCAGCCTCCTGTTTCTGATTTCGCTGGCCATTGCGCCGGCCAAGAATTACTTCAGTGAATGGCGTCATTACCAGAACCGGTATCTGGCGCTGGTTCGGGGTCGCGGAGATGCGGTCACACTGCAGCGCCACTTCCACGAGCACGACGGGATTCAGCAGATCTGGCTTCCGACCCTCGGAGTCGTCGATCGCTGCACCACCTGCCACGCCGGACTGAAAGAAGCCAGTCTTGCCGACGTCGGCACACAGCCGTTTCGCCAGCATCCGGTAATCCCTCACACGCTTGACCAGTTCGGCTGCGTGATGTGTCACCGTGGGCAAGGCCCCGCGACCACCGTCGAGGAGGCGCATCGCAGCACGGCGGCGTGGGAGCAGCCGATCTTGCCGGCGCGGTATGTTCAGTCCTCCTGCGGGCAATGCCATCGCGCTCCTTTAACCGGGACACCACAGCTAAACCTGGGACGCAATCTGCTGGGGCGATATGGCTGCGTGCATTGTCACACCATCAAACTGCCCGACGGCAGCGCGATCAAGCCGACTGATGTTCCTCCTTCGCTTTCTCACGTCGCCGACAAGAGCACACGGGAATGGGTCTATGCGTGGTTGAAGGACCCTCAGGCCTACGCCGTTACCGCAACCATGCCGAATTTCAAGTTGAGCGATCCGGACGCGCGCGATATTTCCGCTTTCCTGATCGCCAACAGTACACCCATCGCTGGAGACACGGCGCCCGTCGCGCCAGGCGCCAAAAACCAGAAGCCGCCCGATCCGACCGCCGGAGCCAGCTTGTACGGAGAGTCATTCTGCGCCTCCTGCCATGCCGTGCAGAACGCCGCCGGGAATGTGGTTGGCGGTGATGTCGGTCCGGAACTAACCCGGGTCGGCAGCAAGGTAAAGCCGGAATGGTTGCGGGCATGGTTGCGCAACCCGCGGGTCTACGATTCGCAAACACTCATGCCGCACTACCGTCTCACCGATCCGCAAGTTTCCCTGCTGACTGCTTTCCTCGGAAACAAGACGGATTCCGACCTGCTGGCCAATGTTCATCTCGACGCCGCCACGCCGGAGCAGGTTGCGCACGGCAAGCTTCTGGTGACCGAGTACGGCTGTGCTTCATGTCACGAAATCAGCGGCATCAAGAAGCCGGATAACTTTGCTCCGGAATTAACCCGAATCGGGAGCAAGCCGCTGACGCAGATTATTTTCCTGCCCGGGATGACGCACGCTATACCGGATTACATTGCGGCCAAGATCCGGGAACCGCGTTCGTTTGGATCGGCACTGAAGATGCCGCAGTTCAGCCTCGCACCCGCGCAAGTTGATGCTTTGACGACTGCGCTGCTCTCGCTCACGGACCGGGCGCACGACTTGCCATTGGCATTGACCGTGCCGTCGAAACCGCCTTCGAATTACCAGCCCGCGGGCAAGGCTGGACAGCTCATGGCGGACCTGACTTGCTTCAGTTGCCACGCGATAAACGGTCGCGGCAGCGACATGGCTCCCGACCTGACCTGGGAAGGCAGTTCGGTGCAGCGGCCATGGCTACAGGCATTCTTGAAGAACCCTGGCACACTGCGCCCGGCGCTGATCCGGCGTATGCCGAGGTTCAATCTTTCCGATGACGACGCGAAAGAACTGACCGACTACATCATGGCCGTTTATCAGACTCCGGCATTCGATCGGGACTCGATGCCGTCCAGCGGCTATCCGCCTGCCCAGGTGGAGCAGGGAAAACAGCTTTTCTATTCCAAATACGCCTGCCAGTCCTGCCACATCGTTGATACCAAGGTCGACAAAGGCTACGTCGGACCAACGCTCACGCAAGTGGGCTCGCGCCTGACTGCCGCTTGGATTTACCACTGGCTCAAGGACCCGCAGGCCATGCGGCCCGGCGCCATCGAACCGAACCGCAACATGAACGACGAAGACGCCCGCGCTCTGACCGCATTCCTGATGACGCAAAAGGGCTCCAACAAGCAGGAGGCGAAGAAATAACAATGAAGAGACTCTGGCGGACACTCTTCGCAGTCTCCCTCACTCTCGTAAGTGCAGGGTGCACACGCAAACCGGGACCAGCCTCTGCTCGAAAACCCACAGGGTTTGGCGCCGCGCTGGTAGAGTCGAGTGGGGGCAAGCAGATCGGCGCAACCGGCATGGTCCTTGCTCAGCCCCTGGTTGTCCAGGTCAACGATGAACAAGGGACGGCCGTCAGCGGAGCACTGGTCGAGTTCAGTGGGCCTGCGGGCGCCAGCTTTGACCCTCCGAGCGGCCTGACCGATTCCAGTGGGCAGCTCAGCACGAACGTCGCTCTGGGCGGCATGGCAGGCCGATATCAACTTATCGCGCGCACATCTGCGAAAACTCAGAAAACAGTCGAACTGAAGATTGAAGAAATTGCGTTGGGATATCAGCAGCAGCTCGGATACCAACTCGACAACAAGTATTGCGCTCGCTGCCACAATCCGGAGTCCTCGCCGGAGCGGGTTTCGAATTACGACAATCTTGAGGTCAAGCCGCACCCGTTCACCGAGGGCGACACACTCAACAAAATGAGCGACGCCGAACTGACATCCATTATCAGCCACGGCGGACCCGCACTCAATAAGTCTGCATTGATGCCCCCGTACGGCTATACTCTGAGCAAGACAGAGATCGAGGCGCTGATTGCATACATCCGCCTGATCTCCGATCCTCCCTATCATGCTTCCGGAATGGTGTATGCACAAAAGTAGGGCCGGTTGGCTCGGCCTGGTTCTGAGCTTGGTCCTGTTCGGTGCGAGTGCCTCGCTTGCTCAAGTTGTATCGCCGGTGGAAATCAAAGACCCTGCATTGCGTGCCCTGCAGCAGCAATACATGGACGACCTGAGCCGGGCCGGCGAGGACATTCTGTCAACCCATTTCGATTATCCGTTCTACCTCAGCCGCAAACTCGACCTCGACCAGGCACGACAACAACTCGCGGATCAGTCATCCATCCGCTTCGACAGCTATGACGGCAAGACTGTGCTCGCGATCACGGGCAACTACTATGCCGCTTACTCCGCGCAAAAGATCAGCCCCGGACAGCGGGCGCGTAGCACTTTTCTCAACGTGGTGATGCCGATCCTGAAAGCCGCAGTTCCCCGCTTTCAGAACAACCAGCACGTGCAAGGGTACGCGATTGAGATCTCGCATCACATTATGGGAAAAGTGATGGGAGTCTCCATGGAGCGCCCGGAAAACTTGATGGTGTTTCTGCCGCGGAGCGGCGCTCTCAAGCTGCTTGCGGCCAAGGATGAGACCTCACAGCAGGCGGCGCTGCTGCAGGGAGACGTGTTTCTCAATGCGCAACCCATCTCCATTTGGCTTAACGATGCGGTGCTCCCGCCGGCTGCTAATGATCACCCGGATGACAGTTCCGCCAAAGCTCAATCGGATCCAGCGCAAACGGGAGCTGAAATCGTTCCGGCGGGGAACGGCAGCGGGCCGCAGCCAGGCGCCACCCCTACTCCTCTGAGCCCATTGAAACCGAAAGAACCACCAGCGCCTCCGCCCCGCGACACTTCGACGCAGGCGCTGTCGGCCACGCAACTTTCCAATCAGCCGATCGTCGATCAGATCGTGAAGGAAATGGAACCCCAGGCCCATTTCGTTTCGTACGCGCCGCCGAAATTTGTGGCTTTCCGGCAAGGAATCTATCTGGAGTTTTCCGTGAATTCCACTTTGCCGGTGTCAGCCGCGGGATCGCGCTACAAACTGGCAGCCACGGCTTTCGATGACCACGTCGCCCACCTCGTCCGCCCGCTGCTGGCTTATTTCAAGGATACGCACGAATTTGACGGGATCGGCTTCAGCACGAACATCCACCTTGCCGGCAAGGGAGCGCTCACCTCATCGGAAGCGGTGGAATTTTTCTTTCCGCTTTCCTCTCTGCGCTGCTACGAAAAGTACGATTGCACCGGCCAGCAACTCCTGGACGCTGGAACGGTACTCATTAATGGCGAACGTGTGGCCCTCGATCTGCAAATCGCCGAGGGAAGCTCCAGCCATTGACATGCTTTACCTTGGCGCTTGTCATAACTTCCGGAACAGATGTACATACTGAACCACGTTGATTTCCTCCATATTCCCTGGGGCGGAGCCTGACTTGTCACACCCTACGTGCGGCGAATGTCAGAGGGGCTAATCTCGCTGCCCCTGAGGCGAATCGGCAGCTGCGGCACCGATTACAAGCACGTGTGACCGGGGTCACAGAACCTCCGCCCTCAAAGGCTTCAATATTGCAGTTTGTAGATGCAGTTTTGTCGCTGTATCCTCTTTCAAATGTTGGGCCAACAAAAACTCGAATGGAGCTTGCAGATGAAGAAAGTTAACGTCCCAGTGGTTACTCTGGCAGCAGCATTGGCCGTTGTTCTCACCCTTTCCCTTTCGGCGAATGCGCAGAGCGCACCCGATCTCTTCAAATCAAAATGTGCCATGTGCCACGGCGCCGACGGAACCGGGTCGGCGATGGGGAAGAAAATGGGCGCCCACGATTTCACGACTGCCGAAGTGCAGAAACTGTCGGACGCGGAGCTCACGGAGGTCATCACGAACGGCAAGAACAAGATGCCCGCGTCAAAGTCTCTGAAGCCGGAAGACATTAAGGGACTGGTGGCTTACATCCGCACCCTGAAGAAATAGTCTGGCCGGTTACTGCCAATAAAATTAGAAAGATTGTCCAGCGCGGCGGATGATCCGGCGGCAATGCGTGGAGTGTGTCTACGCAGCGACGCGTAGAGGAAAAGGGGAGTATCGTTTTCAAATGAATCTGCGAGAACGCATCCGCGACCGGTTGCAGCCGATCTATTTTCTGGGGCAGAATCCCATCACACTTACGGGCGCCGTGGTCACGACGAGCACGGCGCTTACCACAATCGCCTTCTGGTTCTACGACATCTTCTTGCCGGGTCCGCCGCATCCTTATATTGGCCTTCTGGTCTTTCTTATCCTCCCGGGCATTTTTGTACTCGGCTTGCTGCTGATTCCACTTGGCATCTGGCTCAGGCGACGAAGTCTAAGCGGGAGCGGGGAACTGCCGGCGGTTTTCCCCGCTGTCGACCTGGGGCTGCCAGTGGTGCGGCGTACTTTGGAGTACGTGGCAGCGGCGACCGTGCTCAATCTTCTCATTGTTGGGACCGCATCGTACCGCGGCGTGCAGTACATGGATTCGACGAGTTTCTGCGGGACGACTTGTCACCGCGTGATGGATCCCGAGTATACGGCCTATCAGAATTCTCCACACTCGCGTGTGGACTGTGTCGAGTGTCACATCGGGCCTGGAGCGGGTTGGTTTGTGCGATCGAAGCTTTCCGGTCTGCGGCAGGTTTTCGCGGTAACATTCCACACTTATTCGCGCCCCATTCCTTCGCCGGTAAGATACCTCCGCCCAGCGCGCGAGACCTGTGAGCAGTGTCACTGGCCACAGCGCTTCACGGGCGACAAGTTCCTGGTGAACACAAGCTACAAGGACGACGAAAAAAACACGCCCCAGACGGACGTGTTGCTGCTGAAAGTGGGCGGGCGCACGTGGCAGGGTTCGGTCGGCATCCACGGGCACCACCTCTCCGACAACGCGCGCATCCGCTACATTTCGACCGACGCCGAGCGGCAGACGATTCCGGCCGTGTACTACACCGACGATCAGGGAAAGACTACCGAATTCATTTCCACTGATGCGAAGCCCGCTCAACAACAATTGGACAAAGGGGAGCATCGCGTGATGGATTGCGTGGATTGCCACAATCGGCCCACGCATGCCTTCGACTTGCCCGAAAACGCAGTGGACAAGCAAATGTCGCTCGGGCGCATTAGCCCGGATCTTCCCTACATCAGGAAGAAGGCGGTCGAGGTTCTCAAGGTGAACTATTCCACTCGCGATGTGGCACAGCAGCGCATCACTGGCGAAATCAATAGTTTCTATCAGACGAATTACCCGAAGATCTACGAGGCGCGGCGCACGGTGGTGGAGCAAGCTGGCGCGGAGGTGGCGAGGATCTACCTGCGCAACATTTTCCCGGACATGCGCGTGACCTGGGGCACTCACCCGAATAATATTGGGCACAATGATTCGCCGGGCTGCTTCCGCTGCCATGACGGCAGTCATACCAGCGCCGATGGCCAGACCATCACCAACGACTGTTCCGCGTGCCATCAGGTTCTAGCGGCGGGTGAAGAAAATCCTAAGGTTCTGACCGACCTGGGAATGAAATAAGCATTGCCGAAAGCTGGTTTCATAAATCGGTTTTGGGTAGGGCATGGCTTTACAGCTTGCGGAAAAACTCTGGTTTCGTATCAGGGTATCGCTTTAGCGATACCGTAAGTTCTTCAAAATCAGACGCCCCTTCAGGGGCTGGGCATCGAATATCGACTTTTTCCGCAGCCTGTTGAGCCGTGCCGTTCAGGGCCCAGAAGAATGCGGGCTTTAGCCCCTGAGGGACGTGCCTTCCGAGCGGGAAGGCCTTTATGAATCCAGCTCGAGAATTTGACATGGCTGAGACAAAAGTTGTGCGAAGGAAGAGGCGTGCTGGTCTGAGAATTATCGTCGCGACGCTCCTCGCCACGGTTTTCTCCCTTCTGTTTTCGGAAAGCCCCGGACGCGCCGCGCGGCGCGAAACCGACCAGCCTGGGGCGGAATGTCTCGCGTGCCACGGCGAGAAGAGCATGAACACGACGCGAGCCGGCAAAACGGTTTCGCTGTACGTGGACGGCAAGAAATTTGCGACTTCCGTACATGGCAGCTTCGGGTGCACGGGCTGCCATGCCGACCTGGAAGGAAAAGAGTTGCCGCACGAAACGCCGGCGCGTGTAAAGTGTGGCACGTGCCACGCCACCGAGCAGGAGCAACATGCCCGGTCCCTCCACGGGAAGGCGATTGCGCGCGGCGATCCGCTGGCGCCCCGCTGTGTGAATTGTCACGGGAACCACGACATCTATCCGGTGAAGGACCCGCGGTCCGCGGTGACGCCGCTGAAAGTGCCCTTCGTTTGCGGCCAGTGCCATCGCGAAGGAACTCCTGTGTCGCGCAATCGCCCCATTCCCCAGGACAATATTTTGGAGAACTACTCCGAGAGCATCCACGGAGAGGCGTTGCTGAAGAAGGGACTGTCGGTGGCCCCGACCTGCGCCACTTGCCACACCGCGCACTTGATATTGCCCCATACCGACCCCGCTTCCTCGATCGCTCGCCGGAACATTGCCGCCACCTGCACGAAATGCCACTCGCAAATCGAAGCGGTCCACCGGAAGATCATTCGTGGAGCGCTGTGGGAAAAGGAAGCCAACGTCCTGCCGGCCTGCGTGGACTGCCATCAGCCGCATAAGATCAGGAATGTCTTCTATTCGCAGGGTATGGCCGATGCGGACTGCATGCATTGCCACGTCGACGAGAAGCTGCGTCGTGCGCGCGACGGGCAATCCATGTACGTCAGCGTAGGCGAGGTGAGCCATTCGCGCCACAACAAAGTTGCCTGCAGCCAGTGCCACTCGGAAGTAAACGCCTCCCGCGTTCGGCCTTGCGAGACGATCACCCACGAAGCGGACTGCACCTCGTGCCACGATGAAATTGGCAAGCAGTACATGTCCAGCATTCACGGACAACTCGTCGGCAAGAATAATCCGAATGCCCCGAGCTGCAAGGAATGCCATGGCACGCATGGAGTGCTTGGCAAACAGGACCCACAGTCGCTGACTTTTGCGACCAATGTTCCCTTGCTTTGCGGGCGGTGTCACCGGGAGGGCCAGAAGGCCGCGGTGCGCTACACCGGGAGGCAGCACGAAATCATCGCGAACTACACGGAAAGCATTCACGGAAAATTACTGAAGAACGGCCTGACGGTGACGGCGACCTGCACCAGTTGCCACACCGCTCACCGTATCCTTCCCCGAACCGATCCGGAATCGAGTGTCAGCGCAGCCAACGTGCCGGCCACGTGCGGCCGGTGCCACCACGGCATCGAGGAGCAGTTCGAGAACAGCATCCACGCCCAGCGGGTGAGCGGGTCCGCCAAGGAACTTCCCATTTGCAGCGATTGCCACACCGCCCACGCCATCCGCCGCACGGATCAGGACAATTTCCGGCTGGACGTGATGACAACGTGCGGACGCTGCCACGCGGAGATCGCCAAGACCTATTTTGATACCTATCACGGGAAGGTCTCGCGGCTGGGATACACGAAAGCGGCAAAGTGCTACGACTGCCATGGATCTCACGACGTGCTTAGGGTGACCGATCCACGCTCGCACCTCAGCCGGGCAAACGTGGCGGCCACTTGCCAGAAGTGCCATGCGGGCGCGACCCGCCGCTTCGCCGGATACCTGACGCACGCCACCCACCACGACCCGCGAAAGTACCCGTTCCTGTTCTACACCTTCTGGGGCATGACCACGCTGCTCCTGGTGACATTCGTGGTCGGTGGCATGCATACGCTGCTCTGGCTGCCCCGAGCTTTCCAGATGCGCCAGGAGTTGCGCGCCGCGGAAGCGAAACGCTCGGCAACGCCTGAAACTCCCGCGAGCAAGGACAAGGAGAGCACCGATGCCTAAGGGCGAAGTTGCAGAACGCCAGTTCATCCGGTTCTCCCGGCTGCAGCGGATCCTGCACATCTGCATGATCGTGAGCTTCATGTGTCTGGCGCTGACGGGGTTAACCCTGAAGTTCTCCTACACGAAATGGGCGGCGGTGCTTTCTCATCTGCTCGGGGGATTCGAGAACGCGGGCTACATTCACCGGAGTGCCGCCGTCGTGATGTTCGGAGTTTTCATTACCCATCTGGTGGACCTGTACAAGTTGAAGAAAAGGGAGCACGCTTCGTGGCGCGTGCTGCTGCTGGGACCGGGCAGCATGATCCCCAACCGAAGGGACTTAGCTGAGTTTGTGGGCACGCTGAAGTGGTTTGTGGGCCGGGGCGAGCGGCCTGCCTATGGCCGCTGGACGTACTGGGAAAAATTCGACTATTTCGCGGTGTTTTGGGGGATCGCGGTGATCGGTTCTACCGGCCTCACGCTGTGGTTCCCGGTGCTCTTCACGCGGTTTTTGCCGGGGTCGTTCCTCAACGTCGCAACCATCATTCACAGCGACGAGGGGCTGCTCGCCACGGGCTTCATCTTTACCGTGCATTTCTTCAATACCCACTTGCGGCCCGAAAAGTTTCCCATGGACATCACGGTATTCACCGGGCGCATGGAGCTGGAAGAATTAAAAAGGGACAAGCCGAGAGAGTATGAAGCGCTGGTCGCCAGCGGGGAGCTGGAGGAAAAAATGGAGGAGGCTTATCCAGCGATCGTCACTCGTACGATTCGAGCCTTCGCCTGGGGAGCGCTGGCGGTGGGATTCAGCATTGTGCTGTGGATCATCTATGCGATGTTGTTCGCATACCGCTAGCAGCCCATGGTGCAAGTAAGGTTCGTATCAGGGCACGCCTTCAGGCGTGCCGTGAGTCCCGCGTTATGAAAGCGCCTTCAGGCGCTGAGGTCGTAGATTCGAGTTTCACCACAGGCCGCTAGAGCGGACTTGCGGTTGAATTGCTGTGAAGGGCGTTGAAATGCTCGCGACTCGGGTTGCTTTGGTTTACCTGGCTTTGATTTGGACTTCGGCTTCGGCCTTGCCGGCTGGAGACCAGGAATGTCTGGCGTGCCATGGCGAGGCGGGAATGAAGTCCGGCGCCGGGAAGAGCATTTCGATCGACCCGGCCAGGCACGCAGCCAGCGCCCACGGGGTTCTCGGCTGCAAGGACTGCCACACCGCCATCAAAGATTTCCCGCATCCCGTCAAAATCGCCAAAGTGCGATGCGCCACATGCCATGCGGACGAGGCCAAGTCCTTCCCCGCCAGCGCCCACTCCATCCTCGGCGAATCCGCGTGCGCTTCGTGTCATGGCAGCGTGCACGATCTCAGGACGGCGGAAAATCTGATTCCCGGAAAGTGCGCGGAGTGCCATGCGCAGGAAGTGAAGGACCTCGAATCCAGCATCCACGGGCAGGCCGCGAAGAGCGGCGACCCCGACGCGCCCCAATGCGCGTCCTGCCACGGCCTCATCCACGCTGTGAAAGCCTCCAGCGAAGCGGACTCGACCATTGCTCGTAAGAATTTGGCGGATACTTGCGCAAAATGCCACAGCGATGCGGGATTTTTGTCGCGGCACAAAATTCCGGTGGCGCATCCGGTGAATTCCTATAAGCAGAGCGTTCACGGGCGCGCGGTCGCGCTCGGTAAGGATGCGGCGGTGTGTTCCAGTTGCCATGGCAGTCATGACATCTATCCCGCCACCGATTCGCGATCCAAGGTCAATCGCTGGAAAGTGCCGGAGACATGCGCGCAATGCCACAAGGAAATCGCCCGTCAGTTCAACGAGAGTGTCCACGGGGAGGCGGTCAAGGCCGGGGTGCGGGATGCGCCCGTTTGCATCGACTGCCACGGTGAGCACCTGATCATGGACCCGAAGAGCTCGGCCTCGCCCTTAAATGCCGAGAATATCTCCGCGGAGACCTGCGGGCGTTGCCATGGCGATCCCCGCCTGGCACTGCGCTATGATTTGCCAGCGGATCGCCTGCCTTCCTACGCCGGCAGCTATCACGGGCTGGCCCTCAAAGGCGGGAAAGTGACCGCGGCGAATTGCGCTTCGTGCCATGGGGTGCATGCCATTCTCCGTTCGAGCGACCCGCGCTCCACCGTCAATGCCGCAAACCTCCCGAAAACGTGCGGGCAATGTCACAAGGGCGTGGTCGAAGACAAATTCACCATCGGTCCCGTACATGTGCAGACCAACGTGGGCCCCAATCACCCAGTTGTGCAGTGGATTCGCTGGACGTACTGGGTGCTGATCCCGGCGACGCTGGGCTTCATGCTGCTGCACAATTTGCTGGACCTGCTGAGCAAGCTGATCCGGCGCCGCCCACGGAGGGAATCCGGCGAGATGGTGCGGCGGATGAACTTGTGGTTCCGCGTCGCGCACTGGGGCATCATGGTGAGTTTCCCGACGCTGGTGTTCACGGGATTTGCGTTGAAGTATCCGGAGAGTTGGTGGTCCAAGCCGCTGCTGCTCTGGGAGTCCGGCACCGGCGTGCGCGGCGGGCTGCACCGCACCGCGGCGGTTGTGCTAATCGCGGCCACGGTCTTCCACGTGATTCACCTCGCCGTAAACCGGCGGGACCGCTTGTTCCTGAAGGCGATGCTGCCGGAATTGAAAGACGCGACTGATCTGGTGCAGGTCTTCTCCTACAATCTGGGACTCACGAAAATCGAGCCGCGCTTCGCAAAATTCAATTATGCGGAGAAGATGGAATACTGGGCCTTTATGTGGGGCACCGTCGTCATGGGCCTCTCCGGCTTCCTGCTGTGGTTCAACAATTTTACGCTGCGCCATTTTCCGAAATGGGTGACGGACGCGGCCACGGCAGTGCATTGGTATGAGGCGCTCCTGGCCACCTTCTCCATCCTCATCTGGCACTTCTACATGGTGATCTTCGACCCGCTGGTCTACCCGATGGATACCGCTTGGCTCAACGGCAAAGTCCCAGCCGATCATTACCGCCATTCCCGCCCGCAGTATTTGCGCGCCCTGGAACGGGCCCACCTGGTCGAGCTGCCCGGTGAGTCTGCCGATTACGAGGATGAGCAGGGAACTGGCGACGATCCAGGCGACAAGCCACACGGGAAGAACGTATAGAAAGCAGCCGAGGGTTGTGTAGGGCGGACACTCCTGTCCGCTGCCTTTGACTTTTTCTATTTACCCCGATGTTACTAACCGGATAGTATGCGGTACCCCCTTTCTGTGGACCGATAATCACAACTTGCACGGTTGGCAAAGATTGCCAAAGATTGCCAATGTATATGGGGTACCCCCCTCCCCCCTGTCTATTGGAATCATAGGGTTAGGAGGAAATTCCCGCTAGATCTTTGAGTTTAAATGACTTAGAGGTAAAGTCTTTATTCGTCAATGACTTAGCTCGCTTTTTCGCTTCTCTCGGGCTTCGGCGGCGGGCTGACGCCCGCTCATTTTCCCAAATTGGTGTTTTCAAAGAGCGCCGACTAGTGGGGCTGGGGCAGCTTCGAGGGCCGTCTTCGGTGACGGACACACCTCTGTTCTGCCACAGGTCGATCTCTATTGTCGCCGACGGGCGGTTGGAAGTCTGTGATGGTGCTCACTGGGCGTTTGTGATGAAAAAGAGATGAGGTATTTTCGGGGTACTTCGAGAGATTGCAGCATCAACGGGCCCGCCCAAGCGGAGCTTGGACGGGGCACCCTCCGGATTTTCAAATGACGATGATAAGGTGGGTCACCCGCCATTCTAGTGTTGCCCCCGGGATTGTTCTAGTGAAACCTCTTAGGCTAGGGCTTCTTCAGCGGTGGCTTCTTCGCGTCGGCGAGCTTGGCGTTCAGCGCGTCTCGCTTCTTCTCGGCTTCCGCTGGGCCGACGAAATAGTGATCGAAAAGCTGCACGAGGGTATCGAGGGTCCAATCCGCTTCGCCGTCTTCGACCTCAACAATCTCCCCTGAGTTGGTGCTCTTGATCGGATGCGCAGCAAAGTTTCCGATGTGGCGAATTGCGTCGATGTCGTTCGCGATGTAAGTGGGCAGCTGCTTTGAGGCGAGGACTTCGTCGATTTCGTTGCTGAGGTCTTGCGGCTTCACCTTTGCGTGTTCGCGGAGAATGATCTGCAGGCAGCGGCGGCCGAGAGCAGCGCTAGACTTGGGGCTGTCAGCGAGCACAGCGCAGGCCTCATTATAGTCCTCGGCGAGGCCTTTAGCAACTTCTGGCGGAGCTGGCTTGCGCGAGGCACCTTCTTTGGGATGGAACGGGCGGGTCTTCTGGACGTAGGACATGTACCCTTGTCTGCTCGGGTTCTCCGGGCCACTGACGAGTCGCATGTTGATTCTTCCGCAGCGTGGGCATTTCTCCGACTCGATTACCCAGACGCCGCCTGGGTCGATCCCAACATGCTGCACCTTTGTGTCGGGATGGTAGTCAGCAGAACAGTGGCCGCATTGCACGTTTGACCTCCGCTTTTTGCTCCCTTGATTGTAGCGGTGTCCTCGGGTTTGTTCGCGGTGCTTTTTGACGGAGAGATGTATACGATTCGTTTGGCCCAAAGAGGGCCCGGACTAGCGCAGTCGTTTGAACTCGCGAGGGTGCCCCGTCCAAGCTTTGCTTGGGCGGGCCTACGGGGCTGGATGCTTCCTTACGGTTAGAAAAATACCCGACGGCTCTCGCTTTCGCGCGGTCCACTGCGACTCGATTTCTACTTGGCCCGCTTCGCCGCCGGCATAATGACAGAAGCTACTCCAGACCCAGTCTTCGGGACGCGCGACTAACCCGCGTGTCACCGGATTCCGGTGAATGTAACGAAGCTTCTCGATAAACTTATGCTCGCTCCACACGTTGAAATCGTAGTACCGGGCCTGCCAGAAGGGGTCTGCGGCTCGTAAGGCCAACGTCCGCGCTACCGACTGCTTCAGCGACTGCATTACCTGCGACAGTGATCCCTGCTCCGGTTCGTTTACCAACATGTGGACGTGCTCGGGCATTACGACATAGCCGTACACGCATAGCCCGTAATGTTGTCGTACCCGCTCCAGGGAGGCTTCGAATGTGGTCCGGGACGGTGCGTTCGCGAAGTTTGGGCGCCTTTTGTAACAACTGAAGGTGAGGAAGTGTAGCTGGCCGGTTTGCTGATATCGCTTCAGTCCCCAAGGCATTTCGAGAACGTACCCCGAAACTGATTGCTTCGTCTGTGATGGAAAAATGGTGAGTCTGTGATGAAAAACTGGCCCGCCCAAGCGGAGCTTGGACGGGGCACCCTCGTACCCGCTCTCGAAAGGAAACGGGGCCGGTGGAGGATGACCGGCCCCGACGAGCGGCTTATCTTACTTCGCAATACTTCTAGGCTGTGATCAGGGATTCCAGTGCAACGCGGTCGGGGATCACAAGAGTAGAGCCGCTCTGCTGGATGAGACGCTGCTTCTTGAAGCCCGCGAAAAGCCGGCTGACGGTCTCGCGCGAAGAGCCGATCATCTGCCCGATCTCTTCATGAGTCAAAGCCAGCTTCACTTGGCTGGGGTTTTTGGATGTGGTGTTCTGGTCGAGCCATCCCACTAGCAGCCGAGCCAGCTTCTCGCTGGCCGAGTCGGAAAGTATCAGGTCGCGGATTTCGCGGCAAGTAGAGGCGTAATCCCGGCTGATGTGCTGGGTTACCCACAGGGCAAACTCGCCGTGAAGGCGCATGAGGCGCAGCAAATCGCTCTGTCGTAGGAAGGTGATCTCGGACGGCTCCTGGGTCTCGGCCGTCGCTTCATACGGGCGCCCGGAAACTACAGCGGCAACTCCCAATGGGCAACCGGAGTCGACAATGCGCAGAATCAGCGTTCTGCCGTCGCTGCCGCAGATGGAGAGCTTCACCCGGCCTCGACGCACGATAAACACTCCGCGCGGAGCCTGCGCTTCCGCGAACAAAACCGCTCCCGTGGGGTAGGTGGTGGTGAGTGCCGCTTGCTCCAAGGCATCGGCTATGGCTGGAGGAAGATCGCAAAAGGTCTCGTCTACTGGCGCGAGTTTCTGGGCATTGCTTACGGCGTATGTGGCCATTGATTGCCTCCGCTCACAGGTAGCTTGGCAAATCCATCGCCACTCTTCTTGGGAGGGGTAAGACTCCAGTGAAAGTCGTCTAAGTGAAACAAAACAAGTGGTTTGATTTGATATTGTGAAATTGCTGGGACGCCCGCTGCCACCCGGGTTGTGCCTCGGAGTGAGTGGTTTCACACACCGATGTGTGATCTCCATCACCGACCGGTTGGTTACATGAGCAAGGAGCACGATTAACGTTCGCCTGGTCGTAGCTTCGGATCGGCTCGCGCTTCTTCGTCGGGTTTACCGAATGCTCAGGAAATGGAGTTCCGGGCCGCAGCTCGTGGTGCGCCGGCTAGGCTGGACAGAACTTGCCCATGCGCTGGTCTTCGGTATACTTCTCACCGCAGGGTTTAGCTTCATACGGTAGATCGAGGAGTTGAGACTCTTCCTGAAGGTGCTTAAGGTTGCTGGACTCTGTGACGTAGTGCACAGCGTTGACGGTCACCCGTCACAGCCTGGGTAAAACCGATCATTGTAAGTGTAAGTGTCGGCTCGGCCTGAGCTTCCGGCGTTCGGAAAAGACTGAAGCCTCTTTTGACTGAGGGCCCCAGCTCGGAACCCGTTGTTATCGAACGAATGTTATCGAACAACGTTATCTCGCAACGAGAAGGAGCACCATCATGTTTGCCCGTATTCTTGATTTCGAAGTGAAACTGGAAAAGAAAGAAGAGTTCGTGAAGGCCGTAAATGACCAAGTCCTGCCCATCCTCAAGAAGCAGATCGGCTTTTTGGAGATTCTGCCCTTTTTCCCCGAGAAGATGCGAAAGGGGAAGGTGCTCACCATCAGCCTGTGGACAACCAGGCTGGATGCCGAGCGCTATGAGAGAGAGTTCTATCCCAAGGTTCTTGACATCCTGAAGCCATTCCTGACCACGCCGGTGGACGTGAACTACTACAACCTCGAGACCGCACTCTGTGATCGCTTCGTGGATGCGTTGGCCGTTTGAGGCGACGAACGACGATCCGAAGCCCCGGGGCAAATGCTCTGGGGTTCCGTTCGCTCCCGCTCATGTGATCGCCATCACATTTCCCAGTGACGGAGAATGCTGCCTGTCTTCTTCCCCGCCTTTAAGGTGAATTAGCACAGTCAGACTGCGGTAAAGCCCGCTCATTCTGCGGGGAACACGCTCCTTCAGTCTTGATGCCGAGCGAAAGCCGAGCTTCAAGCGCAATACAGACTACGGGGGAATAGGGCATGGCGAACAAACCCACGACGCAACCAACTGCGGGATCAGCCTGGCAGGCTAAGCAGGTCTACGCGATGGCGATAATCTGCCTCGTGGTTGGGCTAGCGATCGGATACCTGTTCCGCGGATCGCAATCGCCTGCGGTGCCGCCACAACCCGCGGCCAACGCTCAGTCCAACGCTCAGCCGTCCGCCCCCGCAGGCAGTATGGGCGGCCACATGCCTAGCCTTGAAGAAATGAAACAGATGGCCGACAAGAAAGCAGCACCGCTGCTCGAAAAGCTGAAGGGCGATCCGAACAACAGCGATCTGCTCATCCAGGTCGGAAACATCTACAAATCTACCCACCAGTTCAAGGAAGCGGCTGTCTACTACGACAAAGCATTACAGGTAGATCCAAAGAACGTTGCCATTCGCACCGAGATGGCTTCGTGCCTCTACTACAACGGCGATGTGGACGGGGCGATCAACCAGCTTCAGCAGGCTCTGCACTATGATCCCAAGGATGCCAACTCGCTGTTCAACCTCGGCATGATCAAGTGGCAGGGAAAACAGGACAGCAAGGGAGCGGTGGCGGCTTGGCAGCAGTTGCTGAAGTCGAATCCGCAATTGAGCGCAGAGCGCAAAGCCACGGTGCAGAAACTGATGGCCGACGTCCAGATGCAGGGCAAGAGCTAGCGCCCTGGCTAGCGCGATAGCTGGAGAAACGCAGTTCGCGGCGGCTTCCGCCGGCAAACGAAACGAGATCTGAAGGAGCACTGAGCAATGACGGATACAAATCGAGCAACTTCTATCGAGCAATGGACAAGCGTGCAGGCTTACACGTTGGCGGTCATCTGCCTGCTGGTGGGAATCGCGAGCGGCTGGTTCATCCACGGATCTCAGAGTCCAGCGGCCATCGCGACTGAGACGCCGAGCGCATCCGCACCGGCTGTCGGGAGTGCAAACGCCGGCGCCCAAACTCCAACTCCGGCGCAGATGCAAAAAATGGCCGACACGCAAGCCGGACCGTTGATCGAGAAGCTCAAGGCAGACCCGACTAACGCCGGTCTTCTGCAAAACATCGGGAACATCTATTACGACGCCCAGCAGTTCCCCACAGCGATTGAATACTACCAGCGTGCGCTGAAGGTGCAGCCAGAGAACACGGGCGTTCGTACCGACATGGCGACCGCCTATTGGTACACGGGCAACGCCGATGCCGCCATCGCGGAATTCCAGAAATCGCTTTCTTACGAACCGAACAAGGCCAACACGTTGTTCAATCTGGGCATCGTCGAGTGGCAGGGCAAGATGGATATCGACAAAGCTGTCGCCACGTGGCAGAAGTTGTTGGACATGAATCCGAACTATGAAGGCAAAGACAAGGTTCTGGAACTAATGGCACAGGCGAAAAAACACTCGGGCGTCAAACCGGGCACGCCGGCAAAGCCGTTGCAGTAGATTCGTATCAGGGCATCGCTTTAGCGATGCCGGATGCTTTGCGATCAGACGCCCCTTTAGGGGCTGTATCCCCTTGCGCACCTCCGGAAGCTACTTCCGCGGTTTCCCCACGCGCTGCGCGGTCGCGAACATCATGGCAACCGTCTCCAAATCTTTCGGTTGCACTTTCCCCGGCGGGATGCGCATGTGGGTGAGTTCTTCGAGCTTCAGCAACAGATCCACAAGTGCCATCGAGTCAACCAGGCCAGAGGAAACCAGTGGAGTGTTCTCGTCGATTGTCAGGCCCGGTTTGCGGATCAGTTCGACAATGTGTTCAATCATTTGCTGTGCTTCTGCAGTCATGCGAATTCGCTCTCCCCTGACTCGACGTTGAGTTCCGGATGTTCTTTCAACAACTTTTCGCGTGTGGTGGAACGCGCGGCTTTGCCGGCAGTGCTCTTCACGATCCATTTTGGTGGTTTTAAGAAAATCATCCGGACCGCCACTCCAATCCCGGCGACCACCAGGTTGCGGATCTCTCGTTCGATCTCCACGGCATTTGCGAGAAGTTCTTTGCGTTCCACTTCCGCAACCACGACGATGTCCTCGGTCCCGAGATCGGGATTGTACACACCTATCGCAATCACACGCCCATCGTGAATGGCCCAGTGGCTGGCGACGATCTCCTCGATGTCTTGCGGATAAAGATTTTCGCCGCCGACGATGAGAAGGTCTTTCTTACGGCCGACCACATAGAGTTCACCTTCCAGATAAAAACCAAGATCGCCGCTGTGGTACCAGCCATCGACGATCGCCTTCGCAGTCAGATCGGGACGGTTGTAGTAGCTCGTGAACAGGCTATCGCTCTTGACGAGAATCTCGCCGACGTGGCCGGTTGAAAGCAGCGCGCCGGAATCGGACGCGATCCTGACTTCATTGCCGGGCAGCAACCGACCCGACGAGGTGAAAGAAACCGCCCCTGCAGTGCCTTCCGCAACCGGATCGATAAGATGTGCGCTACGAAATCTTTGACCATCCGCCCAAATGCGAGTGGGACCCGATGGCTGATTGATGTCCGATTGGGTTACGGCAAAAACGTTCTCGGCCATTGCGTAAGAAGATTGCAGGGCCCCGCTCTTTAATCCAATGGTGGAGAAAGCATTCTGGAACTCCTGCATGCTGCTCGACCGGACCGGTTCCGAACAATTGATCAATGCGCGAGCCGACGAGAGATCGTACTGCGCCCATCGGCTCGGCGGCGTGCGCCGGGGAACGAACTGAAAGGCAAAGTTCGGCATCCATGCCAAAGTACACTTGTGCTCGCTGATGATCTGCAACATGGTTTCCGGATGCATCACCCAGTCGAGCGGCGACTGCATCACGACGGGCAGATGACAAACCATGGGCAGCATGAAGCAGGCGATCAGTCCCATGTCGTGGTATAGAGGCAGCCAGCTGTAAACGCAGTCCGTCGCTCCGTCGATATTCACCGCGTGCGCCAGGTGTTCGATCTGGCTCAGCACGGCGGCGTGGGTCAAGGCCACGCCCTTTTGCAGTCCGGTGGTACCCGCCGAATGCTGGATGAACGCCAAGCTCCCGGCATGATTCTCCAAGTCAGGCAGTTCGTCATCTCCATCCGAACCCCTGCAGTCGCTGGCACGAAGCAGCCGCGTTCCCGCACCGAGAGATACATGGCCGAGCATGTCGTCGGGGAATTCTTCGTCGATGACCACGACCTTGGCCCTGAGGTTTGCCATTACTCCAGCCAGTCCGGAGCGGTACTTGGAAGACTCAACCTTGAAATTGGGATAGGCAAGAAAGGCAGGCACCGCGCCTAGCATCATCGCCCCGACGAAGGTTGTCATCGCCGGAATGCTCTGCGGCATGATGACGATCACCCGATCGCCGACGGTCACACTATGGTCGCGGAGTACTTTGGCCTGCAACCGGGCGCGGCGCCGAAACTCAGCAAAAGTCACGGTGTCGCGCTCGTCTTCGTCGATCCAGGCAGTAACAAATGGGCGATCGCCGGGAGCTGCGGCGAGGGCGTCGATGAGATTGCGAAATCTGGTCACGCTGCCGGTCATTGTAGCTGGGGAGAGAGACGGAAATCCGCGACGTAGATCACACCCCCGAAGTTTTTGGTGGTATGCGGGAGGGCATATGCGAGAGGACCACGGATACGCAATAATGCCTTGCAATCTGAAACGGTTTCGATAACGCAGGTGAGGAATGTTGTTTCGGGCAATCCTGTACGGTCTGGTATTTCTGCTTTGCGTAGTGGTGTTTGCTAAAGTCCGCTCGCGAGCGATAAGACAGCCTGTTCTTGTGATCGGATGCTACGCGCTCTATCTCACATGGGGAGCCTGGTTCGCGGCTGTTCTGCTCACTTCCACGGTGATGAACTTCCTGCTGGGGAAATGGCTTCAGCGAAAACCTTCCGGGCTCGTTCTGTCGGCCGGCATTCTGCTGAACCTGGCGCTGCTCGGCAGCTTCAAGTACCTCCCGGAAATCGCAGTCAATATTCCTCTATCCTCGTTGCAAAGGTTCTCGCATCTTGCCCTGCCCTTAGGGATCTCATTCTGGACCTTCCAGGCGATGAGTTACCTGTTTGACCTTTACCGTGTCGAGGAACTCGACCCATCGTTCTTCGAGTTTGCGCTGTACATGGTTTTCTTTCCGGTCGCGATCTCGGGACCGATCTGCCGCATGCCCGAAATGCTTCCGCAATTTCGCTCCGAGCAAACCACACCTGCGCACGACATCGCACACGGGTTCGGCCGTATCGCAACGGGCTTGCTCATGATGCAGTTGGCGCAATTGCTGGGGCAGGGAATTCTGGCGGGCGACGGAATCAACAGTGGCTTCGATCACGTCACTCACTGGAGTGGCACGGACGTCTGGTGTTTGGCGTTTGGATACGGGTTGCAGCTTTTCCTGGATTTCGCCGGGTACTCGCACATCGCAATCGGCGCCGCCAGAGCGCTGGGCTTCACGTTGCCCGAAAACTTCGCTCGTCCATTTCAATCCACCAGCCCGTCGATCTTCTGGACGCGCTGGCACATGTCGCTATCGTTCTGGATTCGCGACTACGTTTTTCTCCCGCTGGCAGTAATGCGCCGCGAGGTGTGGTGGCGAAATCTCGCGTTAGTGATTTCGATGGTCCTGTTCGGATTGTGGCATAAGGCAAGCGTGCTCTTCGTGCTCTGGGGGTGCTATCACGGAGTGCTCCTCGTCTTGCATCGTCAGCTACAGCAATTGCAGCGGCAGTTCGAGGAGCAGTTCGACTGGACGCTCCCGGCAACCCTCTGGACGCCGGTCTCGTGGGTTGCAACGATAAGTCTCGTCAGTCTGGGATGGATATTCTTCCGTGCCAATTCTCTGCTCGAGGCGCGGCAGATGCTGTCGGCAGCCCTAACGCCTGCGGGCTATTTTTCTCACTTTCTCAGCGGAAGTCTTTATGCCCTGGTGATGGCTCTGGCGCTCGGATATGCGGTTGTGCTGTTGGCGATCGAGGCGCTCGATCGCTACTTGGTTGAGCCGGAAGCCTCCGCCGCCCGCTCCCGTTCAGAAATCATCGCCCTCATTGCTCGTAATCGCTGGTTTTGGATCCCACCTCTATACGTATTGGCATTACTTCTCGTCCTGATCGTGACGCACACTCGCGGCGCTGACGCGGCTCAGTTCATGTATCGGAAGTTTTGAAGGGTGGCGAATCGAGGAGTCTGAACTTTCTATTCGATCGGCCTATTTGATCGGCGTGCCGTCGGGAGCGAAAACGGGGAAGCCATCCCACGGCCGAGCCATGCGCAACTGCTCCGCCGCCGCGGCACGGTCGTAGTCGAAGAGGAAGATCCCATAGTTGTAATGCAGGATCCGGTCGTCCGGCTTTTTCCTGATTGCCCATTGATACTCAGCGACTGTCTCGTTGGGGCTTTCGTCTGGAGCGCCCGCCTTAATCGTCAACCTCAAGACCTGATCGGAGTGGTTCAGTTGATTTGTGAATGGAGGCTTTTGCAATCGCTGCAGCATCTCCCTGGCAATCCGGAGGCGATCATGACTGGTGAACGCCAGCAGTTGCTCGCATTCAACTTGAGAAGGAACATCAGAACGGACATCGCCACCCTGTAGAGAAGGGGCTTGCCCCGTCTCCTTCGCCAGCTTGCTAGCGATCTGGACGAACATGGCACGCGCCAGAAGGTAGTTGCCCTCAGGAGTCAGGTGTACATGCTCATACACGAGATCGCTGCCGACGATTCCGTTCGGGCTCTCCTTGGCGAAAATCTCATCGGCGTCCACGAGTTCTGCGCCTGAGGAGGAAGAGGCTACCGAACGATTGATGTCATTGATCTTGCTGTCGGCGCGAAACCGAAGGGTGTCGAGATCGCGGGCGCGAAGAAAATGTTCCCTGGCCGCGCGGTAATCTCCCAGCATCCACAGGCAGCGAGCAATCCGGAATTCGAGCTCGGCGTACTGGCCGTCGATCTCCGCCGCGGAGAGATATGTTTTCAACGCTTCCGCGTACGACCTGCCGTTTTCTAAGTCGGATCCTTGTTGGACCAGCGCCGACCAGGAACGCAAAGCATCTTGCCCTAAATCCTCGCGGTGCAAGGATGCGAACGGGGCACAGTCTTTCAGGTTCGTAGCAACCGTGGCGACGATTACGCGGGCACCGGAGCTGCGAGCGATGGCGACGGTGTCCCGCAGATTGCTTTCGAAGTTCTCATACGCATGCTGCATGAGCGGCGAACGGGCTGGGACTTGCTTGTCAAGAAACATTTCCATCCCGCCCCATTCCCGCTTTTGCGTTCCCACCTTGGTGAGAAACTGGCCGATGCGGGTTGAACGAATGAAGATGCTGGTGCGGATGACGGGGAGGCTCATGCCGGAGGACGTAAGTGCAGTGCCGGGACCATAAGGTCCGACGACTTCATTGTTACCCGAGTAGATGATGAACAAATCCGGGCGTTCGTTCGCCAATCCCTTGGCAATCGGCAACAGGACGTGGGAGTTGACGGCGACGCTGCCGGTATTGACCACCTCGAACTTCATAGAAGGGAATCGTTCCCTGAGCATCACCTCCAGGTAGCGGCTGAATCCATAGGCGGGATCGGGATCGCCCATGGCCGCGGATTCTCCGAGTACAAAGATTCTGAAGGTTCCCTGAGGTTTTTCGGCCGGAATCGCATACGCCTGCGGTGTCTTGATCATTCCCGGAGGAAAAAAGGGAGCAGGGAAGAACAGGTTGTAGCAAGAGGCGGGCCGGCCCTGCACCGTGCACGGGACGGTAAGGTCGGTCGGAAATCCGACGCCAAACAGGCGTAGCGCCCCTTCCGCTATGCCGAGTAACAGCACGGGAACGAAGACCGACGTGGCAATGCGTGGCACCCAGAAGCGCCACCCGCGAACGGGCTTTTCTATTTCAGCTGATGTCGTCATTCTTTCCGAATCTAATGCCAGGTCTCCCCAAAATCTGCGGCTGTCCGCGACGCCGGCCCGTGACCGCCATCGGCTGACGAGACAGGGCTGGATCGGATCTGATTCCGTGGGCCTAACCGCGTCCTCAAACCCATCGTGATCCAGCCCTGCAAGGTCCCCAAGGCAAAACGTTAAGCACCTTGCGGTGGATAACGTCACGCCGGGGAAAGTGAAGGCTCCTCTTCTTGCATCGAAACTTGAACGGCGCTGATGTGCGGCTCTACTTTTTTATGGGCAATTTGGGCTTTCCCGTCTTGGCAGCACCGACGGAGCCATCCGCATTGTGGGCGACCGCGTGGCACATCAGCGTGCACGTGTTGGTACTGCGGTTGTAAGCAATCGGAGCGCCGTTGTTTTCTCCAACGACGTTGGCGTCAAAATTCACGAGGCGCTCCCCAGTGATGCTCGGGGACGTTGCGCCCATACCATGGGCTGTGTGGCATACCGAGCAACTGAAGCCGTACTGGGATATGTGCAGGCTGTGTTGAGTGAAGCTGGTATTGCCGACGATCTGGGTCAGGTCGTGACACTTCGCGCACATAGCATACGGCCCGGTGAAGGTCAGGTCGGGATTGGGGAAAAGGTTCGTGACCACCCCGCCCGGAACTGCGGCCTGGCTGAATTGATAGTTGCGCTCGAGGATGTGCGAGTTGTTCGATCCGTGGGGGCCGTTCGGGCCGGCGCCGCCGAACTCGCGATTGTCGTCGCTGTTATGACAATCGGTGCAGAAGATGCGCGTTCCCATCGCGCGCGCAGACGCCGTTCCATTCTGATTCAGCAGGTTCAGCAGGAGGCTGGGCTGCGGCAGGGGACTGGTCCGATCATGGGTCACCGGGTGGCTCGACGTTGCCGTGGAAGCGAATTCCGGAATAATGTTCAGCGGATCGGGCGCCGACACCACTCGCGTCGGTGCATACCCGTAGACGATCAGCCGCTGCTTGCCCGTGCTCGTACCGTGGCAGCGCAGACAATCCTCATACTGATTGATCGCCGGAGTAAGAACAGTGACACCATCCGCCGCGCTGATCCCGGTAACACCCGCCTGCGAAGGACGCAACGCCGGCGGCGCGGTGAATTGCGTCGTCTGGTTGGAGGCGTGAGCGTTGTGGCAATCGACGCACGTGGCATGACGGTTGTTGTTCAACAGCGCCGCTTCGGCAGCATCGTGGAAGTTATTCCCGGATGGCAAGGGATGGCCGGTCTTCGCAACCTCGGCCATCACGTTCATGGGCACTGGCGACAAGTACGTGCCCCCGTTGTGACACGTCATGCAATCCTGCGTAACCGAATCGTTTCCCGGCGCCGCAGGTGTGGCCGGGCGCAGCAGCCGTGCCGTCGCAACCGCGTCGTGCGACATGTGACAGGACGTGCACGCATTCACTCCGACCGTCGGATAAGAACCCACGTGACCATCCGGTGAAACCTGGTTGGTCGCAGTCTGATGAATGCTTCCCGTAAAACCTGCCAGCGGGTTGACCTGTCCTTGCACCACTCGGTTCGGATCATGACAGGCCAGACACATCTGCGCGTTCGAGCTGTCTCGGACCAGAAAATTCTGCGCAATCCTGTCGATCCCTTGCACGTGGGGACTGTGACAACTGGTGCACTCAATATTGCCGTTCACGAGCTTCACCGCACCAGTAGGATCGGCGGTCTTGCCCTGCGACACCAGCGACGCCACCAGGTTAGACGCGTCTTTCATTGGAAGCACCAGACTGAAAGGGTGCGAACCGGTCAGCGTGGTCCCGAATGAATCGACGCTATTCAATGAGCCGATCATAGGGAGCGGACCATACGCAGCCGATTGCCCCACTCCCACCGTGCCATCATGACAACTCAGGCAGAGACTGCTGGTGATTCCGAGAGTCGGCTGGGTGTTGCCTTGCTGCGAATAGGTCGTGCTGGTGTAGGGCGTGTAGGTTTGCGTCGACAACTTCTGGTTGAACAGTGGCGTGATGCCTCCCAATCCGCTATGGGGAGCGTGACAGAAAGTGCAACTGAGACTCCCCTGGGAATAGACCGACGCTCCACTCGCCGCCGTCAGGTTATGCATGCCCAACACATCGCCGGACACCTGCGCTACGGCGAATCCATGCGCCAGGGTCATCAGGGTCAGGATCATCGCGCAAGCAAGCGACAGGATCTTCTTCACTGTTTCCCCCCGTCCGCTTGTTGGGCGATGCCGTAGTAGTGGAATACCTGGACCCGCCGGTTAAAGGAATCCACGACGTAGATGCGATCCTGGTTGTCAATCTGCAGCCCGGTCGGCAGTTGAAACTCCCCGTCCCCCGTCCCCCTCTGGCCGAAGTAATAGAGCAAGCGGCCCTCGCGGTCGAAGACCTGAACGATGCCCCACTGTCCGTCGACGACATAGAGATGCGCTTCGGAATCGAAGCCAATCCCTTTGGGACGGAACATCCATCCTGCCCCGTCTCCGAGCTTGCCGATCGCATAGCGGAACGCGCCCGAGCGATCGAGCACCTGCACGCGGAAATTCATGGCGTCGACCACCACCAAGTCCGAGCCGTTCAGCCGCAGTTCGGTTGGGAAATTGAACTCGCCCTCTCCCGTGCCTGTCTTTCCAATGGTCTGGAGCACGCTACCCTGCATATCCATCATGACAATCTTGTTGCGTAGCGTATCGGTGACGTAGATGCGTTGTGCCGCGGAATCCACCGCGATTCCGGTTGGACGTTTGAAGTATCCCTCGCCACCTTTCAGGCTGCCGATGGCGCGCCGGAATTTACCGTTCGCATCGAACACGAACACCTTGCCTGTCTGGGAATCGGTTACGTAGATGTTGTCTTGCGCGTCGACCGCCACGCACTGCGGTGTGAGCATCGGATCTTTGCCGGCGTCGCGGCGCGTAATGAATTTATATTTCTGCTGGGTGAAATCGAAGATGTGAACTCCGGCAGCGCCCACGTCGGTGACGATGATGCGTCCGCGTGAGTCGGTGACCACGCTGTACGGACTCACCAGGTAGTGGAAATCCGGCTGGCCCGCGATCGCGTCCACAACCCGCGTCCAGAAACTGCGCTTGGGCTTGACCTGGCGCTCCAGGCTGAAGCTGCGCTCAAAGGAAAGTTTGCGGCCGCCGTCGAGCAGCAAATCCGGGGGCGGCGGGCTGATCGTTTCTTTCGAACGCTTGGAAGCACTGGCGGGCGTGGCCAGCAGAATTGCCATGCCGGCAAGGGCCAGTCCTGTACCAAGCACGGACCTGCGCACGGACCTGCTCCGTGCGGTTAGAAGAAGTCGAACCATCTGGTCATCCCGACAAAATACGTCGTGCTGTTGACGGGCGCGCCGATTGCACTGATCCCTTGCGTGAACCGAGTATATCCGGCTTGCAGCCCGATCCTTCTCAGATGGTACTGCATCTGGGCGTTGAAGATTTCCATGTTGTTGTGCGAGGTCGTGGCGGCGATGGTATTGCTGATCGCGCGGCTGAAGCTTCCCGAAATTGAGAGCCGCCTCACCGGTGTAACCGAGGCCCCGCCGCCGTAACTGGATCCGCTGAAGAGGATGAAATCGGTTAGGCCGGGCGTCGGTTCAGGCTGGATCACCCCCCCAGCCCCCAGCAGTGAAACTCCGCTGGATTGAGTGTAGAAACC
Source organism: Acidobacteriaceae bacterium (assembly GCA_003131315.1). Taxonomy (GTDB): domain Bacteria; phylum Acidobacteriota; class Terriglobia; order Terriglobales; family Acidobacteriaceae; genus Acidiflorens. Next base: position 66,844 of record PKUV01000180.1, read on the forward strand.
GTTGATTGCCAACCTGCGCATGCTCAGCGATGTGGAATAGCCCTCGCTGTGGGTGCTGCTACCCTGATAGTTTGTCAAGCCGCTGTGGTTTCCGTTGAAAGCGGCCGTCCACGTCATGCCGCCGGGTATACGGCGATGCAGGTTGGCGCTGTAGCGGTAGTAGGAACTTGTATAAGTAACCAGCAGTGTCTGTACGTTCTGTGCGTAGCTAAACTGGCCCGACGTCTGCCAGCGTCCGATGCGGTGGAAGAAGTTCACATTGCCGACGAATCCCAGCGCGTTGTTGCCCTGGCCGTTTGAACTGTCGATCACCGAAGCGGAAAAGGTGAACATGTCGAAGAGCCTCTTGCCGTAGTTCAGCGTGCCGCTCAGATATTCGCCCGTATAGCTGTTCCCGAAGTAGTGTTGATCATAGTAGGTGGCCTGCGCCTGGGCGGAGAGGAAGTTTGTGAAATTATAGGTCGCTCCGCCACCCAGTGTGGATGAATAGGACCCCGATCCCAAATTCACTCCTGGCGGTGCGGTCCCGTTGCTGCCGAGATTCTGCGCCAGGTAGCCGGTCAAATTGTCGGTGTAGTTTTGGGTGACATTCAAGCTCAGCTTTGTCGTCGGGTGAAAACTGGCGTTGGTAGTTTCCGTGCTGTCCGTGTAGCTTGAGGTATTCGAGGTACCGTCGTTCTGCCCCTGATTCGACACGTAATCGCTGCTGGCCGACGCCCGGTTGTAGTTGACATAAAACGATCCATGCAACGGCAGGCTGTGCTGCGCCCCGAAACCGAAATCATGGCCGCTTGAATCCTGCACGGCTTGCTCGCCGGAAAGGAACTCAGGGTATTTCGAGTTCAGGCTGTTGTGATCGAAATAGGCGTTGAGGCGGAAGCCGGAAATCTGGTAGTTCGAGTGTACGTTGAACAGGCGCGTGCTGGAATCGGTCTCCTGGTCCGTGCCATAGAGCGTGCCATGGCCGCTTCCTTGAGAATACCCAACCGATAGCGTTGGCCAGTCGGGAAGCAGTGCGCTCCAGTTGATCCCGAATCCTTGTCCCCTGCCGTAGGTCGTGAAGTTCGGTTGTCCGGTCAAACCGAATGTGCCGGTACTGTTGGCGTCGTAGCGGTAATTGACTGAACCAGGAAAATTGCTGCCCGTGAAGAAATTCGCCGTAGCGTCGATCCCGCTGGCACCGGTGATGGATTGATAGTCGGAATCAGCCCGCGACTGGTTGTAGTAGGGATGCGCCGTGAACGAAAGGAAATTAGGATTGTAGTAGGAGCCGGAGAGCTTGCCGTCGACTCCGAAGTCCAACCCGTGGTTGGACGGGATCTCGTCTCCGTAGGCCCCCGCGTACCCGAAGGTGAACAAAGCGCCAGCGTTCAGCTTTGTGTTTTCGCCCACTGAAAGCTGCTGCTGCTGGGCAGCCGCTAGTTGAGCCATCACTAAAACCGCCAAGCCGATGATGCGATTCGCGACCTTCATGGACCTGCTACCCTTCCCGCCAGAGGCTCAATACCCAAGGTCAACTTAACCTTTAAAAGGCACAATGATTGCCAAAGGTCCCGATCCGGGAAGAGCGATACGACATTGAAAACAATGGAGTTATTGCCGGGTGATGGGCCGTTCACAACGCCGAACATTACGATAGTGCGGGATATCACCCGCTGGGCGAGTTGAAAGACACAACGGTGGGAGGAGAAGGCTGCGGAAAGTTCTGGTTTCGTATCAGGGTATCGCTTTAGCTTTAGCGATACCGTAATTCTTCGAAATCAGACGCCCCTTTAGGGGCTGGGGCACGCCTCGCTGGGCTCGACGGGGTTTACAAGTCTGAACCGCAAGCCGCCCCTAAAGGGGCTTTGAATGAGTGGCATAGGCGGTATCGCTAAAGCGATGCCCTGATACGAAGCGAAGCCCTGACGCAAAGCGATGATCTTGGCACGACGATGGCCCCGGCGCAGATCCCCTGACACAAAGTGGTGTCCTGATACTCGACCTAGCCCACTTCGATCTTCGCTTTGGCGCGCAGTTGCTTGGCGAGGCCCGAACGCAGCTTCTCGTACTTACTTTTCTGCAACTCCACTTTCAGATCGGACTTCACTTCTTCCAAGCTGCGCTTCTTGGTCGCGGTGTGAGCATTCAGGCGGACGATGCTGTAGGCCGACTCAATTTGAATCAAGCCACTGACCTGTCCGGGCTGCATTGCCAGGAAGGCTTTGACGATCTGGGGCGGCAACTTGTCGCGTCCGATGACCTTGTGGTCGCCCATGTTGACCCGGAAATCGTCCTCCGAGATCTTTTCCGCAAGTAGTCCAAAATCCTGATAGCTCTTGGTTGCCTTGGCTTGGCGCAATGCATCTTCGGCGTGTTTCTGGGCTTCTTTGGCCTGCGCCGCCGTCGGCTTGAGCGGCGGCACCACGGAAATACTCTGGAAGCTGAATGACTCCGGCTGTTGGAAACGCGCCGGGTTCCTGTCGTAGTAGGCCTTCACCTCGGCCAGCGTCACCGCAGACCTGTTTTCCACGTCGCTCTTCAAAAGCTGTTCGATCAACAGGGAACGCTGGATCTGCTGGCGAACCTGCTGTGGGGAGCCGTGCATCTCGGCCTGAAGGTATTGCTGGTACTGGTCGGGACTGTTGAACTGCTTGCGAAAGTCCGCCTCCGCACGATTGAGCTTCTCCGGTGGAACGGTCAGCTTGCGCCGCACCGCTTCCTGGTACACCAGCTCTTCGAAAATGATCATTTCCAGCGCGCCCTGGCGAATGGCAGCTTCCTGTGCCTTGGGAAATCCATTGTGCTGCTGGGCATAGGGGAAGATGGCGTACATTTCACGCAGCAGGTCGTGATCGGTCAGCACGGCTCCGTTCACGCGCGCCACCGGTTTGTCGCTTACCTGGAGGGCCGACGCCTGAGCAGCAGTCGTGTTCGCGACGGCAGTCGGGGCATGGGAGGCGACCTGGGCCGAGGCGGCAGAGAGCGCCACCAGAAGCAGAGCGCCGATTGGGAGTTGGTGCTTCATAATTCCTCGCTTGCCGATTCTTTCGAAAACCGAATCCGAAAAAAAAGGGGAGAGAAATTCTCTCCCCCTTTTGTATCACAGCGATTTCTACTGGAATACCGTCGTGATGTTGTTGGTATTGTTGGCTTCGTTCGCCTCGCCAAAGTGGCACTGGCGGCAGAACTGAGTCGTCGAGGGTGCATTCGTGTTGGCGACGTTGTTGATATTGGGGTTGTAGGGGCCATTCACGAAGAAGTAGGTGGCATAGTACTTGCCGCCGCCGTCGTTCGCGATCGGGCTTGATGCGCTGGAGGTGTACACGGTCATCACGTGCTGGTTGTGGCAAGTGGTGCAAAGCACGTAGGGCTTGCCTCCGGCTGTGACGCCGAACGGTTGTGACCACTTACCGGGCGCCAGAGCCGGGTAACCGTAGTTCGCTACAAACTGAGCATACTGGCTGCCAGCGGTCAGAGTAAATTTGGTGCCGTTGAAGACTAGGCCGGGCATGGTGGTGCTGATGTTGGCGAGCTGGCCTACCGGGTGATCGTTGGTGTAATTGCCGGCGGCCGTGCCGTCATGTCCGAGCAGGGTCGGAATCGGCTGGCTGCCGTAAGCGGTGTTGGTGAGGAGACCAATCAGCTGTTCGTACGACTGATTTCTCATCATGTTGCTCGGAGTGACGTTGCCGTCGTGGCAACTCAGGCAGAGCAGAATGCCGCCAACTTCTTGACTGCCGCTGGTGATGCTGCTGGGCAGAAGTTCCGTGTATTTCCCACCGTCGCCGAATGCGATCGTCTGGCCATAGAGTGGGCTGGCGTCCTGGCCCCACAATGCATAGCTGCCAGCATCGGCGCCACCGCCGTGGCCGGAACCGAACGAGCCGCTATGCGGAGCATGACAGCCCGCGCAACCGCGGCCGCCGTTGTTGTGCGCGCCAAGGACGTCAACCGGCGACGACCAATTCTGCGCCATCATAAACCCTGCGAATGCGAAGACTAACATTACAACTAACACCGCTCTTTTCATAAAATTCAAAACCTCCATGATTTGTACAACGCGTTACAAACTCTCAGAGGCTTAGGCCTTGGGCTGTGCTTTGTGCCTGGGCACTCTTCGCAGCCGCCCCTCGGCCTTTGGTAATGCAACTGGCTGTCCGAAACCGACTGGAGCTGCACATGCCGCGAAATTCCCAGTAAGTCGCTGATTGTAAAGACTCAACCTTTCCCAAGCCGGTCGCACTCGGATTTGGCAGTGGGTGGGGAACTGGGGGAAAAGAACCAACTGGAAAAGGCGGTTGGTCAAATCCCACAGTTCTAAGGTTACTTAGGGATAATTCAGCGCAAGTGTTGCGAAACACAGCAGTTGCGGACGGCGCAGGAAAGGCGGGATCGGCTGGCTGTTGAAAAACTCCAATCCACGCAGGGTTTTGGGAAGGGCACGAGTTCACTGGCGGAAAAGTCGATATTCGACGCCCAAGCCCCTAAAAGGGGCGTCTGATTTCCCGTAGAGACGCGGCAAGCCCCGTCTCTACAGGCGGAAGGCGGAAGAAGGTGGAGAGCCGGGTGTCCCCGCCCGACTGGACGGGCGAGACGCCCGTCTCTCCACCGTATGACTGATCACGCGGTCACTCTGCTAGCGGCTTTGCGGAGTCTTGGTCTGGGGAGCAGGGGACGCGACCGGTGGCGCGTCTTTCTCCGACGCTCCTACTTTCTTTTCGCGTTGCTCCTCGCGTTCCTTGCGTAACTGCTCGGTCTCGGCGTCGCTGACATAACGAAACTGCTGCACGCGTCCCGGGTAGATCTCCGAGGTGAAGACGCGGTTGTTTTTGTCGACGGCGATGCCGACTAGTCCCTGGAACTGCCCAGGCAGCAAGCCGTGGCCGCCAAATGAGATGAGCAACCGGGCTTCCTGGTTGAACACTTGCACACGGTCCTGCACGCCATCGGCGACCCAGATATGGCCGTCACTATCGATTGCTACTCCCTTGGGCCGCGCGAAGTATCCCGGGCCATCGCCGTTTTTTCCGAAGGTGCTGATGAATTTGCCGTCGGCGTCGAAGATCTCGATGCGGTTGTTCAGGGTGTCGGCGACGTAGAGATTGCCGTCCTGATCGACCGCCAACCCGGTTGGTTTGGCGAAATCCCCGGGGCTGGTGAGTTCGTGTTTGTGTCCGGTGGTGCCGATCTTGCGTTTCAGTTTGAGCGTGTCCGCGTCGTACACCAGCACCTGATCGAGTTCGACATCGGACACATAGAGCAAGCGGTTCTCACGATCGATGGCCAGCATGCTCGGCTCGGCCAGTCCCTCGGTGATAACGTCGTCCGCCTTGTGGGCGGCATCGAATACCAGAACGTGACGCAGGCCAGGATCGGAAACGAAGAGACGATCACTGTCGTCCATGGCCAGCCCAACGATGCGCACGAAGTGCGCGTGAGTCTTGTTCTTGATCAGTTCAACGTCGCGCGTTTCGGTGTTGAAGATGAAGATGGCGCCAACCTTCTGATCCGCCACATATAAGTTGTTCTTGGAATCGACGGCGACGCCGTACGGTTCGGCGAGCTGGAACAGAACCCTGCTTTCGCTCTGGGGCTGCGTGCCTGCGAGGCGGTCCATCCATTTTGCCTTCTTGGTGTTGTTCCCAGCCTCGACCTGCGAGATTTTCTCGGCCGCATAGAACGCCTGGTACCGGATGCGCGCAATGGCGGGTGGATTCGGCCAGACGATGTTGGAATAATCGATGACCGGAATTTTCTTGGGCTCGGCCTTTTTTTTCTTGTCAGCGAATGCGGAAATGGGCGCAAGCAGCGTCAGGCCGAGCATAAGACACAACACGAGCCGGCCCTTGCGACTGCGAATCAAACTTGCCTTGACTTCAGACATGGTATTCATTCTCCTCATGCGAACTACCTTTTCGTCAGATCCTTGTGACAGCTGGCACAGAAAGCAGCGTTGTTGGCCTGGTCCTTCACCAGCAGATCGGGCTGCGCTGACGCATGCGGCTGGTGGCACGACATGCAGTTGATCTGCGCGCGCAGCTTGGTGATATCGGTCGGATCGACGATGTCGGCAACCGGGTGGCCGTCCACCGGATGCCCGCGTCCATACTTGAGCGGCAGCACCGCCGCCTTGTTCTTGGTGAAGTAGTCCTCGGGGAGTTTCACGCTCCCATCAAAGATGGTGATCAGGTGTTCGGCTTCGAGCTTCTTCGGTGCTGGAGAGTCGGGCCCGTGGCATTCGAGGCACAGCGTATCCGCTTTCTTGGTGCGCAACAGGTGATCGTTATCGCCGCCGTGGGGCTCATGGCAGGTCGCGCATCCCTGCTGAAAAGCCGGTTGATGGAGATGCGCCTTCTTAAACTGGTCGGCCTGGTCGGTATGGCAGGCCAGACAGGCGCTGACCGGATCCGGCTGCAGGAAGCCCGGGGTTCTGCCGGCATGGGGGTTGTGACAAGCCACGCATTCTCCCTGGGCTCCGGGATGCGGCGCCTTGGCCTTGTCGATCTTCTCCGCCTGATCGCTGTGACAGGTGGCACAGAGCGCTCTCGTGTCGGCATTGGTCAGGACAACTTTGCCGTCTTTCGCGGCCTCATGGCAGATCTCGCAGGTCTTGTCGGCGAATGGCGGATGGGTGAATCTCTGCATCAGCTTCGGCTGTGCGGACTGGTGAGGATCGTGGCACTGCGTACAAGTGGCCGTGGCAAAGGGCTGCCCATGGTGAGACTTAATGAGTGCGGCGTCCTTGACGTCGTGGCAGTCGATGCAGAGCGCGGGGACGGCCTTGGTCAGGTGATTGTCGAATTCCTGCTTCCCCTTTTCGCCGACTTTGTGCGTTACGTGGCAGGTGTCGCATCCCATGTCGAGGGCGGCGTGGCGGCTGCCTTTTTCGGGGACGTTCAGGCCCTTGGTGTGGCAATCGAGACAGAGGTTCGCGCCCTTCTCTCCTGCGGTGGCTTTCAATAATTGATTCTTGTTTTCGGAAACATGCGGGTCGTGGCATTTGATGCAGTCGCGTACGGCGGGCGGATGTACGGTGCCTTTCAGCGATGCCACGTCTTTGTCGGCGTGGCAGGTGAGGCAGAGTGCCTGCGGAGTCGAAGTGATGAGCTTTACGCGGGTGATGTCTTTGTTGACCCGGACTTCATGGCAGCTCAGACAGCCCGTCGCGATGGCGGAATGGACGGCCTTGCCTTTCGACTTATCCTCGTGGCATTCGAGGCACTTGGCCGCGTCGGTGTCCTTTTCTAAAGGAACGGGGTGAACGGCGGCGGTGGCGCGCGAAATCAGCAGCGCGATCAGCGCCAAGAAAATCAGGACATTAATGTCAAGACCGCGGCCGCCGTAACTTGCGACCTTCTTGCAGAACCAGACGCGATGGGGGAGCAATCTCACACGGCCTCCGAAGGGTGCGTGTGCACGAAAGTCACCGTATCACAGAAAAACTGTTGCGAGTTGCAACGTGCGCGTAACTGACTGAACAAAAGCAGGTTGAGAAACATACTCGATCTGGCTCGGAAACCTCTGGCCGTAATTATGGGCCTCGAATGGGCCTTCTGCCGCAGCATCGTCAGTGAAATGCCCCAAAGTTCAAGGTTTCAAACTTTCAGAGTTGCAAGGTTTCAAAGATGCTAACAAAAACTCGGCCATCCGAACCCGTAACGAATCTTTGAAACTCTGAAACCTTGCAACCTGGCTCGATGGGTCAAATCCCCGTCGAACTGGGCAGGAGTGCGCGATTTAGCCCAAACCGGCGGTCGTGGTCATCGCCATCTTGTCTGGTAAGTCCCGCTAAATCTGTTGGTTACCCGCCATCGTATGTCTGGCGTGGAACTTGCATTTCAAGCTTGGGAACAGGGAGAGGATATGGCCGTACATTTACGCGCACTCGCCCACAAAACGTGGCGCACCGTTGCTTCCATCCAGACCGGCGTGGTTCTGTTGATCCTGGTCGTGATTCTCTCGGCGGCCGGAACAATCGTGCTTCAGCGGCCGGTCACCGAGCCCGACGAGATGCAGAGCGCCTACTCCCCGCAGGCGCTCCGCATACTGGACGCGGGCGGGTTGACCGACGTATTTCACGCCTGGTGGTTCCTCGGACTCATGCTGCTGGTCAGCCTCTGCATCGTAGCGGCTTCCGTCGATCGTTTCCCCAACTCGTGGCGGTACTTTTCGCGTCCGTACAAATATCCCGACGAAAGCTTCCGCCGTGCTTTACATCCGCAGAAATCGCTGGCCATCGCGGACGAAGAATCGGGGTTGGTGGCGGCTCAGCGTGCACTGCATGCGCTGGGATACAAGCCGGAACGCGTGGTCCGCGAGGATCATTTCTCCATTTTTTCCGAGCGTAGCCGGATCTCCGAGCTAGCGGTGTACATCGTCCATGCCAGCCTCCTGCTCATTTTCTTTGGCACGGTCGTGGACGGTCTTTGGGGCTGGCGCGGCACGCTCAATCTGAATGAGGGGCAGACCTCCAATATCGTCGAATTACGCGACGGTACTACGCGCACGCTCCCGTTTGCCATTCGCTGCGATGCCGCCGGTCAGGAAAACTACAAGGACGGCACCCCGAAGAAGTGGTGGTCCAGGCTGGCCGTGGTTGAAGACGGACGGGATGTACAGAAGAAAGAAATTGTCGTGAACGATCCGCTTCTCTACAGCGGTGTCCGCTTCTACCAATCGAGTTACGGCCCGAATGGCAAGGTCGACAAGCTCGTGCTGGTCGCGACTCCGAGCAACGGTTCTGGCGAGAAGCAGGAAATCGGGCTGGCGCTGAACGACACCGTTCCACTCGACGCCGATACCACAGTGCGTTTCGCCGAATTCTTCCCCGACTACGCAGTTCGTGACGGGCAGGTGTACCGGAAGTCGAACCAGTTGGAAAATCCGGCAGCCCACCTGGCTGTGACTTCGAAGAGCGCCGGGCAAGACTTCGACGTGTGGTTCCCACCGATGGACGAGGTCGCCGACAACTCGAAGGCGCCCTACCAGTTCCAGGCCACCGACCTGAAGCTGGGCCACTTCACGGGATTGCAGGTTTCGCACGAACCGGGACAGTGGGGAGTCTGGTCAGGCGTAGTGCTGTTGGGCGTTGGACTGTCATTCGTGTTCTACGTGGTGCACATACGGTTTTGGGCGGTACCGGTTCGCGACCCAAAGACGGGCAAGTACTCGCTGTGGATCGGGGGAAGTGCGAACCGCAACCGGGACGCGTTTGAGCAGCGCTTCAACGATCTGGTGGCGTTGATGGAAAAAGAACTGAAACCCGTTTCCAGGACCTCTCCGAGCGAGCAGGTCGTTACGGTCGCCGGGAACTGAACCGGCTCATTGGAGGATGTGAATGGCACGAGCAAAAGCGGAACAGCAGCAACCGACAACCGGCATGACCCTGATCGTACTGGTCGGATTGTCGATTGTGTTCCTGCTGTTCATGGCATTTCTGAACGTGGTCAAGAGTGGCAATCTCTTGAGCGAGACGAACCTGCTCTTTGCCGCCCTGATTTTTTACGCGGGTGCTGGAGCCCTGTATTTGGGATTTGGTGTTACGGGCACTGAGTCGTATGTGAAGTTCGCGTCGCTCGCCACGTGGCTGGGATTGATCGCTAATACCGCAGCCGTTGCCCATCGCTGGTACGAAGCTGGACATCCACCGTTTGCCAGTGTTTACGAAATGCTGCTGAGCTTCGTGTGGACACTGGCCGTGCTCACGCTGGTGGCCGAAAAAAAGTATGGCGTGAAGGTCATTGGCACGGTCACCATGCCGGTGGCGATTGTGGGCGTGGTGCTGATGCAGTTGCTGCGGACCGATGTGCATCCGTTGGTTCCCGCCCTGCAGTCGACCTGGCTGCACGTGCATGTCACGCTGGCCATGCTGGCCTATGCCGCCTGCGCGCTGAGCTTTGCTCTGGCCATGATGTTCCTGATCCAGGACAACCTGAAGACCGAGACCTTCCTTGCCGTGACCAGTGCCAGCACCCTTGCCATTTACGCGAGCGTGGTTTTGACGCGCTTCGAGAAGTGGGGCGGGCTGAGCCTGGCGGCGTGGAATCCGGAAGCGAAGGCAGAAGTCTTCCTTTCCAAGGGCGTGCGATTGTTCGTCACCGTTCCGGATCTCGGCTGGCTGATGACTCTCACGCTTTTGGTGGTCGCATCGCCGCTGGTGTTCTACGGGCTGGCGCGCTGGAAGAACAACGAAAGCTTCCTGACGCTTGCCAATCGCGCTGTATTCCTCAGCATTCTCCTCCAAGTGATGACGCTGGTCATGTTTGTGGTGCGCGCCCGTGATAGCCGCTATCCGTCGCTCGACGCAGACGGATTGTTCCCAACCAGCCTTGCCGCCAGCCCCTTCATCCTTTCGGGCCTGGTGGGCGGAGTATTTATCTCTCTGCTTTATCTGCTGCTGCTGTGGCGGCGCCCGGATCTGGGGCGTTTGCTGCCCAGCGCGGACAACCTCGACCGGATCACCTACAAAACCATCTCTCTTGCCTTCCCCTTACTGACGCTCATGATCGCCGCCGGAGCGTACTGGGCGAACCAGACCTGGGGCTCCTATTGGAGTTGGGATCCAAAAGAGACTTGGGCGGCGATTACCTGGCTGGTGTACGCCCTCTATTTGCACATGCGCGTCACTCGGGGATGGCGTGGCCGTCGCGCTGCTTACTTCGCCATCATCGGCTTTGCGGTGGTGATGTTCACTTTCTTCGGTGTGACTTACCTGCTGCCCGGACTGCACGCTTATGCCTAGCAGTCCGTGGTGTAAGTGAGATTTGTATCAGGGCACGCCCTTCAGGCGTGCCGTAAGTGCTGCGTTATGAATGCGCCTTCAGGCGCTGAGGGTGGGGACTGGAGTTTCACACGGACTCCTAGCCGCCCTCAGTTTGCAGCGACGGTAACTGGGCCAGTGGTATAGACTGCCCGCGCGCGACTGCGGTGCTGTCCTCCTCCAGGAACGGCTGGCAGCGCGCACAGAATGTCGGTAGGCTAGTCTCATGTGGAGGACTTCGGATTGAGTTCTGTTCGCGTCAATTGGCAGCTCAAGGCCATCTTGCCGGTAGGGTTCGTACTGCTGGCGGGCCTGCTGCTTTTTATTCTAGCGACCGTATCTTTGCGGGACCCGGTACGCCACGCGGTGCTGATTGTCGCGGGAGCGGGAGCGGTTGCCATATGTGGAGTGTTAATCGTGGTGCTTGCCTATTTGATTCAACGGCCCATGGTCGAATTGCAGGAGAAAATCGGGCTGGTGAGTGAAGGCAATCTCGATGTCTCCGTCAGCTTCGCCCGGCGCAACGACGAAATCGGAGATCTCGGCCGCAACTTCAACCACATGATGCAGCAGTTGCGGGAGAGCCGGGAGGAGATTGAGCTCCTGCATCGCACGCAAATGTCCCGCGCCGAGCACCTGGCGACGCTCGGCGAGTTGGCCGCCGGCCTGGCCCACGAGATCCGCAACCCGCTTGCCGGAATCGCGGGAGTCATCGAAATCATCGGTCGCGATCTGCCTTCGACCAGCCCGGCGCGAGCGGTGGTGAAAGATGTTCGCCTGGAAATCTCGCAGATCAACCGCATATTGACCGATCTTCTGGAAACGGCGAGACCTCACCCGCCGCAGATTCGTTGCAGCGACCTTAACACGACCGTGGAACATGCCGTCATGCTGGCTCGCCAGCAGGTGCTCTCAAAACCAATTAAGATCGAGCTGCAGAAGGCACCCGATCTGGCTGAAGTCGAGCACGACAGCGATCAGATTCACCAGGTGCTGCTGAATCTGCTCCTGAATGCAGTTCAAGCGATGGAGGGGGCGGGCACAGTGCGCGTTGAGATTGGTTCGCGAGATGATTGCGCCAGTGTGGTCGTCAGCGACACTGGGCGTGGCATCTCTCCTCAGCACTTACCAAGCATTTTCCGGCCTTTCTACACCACCAAGGGCAATGGCACCGGTCTTGGGCTTTCTCTTGCCCGCCGTATCGTGGAAGAGCATCATGGCCGCATCGAAGTGAGTAGCGTGGTTGGAAAGGGAAGCAAGTTTGAGGTAGTGCTTCCGTTTCGTATGCCGTCGGCACAGATCGCAGCGCCATAGGGCTAGTTTAGATTTTCAAGACGGAGTCTGGCCTTCGAGCCGCAGCTGGCGATGCTCGTGGTTGGTGGCAGTTTCCAGCAATTTGGTGGCGGCGGACATAAGAGTTGCCACATAACGGTCGTGCGCCATAACGCTTTCGCGCAGATCTTGGGTGCTGGCGTGGAGAAGCTCCAAGCTTTGCGCCAGGGCTTCGTTCCGCTCTGTCAGTCGATCGAGGCGCTCGTCGATAGTCATGGCTGGGTCCCTCTCGCTAACTGTCATTTTGCTCCTGCCGGGGCTGGATTCCCACGGTTTTCGTTTCATCGGTTTGCTGAAACGCGCTGCAGTCGCTTTGCCCGGCGGCCCTACCCACCAAGGCAAGTGGCCTCCATTTCGTGTAAATTAAACACCGATGCCTGCAGAGAAAATTATGATCGTGGACGACGAGCGCCTGGTGCGCTGGTCGCTGCGCCAGAAGTGCGAAGAGTGGGGCTACCACGTGATCGAGGCGGATGCCGGGGAGCCTGCGCTCAAACTGGCGCAGCGTGAATCGCCCGATCTCGTCCTTCTCGACGTGCGCATGCCCGACCTCACCGGCATCGAAGTCCTTGATCAACTCAAGAAGAATGGCGACGCGCGCGCCGTCATCATGATCACGGCCGATCCGCAGCTTGACGATGTCAAAGCCGCGCTCAAGCTCGGGGCTTACGACTTCGTGGGCAAGCCGGTCGATTTCGACGAGCTTCACGTTACCATCAAGAACGCGCTCGAGGCCACGAGCCTGCGCGGCGAACTCCAGACCCTGCGAGGTGAGGTGCGCCGCGGAGCCGGTTATCACAACGTAGTGAGCGTCTCGCCTAAGATGACCGAGCTCATGAACTTCGTCCGCAAGGTTGCGGCCAGCGAGGCCACTACCATTCTGATTCAAGGTGAAAGCGGTACCGGCAAGGACCTCATCGCCAAGGCCATCCACTACGAAAGCTCCCGCCAGGAGAAACCCTTTGTAGCGATCAACTGCTCGGCCATCCCGGAGACGCTGATGGAAGCCGAGCTTTTCGGCCACGAAAAAGGCGCGTTCACGGATGCCAAGCAGATGAAGAAAGGGCTGTTCGAGGCCGCCGATGGCGGTACGCTGTTTCTCGATGAGATCGGCGAACTCTCTCCACTGCTGCAAGCCAAACTGCTGCGCGTACTGGAAGACCAGGTCATCCGCCGCGTGGGAGGTATCCGCGATATGCAGGTCGATGTACGGGTGATCGCAGCCTCCAACCGCGATCTCGAAAAGGCGGTGCGCGAGGGTCAGTTTCGTCAGGATCTCTACTACCGGTTGGCCATTATTGCGATCTTTATCCCGCCGTTACGGGACCGAAAAGAAGACATCATACCTTTGGTGGATTTTTTCATCGAGCGCTACAACCGCAGATTCAAGAAGTCGGTTCGTGGCATTACCGATGAGACCCGCCGTCTTATTTTCAGTCATAACTGGCCGGGCAATGTTCGCGAGCTGAAGAACACCATCGAACGTGGCATGATCCTGGAAGATGAGCCGTTCCTGCGACCCGTGTATCTGCCGTTTTCCGTGGGCGAATCGGGTGGCCGCACTGTCTTTGAACGAACATCACCCGCCGACGGTGGACAGACCTTGCCCAACGGCCGCACCCTCCCGCGGCTTTATATCCCGGAAGGCGGAACGTCGCTGGAGGAGGTGGAGCACGCCATGGTCGAGTTGGCCATGCGCCAAGCCAACGGCAACCAGACCCACGCCGCCAAGCTGCTCGACATCAGCCGCGACGCTCTGCGTTACAAGCTAAAGAAATTTGGCTTGATCCGCGGAGATGAAGAAGGCTCCCAGTCCGGCTCCGCTGACGACCAGTGATCTGTACGCGCGGGCGTCACTACTCCTTTCAGGGTCTGGTGCCGGCAATCGCCGATTCGGCCGTTGGCAGGTGAAACAGCCGCCGCAAGGCAGTGGTCATCTGTTCCTGCTCCACCTTCTCTGGAAGCTCCTTGAGTTCATGGGCCAGGGACCCTGCGATCCTTTGCGTCATCCGGGACATGACTGCATTTAACATTTCGTCCTGGTCCTTGGAGAAAGGTCCGTTCTCTTGTCGAAAGGAATCCAGTTCTTGCCGGCAAATCTCGTCCAGCCGCAGGCGCAGTGCCACGATGGTCGGCACGACACGCTCCGCCATCAGCTTGCGACGGAAGCCTAGCGCCTCGGCCTGCAGAATCTTATGTGCCTCGGCAGCGGCAGCCTCACGCTCGCCCGCATTGTGGTCGGGCACGTTTTCCAGGTCGTCAAGGTCATAGAGGAAAACGCCCTTGACATTGCGCACCCCGGGGTCAACGTCGCGCGGCATCGCGAGATCCGCGATCACGAGGGGCTGATCCTTGCGCCCACGAACCATGAACTCAGTTTCCTCGCGACTGAGAATCGTGTGCGGACAGGAAGTCGAGCTGATGATGATGTCGGCCTCCGCCATGTGCTGCCAGCGCTCCTCAAACGGGATCGCAACCCCACCGAGCTTCGCCGCCAGCTCAGTCGCGTGTTCGAGGGTGCGATTGATGACGCTCACGCGGACGGAACCGGCGCCATGGTTGAGCAACTCACGGGCTGAGAGCTCACTCATCTCGCCCGCGCCCAGCAGAAGCACTTTCTTGTTTTCCAGCGTACCGAAAATCTGGCGTGCGAGTTCCACGGCGGCATAAGGAATCGAGACCGCCGCGTTACCGATGGCCGTCTCACTGCGCACGCGCTCAGAGACCGTGAGCGCCTTCTGCAACACAGCATCGAGGAATCGGCCCGTTGCCCCGACCTTCTGCGCCTGCTTCCAAGCCTCTTCCACTTGGGAAACGACCTGGGGTTCGCCGACCACCATGGAGTCGAGCCTGGATGCGACCCGGAAGATATGCAGGAGCGCCGCTTCATCCAGCAAGCGGTAGAAGTGCTTCCACTCGCACAGCTTGAGTCCATATTCGGCGCCCAGCAGCCGCATCACCGAGTTGGCGGCCAGGGTGACATCGGTAGCCCACAGCCAAAACTCAGTGCGGTTACAGGTGGCCATTACAACGACTTCTTCGATGCCTTCTGCTCTTGATAACTGCACCAGGGCTTCGTAGCGCCGGTTTTCGGCGATCCAGAAACGCTCTCGTACTGCCACCGGGGCCGTACGGTAGTTCAGACCAACCACCATAAGGGCGGGTTCCAAGTCTTCAGCTCCTGTAGACCACTCCATGCGAAAAGCACCCGGCGTGCCAAAGAAGGGTCCGCGCCCGGACAGCGATCCACGTTTATTTGCAGTGATTTAGCACAGTTCCGCTCAGCAGGGAAGTGGGATTTGTAAAGTTAGATTGCGGGATATCACGCTGGGGCTCGTGTGTTTTGGCACCCTGGTAGGCTCTTTCACCACGGAGACACGGAGGCACAGAGGAAAGCTTTTTGGAACTGCTGGGGTTAAGCCAAGTGCGTCCTGGGTATTGGGACCGCTCAGTTGCACCCATGCGCAGCTATCGGGTGGCAGCCGCGGCGAGAGGCTTTATGGCCTTGAGTTCCTTGGAATACTTCTTCCTGACCTGATGAACAGCAAAAGCATTCTGCAAATTCAGCCAAAACTGCTCGGAAGTCCCGAAATACTTAGCCAGACGAGCGGCCATCTCGGGAGTAATTCCCCGCTTCTCCCTAACAATGTCGTTGATGGTGGGAGGAGAAACACGAAGCTCCACAGACAACCTGTAAGCGGAGATGTCCATAGGCTCCAAAAACTCCTCCCGAAGAATTTCTCCCGGATGCACTGCCCACCCCGCCGGACCGTCATTCTTGATACTCACGATTGCTTCTCCATACTCCAGATTTAGTGGTAATCCGTTATCTCTACGTCGTAGGCATCGCCATCCCGCCACACAAAGCACACGCGGAATTGGTCATTGATGGCAATACTGTGCTGGCCTTCCCTGTCATGGTGCAGCTCTTCCAGTCTGTTGCCGGGAGGAATTCGCAAATCCTCCAATCTCGCAGCTGAGTTGAGTATGGCCAACTTCTTCTTGGACGCTTTTCGCAGATTCGCCGGGAGCATCCTCTGGCTTTTCCCCGTGTCCCAGAACTCTTTCGTGCTTCTGTCTGCGAAAGACTTAATCAAGGAGAGAGTTTAATGTGTGTCGTTAATAATGTCAAGCATTAAATAGGGCGGATTTGTCAAGCGGTGAGCTCGCGGCTGAGGCTGTAGCTTATGAGGCTGCGGTGGAAGTCGATGTTCGACGCCCAGCCCCTAAAGGGGCGTCTGATTTTAAGAAGTTACGGCATCGCTAAAGCGATGCCCTGATACGAGTCCCGCTTTCACCACGGACTGCCATGGCCTTAGCACAAGGAATTGTTTTCGCCTGTGCTTTCTCTGTGTCTCTGTGCCTCTGTGGTGAAAGACTTCTCGGCGATAGGGAAGGATCCGGCTCAACGCTAAACCTTCGCCACAGCAATATCCTTCTCCTTCAAACCTTTCGTCTGCGGTTGGTAGACGCAGAACGGTTCCTCATCGAGGTAGTTGCCGGTGGCGGCGAAAGCACGCGCGCGGCAACCCATGCAAATGTTGCGGAACTCGCAGCAACCGCATTTCCCCTGCAGGTTGTTGGTATCGCGCAGTTGATTGAACACCACCGAGTTCTCCCAGATGTCGGCGAACGACTGCTTTCTCAGATCCCCTGCCAAGGCCGGTAAGTATCCACAGGGATAGACCTCGCCCTGATGAGAGATGAAACACACCGCGGTTCCGGCCAGGCATCCCTTGGTCATGGCGTTCATGTCGGAAGGATGAGTTCCAGGGTGTCCCACTGCCTGTCCCACCCCATGAGGTTTCAGCTCGATGCCGGTTGAGCCGGGCATCGTCATCTCTGTGGCGCCGATACTTGACGAATCCTGCGCCGCTTCATGTACTGGCTGTGCCGCCTGAGCGGCCGCTGCCGCGGAACGGTGCTCCGCAACGCGCCGTTGCCGAACCACGCGGAAGTAGTGTGGCGCACAAGTTGCCTTCAGCTCGATGCCACCTTCAAGCGAGCGATCGTAGAACCAGTTCAGCATCCGCTCGTACTCTTCCGGCGGAACCATCTGTTCGGCAGCGATATCCACGCCACAACCTACCGGTACCAATAGGAAGGTGTGCAGCGCGTCCGCTCCCAGCGACTTTGCCAGTTCGAGCACCTGCGGAAGCTGATGGGCATTGTGGCGGGCGATGGTCGTGTTGATCTGCACCGACATGCCCAGATTTTTCAGATTACGGAAACCGGCAATGGCGGCATTGAATGCACCGGGAATACCCCGGAAAGTATCGTGGGTAAGCGCATCGGCGCCGTCCACGCTAATGGCAACGCGTTGTACCCCGCTATCGACGATCATGCGCGCGACGTGCTTGGTAACCAGCGTGCCATTCGTGGCCAGCGCCACGCGCAGACCCTTGTCCGTGCCATAACGCGCCAACTGGAAAATATCCGAACGGAAGAGCGGTTCGCCACCGCTAAGCACTAGGATGGGAGTGCACACCGCGGCAATCTGATCGATGATATCGCGTGCAGCTTGGGTGGAGAGGTCGGAGGGAGCACTCAGCTCCGTAGCGCTGGCGCGGCAATGGATGCAGCGGAGATTACACCCTTTGGTCAACTCCCAGAAAATCAATCGTGGCTTGTTCTTGCTCACTTGATTTGCATGCTGCCCGTTGCCGTTTGCCGAAGCCATGTGCGGTTTCCCTCCACTTGAACCGGGTTTCTCTCACCCCACCCTAGGCGCAACGATAGAAGAGAACGAACCGCCCAGCGGTGACTATCATCACCCGGAATTGTGATCCCGGTCACGAGACTTAAATCTTTTTGAATGTGGGGGATTGGGGCGGGATCGACGTTTTCCAAGCATTTTGCAGGCATGCCATTCCGCCTGCGCTCATCGAAGCTCCTGGCGTGGAAGGCGCGGCTAGTTGTGGTTTGCGATGTCGCGCAGCGCCGCCGTGTTGCGAATCACCAGAGTCGAGCCTTTCGACTGCAAGATCTGACGCTTCTTCAGCTCAGCAAACAGCCGGGTAACCGTCTCTCGCGAAGTTCCGATCATCTGCGCGATTTCCTCGTGGGTGAGTCTAAGCTTCAACCGGGGCTCCGCTTTGGCGGCTTCTCCGTTCTTGGAGCTCCAGTCCAGAAGCAACTTAGCCAGTTTCTCGGCGGCGGAGTGTGACAGTCCGAGCGAGCCCGCTTCCCTGCAAGCATTGTGATACTTTTCGCTTAACTGCTCTGCCACTTTGAAGCAGGCCTCCACATCATCCTTCAGGAACCGAAGAAAGTCATCGCGCTTGACGAAATTGACCTGGCAGGGATCGATCGTCTCCGCCGTCACTTCGTAAGGTTTGCCCGAGATCGTGGCGCTCAACCCCAGCACCTCTCCTGGTTCGGCAAGTTTCACAATGACCGTTCTGCCGCTAGGGGAGTTGATGGAGAGCTTTACCGTGCCTTTGCAGAGCACAAAGATGCCGCGTGGCATCTGCCCTTCTACAAACAGCACGGCTCCTTGGGGATATGCGGTTGCGTACTTGATGCTTTCAAAGGTCTGCAGGGCGGCAGGGGGCAGATCGCAGAAGATACGATCAACGCGCAGCTTGCATGTAATGCAGCTTTCTACAATCTCCATCCCGTATGGCGAGAGCATGAACTAGCCTCCTGTAACAACCTCGGGCCCGGCTCGCTTGCGTGGGTCGCGTCTTGCACAGTCCACGAGCCCGTTGAGTCGGCCTCGTCTTGACGCCAGTGTCCGTCTGGATGAAACGCTTGGCTGTGCTGCCAGGCACACGCTATTGTGACGCCCATCACATGTTGTCTGCCCTTACCGTTGGTTTCGGTCGCGAATTCGAGATCAATCACAGCACAAACAAGGGTTTTGGATCTGGTGCTTCCCCGCGCAGCTGTACCGCGGTGAGCGTTCATACCCTGTCGATCATTTCAGAAGTTTCCTGTGACGCGGATCACATGCGTCTGTGACTTGCCTTGCTGCGTTCATGTCCGGCATCGTCCATGCTTGTACAGTCAAATGGGAACAAGAAAATTACGGACACCTATTTCTTGGATTTCTTCGACGGCTTCCGCACCTCGCATGAGGTGAGCAAGATCGAAATGCTCCCTGAATACGATATGCGAGCGCTGATCGGCATGCATCGCATCTTCGAGCACATCACTTTCGCGATGGGCCGATGGGGCACGCTGACTGGCGAGACTCACTGCAGTGGGTGAGCGGCATCACAGCACGAGTAGCGGTGAAGGAGCCATAGTTCCAATTGTGCGTAGAGCCTGGTAACAGGGCGATGCAGTTTGGGTCAAGCGTCTCGAGGGCTGCGAAAATCAGGCCGCTGGAAATCAGGCCGCTAGAAATCCGTGAGGAGCATATATGGTTACCAAACAACAAGCGCTCGACTACCACTTCGGCACACACCCGGGAAAGATTGAAGTCACTCCCACCAAGCCTTGCCGCACACAACGCGATCTAAGCCTGGCCTACACCCCCGGAGTAGCAGACCCGTGCCTGGAGATCCAAAAGAACCCGCACGATGCCTTCAAGTACACTGCCCGCGGCAACCTGGTCGCTGTTGTGAGCAATGGGACCGCAGTCCTCGGGCTCGGCGACATCGGTGCCCTTGCCGGCAAACCTGTCATGGAAGGCAAGGCCGTTCTATTCAAACGTTTTGCCAACGTGGATGTCTTCGACATTGAACTCGACACTCACGATCCGGATGAGGTCATCAAGGTCTGCCAGTTGATTGAGCCCACCTTCGGCGCCATCAACCTGGAGGACATCAAGGCGCCGGAGTGCTTCTACATCGAAGAGACCTTGAAAAAGACGATGAAGATTCCGGTCTTTCACGATGACCAGCATGGCACCGCCATTATCTCCGGGGCGGCGTTGCTCAATGGCCTCGAAGTTGTAGGCAAGGACATCGGCAAGATTCGTGTAGTGGTGAACGGTGCGGGGGCTGCGGGCGTTGCTTGCGCTGAGCACTACGTCCGTCTGGGCGTCAAGCGCGAGAACGTCATTCTGTGCGACACCAAGGGAGTGATCTACAAGGGCCGCAGCGCAGGTATGAATCCCTACAAGGAGCGTTTCGCGATCAGTACCAGCCTGCGCACTCTGGCGGAGGCCATGGAGAACGCGGATGTGTTCCTCGGCCTGTCCGTGAAAGGTGCCATTACGCCGGACATGGTGCGTTCGATGGCGGCCCGTCCTATCGTCTTCGCTATGGCCAACCCGGATCCCGAAATCACCTACGAAGAGGCTAAGGCGAGTCGTGATGACGTCATCATGGCCACCGGGCGTTCTGACTATCCCAACCAGGTGAACAATGTGCTGGGCTTCCCCTTCATCTTCCGCGGTGCCCTGGATGTGCGCGCCACAACCATCAATGAAGAGATGAAGCTGGCGGCGACCCGCGCTTTGGCGAATCTGGCGAAGGAAGATGTGCCCGACTCGGTATGCCGCGCCTACGGGGTCGCGCGGTTGAAGTTCGGTCCCGACTACCTGATCCCCAAGCCGTTTGATCCACGCGTGCTGGTGTGGGAGTCCTCCGCCGTGGCCCAGGCAGCGATGGAAACCGGAGTGGCCCAGGAGCCGGTCAACATTCGGGAATACCGCGAACAGCTCGAGCGTCATCTGGGCAAAGCCCACGAGATCTCGCGCATGATGATTCACAAGGCCCAGGCCAAACCCAAGCACGTCGTTTTTCCCGAAGGAGACAACGAGAAAATCCTGCGCGCCTGCCACTCGATATTGGATGAGAAGATAGCCACGCCCATTCTGCTCGGCAACGCTGCAACCATTCATGCCAAAACCGCCGAGCTCGGATTGGATCTGAAAGACGCGGAGATCGTGGATCCAGCCGCATCGCCTCTTCGCGAACGCTACATCCAGGAACTGTTCCGCCTGCGCCAGCGTCGCGGCGTCACCCTCACCGAGGCGCGCACGCTTATCGACGAACGCAACATTTTCGCGTCCATGATGGTGCATATGGGAGATGCCGACGCTCTGGTCTCCGGCGTGACCCAGCACTTTCCCGACACCATTCGCCCCGCTCTGCAAATCATCCGCATGCGGGAAGGCCTGCACAAGGTCGCCGGATGCTATCCCCTGATCACGCGCAGCGGAGAGCTGTTATTCCTGGCCGACACCAGCGTCAATATCGATCCCTCCGCGGAAGACCTGGTGGAAATCGCCTTGTGTACCGCTCAAGAGGCTCGGCGCTTTGACATAGTACCGCGAGTTGCCATGCTTTCCTTCTCCAGCTTTGGCGGCACCAAGCACCCGTTCTGCGACAAGGTCCGGAAAGCAGTGGAGCTGCTGCACAAAGCCGACCCGACCCTGATCGTGGATGGAGAGATCATGGCCGATGTTGCCGTCTCTCCGGAAATACTGGAGCAGACCTATCCTTTCAGTCCGCTGAAGGGCGGTGCCAACGTGCTGGTGTTCCCCGACCTCGCCTCCGCCAACATTGCCTACAAGCTGCTAACCACGATTGGCGGCGCCGAGATCCTTGGTCCCATCCTCATGGGTATGACTCGGCCCGTGCATTTGGTGGCCCGCGGCGCCGAAGTGGAGGAGATCGTGAACGCTGTCGCCATCGCCGTGGTGGACGCGCGGGAGGCCGAGCTAGCCACGATGTCAGAAATCACGAAATCAGTCGCGCAGGCGGACTAGGGCGGTTTCACAAACGATGTGCCGGATGGCAACCGGCGAGCTTCGGTCACCTGCCTGGGTCCTGAGTTCCTTGTGTGGTGACGGGGCTTTGCCCCGTCCAAGCGGGGCGTAGCCCCGCTTCCACACAAACCTATCCAACCATTTCAATCCCCATCGACCGCGCCGTACCGCGCACGCTCTTGATGGCGGCATCGAGAAGGCGCGGAAAGCGCTTAAAGTCCGGCCTTACACGCTGTAGGAGCGGTTCCACTTCTTCAACAGACAAGCAACGGGCACAAGCCAGCGCTTGTGCCCTGACCGGCTCTGCGCCCGGTCCGCAGATGCTCGGCAGACGGCCTACTTCGCTTGCAGAGATTCGATGTACTGGGTGAGGTTCGCCGTGCGCTGCTGCACCTCACTCTCGTGGCCACCGCTCATACTCCAAAACAACGCTCCCCACACCGGCATGTCCTTGGATCCGTGCGCGGGAAGAGCGGATTCGCCGCGGATGGAGGCCGCGACTTTCAAAGCGGGGTATTTTCCTCCGTTGTTCTTGCTTAGCAGGGTGAGGTCGGTGGGAGGAATCTTCAGCGCGCTGGCCGCTGGGCCTCCACCTTTGCCGTCGGTTCCGTGGCAAACGGCACAGTATGCCGTGTACATATCTTTGCCGGATACAGGCGACGTGGACTTGATAGGAACATGCTTTATGGCTTTCTCGGGTTGGCCCTGCGTTTGGTCCTGCGCCGCTACCGTACAGGCGCATACGATCAGGGCGGTAAACATCAAAATCAGTTTCTTTATTGACATCGCATTTTCTCCTTTTAAACCAAGGCTCTCTTCTCTGAAATTCCAAGCACAATCAGAAACCGAAAACCGGCGGCCTTGCTACCTTCCGCCTCGCCGCCCGCTACCGCGCCGGGATTTTCCATTCCCGACCGTTCCGCACCAGAGCAAGCGTGGATCTCGTCGGGTCCCCGTGATAGAAGTCGACTTCATACTTGTTGATCAGGGTTTGACGTTCCCAAAAGTTGAAGCTTTTCACCAGCGGACCGCCCGCGTCGAACGCGTCTCCCAATTGATTTGGCACCCACTTCCAGTTGTATTCGACGATCGCGTTGTCGGCTCCGTTCATGTTTACACCGGCGACGCTCACGAATTGTCGTTGCGCCAGGGGAGCCTGATACGAGAAGGTGCCATCCGTTTCTTTCGATTTTTTGCAACCCGGGATACCGGTCAGCAGTCGCTCTCCTTCGGGTGTGAGCGAGACCAGCACGCTGCCCCGCGCCGCCTTGCCCAATTTAACGATTCCCGCTTTTTCCAATAATCGATAATTAGGATCCGGTAGTTTTTCGTCGTTTTTCACGAGACCAGTGCGGAAGTGGATGATGGCCGGACCTGGTCCCTGGAGCGCCGCTGTTACTATCCCGCTCGCCTCCTGCGCGTTCAGAGGCGTCTTCCCTCGGACTTGGAGTATCACGTAGGTTGCTAAGCCCACGATCCCAGCTACCAGACACAGCATGAGCAGCAGCGGCATGAACGATGAGCGTCGTTCCATCTCAACTTCGGCTTCAAACATGGCAGCCCCCTTCTTGAACAGTCGCGAATTCCTCACTCAACTCTTCATTCTGAGTCCACCGCATTCCCGATTGCTGTGATCAAAGGCACGATCGATTGTGTCTTGTATCACGATGAGGCAATACCCTCACCGTCTCCTGGAGCAATACTCCGGTTACAGAAGGCGTGCGCGCCCTCACGTACATATGTGATTGTTGTCACACCAACGGTACCCCCCACACAGCATAATTACGTCAGATTTCGTGGAGTGTTCGACCACGTTGAGAGTTTAGATCCCATGGCAAAAGGACGTGTTTCCATCGTCGTTGAGCGCTGCAAAGCCTGTGGCTTCTGTGTGGAGTTTTGTCCCACAAAAGTGCTTGCGCTCTCTTCCGCTTTCAATTCCAAGGGCTACCATCCCCCGCACGTCGTGCATCCGGAAAAGTGCAGTGGTTGTGACTTGTGCGGGATGTACTGCCCCGACTTCGCCATTTACGCCACCAAGGTTCTCGCTGGGGGAGGTGACAGATGAAGGCTGACCCTCGCGGCGTGCTCACCGGCACACACTTTATGGACGGCGACCACGCCTGCTGCGAAGGCGCGCTGGCCGCCGGCAGCCGGTTCGCCGCCGGATACCCCATAACTCCTTCCACCGAAATCGTTGAGCGCTTTGCCTCTCGTGTGCCTACCGTAGGCGGAACGTTTATCCAGATGGAAGACGAACTCGCGGCTTCCATCACGCTCCAAGGCGCGGTCTGGGGCGGAGCCAAGGCGTTTACCGTGACCTCCGGCCCCGGCTTTTCTCTGATGATGGAACACATCGGCTACGCTGCCATGACCGAGACGCCGTGCGTGTTCGTGGATGTGCAGCGCGGAGGACCGTCCACCGGCCTGCCCACGCTCCCCGCGCAAGCCGACATGATGCAGGCGCGTTGGGGCTCGCATGGCGACTACGAGATCATCGCCCTCTGCCCCAATTCGCCGCAGGAGTGTTTTGACCTCACCATCAAAGCCTTCAACCTGGCCGAAGAATTCCGCGTGCCCGTGATGTTCATGATGGACGAAGTCGTGGGCCACATGACCGAGAAGGTCGTGATTCCTGCCGCCGACCAGATCGAAGTCGTACCGCGCCGCCATACTCGCAAGCCGGTTGACGAGTACCTCCCCTATGCAACCAACGGCGACCTGGTTCCGGAAATGGCACACGCTGGCGAAGGCTACAACTTTCATGTCACCGGCTTGACTCACGACGAACACGGCTATCCGAACATGACTCCTCAGATCCAGGACAAGCTGGTTCGCCGTTTGCAAAACAAGATTCGAGACGCCGCCGACCGCATTGCCCTGTTCGAGGAAGAGCAACTCGAGGGCGCCGATGTAGTGGTCGTCTCCTACGGAATCACTTCCCGAGTGGCTCAACGAGCCATCGAGGCGGCTCGTGAACGGGGTCTGCGCGTCGGCAAGTTGCGCCTGATCACCGCCTGGCCGTTCCCAGAGAAAAAGATCCGCGAACTCGCAGCGAATGTGAAAGCATTCGTCGTCCCCGAACTCAATCTGGGCCAGATGGTGCGAGAAGTGGAGCGAGCTGCCGCGGGCCAGGCAAAGACATTCGCCGTGTCGCACGCGGGCGGCGGAGTTCACAACCCCGAAGACATCCTCAAGGTAATTGTGGAGGCCAGCCGATGCCAGGCAGCTTGATCAACGATCTCGGCAACCCCGTCGAGCCCTTCTTACGCAGCGATCGCATGCCCCACATCTGGTGCCCGGGATGCGGCATTGGCACCACCGTGAACTCTTTCGCCCGCGCGCTCATCGAATCGAAAATCGATTTGCAATCGCTGGCCCTGGTCTCGGGCATCGGCTGTACTGGGCGCGTGGCGGGCTACGTCAAACTGGATTCTTTCCATACCACGCACGGCCGCGCTATCCCGTTTGCCACCGGGCTCAAACTAGCAAACCCAAAGCTGAACGTCGTCGTCTATTCCGGTGACGGCGATCTTTCGGCCATCGGGGGCAATCATCTGATTCACGCCGCGCGTCGCAACATCGATTTGAAAGTCATCTGCGTGAACAATCTGATCTACGCCATGACTGGCGGCCAGACCGCGCCCACGACTCCGGATCACTCGATTACTTCCACGAATCCCTACGGTGTGTTTGAGCCGTCGTTCAATCTGCCGCACCTGGTCGAAGCCGCGGGCGCGGTTTACGTCGCGCGCTGGACCACGTTTCACGTTCGGCAACTGTCGCGCTCCATCAGCGAGGCGTTTCAGAAGAAAGGCTTCTCCTTTATCGAAGTGATCTCGCCCTGTCCCACGCTTTATCAGCGCCGCAACAAGCTGGGCGATGGTCTCGACGCCATGAAGTACTACAAAGAGAAGAGCAAAGTCCGGCACGGAGCGCCTACCAATGAAGTCGGCCTGACCATGACCGGGGAGATCGTCGTCGGCAAATTCGTGGACCGCGACCGCCCCGATTACCAAACCATGATGCGAACGCAATACACCGAATCGCTGGGAGAGAGATTCGTGGAACAACCGGAGATGGTATGCGACTGCAGCTAACGGAAATTCGTATCGCGGGATTTGGCGGCCAGGGAGTGATCCTCTCGGCCATTGTCCTGGGCAAGGCTGCCTCGATTTATCAAGGTGCTTTTGCCACCATGACACAGAACTTCGGCCCGGAGGCCCGAGGCGGCGCCTGCAGTGCGCAGCTCGTCCTTTCCGATTCGCCAGTGTTGTACCCGTATATCACTCAGCCGGACATCCTTGTCGTAATGTCGCAAGAGGCCTATGCGCGCTTCGGCCCCGAGTTGAAAGACGGCGGCATCATGATCGTCGAGCAGGATCTGGTGCGAGTTTCAGATCACAAACAGGAAATCCAGGTCTACAGCGTCCCAGCGACCCGCATCGCCGAAGAGCTCGGAAAGCGCATGGTGCTGAATTCGGTGATGGTGGGATTCTTCACTGCGGTCACACTCCTGCTGGATGCCGATGCCGTGCGCAAGGCCGTCGCCGATTCTGTTCCGCCAAGCTTCCGGGAACTGAACCTGAAAGCCTTCGAAAAAGGGCTGGAGTACGGAGCCACTGCGTTAACCGCCACGCCGAACACTGCCGACCCAGACCTGCATGTGGAGTACTCGCGGGAGTGAGTCCGCACTGTTGCATTCTTCAACTTTTGCTGTTGTAAGATTCATCGGTGCGTTGGCCAGCCCGCAAGCCACTGATTTCAAGCCGTCATTCTCTTCATCCGCCTCCAAACACTACAAACATGAGCTTTGACCTGTTGCGATTTCCATCAAAGCGTTGTTGACAATCTCATCGCAATAGCTCGCGCCACGAAATCGCCTTTCGTCTATCCGCTTCATTTCACAGGAGATCGCCGCCCGCATCGAACTAACTCGCAATTCGCCTCGTCTTGGCATGGGGATTGCCTTAAGAAAAGTGCTGAGTGGCTCGCTAGACGGCCCTCCGACGAGGTGACTTATGACAGTCCTACTGGTTCTCTTCTTCTTCGCAACCTTCTTGCTGATTGATTATTTCCGCAGTCGCCACGCCATTGTGCAACCAGCGTTGCAGGTCGCCCCAGCGAAGTATGACGCTGTGCCACGCTTGCAGCCGGCCTTGGTCGGTGGCTTCGCGGTCCCAGAGAACCTGCGCTACCACCCCGGTCACACTTGGGCATTGAGCGAGAGCCCCAACCTGGTGCGGGTCGGCATGGATGATTTTGCCTCTAAGCTGACCGGCAAGGTGGAGAGCATCACGCTGCCGCAACGCGGCCAATGGATTCGCCAGGGCCAGAAGATGTGCACCCTGTATCGCGACGACTGCGCCGTTGACATGGTTTCGCCGATCGAGGGCAGCGTGTCTGACATCAACATGGCGCTCATAAAGGATCCTAAACTGGCACTCCGCGATCCCTACGGAGAAGGCTGGCTGCTGACGGTGCAGTCGCCCGATGCCAAGACAAGCTTCAAGAACTTGCTGGGTGGCCCGCTCGCCCGCTGGTGGACGGAAGAGTCGGCAAGCCGCCTGCAGCGCCGGATGCCGATGGCGATGGCTGGTGCCTTGGCCCAGGATGGTGGAGTCGCCATGAATGATCTCTCAACCCACATCCCCGACCAGGACTGGCTGCCCCTGGCGAAAGAGTTCTTCCTGTCATAAGTCAAACTCGCGGCCAGCGAGGCGAACCAGCCTCGCCGAGGACCGCTGAAACACCGGCCGCCCGGATCCAAGGCTGAAAAGCCAGGACACCGGGCGGCCGGTGTTTTTACAGAGTCCCCAACTGTGGGTGCCCCATCCTTGCGCGTTCTGTGCGCAAGGGTGGGATTCCACGGTCGCGTCCCGCGAAAGAAGATGGCGTGTCTTTGAACCAGTGGATCGCGGTAGCGGTCGCCGAAAAAGTTGGAGTGGTGGAAACCGCGGCCGACTTTTTCAAGAAGCGCGCCGGCAAGGCCACCGGCGAAGGACTCATGAAGTTTCTCCGCACCGCGCCCAAGACCCGGCGCCGCGGCCATGTCAAAAGAGAAACTCGAAATCGACAAACGCCTTCCGGTTGTTATTGCCGAAGAAACTTCCGTACCGCGGATCCGCCACATTCGCGTGGACTTCCAGCGCATTGAAATGATTGGTCAGGTTCAGCACGGTTACGGACAGCCGAATGGCGTGTTTGGGCGTGATTTGGAAATCCTTCGAGGCGCGGACGTCAAATGACAAATAGCGCGGGAAGCGCGGTTGGGCGCCTGGAATGGAAGTAATGTACTGCTGCAGAACATTTGTGGGTTGATAGGGAAAGCCGTTTCGATATTCGACCTTTGGAGTCAGTCGAAACTTCCTGGGCAAACCATACGTTCCCCACAGAAGAAAGCGATTCGGGATTTCGCTCGGCAAACTCGCAACCAGATTTTGGTTCATGATGGGGAAGGGCAGGTTGCCGAGATACCCGTTCGCATCGTTGATTGTTCCTCGCGCAAACTGGCGCACGTAGGAGAAAAACATCTGGCGTTTCTCCTGGCTGCCCAAGCGAGCGGTGAATTCCAACTGCCGAGTCTGCCCAAAGCCCGACGAACCGAGGACCAGGGCATGCTGGTTTTGAATAACCTCAGGCTGGATCGTCAGCATGTCGTGAGCCTGGCCCTGCAGATACTTGAGCCGAACCGTCATCTGGTGCGAAAAAGTACGGTCAAGTTCCACATTCCAGCCGACGGTATAGGGAGAAAAGTTCCCGCTTTTCTGGGCGCTGGCAAAGAAAGGAAATTCCGATTCCGCGGCCTGATCGGTGAGATTGATGTAGTGGATCGGGCTGCCGATCACCCCGCCCGTGCTGTTGTACATCGTAACCGTTTGCTCAGGATAACTGCTGAACGCATAGGTATTGAGGGGCACATTGTCATAGAAGACTCCAATGCCCCCACGAATCACCGTCGTTTGGCTCCGGTCGGGTGTCCATGCAAAACCCGCGCGCGGGGCGCTGCGAAACGTGTGCGTGATGGTCTGGCTTTCCAGGCGCATTCCGAGATCGAGCGCGAAGGTGGGACCGAGCACCCAGTGATCTTGCGCGTACAAGGAGGGTTCAATGTCGCTGACTGTAAACGATTGTCCGCCGCTGAAATCCGTGCGGCTCGTCAGGAGACCGGTCGAGTCTTCGATCAAGACTGGCCGGGCATTGAAGTTCCCCGCATTTTCCGCATGCGCGAGATCCGAGCCAATCTGCACACTGTGATCTCCCATGAAATGCAGGATGCGTGGGCGCCAGCTTTCTATCCATTGCACCCGTGTGGCCAGGCGCGACTCCTGGCCAAAATAGTTGCCCTGATTTCCAGTTGGGGTGAGGATCATTGCCGAGTTGCCTTGAGGATCGATCCCCGTGTCCACACGAGTGATGGCGAGCGTGTTTTGCAGCAGTCCGTCTCCTACGGCCATCCGGTGGATGATCGTGCCCGTGGACTCGTGCACATTGATGTTGGGCGTTACGGACTGAGGATTGAAGTAGTCCAGGCCCGAATAGGTCACTTGGTGCGGAGCCAGATGGAAACTCGCCGTGAGCGTCTGGTTGGGAGACAGAATCGCCGTAAGCTGAGTGAAAGTGTTGATCGAGGTCGACCTGGTCTGGTTGAAGGGAACCGGAAGCGTATAGACTTCGCTTTTGACGATCGCGTAATCGGCGTCTTGCAGGAAATAAAGTTTCCGGGCGACAAGAGGACCGCTAAGATCCAGCCGGGGCGTCGCATCCTTGAGGCCCCTCAGGTGTGGGCCATGGATGTGAAAATCGGGCAGCGGATCGTTAAGGTTGTAGTGCCATTTATCGTCTCCCTGGCGCGTTTCCGCCGAGACCACACCGGCCGTGAACTTTCCATATTGCGCGAGGTAAGGCATCTCGGAAACCGAGATGTTCTGGACACTGTCGATGGGCACGGTCAGCCCGAACGCGCCGGTAGCGGGATCGGTTACGTCGACCGAGTTGACCAGGAGGGTGCTGTGATTTTCTCCGTAACCCGCGATTCTCACGCTGCCATCGCTGGCGCGGACGACGCCGGGAACCAGAGGCAGAGTATCGGCCAGAGTCGCCGGCCGGCCCGGCGCTTCTTTAGCTTGTTCCGGCGATATCGTGGCCTGACTGCTGGATTCCTCCGCGACCGGATTTGAGGCCGTGCCGTGGACTTCCACCGTCTGCTGGCTCAGTTCGGCCTTGGTGAGAACAACTTCGACTTCCTCGCGGCCAGTGTTTGCTTTTATCTCCAGGGTAGTGCTTGTCGCGAGATAGCCTTGCTTGGTAACCGTCAGATCCAGGCTGTCTCGTCCTGGAAGAGTGGCTGTTGCTTTCCCAGCCGTGTTGGTCAATTCAGTGGCTAGAATCTGCCCCTGGGCACGGATTTCGATCTGCGCCTCTGGAACGGCCTGGCCCTTGTCATCGACTACCGACAGGTCGATGACCATGGAACGAGTTGCTTGTTGTTGCGGGGCCGCCGATGCCAGACAAACGAACACGAACAGAACCAAAAGCGTCATCTTAAAGCGCACGGGCGCCGATGCAATGCCGAAATCCAAACCATTCACGCCAAAAACTCCAAATTTATTGTAGCTGCCACAAACCGGTTTCAGGTGAACAATCCGAAAAGGAATGCGCAAACCCCAGTAACCTCGGCACACCTGTGCCGAGCGCACAAATATCGCCTGGATTTCAGCGCGGATCTACCCCGATCTGATTCAAGCCGGACCGGAAAGGTTGCAGCAATCCGGCTGCGGGCCTGCGCCGCCCGGCCGGACGGGCGAGCCGCCCGTCCCTCCACTTCAGAAGATCGCTGACGAGACCTTCGTCGCCGGCGTGACAGCAGCGCGGCACGCGGTACACAGCGTGCGTTCCTTGAGGTCGATCCACTCCACGGCGTGGGAAGGGGCCATGGCACAGCGGTAGTCATCGCAGTGAGTCAAATTAACAGTATGGCCCAGTTCGTGGACCGCTTCCTTTATCACGCGCTGGCGAAATAGTTCTGGGTCGGGCGGAAGGCCATAGAGCTCCTGACGCAGCCGGTGCGCTGAGACCACGGCGCAGGGGCCACCCATCTGCGCCTCGCCGAAAACGAAGGTAAGAATCGGGATGTAGAGATCCACCGCCGCAATCCCCAGCATTCGCCAGGAGTCCGCGGTAAGAAGACTTTGCATACGCTGCAGGATTTCCGAGGAGTGGTACTGCTGCCGCTCTCCGTGGAAGGCGAACTCCGGATCCAACCGGACAGGGAGCACCTTACAGTGGACGAGAAAAGTTTCTTCGATGGCGGGACGCAGATCCTTCAGCAGCCCGTCATCCACATTCCCGATCGGCAACAGTTGCAGCAGCTTCATCGGTCAAGTTCTCAGTTCCCAGTTCTCAGTTCTCGATTCAGCACCGAGAACAGGGAACTAGAATCCATCTCATCATGAACGGAACAAGTTGACTGCGTATCCCCCAGGGGCTAAAGCCCGCGTCATTATTGGCTCTGGGCGGCACGGCTGAAGCCGTGCCCTACCCAAAACGAAGTTATGAGACGGCTTTCAGTATCCAGCTTCAGTGCGTCTCAACCGGGGTGCGAGTCCAGCCGTACTTCTTCAGCTTGTGATAGAGAGTGACCCGGTCGATGTCGAGTATCTCCGCGGCATGGCTCTGATTGCCTCCACATTCCTCCACCACCCGCAGGATGTGGGCACGCTCCATTTCCTCCAGCTTCTTGCCCGATCCGGTGGAGACGCCTTGTGGCTTGAAGATGAAGTCCTGTTCTTGCAACTCCGGCTCCTGTCCCACAACCATGGCGCGTTCCACCGCATTCTCTAACTCGCGAACGTTCCCCAGCCATGGCTGCTGCTGCAATTGGTTCATGGCAACAGGTGAAACCCGGGTGATGCGTTTGTTCATCGCCAACGAGAACTTGCGAACGAAGTGCTCCACGAGCACGGGGATATCCTCCGGGCGCGTGCGCAGCGGCGGCAGTTCGATGCGGAAGACGTTGAGCCGATAAAAAAGGTCGGGACGGAACTTACCTTCCTCGATCAGTTTTTCCAGATTCTTGTTGGTGGCGGCGATGCAGCGGAAGTCCACCTTGATAATTTGGTTGCCGCCCACCCGGGTGATTTCGCGCTCCTGCAACACCCGCAGCAGGTCGGTCTGCGTCTTTAGAGTGATGTCGCCGATCTCGTCCAGAAAAACCGTCCCCCCCTCGGCAATTTCGAATTTGCCTTTCTTGCGGTACTGGGCGCCAGTGAACGCGCCTTTCTCATGTCCGAAGAGTTCGCTTTCCAGAAGCGTCTCCGTCAGAGCGCCGCAGTGAATGACGACCAGAGGATGAAATCTTCGCGGGCTGGCGTGATGGATCGCGCGCGCCACCAGTTCCTTCCCGGTGCCGCTCTCGCCCGTGACCAGCACGGTAGCGTCCGTGGGACCAACCGTCTCAATGGCGTCGAAGACCTTGCGCATGGGGCCGCTCTGGCCGACGATGTCCCCCGGACGCGCGACTTCGGCAACGGTCTCGCGCAAGAGGACGTTCTCCTGGGCCGCGTGTTTATGTGCCAGCGCGTTCTTCACCAGGTGCGCGATCTCGTCTGGGTCCAGTGGTTTGGTCACGTAGTCATAGGCGCCGTTCTTCAGCGCTGTGACCGCGGTCTCGACCGAGGCATAGCCGGTCATAATAATTACGATGAGCTCTGGGTCGACTTCGTGCATGCGGCGCTGCAGTTCGATCCCATCGGTGCCGTGCATTTTGATATCCACCAGGGCCGCATCCCAGCGTTGTTCCGCCAGCTGGGTAAGTGCATCGCTCGCGTTTTCTACGGTACCTACCTCGTAGCCTTCTTCGCGGAACCATTTGCCCAGCGAGTCACGCACGCTCAGTTCGTCGTCCACGATCAGCAGTTTTCCTTGTGTACTCACTTCAATCACCTCATTTTCATCGCGGCATTCCCGGCGCTGGCGCCCGGCAGGGAAGCGGCATCGGCTTGACTTGGCAGGGTTACAGTGAAAGTCGTGCCCCGGCCCAGTTCCGATTCGACTTCGATGCGGCCGTGATGCCGCTCCACGATGCCGCGACTGATCGCCAAGCCCAGCCCGACTCCGTGCCCACTTTCTTTTGTCGTCAGAAAAGGTTCGAAGATCTGGAGCAGTACGTCGGGAGCGATGCCCGCTCCGTCGTCGCGCACCTGGATCTTGATTTCAGTCTCATCGTTACTCAGCCCAGTCTCGAGCCAGAGATTGCCGCCCCGGGGCATGGCATCGATTGCATTCATGATCAACGCCAGGAGGACCTGTTCAATCTGGGCAGGATCGCAGGGCACACGCGGCAAGTCTTCCGCAAGCTTCAGTTGCAGATGGATTCCGCATAGCTCCAGTTGATGCCGCACCAGCAGCAGGCAACGATCAATCACTGCACGTAGGTCGGTCGACTGCACGTTCATGGGCGCGGTGCGCGAAAGAGTCAGCAGGTTCTTAACCAGTTCGCCGCAGCGCCGGCTTTCCGAGGCGATCATTTCCAGGCATTGCATCGCCTCCTCACGTTTTTCACGCTCGATTTGGCCAGACCCTACCCACTTCCGCAGCAGTTTGGCATAGGTCAGAATCCCAGAGAGCGGATTGTTCACCTCGTGCGCCACGACGGCCGCCATCTTTCCGATGGAAGCCATTTTTTCCACATGCAGAACGTGATCGTGGGCACGATTGAGTTCCTTCGTCTTCTGGTCGACGCGATCTTCGAGCGTCTTTGCCCAGTTAACGATTTCTTCATTCGCCGCGCGCAACTGCAGGCTCATGCCATTGAACGAATGCGCCAAGTCACCCACTTCGTCCTGGGATCGCACCTCGATCTGGTAGCCAAGATTTCCTTGAGAAAGATGTTCCGTGCCGTTCTTGAGCGCCTTGATGGGTTCGCCGACCACTCGCCACACGAATAACCAGCTCAATATCGCCACAATCAGCATTGCCCCCGCCGTGTAAGACAGCATGCGGGCGCTGCCGACCGCAAGTTGCGCGTCCGCTTTTGCCAGCGAAAGGTTTGTGTCCAGCACGCCCAGAACTTGCTGGTCTGCAGGATGCGCGTGGCAGTCGGCGTTGGAGCAGCCAGGTTGATTTTCGATAGGAGTGATAATTCCCAGCACACGTTGGCCGCCGCCATTGCGATAAATGCGAAAGCGGTCGGGGCGATTCAGACGCGCCAGCGGCTGCGATTGGGTGTGACAGCCATAGCAGGCCTCCGCCGTCTTGTCGAGGACGTGGCTGACTTCCTTTGGATCAGTGGAGTAGCTGATCCGCCCCTCCTGGTCAAAGATGCGCACCTTAACCATGCCGGGCTCGTCCGCCATGGTTTGAATCGCGTGGTAGAGTCCCTCGCGATCGTTGCGCAGCATGTAGTACGTGGTGCTGTGCTTGATCACATCGCTGACCCGCTCGGCGCTGGCCAGCGTGGCTGCTTCCAGGTGCTGGCGATGCAATCGGATATTCAAGTATCCGAGGAGAGCGAAGATGACGACCATGACTGCCAGCAGAGAACCGATCAACTTTGCACTGATGCTGTGAGTCAGCCGCTTCCATCCCAGATCGACGCGAATTGGCTCAGTCTCCCGCATGGCCTAACACCGCTGTAGCAACCACGGGCCCGGTTTCGGTTCGGAGACGCTGCTTCACTGCATGTCGTTCTTCGGGAAAGATGGGCAGGTACTTCACTGCCAACCCGAACAGGGCGAAGCCCACCGCAATAATCATGAGGGTCACTGAGAACTCCGTCCACTTCGGCATGTAGTGATGCCCGACGTACGTCTCAAAGCCCGTGAGGCTGACATTGAGGCGGTTGGTGATGAATCCGAGCACAGTACAGATGGAGGCTAGATACAAGCCGTTTGGCGATAGCCTGACCTTCTTGAAGCTGAGCATGGCGATCGGAATCACGAAGGCCAGCGCTAGTTCGAGCCACAGAAAGTATGCTTCGTAGCTGGGTTTAACGATCTGTCCTAGCATGCCGCGATGGAAGTAGTCCTCGAAGCGCAGCAGGGCATTGACCCAGAGAGCCACCAGCAAGGCGCCGCCAAGTTCGACCAGAACCGGCAGTTCAAGGTGACGGCCGAAGGCTTTCGCGCTCTGCGTGGACTCGAAGATCGTCATTGCCAAACCAACCGCAATCGCCGATCCGAAAAAAAGGAACGGCAGCGCGGGCGTGTACCAGAACGGATGCAGCTTGCTCGGCATGATCAGATAGAGCGATCCGAGCGAACTTTGGTGCAGGGTGGAGAGCAGGATGCCCAGGACGACCAGCACGGCATAGATTTTCTTGATCCACTTGATTGGAGTCTTCAGGTTGAAGCGCTCCAGCACATTGGGAAGGAATTCGAAGAAGAGCACAGTGGTGTAGGCCATCACGCATATGCCGACCTCGAACATGACCGAGTGCGGGTTCATGTAGATGAGCTGATGCCAGATGTACCAGGGGCGGCCAAGGTCGAACAACAGTCCAACGATGAAAAGTACATAGCCCAGGAACGCTGTCAACACCGCAGGGCGCATAACACTGTGCAGTCGCTCGACGTTGAACAGGTAGACCGCACCAACAATGCAGAAACCGCCAGCCGCCAGCATGACCCCACACAGGAGGTCGAAGCCGATCCAGAGCCCCCAGGGAAACTGGTCACTCATGTTTGAAACCGCGCCCAAGCCATAGAAAAAGCGAATAAATGTGGAGTACAGGCCCAGACCCATGATCACAATGAATACAACTCTCCAAAAGGTCAGCTTGAACTTCATCGCGCACTCCCATTTTTCTCTTCCGCTTCAGCAGCGGCTACTTCTTCGCGGCGATGCGAAACCCAATAAATGCCTCCCAATACCAACGTCCACACCGGGATAAAGTCTGGAATTCTCGACATCACTCGCCCGGTGTATTCCGGCATTGGAGTGTCGCCGATTTTTGCGGACGCTGGATAACCGTATTCTTCAACGTTCACGTTGGAAAGAATGAGGACACACGTTCCGCCAACTTCGTTAAGGCCGTAAATACGAGGCACGTAGTTGGATGGATTTTGACGGATACGGTCCTGCGCTTCCTTAATGAGGTCGTCGCGCTCCCCGAACTTCGTGGCGCCAGTCGGACAGATCTCGGCACATGCCGTCTGCTTGCCGGCAAGCACGCGGTCCGGGCACATAATGCATTTGCGGACCCGCGGATTCAGCGAGCGCCATTCGTACTTTGGCTGGGCAAACGCGCAGGCCACCATGCAATACCGGCAGCCAATGCACTTCCAGACGTCGTATACGACTGGACCCTCCTTTGTCTTATGCATGGCGCCAACGGGACAAGCGGACGCGCAAGCGGGATGCTCACAGTGCATGCATAGCCGACGCATGAATTTGTCGCTCTTGGCCAGAACGACCGTGTATTTATGCTCCGATTGCACCGGCTCCGCTGCCACTTCGTCGTCGTACGGCAGTTTGTTCTGCTGCGCGCAGGCGCTTTCACACTGCTTGCAACCGATGCAAATCGTCGAATCGTACAGCAGGGCCTTGCTCATAAGAATTGCCTCTCGTTGCTCCCAAGCGCGACTTCCGTTCCAGTCGAATGAAGTACGACGTAAACGTACGCTGTGACGGAACGGACTTGGGAACCGTGCAGAACACCTTTGGCGGGCCGACTGGGAAGAAAGAACCGGGTCCGGAGAGTTGCGCACCCGGACCCGAGCGGGCTGTTCCCTGAGAGAGAGCAAGCAGGGAAGAAGCGTTCCGGCTGGCGACGGGCCGGCCGGTTTTCCATGCCGTCCGCCGAATTGAGCCGGACATCTTCATACTCACCCTCACGCCCTCTTCAGCCACTGCGCGACCATTTGTCACGTGACAGCGGCGATGCGGAAAGAGGAACAGCCAATGACTACCGCCGCCGACTACTTCTGAAGGCTGCGAACGTACGTCACAACGGCTTTCACCTGGTCAGGAGTTAGACTCTTCACCGCGGGTGGGTGCTTCGCCTTTTCCGTAACGGCCTTGGTCAGGTCGGCATCCGATGCCTTCTTTGCTTCGTCAGAAATCAGGCTTGGAGCTTTCATTGCGGGCTTTCCTGCTGCATCTGGCCCGTGGCACATTGCACATTTTGCTTTGTAGAGAGTGGCTCCGTCATCGGCAGCCCATGACAGATTGGGGATCAGGATGAACAGGGCCACCGCGATTGTCATTACCAGCATCACCAGCTTTGTCGTCTTCATGATTTCGTTTCTTCTCCTTGTAAAAGTTTTGCAACCCGATGAAATTAGCGGTTCTTCTCGCAGTGGTGCGTGTGTTGCGAAAGTAACCACAGATGCGACCTTCCAGGAACTCGATGTAACAGAACTCAGCAGCCCAATCGCTGCCTAGTTGAGAGTTTCAACGTCTGGAGGGAACGACCGCAGTGATCCAGGTCACCCTAAACCGTGACTCTGGTCGAGAGGCTACGCGCCCAAAGAACCAGCCGGGCATTCACGGGTCACGTCAACAGGTGACTGTGGTCACAGAGTCTCCCGCAGTCGGGAGAGACAATTTATGGCAGCAGCGAGGTGTCGCTATGCCGATACTCATGATGGCTCTGCTCGCGTTGGTGGTATTTGGCCTTATTGGGATTCTGCTGACAGTCGCGGTAATCCTGGAGCAGTCCAAGCTCAAACGTGTAGCCAAAGGTGACGCCGCACACCCTGTGACCTCCAGCGGTACCCCTTCCCTCAATCCGAAACTTCGATAGACCGCGTGGCGACGGCGCGACGACACGGAATCCGTCTGCAAAGGAGAAATCTGATGAGCACGGTTGTGCTGGATAAGAAAGCCGATCTGGCTGGACCGGGAATCGGCGATTACAAAGAATTGGAAAAAATTCTGCCGCAGGGTTACCGCTCGCTGCTGACCCCGAAAGAGACGCAGCAGGCCATCTTCCAGGTGAAACGCTATATCGCGGACAACCTGTGCAAGGAACTCAACCTGATGATGGTCGAAGTGCCGCTCATCGTGGATGTGGAGAGCGGCGTCAACGACATGTTAGATCGCGACGGGTCGCGCACGCCGATTCAGTTCCATATTTCGAACGATCGCAACCTGCATCCCATCGACGCGCAGGTCGTGCAAGCCGCGACCAAGTGGAAACGCGGCGCTCTCAAGCAATTCGATTGCAAAATTGGCGAGGGCATCTGCACCGACATGCGCGCCGTTCGCAAGGACTATTTCCTGGATCACGACCACTCCGCCTACGTCGACCAGTGGGACTGGGAGCGTGTCATGACCGCCGATCAGCGCAACCTGGACTTCCTGAAGACGATTGTCGGCAAAATCTGGAAAGCGATCGTCGGAGCGGAAAAGTTTGCCCAATCCCTGTTCCCGCAATTGAAAGACTCACGCTATCCGGATCTGCCGGAGGAGTTGAAATTCCTGCACGCCGAGGAACTTCTCGATATGTATCCCGACCTGCCGCGCAAGCAGCGCGAGACTGCGGTGCTGCAAAAGTATCCCGCGGTTTTCATCGTGGGGATTGGCTGGCCGTTGAAGGATGGCTATCCCCACGAGATGCGCGCCGCCGATTACGACGACTGGGTCACCGACACGCGCAACCAGACCGGCAAAGACACGCATGGGCTGAATGGCGACATCCTGGTATGGAACTCTGTCACCAAGCGGCGCCATGAACTGACGTCGATGGGTATCCGAGTTACGGCCCAGACCCTGATGACGCAGCTTACGATGGCGAATCAACTGGACTTCGCGCAACTGCCGTATCACAAGGCGATCCTGAACAACCAGATTCCGCTCTCGATCGGCGGTGGAATCGGGCAGTCGCGCACCTTGATGCTGTTGCTCCGCAAAGCGCATCTCGGGGAAGTCAGCGTCACGGTGTGGCCGAAGATCCTGAAAGAAATGTGCGCGGCCAAGAATATTTTCGTGCTGGAGTAGGGCGGTTACTGGTAAAGAGGGCGTAGTCAAATCGGGCGCCCCTCGTCTCGCGCTTTTTCGGGACGTGGGATGCCCACCTCCAGCCTTGACATTCCCTTCGGACTCGAAGAGCCTCAGTTCTCGACCAATTTCTCTTTCTGCTTGCCTCCAAGGTCGCCAGCCCGCCTGTCCAGGAACCCCGGGTCGCGCGCCACCCCGTCCATTAGGCGCCTCAAATCCGCCTCACACTCTCCGTCTTCCTTCTCCAATTCGTCCTTCTCCACATCGTCTTTCTCCACATCGTCGTACTCGCGCCCAGCGACCGTCGACCACGCCGTGGCCCCAATCGGTCGCCGCTCCACGCACTCTTGATCGATCACCACCTGCGTCGGCTCCGGCTCAAACGACGTATGTTTCAGGTTGGACGAAGCCGTCCGCAGCGCACGCAGCAACAGCGCCGCCGTCCGGTGATCGATCTGGTTCGTCACCAGCAACCGCATCACCTCGGCCAGTCCCACCTGGATGGAGTTCGCGTCCTCGAGCGTGGGCAGCGTTATTGTCCCCCGCTCATGGAAATTCATGTTGATGTTCATATTCTTCCGATTGCATTGCACATGAAAGTGACAGTACTTCTCATCGCGCAGCGCGGGGGATCCGCACTGCGTCCCGTTGACTTTAATGTGCTGACAGCGACGAATACTCAGCGGATATGAAGGCATTTTCCAGCTCCTGTTTCGTGTATGAGTGATATGAATTCCAGCCGTTACTATTAGTGTATTAACCAAGTCGTACAAGAAAAAAACTTCTTCCCCGGTCTTTTGGAATCAGAGAGTTAGGTGCTATTGACGCTCCAAATCTTTGACTCTTAAGGAGTTATACGTAAAATATTCCGGAATAAGGACTTAGCTCATCAATTGTCAAAGAGCGGTGAAGATGGGAAATGGGCAGCGGGGAACGTCCGCGGCTTTTGAGCGGCCCAATCC
This sequence comes from Acidobacteriaceae bacterium, assembly GCA_003131315.1. Lineage (GTDB taxonomy): Bacteria > Acidobacteriota > Terriglobia > Terriglobales > Acidobacteriaceae > Acidiflorens. Next base: position 106,481 of record PKUV01000180.1, read on the forward strand.
GTCACTGCCACAATTCAGGTGCATATTTTCGCATAGGGTGGGTTGGGAGTATGTGATGGCGCTCACTGGGCGGATGTGATGAAAAAGTCAGATCACAGGAGATCGAATTTTCAGCGGACCACCGCAGTGCCACGTTTCGAAAACCGCGAAACGTGGGGCACCCCCGGTTCTTCCTCTATCCAAAGGCTAGAAACGGCGCTGTATCCTAACTCCGAGATGTGGGCCACCCGCCCAATTAAGAGCATTTCTCGTAATGGTGTGGAGTGAATACCCTCAGGGGCTAAAGCCCTCATCTTTATTGGCTCTGGGCGGCGCGGCTGAAGCCGCGCCCTACCCAAAACCATTTATGAGACCAGTTCTAATCCGCAACCTCCCGTAATCGGGCATCACCTATTTCTCGTGGCGACCTACCCGACCCACCTACATTAGACAGCCTCTACACTTCGAGCGGCAGCTCTGCTCGGGGCGTCGTGGCCGTCAGATGGCTCTTCACGGCCGCGGACAAACGGCGTATGCCCTCTCGTATTTGCTGCGGAGTGGCGTTGGAAAAATTCAATCGCATGTGACGGCAGCCTTCGCGGCTATCTTTGGCATAGAAGGAATCGCCCGGCACGAACGCCACATTCTGCTCGAGTGCCGACTTGAAAATCGCCTGGATGTCCAGTCCTTCGGGCAGTGTAACCCAAAGAAATAGGCCGCCTTGCGGATGAGTCCAGGTTACTTCCGGCGGGAAGAATTCTTCGAGAGCCTGAAGCATTACGTCGCGGCGTTCGCGATAGACCTGACGAATGAGCTTGACGTGCTTGTCGAGGAATCCATCGCGCGCGACTTCGTAGGCCACGAACTGCGTGAAGGTCGAAGTGTGCAGGTCGGCGCCCTGCTTCAGTTGCGCCAGCTTGCCGATGATCTCCGGCGGAGCGACGATCCATCCCAAGCGAAGGCCGGGAGCCAGCGTCTTCGAGAATGTACTCAGGTAAATGACGTTACCAATGGAATAGCCGTCGTCGCGGCGCAGGTTCTCGCGGTCGAGCACGACCAGAGGTGGAAGGTGCTCACCTTCATAGCGCAACTGGCCGTACGGATCATCTTCGATAATCGGAATGCCATACTTGTCCGCCAGCAGCACCAGTTCGTGGCGACGCCCCTCCGACAATGTAGTTCCGGCGGGGTTCTGGAAGTTTGGCAGCACGTACATGAACTTGGGGCCCGAACGCAGAGGTTCCTCTAACAGGTCGGTGCGGAGGCCGTTCTCGTCGATTGGGACGGACACATATTCCGCGCCATAGACGTTGAAAGCTTGCAGCGCGCCGAGATAAGTCGGCGCTTCTACAAGCACGCGATCCCCGGCATTGATAAACAGCTTGCCGATCAGGTCGAGCGCCTGCTGCGAGCCCGAGGTGATCAAGACGTTCTCCACCTTGGCCTTGATCCCGTAGCGCGCCATGTTGTTCGCAATCATGTCGCGCAGGGGTTCGTAACCCTCGGTTGCCCCGTACTGCAAGGCGGAAGCTGCCTGCTGCGTGAGTACCTTGTGACAGGCTTCCTCAAAGCGTTGCACGGGGAAAACCTCGGGGGCGGGCAGGCCGCCGGCAAAGGAGATCATTCCGGGTCTTTGGGTGATCTTCAACAACTCGCGGATCGCAGAACTGGTGATGCCCTTGGTGCGCAGCGCGTAACGAGATGTCCAGGCAGTCGACATGGGAAGTCCTCCCCGAAGCCATTGTAGGCTCCGGGCGCGAGTGCTTACTGTGACGCGTGAGGCATGAGGTTGTGACTGGTTCGGTGAGATTTTCTGAGGCTGCTCACCTCCGACGCTAACAGCCCGTGGTGAAACTCCGATCTCCGGCCTCAGCGCCTGAAGGCGCTTTCATAACGC
>PKUV01000180.1:108399-113537 GCA_003131315.1 Acidobacteriaceae bacterium
GCTAAGCGAAGCCGTCCGGCTGACTTACCGCGCCAATATGCGCTTGTTCATCGATAAACAGGCGGCCCGCGGTGAGCGCTTTGCGATCGATTTCCAGCAGATCGAGTTTTTTCACCTTGTCTTCGAGCACGCTCAATGCAGTTCCGGGAGCCAGACACTCGGTCTCTTCCAGCAGCGCCCCCATCATCACGATGTTGGCTGCCTTGGTCGAACCGAGTTTGTCGGCGATCTCCGCCGCCGGAATCCCGACCACCTGCACTTCCGGCGCAGTAAAGTCGGCAGGAATGCTGGCGCCGTTGTAAAGAATGATTCCGCCGCTCACTACTTCGTGTGCAAACTTCCGCAGCGAGTACTCATTCATGGCCACGAGCACATCGGGGTGCGAGATGAGGGGAGACCCGATCCGCTCTTTCGACAAGCACACATGGCAGTGCGCGCTGCCCGAACGCATCTCCGGACCATACGACGGCAGCCAGCTCACTTCCAGTCCTTCCCGCATGCCCATTTCGATAAGAAGTTGTCCCAACAGCAGCACGCCCTGTCCTCCGAGACCTGCGATTTTGATCTTAACGTCTCTGAAGTGATGGGCGTGTTTCGGTTTGGAATTGTCGTGTGCTCCCTGTTTCGGAATGATCCCAAGCACGTCCGCTACGGGGCGTTGCGGGGGCACGTTTTCCTTCTCATTGCCCGCGGGCATTTCGGGCCGGCGGTCGCGGAAAACATTCAGCGGAAAGGTTGGCGTCATCTTCTCGAGAACCCAGCGCCGCGCTTCCACCGGGTCCTTGCCCCAAATCGTAGGACACGGCGACAAGATTTCGACAAACGAGAAGCCCGCGCCATCCCGCTGGATCTCGAGTGCTTTGCGGATCGCCCGCCGCGCTTTCATGATGTTCTTGTTGTCCGAAAGCGCCACGCGTTCAATGTATGCCGGCGCTTCCAGTGTGGCGAGAAGTTCCGCCATGTGCAGAGGGAAGCCTTCGTTCGACGGCCGCCGTCCCCAGGGAGAAGTTGTGCTCTTCTGCCCGACCAGGGTGGTGGGCGCCATCTGTCCGCCCGTCATGCCGTAGATTCCGTTGTTCACGAAAAAGACTGTGATCTTCTCTCCGCGGTTGGCGGCATGAACGATCTCAGCCGTGCCGATTGCCGCCAAGTCTCCGTCTCCCTGATAGGCGATAACGATTTTGTCGGGGCAGGATCGTTTGACTCCCGTGGCCGCAGCCGGCGCGCGGCCGTGCGCGGACTGCACATTGCCTACATCAAAATAGTAGTAAGCGAACACCGAGCAGCCCACCGGACTCACGAAGATCGTCTTGTCCTGCAGCCCCAGGTCCTGCAACGCTTCGGCAATCAGCTTGTGGACCACTCCGTGTCCGCATCCGGGACAGTAGTGGGTCTGGTGCTTCAGCTCCGACTTGCGCTCGTACAGGTCATAGAACACGGGCGACTTGGAGTGGACTTGTTCGTATCCGTCGTTGTTCACCTTGGGGTCAACTTCGGGGCTGGCTTCGGACTTAACTTCGGGATCCATCACGCCGATCACGCTTTCGTTTGCCATTTTCGTTGTCCTCTTCGGACCTGATCCCCGCCTGGCCCGCAGCGGCTAAAGCCGCATCTCTTTCTGCCCTACACAAAACTTGACCGCGGCTGAAGGCGTGCCCTACACACAACTTCAGACCGCCAGGGCCATGCGTGTCAACACTTGTTGTTGCAGTTCCGTGACCGAGGGAACGTTACCACCCACCCGGCCGTAGAACTCCACCGGCACCTTGCCGTTCAGCGCCAGACGCACATCTTCCACCATTTGTCCGTTGCTCAATTCGACTACCAGCACCTTTTGCACCTTGGAGGCCGTTTCCACCAGAGCCTTCGAAGGATAGGGCCACAAAGTGATGGGCCGGAACAGCCCGGCTTTCACGCCTTCCTTGCGTAGCGCCTCGACCGTGGAAAGCAACACTCGGGACACGATGCCGTACCCGACCAGTAGCACCTCGGCGTCCTCGGTGTGGCAGAGCTCGCAGCGCGGCTCGGCTTCTTGCGCGCGCATGTACTTGGCTTCCATTCTGCGCTGGTGTTCTTCCAATTCATCGGTTTCGAGATAAATGGAGCTGAGCAGGTTGGCACGCGTCTCTGGCGTGCCCTTTACGGCCCAAGGTTTATCAGGCGGCTGAATCTCATTATCTTCAAGCTCGAGCGGCTCCATCATTTGGCCGACGAAGCCGTCGGTCAGGATGACTGCCGGATTGCGGTATTTGTCCGCGAGATCGAATGCCAGCATGGTGTGCTCGGCCATCTCCTGGACCGATGCGGGAGCCAGCACGATATTGCGGTAGTTGCCATGGCCGCCGCCCTTCACCATGGCGAAATAGTCGCTCTGTTCCGGCGCGATGTTGCCCAGTCCCGGTCCGCCGCGCATTACATCCACGATCACGCAGGGCAGTTCCGAGCCGGCCAGATAGGACATACCTTCCTGCATCAGGCTGAGGCCGGGCCCGGAGGATCCACTCATGACGCGGACCCCCGCCGCCGCTGCCCCATACACCATGTTGATGGCGGCGACTTCGCTCTCCGCTTGAATAAATGTTCCGCCGACCTGCGGGAAGTAGAGCGCGGCGGCTTCGGCGATTTCGCTGGCTGGAGTAATCGGATATCCGTAGTACGCGCGGCACCCGGCGAGGATCGCGGCCTTCACCACAGCTACGTTCCCTTTACAGAGCTGCCGCATGTTCGCCTCCTGGCGCCGTCGCCGTCGCCAACGCCTTTGCTTTGGCCTTCATGCGGTAGACCGTAATCGCGCCCGGTTCCGGGCAGCAATAAAAGCAGATTCCACAACCCGTGCAGTCTTGCCCGGTGTAGCGCGCCGGATGAACCCCGTAAGAATTCAACTCCGGCTCCAGTTGCAGGCACTTGGGCGGACAGGACTCCACGCACAGCCCGCATCCCTTGCATTCCTCGACATCGACCGTGACCTTACCGCGCGCTTGGCCTGCCATTTTTCACCTCGTTGCCGCTGTCTCCGGAGCTAAAGGCCGCTGCAGCCACTTGGTTTTCTCGCAAAATTGATAAAGTTCTTCCCGAAACTTGGGATGCGCAATGTCGATCAGCGCCTGCGCCCGTTCCCGGATGCTCTTGCCGTGCAGATACGCTACCCCGTATTCGGTCACCACGTAACGGATCAGCCCGCGCGAAGTAACCACTCCCGCGCCCGGGCTCAGCATGGGCACAATCCGCGAGATCGCGCCATCTTTTGCGGTAGACGAAATGGCAATGATCGGCTTGCCATGCTTGGAGCGCGATGCTCCGCGAATGAAGTCCACCTGCCCACCAATGCCGCTATAGAACTGGTTTCCGATCGAATCGGAGCAGACCTGACCCGTGAGATCGATCTGCAGCGCGGAGTTGATCGCCACCATGTTGTCGTTGCGGGCAATGAATCCGGGATCGTTGGTGTAGGCGGTGGGATGGAACTCGAAGATCGGATTGTTGTCTACGAAGTCGAACAGCTGTTTCGTGCCCAGAGCAAATCCCAGGATGATTTTCCGGGGCTTAAAGTTCTTGCGCGCACCCGTGATCACGCCGGCTTCGATCAAAGGAATCACGCCGTCGGAAACGAGTTCGCTGTGAACCGCGAGATCCTTGCGATCCATGAGAAACGGCAGCACGGCATCGGGGATTCCGCCGATGCCAGTCTGCAGCACGGCCCCGTCCTCAATCAAATCTGCGACGTTGCGGGCGATGGCCTTATGCATGTCGGTGATTTGCGGTTGCTTCATGGCGCACAGCGGCCGGGAGGACTCCACAACGGCGTCAAGCTCAGTCACATGGATAAAACTGTCTCCGAAGGTGCGCGGCATTTGATCATTGATCTGCGCAACCACATAGTGGGCACATTTGGCCGCAGTGAGCGACGTATCCACACCCACGCCGAAGCTGCAGAAGCCGTGCGGGTCGGGAGGAGAGAGTTCCAGCAGGGCTACATCGATCGGCATGACGCCGCTCTCGAACAGTTCTTCAATCTCACTCAGGTAGATCGGGGTGTAGTCGGCGCGGCCTTCGTTGATGGCCTCGCGCACGTTGCCGCCGATAAACATTGCGTTATGCCGGAAATGCCCTGCCATCTCTGGAGCCACATAAGGGGCCGCTCCCATGGTCATCATGTGAACGATTTCCACGTCCTGCACATAGGGAGCGCAGCGCATCAGCGCCTCTACCAGAGTCTCAGGTTCGGCGCAACCCGGCTGAATGTAGACACGCATTCCCGACTGCACACAACGCAGCGCCCCCTCCGCCGTTTGCAACTTTTTCTTGTAATCAAGCTCCCAGGACATCCTTCCTCCCCCCTGTCCGTGCTGTCCACGGGCGCTTACCCTCCGCCCGGACTTACTCCCAGCGCGAAAATCCGGTCACTACGGCCGCCGCGCCCCCCGTCAGTTTTTATTAGAATGCCTCTCCGCCGCTGAGGCGGTGACCTCACGCACTAGTCATAGTGAGGCGCGTCACGTCAAGCTCTTACCCCCCGCCAGAGGCGGGCAAATAATCATGGTTTCGCAGCGCGGCGTCGAGCGAGCCCGTGGTTAAATCCGATCTGAAATAAGCCATTTACCGCAGCGCTGAAGAGTGTGCGTGAGAACTGGTGCCGTCCCTACGGGACTCGGTCAACTTTCCCACTTTTCCCGGCACTCACGAATCTGTGTGAGAACTCGGTCGTCCCTCCGGGACTTGGCCTATCTTTTTCACTCTTCCCAGCGCTGAAGCGCTGGGCTAAGCTCGATCACCCCTCCGGGGCTGGATTCTCTGGCAGTTTGTTCCACCGGATTGCCCGAAAACGAGTTCTCACACAGACTCTCACGTGCCGGGCTTTCCTATGCCGCCCCTTTCGGGGCTAGGATTTGCTGGTCCTGTTCCACCGTTTCTCCCGGAAATTGGTTCTCACGCACACACTGAAGCGCCGCGCCACCCAAAATCAAATGAACATCGAGTTTTTCCGCAGCCTGTGAAGGCGTGCCCTGATACGAATCTCACTTGCACCACAGGCTCCCAGAGCAGTTTTCGTAATGGTGTATAGCGCGTACCCTCGGCGGCTAAAGCCGGTGCTGAAAACAAGCCAGTTATCGCAGCGCTGAAGCGCCGCGCCACCCAAA
>PKUV01000005.1 GCA_003131315.1 Acidobacteriaceae bacterium
CATAATGCATTGACCCGGATCGTGAGGTAGAGTCGAGAACAGGCGCAGTGACTTTAGTCTCCCGGTGGCTGTTGGGTTGGGCTTTCACTTCACCCGCTCAATCCGGTTGGGCCTGGCCCGATGGCATCATTCCATCACTGCATCGGTGGGGACTCTGGTACGGCAGAGCCATCGGCGCGCGCGTCAGAGGCTCCGTAGTTCACCTTGGCCTTCGAGTCGTGCATGACTGCCTGCCCGCGACCCATGGTCGTGGAGTATTCTTGCCGCACGTCGAGTTGATGGCCCATGGCGGAAAGTTTTTGCCGCACTTCAGGCGTCACTCGCGACTCAATCACGAGGTTGCACCCACGCTGTGGACTGACAGTGAAACGGGCGTTCTCCAGAGCCTCCTGGATATTCATGCCGTAGTCGACCAAGTTGGAAACGAATTGCGCGTGGGCCAGCGGTTGGTTCGCTCCTCCCATGATCCCGAAGCCAACGTGTTGCTCTCCATGCTCCATGAAAGCCGGAATGATGGTGTGGAACGGCCGCTTGCGCGGGGCGAGGGCATTCGGAGACGCAGGATCGAGCGAGAACAGCGCACCACGATCTTGCAGCACGAATCCCATGCCGCGCACCACAATGCCCGACCCGAACGCTTCATAATTGCTTTGAATCAACGAGACGATGTTGCCCTCGCGATCCACGACCGAAAGGTAAGTCGTGTCACTGGTGGGCGGCGTGCCGGCCGCAACCGCGCAATTGGCTTTGCCGGGATCGATCAGTTGGGCGCGCTGCCGGGCGTATTCCTTCGACAGCATCCCCTTCACCGGGATCTTCGCTAAGCGTGGATCGGCGTTGTAACGTTCCAGATCGGCGTAAGCCAGCTTCATGGCTTCGATCTTCTTATGTAGTTCCGCGACGCTGAGCGGCCCATCGGGCGACGCCGGAGAAGTCTCCATAATGTTCAGCATCTCCAGTGCCGCCATTCCTTGTCCATTGGGAGGAAGCTCGTAGACGGTCCAGTTGCGATATGTGGTTGAAATCGGCTCGACCCATTCTGGCGAAAATTCGGCCAGATCGTCCGCTGACATCGTTCCGCCCAGGCTCTGGGACGTGCTCAAAATCGCGCGCGCAATCTCACCCTTGTAAAACGCAGCCGCTCCATTCTGCGCTACCAGCCGCAAGGCTTTCGCGAGATCGTGATTCTGGAACACTTGTCCCAACGCCGGAGGCTTGCCATTGGGCAGATAGACCCGTCGGCCTTCCGGATCCTTCGAGATCCATTCGACCGAGTCGTTCCAATATGACGCAATGATTTCAGGAACCGGATAGCCATCCTCGGCATAGAAAATCGCGGACTGGAAAAGATCCCTCCACGTCAGCCGTCCAAAGCGTTCGTGTAGTGCGTGCCAGCCCGCCACCGCACCGGGGACCGTGACGGAGTCAATGCCTGCCAGCGGCATGGAGGTCGCGCCCTTCGCCTTCAAGTGCTCGATGGTCAGTCCCCGCGGCGCCCATCCGCTGGCGTTAAGACCGTACAGCTTGCCGGTTCTTGCGTCCCAGTAAATTGCAAACAGATCGCCGCCCATGCCGTTCATCATGGGTTCAGTCACCCCGAGGACAGCATTCGCGGCAATCGCCGCATCTACGGCAGAACCTCCCCGCGCCAGGATCTGCGCACCCGCTACCGAAGCTTGCACATGGCTGGTAGCCACAATGCCATAGCGTGTGACGACCATCGAGCGCGCGTTGGAACGGTCTCGGGCAGACATGGAGGATGATGTAAGCAGCAGAGCGACTGCAATCCGAATCGAAATGTTCATGCTACACCTGCGCACGCGTAGTTTAAGGTGCACCTACTGCTGAATGCCTAGGAACCTCTGATTAGGCCCAATCACGACACGGGTTCTGAGCGCAAACGCCTTCCATGAGAAGGCCGGTCGGTGTCAAGAACAGTTTTCTTTCAGTCCTTACTTTGCCTGAGCGGACCGCCTCTGCCGCCATCCTTCCATCCGCACTCTTTGATGAGCGATGTTCGCTCGATAGTCAGGAAGTGGATGCCGTCGGATTCCTCCACCGAGTAGATCGTCACGATGTTCGGGTGGTCGAGTTGGGCGAGGGCCTTCGCCTCGCGACGAAAGCGCGTGAGCCGCTCCGGATCGTGCGCCATTTCGGCGGGCAACACCTTGAGCGCCACGTCGCGGCCGAGTTTCGTGTCGCTGGCGCGATACACCTCTCCCATGCCACCCGCGCCCAGCGGCGACTGGATTTCATACGCGCCGAGCTTTGTCCCGGGAGCGAGGGCCATAAGTGGCAGCGATTATAACCTTCGGACTGTTTGCGCAGTATCTTCAGGCTGCAGGTAGACGATGATTTGTTGCGCGGACAAGTGAAATCTCGGAAGTAATGCCTCCGGATTGGTCCCGAGAAACGCGCATGGAGTCGTGCATATTCCCACACATATGATCCTGGAATTGTGGCGCTATGGCGACTTCCCAGTACTAATCTCGTTATGGCGGGACTGGATCACTTCCGGATTAGCGACGAACCAGATTTGGCCGTTCGCCTGGCGGGGCAGGCCCGAACTCCCGTTCAAGTGAAATGAGGTCTGCGTCAACGGGCACGAGAGCCCCTTTGTCCTCATACGGATGGCGGCAGGCAAAGAAAAATGAAAAACAGCTTGACATGTTGAGTAGTGTTATAGTTAACTACAACAGCATATTGAGGTTCGTTTTAGCGGATCGACGCCAGCGAATAACCGTGGCCCGAGAGCAAACAAGAAATGAACTTCTTGAGGAGAATGAAACATGAAATCCCTTCGTTGTGTGCTGTGCGTTGTTCTGATGTCGCTCTCCACCGTGGCTTTCGCGCAGCACGACGCGCAAAAGTCCTCCGTGGCTCCTGTGCCGTCCGAGGCGCAGAAGTCCTTCACAACCATGAAAAGCCTGGCGGGAGAGTGGGAAGGCCCCGTCACCGTCCCGGAGATGCCGGAGATGTCAGGCGGCAAGCCGATGCACGCCTCGCTGCGCGTGACCTCGCGGGGAAACGTCCTCGTGCACGAGTTTCAGGAAGCAGGAACGCCGTTGGATGCGACAAAATACGACCATCCGGTCACGATGCTTTACGTGGACGGAGACCAGCTCACGCTGGTTCACTATTGCGACGCGGGGAACCGGCCGCGCATGACCGGCAAGATGTCGCCCGACGGCAAGACGGTCGAGTTCGAGTTCAAGGACATCAGCGGGAGCACGGAGTACCACATGCACCATTCGGTGTTCACCGTCATCGACGCCAACCATCACACCGAGGATTGGACGTTCATGATGAAGGACAAGCCGATCCACGCGCACTTCGACCTCCACCGGACCAACTAAGGCGCGCGGTATCTCTGCTAACGTTTACTATGGAAAACCGATGGACCGTGAGTGGAACGATAATCAGCCGATCTACCGCCAGCTGCGCGACCGTGTCGTCGCGATGATCCTGGACGGAGTGCTCAAGGAAGGCGATCCACTGCCCTCCGTGCGCAACGTCGCGGCGGAATATCGCGTCAATCCGCTCACGGTTCTCAAGGGCTATCAGCAACTGGTGGATGAAGGGCTGGTCGAGACCAGACGAGGCCTCGGCATGTTCATCAATGTGGGCGCACGCGGCACGTTGCTGCAGGGCGAGCGGCAGAAGTTCCTGGGCGAAGAGTGGCCGAGGATCCAGGCCACCATCCATCGGCTTGGCCTGAAAGCGGAAGAGCTACTGAATGGCTCGCGGCCGTCGTCGAAGGCTGCGCTGTCGAAGCCCGCGAAGCCGGATCCCTCGGAGGAGGAGCGCTGAAGCCATGGCATGCATAGACGCACGCGGTCTCCGTAAGGCGTTCGGAACAACGATCGCGCTGGACGGCGTCGATCTGCGCGTCGAAGAGGGCCGCATCCTGGGACTGATCGGTCCCAACGGCGCAGGCAAGACCACCGCGCTCAACGCAATTCTCGGCCTCACCCCATATCAGGGAGAACTGAGGGTGCTCGGGCGCGACCCCTGGACCGAGCGCGATCAGCTCATGCGCGATGTTTGCTTCATTGCCGACGTTGCCGTGCTGCCGCGCTGGATCAGGGTCTCGCAGGCACTCGACTATGTCGCCGGCGTGCATCCGCGATTCGATCGCGCCAAGGCGGAAGGTTTTCTGGCGAAGACCACCATCCGGTGCGGTAGCAGGGTGCGGGAATTGTCGAAGGGGATGGTGACCCAACTGCACCTCGCTCTGGTGATGGCGATTGACGCGAGATTGCTGGTGCTGGACGAGCCGACGCTGGGTTTGGACATCCTGTATCGCAAGCAATTCTACGATTCCCTGCTGAACGACTACTTTGATCGTAACCGCACCATCGTAGTGGCGACACATCAGGTGGAAGAGGTCCAACACGTCCTCACCGATCTCATGTTCATCAACCGCGGCCGCATCGTTTTCGCTCGGAGCATGGAGGAATTAGAGTCGCGCTATCTGGAAGTGATAGTGCATCCCGAGAAGGTCGCAGCGGCACGGGCGCTCAAGCCGATGCACGAGCGCCAGGCGATCGGTCGCAGCATCCTGTTGTTCGATCTAAAGTTCGATCTAAAGCTCGATCGTGTCGCTAATCAGAAACTCGATCGCCAGCAACTCGCGGCGCTTGGCGACGTGCGCACGCCCAGCATTGCCGACTTGTTCGTTGCCGTGATGGGTAACCAGGCCGGCCAGGCACAAGGAGCAGCTCGATGAATACTCAATCGAATGTTATGAACGAGTCCTTCGACTCGCAGAGAATCGCACCCGTATCCATGTCGGCCACTCGGCCCATGTACTGGTCGATGCGACGCGAATTGTGGGAGAGCCGTTCGATCTACGTTGCGCCGCTGGCGGTCGCTGGAGTCGCTCTGTTCGGCTTCTCTCTCAGCTCGATTGCGGGTATCTGGGAAAAGCCGCTGCGGCTCAATCCGGCGCAACCTCAAGCGCCATACGACATGGCGGCAGGTCTAATGATGCTTACCGGTATCGTCGTGAGTGTGTTTTATTGTCTCGACGCGCTGCACAGCGAGCGCCGCGACCGCAGCATTCTGTTCTGGAAGTCGCTGCCTGTGTCCGATGTCACCACCGTGCTTGCGAAAGCGTGCATCCCGCTCGTAATTTTGCCACTGCTGACCTTTGCGATCACCGTCGCCATGCAGTGGCTCATGCTGCTGCTGAGCAGCGCCGTACTGCTGGTGAGCGGTCTGAGTGTGGCGACCTTGTGGACGAAGTTATCGTTTTTGCGGATGTCATGGCTGCTGCTGTACCACGTTCTCACGGCCCATGCGCTCTGGCCCGCACCAATTTATTGCTGGCTGCTGCTCGTATCCGGATGGCCGCGCCGGGCGACATTTCTATGGGCGGCCTTGCCGCTGGTAGCGATTGCCGGGGTCGAGCAGATTGCTTTCCACACTTGGCATTTCGCTGCCATGGTGGGGTCCCGATTGATGGGCGCCGCACCCACTGTCGCCTCGACATCACCAGATATGTTCCCAACCGACCCAATGACACATATCGCCCCGGATCATTTCCTGAGCAGCCCGGGTCTGTGGATCGGCCTGGCACTCGCCGCGGTCTTCCTGGCAGCAGCGGTGCGGCTGCGCCGCTATCGGGAACCGATCTGAGTCGCCGACCGCATCGAATTCTATTTTTCGCGTAGAGGAGAAACGAACATGAGCACATCTGTAATGACAGAACGCATTGCAGAATCAGAAGTTGGCTGCGTTTTCGTGATTCATACCGACAAACGCCCATCTGTCCAGGAATTAGGAATGAAGTCGTTCCCGAATGGTCAGCAACCCTTACCTTGAGATTATTTCAGGGTTGCCCGTCACTCGGGCGCAATCCTCGTCTCGATCACCAGACGGATCCCGGACTCACCAGCGCGCACGGCTTGATCGCGACAATTCCCGAACCAAATGCTGAAAATCGGGGGGCAGTTTGCAGTCAATCGAGACGCTCTCTCCCGAGTGCGGATGGACAAACTGAAGATACGCGGCATGAAGAGCAACGCGAGCAATTAGCGGCTCCGACGATTCCGCCCGGTGGTATTTTCTGTCGCCGATAACCGGGTGGCCCATCGCCGAAAATTGCGCTCGGATCTGATTCTGCAATCCTGTCACCAGCTCAACCCGGACGAGCGAAGCATCCGCAAAAAGGCGTTCGACGGAATATCGAAGTTCGGCACGAGCCGCTTGGGGGTCTCTCGCCGTGCGCAACTGTTGAAACATTCCTTCCCGTCGAAAATAGTGCACGAGCGTCCCTGCCTCAACGCCGAGACGGCCGCGCAGTACCGCGAGATACTGCCTTACGGGAGTATGGTCGAGAAACTGTCGCACCAGCGCATCTCGATCCGGACCGGTCTTCGCAAACAGCAGAGCCCCGGAGGCAAAACGATCGATGCGATGCACGACCAAGGCTCGTTGTCTCTTCAGCTTGAGTTTTGCGACAAGCAGAGACAAAGCGGACGGAGTATCGGAGCCCTTAATCGGCACCGCCAGAAGTCCGGCCGGTTTGTCGAGAACGACCACGGCATCGTCTTCGTACAGCACGGAAAGCTCCCGGGAGAAACGAGGCCGGCGACGGTCTTCGTGGGCCGAAACCCGATCCGGCTTACCCGTACGGCTGCGAGCCTTTCGCGGAAGTTTCTTCATTGGCTAGGTGCCTGACGATCAGGCTATTATCAAACCATTCCGCTGACATCGCAAACTCGAAGATCGCGGTCGAGTGGCCCGTCAACCGGGAGCAATCCAGGCTGAAGATATGCAAATCTCTTGTACGGCCAGTCGGACGGGTCGTGACAAGATGTGAGCGTCCTCATGAACCACTCGGCGAAGGAGAGCCGCGTGTGCGCTGGCGGCGGCCCGCGCGGCGATCTAGCCGAGGAACGGGTCACAAGTAGGTACAATTTAGCTAAGAATGACAGCTGACCCGCACGCCGTTCAGATCTCGGTCGATGGATCATGCTACCCAAATGAAGGGAGGAAATCGGGATATGCTGGAGTAGTTGTGTATCCGGATGACCCGACCGGCCACCAGCTCGTGTTTCAGGGATTCGCAGAAAGCACCATCAATCGGATGGAACTTTCGGCGTGCATCGTCGCGCTAGAGTGGGCAAAAGAAGAAGGAATCGGGCGGCGGTACAGCAGAGTGCAGATATTCAGTGATTCACAGTACGTGGTTAATGGTCAGTTTTCCGCTCCGTTTTGGCAGAAAGCCAAATGGCGTACCGCTGCCGGACGACCGATTGACAACTGGGACTTGTGGAAAGAGTTCTTGTCAGCGAAGTCCAAGGCGGGACTTCGGAGCGACATCTGCAAAGTGCAGAACAAATCTACCCCGCTTCTGAAGTGGGTGGACAAGTTGGCGAAGGCTGCTGCGAAAAGTCACCCTCGCATCGACCGAGGACTCGTCATTGGGAAAATCGGACGCGCCAAGGTCCAAGGCGCTGCCACGATGTTTCCCGCCGCGAACCAAGTGCTCGTCGTTCGTATCGTTGGTTCGAAAACGGTTGGACGCACACGAGAGAACCGGTTCGTCTTTGAGGTGTTTGATGACGCGACGAGTACCTACATCTCCAAACACTTCGCCTACTGCACTCCGGTAACGGGAACCCAGTTGCACCGACAGAGAGGTTTTCGGGTGAGGATGAACGACAACACTGATTACCCGCAGATTCTCGAAGTCATAGAAGAAGTGCCGCTGCCGAAGGCAGAACGAAAGAAGAAACGATCAGCAGCTCAACATATTGCAACTCCTTAACAGCCGCGTTATTGAACTGACCATAGGCCGGTCGCTCTCTCAATCTTGGTTTGGCGCTTTGACCGTTTCGCCCGCTCCACTAAACACCTCTTACTCGCGCTGGAGGAGTTTCGGTCGCTCGGTGTCCAGTTCATCAGCTACCAAGAAAACATCGACACCAGCAGCCCGTTGGGTCAGGCACTCTTCACAATCGTGTCGGCCGTCGCTCAACTGGAGCGTGACCTGATCCGGGAGCGGGTGAGCGCAGGTGTACGGAATGCTCGGGCCTGCGGCAAGGAACTTGGCCGTCCGCGCCGAATCGTGGACCATGACCGACTCGTTCGAATGAAGGCCGAGGGCGCTAGCCTGCGGCAGATTGCCGAGGCGGGGCGGGACGCCATTCATTTGCCGAGTCTCTTCTGGTCAGCGTGGCGATTTTGGCACTTCTGGCAGCGCTTGTTGGTGGCGGTCGCGGGGAGCTTATGGCACCGCACGCAGACGCCCGCTTTGACATCTCGCTCGTAGTTCCGGCGCAGGAGCGATTTCTGGTACTTCGCGTGCGCCCGGTTGCATTTCCCGCAGCGCGTCGTGCCGCGCTCCGTCCAGCGTCGGAGGCAACTGACGCAGATGCGGTGCTTCTTGCAAAACGCTCGCACCATACGACTCGGATTCTTGCCGCTCCTGCTCATCGCTCGGGTCCCGCAGGGCGAGTCTACCATCCCCATTTTGCCGGATCGTTCTCGCTGAAGTACGTGCTGCCTGCGCTGGTGCCTGAGATGAGCTATGCAGGCATGGAGGTTGCGAATGGCACGGATGCAGGGCTGGCTTGGGAATCGCTCGTCAGGGGAAGCTTGGACCAGTTCGAGCGCGACAAGATCAGGAAGGCTTTGCTGGATTATTGCGGGCAGGACGCGCTCGCACTGATCAAACTGGTAGAGAGACTCCAGGTGGCATCAACCTAAACGGCCGGAGTCGGCGGCTTTGATCCTGAAAGTCCAGGATCGGCACAGGATATTGCGGCGGGAAAGTTCGATCCCACGCCCTGGGTTCCATTGTCGGTTTTGCGCGTATCGCAGTTTGTGTCCGGCAACGGAAAACCGTCTCTACAGAATCTCCGTCAGACTGAGTCACCAGCAGGCTGGCACGCGAGTCCGCCCGCAGGTTACGATAAACTCAAGAAACGAACGCTCGGCCCTAGCGGACGATTTTAGAACTCTTGCGGCTGATGCGACCTGCGGGCCGAGCGCGGGAAACCGGTCGCCATCCGCTGCGGCAACGGGCACAACAATGGGGACAGGTCACAAGAGCGGCGCTGCATGGCTGCAAGAGCGCCTCGGGCGTTGATAATTCTCAGTGCATCTTAGAGCCTCTTGTATTCGACGTAGCATGAATACATCCTCGCGGTTGTATTCCAGCAGCTCCTTCAGAAAGTTGTCATACCCGGTTGTTTCGTATTTCTTCCAGGTGACATCCGCCCAGGCTCCATCCCTCCCGGATAGCTTTCGCTTCAATCCCAGCGACCGTTCGATTGCCTTTTGGCCTCCCCAGAGGCCATGCTGCCAGCAAACTGGACAGAGGTCCACATGTTTGAATTCCTCGTCCAGCACAACCCCAAGCTGCGAGGCGATCACTGGAAAATCGAATCCAGTGTAGCCTTTCATTTTGTCTGGAATCGACCGCCCGTTGTACGTCACGATTAGGTCCGTTCCCCTAAGCGCACTCAGCAGTGCGACCTTTGAAACGTCCTTCCTTACGAGCTGTAGGAAGGAATCTTTATCCTCCTGAAGAACTCGCATACCGAGAACAGTGATGCGGTGATTCTTGTGATCGCTGAATAGCCGCTGGTCGGTGAACTTCCCGGTGTAGTTGGTTTCGATGTCGAGGTAGGCGATTTTCATGCAGCTTCCTCTAATGGTCAATTATCTGGGGCGGGAATTGGTTCTCCCCATGCCGGAGAGGTCTTGAGGGGGAACGTACGGACCATCCCCACGCGCGTGGGGAGAACACATTCGGGACCGCATTCAATGACGAGATTGTCGGACCATCCCCACGCGCGTGGGGAGAACCGCTGCCATTCGGACTGTTGGTCGTAACAGCACGGACCATCCCCACGCGCGTGGGGAGAACTGAGATCCTTGGCCCTGAAGATTTCTAGGACGCGGACCATCCCCACGCGCGTGGGGAGAACGACTCGTATTGCAGCCATGATGTCCTTAATATCGGACCATCCCCACGCGCGTGGGGAGAACTACCTAAATCCGATCTTGCCGCGCTCTGCCTGCGGACCATCCCCACGCGCGTGGGGAGAACTTCGCCGCTCTCCGTGCTGCTTCGTCTGTTGTCGGACCATCCCCACGCGCGTGGGGAGAACTTCATGTCGGTAGTCGGCAGATTAACGTATTCCGGACCATCCCCACGCGCGTGGGGAGAACCTTAACGGGATGCCAAGGCCGAACTGTACATACGGACCATCCCCACGCGCGTGGGGAGAACCCATTGACGTCTTCAGCCGGAGTCCATTTATTCGGACCATCCCCACGCGCGTGGGGAGAACGTTCTATAAAGAATGGTCACATCGAGGACTGACGGACCATCCCCACGCGCGTGGGGAGAACCCGATCTCTGGTCATCGGGATGCCTCGCTATACGGACCATCCCCACGCGCGTGGGGAGAACCGAGATTCCGCCAGTGTGATGGCGTCAATGCGCGGACCATCCCCACGCGCGTGGGGAGAACTCTACCGCATCGCCGACAATCTGGTTGAAGCCCGGACCATCCCCACGCGCGTGGGGAGAACATGGCCGGCGTGCCCGCTCGCGTCACTTTCTGCGGACCATCCCCACGCGCGTGGGGAGAACTTTTTCCGTTGTCGTCTACGTTGTAGATCCGACGGACCATCCCCACGCGCGTGGGGAGAACCCTCTTGGCGAATCAGGTAGCCTGGCCGGACACGGACCATCCCCACGCGCGTGGGGAGAACACGTGCCTGTTCCTGACGTGCAAGTTAAAGCGCGGACCATCCCCACGCGCGTGGGGAGAACCAGATCGGTACGGAATATGCGGCTGATCCCAACGGACCATCCCCACGCGCGTGGGGAGAACTTAGGTAACATCATTGTGAGTTGCTCGCCCTGCGGACCATCCCCACGCGCGTGGGGAGAACGCCCATCCCGGCATCAGGTTTCTCAGTCATGACGGACCATCCCCACGCGCGTGGGGAGAACCCAAATTTTCCCGTCCTTGTCTTTCTTCGACACGGACCATCCCCACGCGCGTGGGGAGAACTCTGAATTTGAAACGAGTTAGCTTACATTTTCCGGAGAAAAATCGCTTGCCTGAGTTGGTGGGTCCGGTGTCTCCTCCCATTTCTCGGCGACCATCCACAGGCCGGTAACTTCGATGCCTTTGCGGTCCGTGGGGCCGGTAGTTTCGATTTTGAAGCCTTGGCAGTTCGGGTAACTGCTGACAATGAGCAGGCCGATGCTGGCGGCGTTGCGTTTGATGTACTCGATCGTTTTCTCATGGGTGCGGCGGTTGAGCGTGCCGACGAAGACATTAGGGCGCGGCTCGATAAACCAGCGTTTGAGCATTCCGCGAATGGCATCGGGCGTGTCGTTGGCGACGATGACGGTCATACGATGAGTTTCTCCAGGTCTTGGGGAATTCTCTGCAGCAGTCTTTCCTGTTCGATGCGCTCCTTGAGCAGAGCGCGGACGAGGTCGCCCTTGCCGTCGAGGCCTTGGCGGACGGCTTGAAACGCCGCCGGGAAGGTGGTGATTTCCTTATAGAGATCGGCCACATCGTAGATGAAGGGAAGGGTGCCGGCGTCGTGGACAAAACCGAGCGGCGGCAGGTAGCCGAGCGAGCAGACGACGGCGGCGCAGACCGCGTAGAGGCTGGCGTTGGCGGCGGACAGCGCGCGATTGATGTCGTCGGCGAGGTCCCAGTTCGATTTGTCGTAGTTGCGCCCTTTCCAAGTGACGCCGTACTGCTGGCCGAGTTCGGCGTAGCGGGCGCGCACGCGCAAGCCCTCCATGCCGCGCAATTCGGCGACGGAATGCGCCTGCACATCCACGCCGGGGAAGCGTTGGACGAACATGCGGCGGGCGATGTCGGCGTGTTTCTTCTTATCGGCCCAAGCGGCGGCGTGTTTGCGGGACATGGAGTTGTCGTGATTGGGAGTAATGCCAAAGGCGTAGAACCGCATCCCGTCCTCGCCGATCCAGCAGACGGGAGTATTGGAATCGGCGCAGGCCTTCATGGCCGCGTGCGTCACCGTGGTGCCGGGCCCAAGCAACACGGCGGACAGCGTGGCGACGGGCAGCCGGTAGACCATCCGGTCCGCCCCGATCCACTTGATGCTGGAGTCGTCCACTTCC
This sequence comes from Acidobacteriaceae bacterium, assembly GCA_003131315.1. GTDB lineage: Bacteria > Acidobacteriota > Terriglobia > Terriglobales > Acidobacteriaceae > Acidiflorens. The sequence goes on from PKUV01000005.1 coordinate 12,137, forward strand.
AGCCTTCCGTGTTCGAGGTAAATCGGCGTCCAGCGGTCTTTCGCCGGCGTCAGCGTCTCGAGCGGCGGTTTTTCGAAGATCGGCATAATGGCAAAAACAAGCGTTCAATCACGGCTGCGAAATGCCAGGTTTCAGCGCAATGCGGCGGACGGCGAATCGACGCTGGTCGGGGCCGCTACTGCTGGCGTCGCCGAAGCTGTCCGGCTGGTCGCCGATCGAGTCGGTGCCGTCCGCGAAGTATTCCACTTCGGTGACGGTAGTGCAGGACTCGATGGAGATGTCTCCCACTAGCTCGCGTTGGGCTTGGAGTTCGGTATCGAACAAACCGCGATAGACCGGCTCGGCCGGGATGCAACTTTTGCGTCCGAACCAGACGCCCCATACCGGGTCCTGTAGAGCGGTCGCGGCGCGCTCCAACAGGGATCGGTCGCCTGCCAGAACCACGCCGAAGCGGGCGTCGAGCAGATATTGCCGCCGGCTGACCGTGGCGTTGTCGCACGGCCCGCCGGATGCCTTGCGTGGGATGAACTGCGGCTGTGTCTTCTTATCGTAGCCGCCACCGGTGGTGTGGAAGTCCTCCAGTCGCCGGACATTGTTATGTGGGCCACGATGTGGGACAGCGATACTGCACATCTTCAGCTTCGCCAATTTCGGGAGCGTATCACGCTCTTCCGGCGAGCCTTTGGCCAGGCCCATGGCGGCGCAAATCAAGCCGATGACGCCGCTCTTGGTCGGGTGTAGTTCCGTGGTGCGGCGCTGAAACCGGCTGGCAAGGCCCCACGATTGCAATGGGCCGTCCAGCAGCAGGGCGAGGAATGCGGTTTCAGACATGGCTCAGGATCTCCGCGCAAAACTCGTCGAGCGGCCGGTCGGGGATGGCGATTTCCAGCGCCGGTTTGATCCCCCAGGTTTTCTTGAGCTGCTCGTGGTGCTCCTTCAGTGCGTCGATGGAAGCGACCATCAGCCCGTTCTTGGATCGGACGGGCGTTTCAAAGGCATTGATCATTTGCAGTGGTTGCCCTTTGTCTTTCACCAGGCCGAGCACGTAGCCCGGCAAGGTGTGGGCGTTCATCGAATTTTTCCGCGCGCCGGGGACGGCAACGATGGCGGCGCGGAGAAAGGCGTCCACGACGTTGCGGCGGTCCTCCGCCGAGAGCGCCCCGAGGTGAGAGTCATCCGCCAACAGTCCGAGATTCAGCCCCACGTAGCGGTAATAGAGTGCCGAAGTAAACTCCAGCGTTCCCATCATCCCGCTACCGGCCCGGTCCTCATCTTCAATGCTGGGGTCTTCGGCCTGCAGATCGTCCACCGCTGTGAAAAAGTCAATGTCGTTGTCGGCGCGATGCGTGGAGAGCGCATGGCTGAACATCGCCGCCCCTTCCACCGTGAGCGAGTGGTCGGTGGCCACCATGCGTCCGAACAGCGCGATGTCGGCGGCGTCTTTCAGCTTGGCCTCCTGGATCTTGCCCGCCGCGGACTTGATCTTCTTGTCCAACGTTTTTGCATCTGGATTCTCGTGGAGAATGGCGGCCAAGTCTTTGCCAATCTGCTCGCGCTCGAAGGGCGAGAGGAACATGAGCGTTTTCACCTTGAGGATGCCCTTCTTCTTGAAGGCGCTCTCGTCGAACGTAGCCAAGGCGTCGCAGAGTTTCTTGGCAGCTTCAAGGGCCTTCTCTGGCGGAGCGCCATGGCGCTGGGCGGCATTCGCGATCGGCTGAACGATGAGCTTGCTGCGTTCCCCCGCAAACAAGTCCGGAGATAGTTCTTTAGCGTGCAGGCGAATGGCGCGCTTCAGGCACTGGCTGGAAATGCGAGCGCGAGTGTCGCCGCCGAAGGTGGCCGTCTTGGGCGCTCCCACGTCGTCGCGATTCAGGCACGAGACGGGGAAGGATTGCAGGATGTGCAGTTCGATAAGTTTCATGGTGTTCCTTTCATTCGATTTTTATGAGACTGGCGCAATCACGAGCAGGCCGAAGCCAAACGCTTTGGCCGAACCGATTCCAACCGTAAAACTTTTGTGAAACTCAGCCGGGTCGGTCACCGTCAGCACGCCCGCAAACTCGACCGCGCTGTGCAGTCCGGACTGGCCATTTTTGGTCTTCTCGAAATACTCACGGCCACGGGAGAAGGTGCGGAGCGTCGCTTCGTCCACGGTGAAGCCGCCTTGATCGCCCTTGCGCTGGATCCACGCAACAAGTTCCTCGCGCGTACGCAAGGGGACGCGCCGGCCGTTTTTCGTCCGCGAGCCGTCGGGAAGTTCCGTCCGGATCTTCTTGGTCGGGTTCGCGCAAAGCTGGAACGCGTACCGGCGGCACGTGAAGTAGGCTGCCGGAATCGGTTTCGTCTTCCAGCTTTCCGCATCGGGCGGACACCAATCGGGCCGTACCGGTGGCTTGGGCGAGACAATCAGCAATCGAAATCCGTCCGGGCGCTGGTCGAGCCGCGTCAGAAAATCCCGCAGCTCCCTGTCGCGGCCGGGGAACGCCTCCCAAACCGCCCGATGCCAAGCGTAGGAATCGCGGAACTGCTGCCGGGCGGCGGTGGTGTAATCGACGGTGACCTGTGTGAGATGGGTCATGCCGTGACCTCCGTTGAAGCGAGGGCCGCTGTATCTTCGCCTTCGGGTACGCCCCAATATTCACGCGCCCAGCGGGCTTTTACGTTGTCGCCCCAGTAACAAAGATTGGCGTATAGCTCTTCGTAATTGATCGGAATCCCCTTGGCTTTGGCGGCCAGGATGACGGGACGCAAGCGGTCGCAAATCTCCTCGCGGTCGCAAGCGAGCAAGCGGCGGAACCGGCCATCGAAGCTGTTGTTCTCGGCGGCGAGGCGGCGACAGGTCGTGCCGAGATTGCCAGTCTGGGTTTCATCGGGGTGATACGCGAACAGTCCGGCAACGGCTTCGATGCGGGGATTGCCAATGCCACCCACCCGCGCCAGCAGCGGCCATGCGCGGGGAAGTTTGGCGGGATTCAGCGCGCAGCGCAGGTCCGCCATCGCGCCCCGGTCGTTCTTGAGCTGGCGCAGATAGGCCAACAATCGCGCGGCGGCCTCCTTGGGATCGGTTCGATCATTACTCATGCTTCAGCCTCCTTTTCGGTTTCAACTTCCGCTTGCTCGGCGGGCGCGGCAAATAACGTTTGTAGGCCCAGCGCATAGGCGCGTATCTGGCGCGGTGTGCCGTGTGGGCAGGCGTGTTCGTAGGCCGCGCGCGCGGCGCGCCACACGGATTGCCCCCACGCCGTTTTGTGCCACTCCGAATTTAGCCCAAGGCTTTCGGGAGCGGCGGCAACCTCCATCAAACGCGGCACAGCCTGCTCGATGTCGGTCCAAAATTGGGCGGCGGCGTTGTTCTGGATTTGCCGACGGCGGTTCTTCATTTCAGGCCGGTCGAGGTTGTCGCCGAGCTCCTTATGGTAGGCCGAAACAGCCCGCTTCAACTGAAACTCCGTGGTCCCGGCCAGATGCACGCCCTTTTCGTAAACCATTTGGCTCGTTTCGGTCAGCATTGCGACAGGGACGTGGAACACCGACTCGATGGTATCCACCGGCTTGGCTTTGTCGGTCACCAAGGCCCCCACCCAAAGGTCGAAAGCATCTTCGTCGGAGATGTTTTGCAACACGGCGGGGCCACCGTTCGTGTTCTGGCTGACGCTCTTCACGGTCAGGACGTGCAACTCGCGCCACGCGGCCTTATCGATGGAAGCGGATAACACGACACGCGTGGGCTGGTTCTTGACGGTACGCGTGACAATGGTAGCGGAAGGCTCGCGCCATCCATCTTCAGCATAGGATCCGTATTCCAACCCGTTGGCAAGAATTAAAGATCGGCAATCATCTGCGAGCCAAATCGCGCGGGCGAGCGGTACAAGCCGGCCCAAGTAAGTTCGGTTGGCGTTGTGTACGGCATCGGCGTCGGCGGGTCCTTCGGGCATCCGTCCCCAGACCGGTTTTCCCCATGAGTTTTGCCCATAAAGCTGTTCGGTGTGGTGCTTGGCCAAAAGGTTCTTGTGCAGCGTGGCGAGCAGATTTTCGTCTCGAACCAGTGCGTGTAACATCCGGCCAGCTAGGCATGGCGCATGATCGCTCGATCCTTTGCCCGCTGTTTCCCGGCCGTTCCACAACGCCAATCCGATGCGACCTCCGGGAGAAAAACACTGAAAAGTTGTAAGCATCAAAGCGAGCTTCTCGGATGTGAAGGCGCGTTCCGAGCCGCCCGCGTTATCGAAGAGCGTCGTGTTATTGCCCGTGGCCAGCGCCAGATCGAGCTTACTGGTGGAGTTGTCTTCGCTATCGTCGTCTCCAGTGGACTTGGTTGCGGCCTTGGTCAAGTTGGCCACCTGCAAAAAGCGTTGGCCATCGCCGAACAATTCGAAGGCGTGTCGCCAATTCCGAAGGTAATCGACGGCGGACGATACGATGCGCGAACGGCAGTCTTTCCAGTCGTCGTAGTCGGCGGGGCCGTCAAGCGCCGCTTGCGCGATGCAAATCAGCAGGCGCATTAGAGCGATTCGTTCATGGGGGCGGACGGCGAGGTCGCGAATCTCCGCGCCGCGCTCGAACGCTTTACGCAGGCTTACAGTCCCCGCTTGGCCGTCATTCCATATGATCGGTATCCAAGCGTCAGTCGTAAGATTCATCGAATTCCTCATCATTACTTTTACTATTATTCAACGCGCGCGACTTGCGTTCGCGGTTAATGATGACACCCTGATCGTCGTGATAAGAAAGTCCGGTCGGTTGTTCGGCACCGCGCCAGCGAATGTTGCCATCCGGTTGCAGTAGTCCAACTGCGGTGGGTTGCGTCACGTAATTGGCCAGCCAGTCCGGTGGCTTTGTAAGACCGGCTGCAATCGCCCAGCGCGGCACACGGACGATATTGCGATAGATCGATTTGGCAGCGTCGAAGTCCCGGCCGTGTTTGCTGGCGGTTGCAGTGTCGCCGTTGAGTAAGTCGAGGCGTACAGAGTGGACGCCAAGCCGGGTGATCTCCTTCACCAAAAGCAATTGGGCCGTCGGCTGTGTGTTGTAGCGCGTCAGGACATCTTCCTCGTCCGCCAGGGCCGGGTTGCTCCAGATCAAGGTAGCGTTGAGGGCCAGCCTGGCCATACTTTCTTTTTGTTTCTCCAACTGCTCTCGGAGTTCCCGCCATGCGGGCGGCTCGCCGTCGGGATCGGCGTAGGTCGCTTCGAGGATGGTTCGAATGTCGCCCGGCAAAGTCATCGTCGCTCGCCCGCGCCATTGCTCGAGCGAACGCAGCAGGACGTACGGCGCATACACACGGGCGCTCTTGCCGAGTGCTTGGCGGAGTTCCTTCTCGCTTGCCGCCCGTAGTCGGTCGTCATCCAAAGTCGGCATTTGGATCCAAACTTCCGGGTGCGAACCGGGCCGATTCAATCGTTCATGCCGCCACAGGCGACCGAGCCGTTGCAGCAGCAGGTCGGTCGGGGCGAGGTCGGTGATCAGCAGGTCGGCATCGATGTCCACACTTTGCTCGACCACCTGGGTTGAAACCAGGACGCAGCCGAGAGGCCGATTGGCGGCGTCTTTGCCGAGTCGAACCAACCACTTTTTTTCCAGTTGTTCGCGGCGGAAAAACGGGAAGCGAGCATGAAGCAGCGCGATGCTGGGGCCGCCTTGGAAATTGGCGCTCTGAAGAGCGCGGAACGTCTGTTGCGCCTCATCCACGGTATTGCGGATCCACAGCAAACACTCGCCCCGGCGGGCATGATCGATCGCGTCTTCCACCGGCAAAGCGCCGGAGACGTTCCGTATCTGGATTGTCTTCGCGGGCGGCGCTTCACATGTCCGCTCCTCGAAGCAGGAGCCGTCCACACCGGAAACCAGTGGATACGCCTTACTGACCGGCTCGTCATCCGCCAATCCAAGCAGCTCGCGGCGTCGGCTTTCCGTGAGCGTGGCCGACAAAATGATGACGGTGCACTTCAACTCGCGCAGCCGTTTGACGAGCGCCCCAATCAGCGCGCCGGTATAGATGTCATAGCTGTGGACCTCGTCGAGGACCACGACCTTGCCGGCAAGTCCGAACTGCCGGACGAAGAAATGTTTGGCTGCCACAATGCCCAGCAAAGCTTGGTCGACCGTGCCGACGCCAAACGGCGCCAGCAGCGCCCGCTTCGCCGATGCAAACCACGAGCGGCCCACGAGCACATGATCGCTGGCTTCATTGTCATCTTTGTCATCGGGGTAGGCTGGGTTGAGCTTCGGGGACGACTCGGCCTCAACCAGCCATGAGGCGCTGTGGGCCAGCCGCACTTGTGCCGGGTCAGTGACGATCCGTGCAACGAAGGGCTGCACGCGCAGGTGAATCCGGTTGCTGGTCACTTGTGTCGGCAACGCAAAATACAGCCCGGTCGATTTTCCCGCTGTGATGAGTTGATACGCCGCCGCCAGCGCCGCCTCCGTCTTGCCGCAGCCCATCGGTCCTTCGATGATGTAAGTGCCGGGCCCGCGCACCACCTGCATGGATGCGGTCTGTAGGCTGTTGGCCTGCGGAGTTTCCGGGAACAAGTCGCCGAATCCGTTGAGTTGTCTTGCCCTGACCGGTCGCCAATGGATGCTCGCCAGCGCCGTTTGCGCCCGCTTGCGCCGTTCCCGCATGTTCCAGCAAGCATGTTGTGGGAAATGTTTCTCGTCGGAACCGATCCAATCGGCAATCGTAATCAGTCCCGTCACGAACCATGTTTGTGCGTCGTCTGGAGGTCGATCCGGCAACGGCCCAAATTCCCCGATGAGTTCCGCCGCCAATCGAACGCGCTCCTGTTCCCACGCTTCGCGGACTTGCACTCGTTCCCCTTTGATCCGTCCGTGGTGGGCACCGACAACCGCCGCCCAGCAATGGAGTTGGGAAGTGCGTAGCAACTCCTGCACGGTGGATTGACTGATCTTTGCGTGGTCAGGCTCCCGCTGATGCCAACCTTGCTCCAGAGCCTGGTCCTTCAACGCATATTGCACCAACCACGCTTCGCACTTTGATTGAAACCCCGGCGAAACCTTCCCCACGTCATGCAGGGCGGCGAGCGTGGCAGCACCAGACGGGATTAGCCTTCGGAGTTGAGGCGGCAACAAGGCCAGCAGCGCTTCGGCGACGCAGCCGACGTTTAGGCAGTGGTCGCGGACGCTGATGCCGGGCTTTCCTTCCTCAGTCGTTTTCGCCCAACATTCTTTGTAGCTAATAACATCGTCCATCGCGGACAACTGTCTGTTTCCCTTTGTTGGAGCTGGCACGCATCAAATGTACCAAAAGACTAACCACACGATTCGAGTAAAGTTGCTTGAATCGACCCGAGTTGAATGGCGCAGAACGACGTTCAGATTAGCCGGAGTTACTCTGGCTCCGTCCTCGGGCTCGGCTTGGAATCGAAGAGATCGTCAGCAGTCTTCAGGTATGCGCCACGAGGATTCCCGCCACAATCGCCAGCACGCGTTTACGGCCCTCGTCCATCCCTGGATGGTAGCATGTTCGCTTTTTGTTCGCCTAGGGAACTGGGCTTTAATATTCTTCAGGCAAAAGAACCGTGGTCACGCTGCGGTCGGCTTCCGTGATGATCCAGATTCGGGTTCCGTCCGAGAGCCGATAGCAGGACAGGATTCGCCAGCCGCGTTGCAAACTGAGTTCGTTTTCGCGATGATCGTGCTCGTCCACGTCTCCCCAGTCTCCTGTCAGATGACGCTGTAGGAACGGCAGCGGCTCCTCACCCGATGCCCTGAACGCTTCCAGAGCACCGGGTGTGGCGACAATTGAGCCGGGACTGAATTTGATCCCGCTCACCCCTGCACCTTCGCTGCCAGCGCGGCCTGGAACTGCTCTGCTGGTACACCCGCCGCTGCCCGCTGCTCCCATGTCATCTTTGGCCCACGTTCGCCGTAGACGAGGATGAACTGTTCCTTGGTAGGGCGTCCGGCTACTTTGAAGAGCCGAATACCCTCGGAGCGATTCACGCCGGCAGACTTTTGTTGTGGTTGCGGCTTGGGAGTAGTCTTGACCGCCTGGGCCTTTACTTTGGCCTGTACCTTAGCGGCGGCGCGCATCTTGCGGATGGCAGACTTGCGGGTCACTCCGGTAGTCCGCTGTACGCGATTGATCTCAGCTTCTTGTTCGGGTGTCCAATTAATCTTTTTCATTTGGTTCTCTCCTGTGTACCAAGTAGTAAACAACTCGGCGAACCATAGCTCGGAGAGGGAGAGAGGTAAACAACTATTTTTGGCGAGAGTGAAACCGAGGCACTTCGGCTGGCGTTACTTAGGCAGGAATGGATCAGCTGTTAGCGCGGCTGACGAACATGTGGTTGAAGTAAGATGCCGCACTACCAACGTCATCGACGTTGTGTTTCGGAAGTGTGCAGACCGCTTGCCCGATGGTGTACTTTCTGAACAGGAGGAGCCTGATGAAGTATCTGAAGATGATGGCGATCGCACTTATATTGATGTTGGACATGCCGGGCTTGGCCCAGACCAACGCCCAGCATGCGATGGAAGTTGAGATTCTCTTGCGTGCCTACACCACGCTGACCACGCTCCACCTGCCACCCAGCGACCCTAAGCGCTTGGCTGAAGCGGCCGTTCGAGCCCTACCCCGGGGTGCTGCGCCCGTACCGACCTTCACACCAGATGCTGAGACCGATTCCCGGCTGTTGGAACGATACGCCCGTGCAGTGTTCGCGGAGCAGAAGCCGGGGGACACATGCTTGTGGGAAACCGTCAAAGCCATGATAACCGCCACGGAAGACCCCCACACGATGCTGTTTTCACCCGAGCAGCTTAAAGCCGCTGAGCCCTTTCTCGATGGACTGCCGTCTGTAGACATTGGGGCGGCGATGGGCTTTTTACCGGACGGACGGTACGTCGTAACGGATGTGGATCCTTCTAGCCCCACAGGCAAGGCTGGGTTGAAACCCGGGGATGTGGTCCTCGCGATGGATGGGAGGGAAGCTTCCACGTTGAATCGTCGGGATTTCTTCTTCCCCTTGGCGCATGGAACTAAGTTGATATGGAAGGTCCGCCGCCCCGGTCTGAATGATCCCGTGGAATTGAATGTTACACCGTTCACCTGGCTTGCCCCCTTAGTCGACAGCAGGATGTTGGAGGACAGCGTGGGCTATGTGCGATTGAAATTTTTCCTGGAAACCAAGGATGCCCTTAGGGACAGTGCCTCGTTGGTTCGCGTGCGGCTCGAGCAGCTAGCCCACGCTGGCGCACGATCCTTCGTGTTCGACCTGCGGGGCAACCCTGGTGGAGGTGGAGTTGGCAAAGTGTTTTCCATCTTTTCGGAGGGAGAACCAGTGCTGCTTTTCCGGGACCGAAATGGAAAGGACGAGGTGTGGCACCGGGAAGGGCAAACAGGGACCGGATCCTTGCCGGTTGTTCTCCTTGTGGATAGCGGAACCTTCTCGGCAGCCGAGTTCACAGCCTATGCCCTTCAGCAATACAAGTCCGCCCTAATCTTGGGGTCACAAACGGGCGGAGGACTGTCCCTTCCAGAAAATCTCGAGTTGGCGGACGGGTACGTGCTGCATTACTCCGGAAAAACCGTGGTCGGACCCGTCTGTCATTGCGTTGCCACCAGCCAACGCGTAGTTCCGGATGTCGTACTGCCCGAGCGAACTCCCGAGGAACTGGCAAGGGGCGTGGATCGGGTTCTAAGCGCGGCTGTCGCAAAGGCGAAGGAACTAAGAACGAGCAAGTAGTCTAATAACAAACGAATGGGTTCTGTACTATCATGTTGATAAGTTAAGGATGGGCAGTTAAGCCATCCTACTAGGAGGTGCGCTTGTGGCTTACATAGTCAATAAATTAGCGCATTCTTGCGCCGATTCCACGAGGCGTCTCAGGGCGCAGTTCTTCGGGAGCGAAAATTGAGAAGCTGTTAGCCCGCCTCGCCGAAATTGCCCGATATTCCGCCACTTTTGCAACACCTCTCCTTACTGTTCGGATCTCGGAGCATTAGGGGGCGGTCCGTATGAAAATTGTTTCACACTATCGGCGAACAGCGGGATGGATGTATGATCAGTGCCGTTTTTGAACCAAAAAGGAGATTCCGGTTCATATCTCCCTTCATGAAGGCGAATTGAAACGTAGACCGCATGCGACTGGCAAGATAATTGCCGCAAGTGGTCAATATAGAACAGTTTCTCTTTTGGCTTGGCCTCAATATGGCTCTGTGCAGGAATCTG
>PKUV01000181.1 GCA_003131315.1 Acidobacteriaceae bacterium
CCAGATTCTCGTTCAGAGCCATTTTTTGATCTATTAGAATCATAGAGTTATCCCCAAAATATTCAGAAATAAGGACTTATATGTAAAATATTCAGGAATAAGGACTTAGATGGGAAATACTTCGGTTTGGTACAGATCGGGAGCGGGCGAAGACTACTTAGGTGTTATTTAGGTTGTCAAGGAGCGCCATGGAAGTCCGTCTCTGGAGACGGACACACTTCTGCCTTGGCCAATCAGGTCTCATTTTCAAGCACGGCGAGTGGGATGTCTGTGAGGGTGGTCACTGGCTGGATGTGATGAATCAGTGGGAAGTGCTGAAGAGGAAGATCCGACCTCCGACCGCGTAAGGCGGAGTCGAACGGTGTCGGCTGTTCGGGAGGCCACTTCTCGAAAGGCGCGAGAAGTGGCGCACCCCCACTTATCTCGGTCAATGTTAATAGACAGACCCGCGCTATACTTGGCCTACCCGCCGTCGGGTTCTGTCTCAGAGGAAATCATGGCCGCACTGATTGATGCCATCGACGTAAAGCGCAAAATGTTTTTCGAGGTCGATAACACGCCATTCGTGTGCCTGGAAGCGGAGGTTTCCACCCCTACCGCCAGGGGCGGCCAGACCTTGGTCCGCCTGAAGATGCGCAACCTTCTCACCCGCGCGGTCTTTGACAAGACGTTCAAGGCCAGTGACAGATTCAAGGAGCCGGACCTCCAGATGGTCGAGGCATCGTACCTGTACAGCGACGGAAGTGGTTTCCACTTCATGGACCAGGAGAGCTTCGAGACCCTCACCCTTTCCGGCGAGATGATCGGGGACGCTCTGGACTTTATCGTGGAAGGAGCCATCATCCAGTTGCATAAGTACAACGGCAACGCGATCGGGTTGCAGCTACCAGCCCAGGTGGAGCTGAATGTCACTTACACCGAACCCGGTGTCCGTGGCGACACATCCAGCGGCAGCGTGACCAAGCCAGCGAAGCTGGAGACTGGCATCGAGATACGGGTTCCCCTCTTCATTAGAGAAGGGGAAACAATCAAGGTATCCACGGAGACGCGGGAGTTCGCGGGGCGGGCCTGATCCCAGGCTAATTGCGCATGGATCGGGATGCCGGCCTGACGGTTTTTCCTGTGCCGCCACCGGACATAGAGGGGCGGCGGGTGGGATGTGTTTAATAAGATGAAGATCCGGCCTCCGGCCGCGTAACGCGAAGTCGAACGGTGTCGGCTGTTCGGGAGGCCACTTCTCGAAAAGCGGGAGAAGTGGCGCACCCCCAGTTGTTTCGGTCGACGTTCAAAGACAAACCCGCGCTATATACTTCCCAGGTAATGTGGCCCACCCGCCCTGCAGTGTTATAGGCTTCCGCGTAGTCCTTGGTATCCCAGAGACGGCCCTAGCCGGGTTCGCCCCGTTGTGGCAAGCTGTAGGTATGGCAAAAAAGCGTACAAAATCCGATAAAGCACAGCGCCAATCCAATCAACTGGAAAAGAGGGCAGACACCCGCCCAGAGCAAACGCCTAAGAAGCCCCAAGCCAGCGAGGACTTCAGCCAAGTCGCTGCGCGGATCGTGACGCGGAAATCATAACCGTGGCGATGCCTCTGACTCTGTTGGCTACATTGTTCGCCGCAAAGCGCATAGATAGGGGCTCTTTGCTAAAACTGATTGGGTTGCCGATACTCGCTGGAGTCTGGCTTCTCGGCGGTTTTTCAATCTTTGGTCAAGCGAAAGGAGGGGCTATGTCTTTCCAGATTTCGAACACCGCTTTTTCCAACGGCGAAACGATTCCGAAGAAGTTCACCTGCGACGGACCTGACGTTTCCCCGCAGCTGAGCTGGAAGGAGACACCCGCAGCGACACAGAGCTTTGCGCTCATCATGTACGATCCTGATGCGCCAGCAGGTACCTGGGTACACTGGGTGTTATACAATCTCCCTGCAAACACGAGAGAACTGCCAGAGGGGATGGAAAAACAGGAACAGCTTGCCACCGGAGCGCTGCAAGGACGCAACGACTTTCGCAAGATCGGCTATGGAGGTCCATGTCCCCCGCCGGGCACGCCACACCGCTATTATTTCAAGCTGTATGCGCTCGACACAAAGCTCAACCTGAAGGCCGGAGCCACCAAACCAGACCTCGAACGTGCCTTGAAGGGCCATATCCTGGGCGAAACGGAACTCATGGGGCGCTATGGCCGTTGAGCTGCGAGGTCGTTTCAACCTCTTTCCAATTTCCAATTGGCGGGTGGCCCAGCCTTCCGTTGGCACAACCTTGCAGTGGGTGCCCCATCCTTCGCGGCTTTTTGCGAAGGGTGGGTAGCAGTCTGATCGCACAATGGGACCCGCGCCTTCACGCCGCGCGAACGCGAACTGGAAACGAACCGCGTCGGCATCATCGCAGCCCACCCTTGCAAAAAACGCAAGGAAGGGGCACCCACAGTTGTGTTAGTGCAAGGGAAACAACACCGAAGGGTGGGCGACCAGCCACTTCCTGTACCAATTTTATGACATAGCCCTCGGCTACTCCGACCCGAGCGTCAGCAGCGCCCTTCTTAGTCGCCCATGCCGCTGCGTAAGATGTAGGTAGAGCATTTCATCCGCTTTGGCTTTGGCGCGGATGATTCGGATGAGGTCTTCTTTTTCTTCTCGTGTCCACGCTCGCAATCCCGGCACATCGGCCAGAACGAGCGCAAAATTCTCGAAGGCTGCCTTCTCCAGCGGCGTCCACGAAGACGTGCTTACGCCGCCGCTTCTCATACCTAAGCTTCTCTCCAGCGCACGCCTCGAATGCTCGCGCATGAGGACGGCATCTCCGCCAAAATCGCGCGCCATCCGCCGGTTGACTCGCAATCCGATGTTGCGGGTTGAAAATCGATCCCACGCTCCGACTTCGCTTCCCGGCAAGTCGTTTTTCGGAAGATCGTAGAAGACGTGCCCCGCCGCCAGCCGCTTCAGCGTGCGCGCGCGCGTCCGGTACTTGGGATCAGCGGCGATTCTGTCTTCTTCACGTTCCGCCAGTTTTTGAAGCTCCGCGCGTCCCGGCCTGAAGCCAAGTTTGCGGTAGAACCAGAACGCGCCCGACTCGATCGCCTCCTCGTTCTCGTGGCCCAGTTGATACGGATAGACCGAGACGCACGTCGTTCCCATCAGGTGACACAGGCAGCGCAGCACTTGCGCGTAGATCCATCCCGCTTCGCCGCCGCGGAAAGTGTAGAAGGTGTTGAAGCCGACCTCCATCCACTCGCAGAGTCCGATGGCTTCGATGTAGTTGACCGGCACGCCATTCTTCAGCGTCAATCCTGCGACATAGGCGCGCAGCGGCAGACGGCGATCGGGCGGCAGGTTCCAGAGATAGATCGAAACGCCGCGGCCAGCTTCGTGCGTTCCAAGATCGGCCCGCACTTCGGATCGCACGACCGACGCCGGATCGCCCAGCGTGGTGCCGTAAAGTTCGCGGTAGCGCACCAGCATGACCTCGCGGATCAAGTCCATGACCTGCTCGCCCTGCCTGCGCGAAAGCCTCGTCAGTTGCGGTGGACGCCCTGCCAGTTCGTTAGCCAGCGACACCTGGCTCCGGCTGATCAGCGCTTCGCTGTGGTAATAAACGCTGCGAACCGGCTTCCAGTTTCGCGTTCGCGAGATGACGGAGTTCTCGAGATTCCAACGCAAGGGCACGCGCAGTGATTCGTAGAGCTCAGCTTTTTGTTGCTCCGGCAGCGGCAACTGTTCGAAGCGCTCCATCAGCCACGAGGGCAGCCACGCCGGACTAGCGCTCGTCTTTCTCCCGACCTTACCCCCGGCCTCCTCCAGCCATCGGCGCCACGGCGTGTCGGCCTCGACATACGCGTCGTCCTCGATCAAGGGTATAAAGCGCGGGCCGATGGTGCCCAACTCGCGTCCTGGTTCGTAATTTTCCCAGGCGATTTCGACTTTGTTGGGCATGCGCTCGATGAGCCAGCTTGCGACATCGAAGCTGAGCGTGTCTTCCATTTGTGTGCCGGCAATGCCGGAGACTTCGATGGGCTCGAAGTCGTCCATGTCGGCGCCGCCTTTGCGTAATGCTTCCACTTTTTTGTGGAAACTGTTCAGGATGCGCCCTGTGACGCGCACCACGGCTGGCCCTTGAGGAAAGGCGCGCAGGAAAAGTAGCGCTTCGTGGAAGCGGATCAGCGAAGCCGTATCGGCAAAGCGGGCGGCGTCGAGCCGTTCAAGCAACTTCACGACGCGAGCGGCTTCGTGGCGGCCGAAGCGATAGCGGCTGGCTTCAAGTTCGGTGAGTTGGCGATCGAGAGCGTTCGCGGCCATGGCAGGTTCCCGACAAGGGTACCTCATACCCTACCTGCCCAGCGTTATCTCGCTGATGACGCCCCGTTTAAACAAAAATTAAGATGACGACCGGCACGACCATAGCCGCTGCGAATCGTTCCTCTTTTTAACACGCCGTTCATCGGCCGTTAACCTTTCCGTAATGGCCGCACAATAGCCTTCTCGTCAGTCCCATTCCTTAATTCCATCCATTTCAGGAGGCCTTCCATTGACAGTTCGTCGCTTTCTCCCCGCGCTGCTGGCAGCGGTGATACTTGCGTGCCTGCTTCCTACAATTGCCGCCGCACAATCCGGCAACATCAAGCATGTGCTTCTGATCAGCGTCGACGGGCTGCACGCCCTCGACGTGTCACGCTATGTCAGCAGCAACCCTAAGTCCGCTTTGGCCGAGCTGTCCCGCCACGGCATCACGTATTCCAACGCTCGCACGCCCGCAAATTCCGATTCCTTTCCGGGCCTTCTTGCCCTGGTGACCGGCAGCACGCCCATCACCAGCGGACTGTTCTACGACGTCAGCTATGACCGCACCTTCTTCGATCCAACCAACACGACGTGTGCGGGTCACGGCGGCAACACCATCGTCTTTGACGAGAGCATCGACCTGTACAACCAGCAGAACGTCTCGCAAAACGTGATTGATCCCACCAAGCTGCCACGCCGTCTGGACAAGAACGGCAACTGTGTGGCGGTGTATCCGCACGACGCGCTCGGCACGAATACCATTTTTGAAGTAGTCAAGGCGTCGGGCGGTCATACGGCGTGGGCGGACAAACACCCCGCCTATGATCTGGTGAACGGCCCTTCCGGCAAGGGTGTGGATGACCTCTATACCCCGGAGATCACCAATGTCGGCGGGCTCGACAACACCCACAGCGTGGTGTGTACGGTCGAGAACGATCAGAAAAAGGTCCAGGCGATCATCAACGAGATCAATGGCCTTAGTCACGACGGGCACTCCGCACCAGGCGTTCCCGAGGTTTTTGGCATGAATTTCCAGGGAGTTAGCGTGGGACAGAAGCTGGTCAAGGACAACTACGATAACAGCTGCGTTGACGACGCCGACCCGACGATCAATCAGCAACCCGGCGGTTATACGGATGGCGCTGGCACCCCAAGTGTTGTTCTCAACTACGGCCTGCAGAAGACCGACCAGGCTTTGGCCAGCATGATTGTGGCGCTTAAGAATCAGGGCCTCTACGACTCGACTTTGTTCATCGTCACCGCCAAGCACGGCCAGTCGCCGATCAACCCGGTCAAGGTTAACAAGCCGGGCCACTTCACGGATCTGGTCGCGAAACTGCCCGATGCCGGCACCAACCCCGCCGCGATCGCCATCGCTAACGCGGCGAATTGCACCACCGGCCCGTGCGGTTTTGCCCAGGACGATGATATTGCGTTGATCTGGCTCCAGGACCAGAGCATGGCCCAGCAGGTTGCGGATTACCTCAATACCAATGCCACTCCGCTGTTCATCGATGAGGTATTGGGCGGAGCCGAACTGAAACTCAAGTTCAACGATCCGTTAAAAGACAACCGCACGCCTGACGTCATCGTGCAGCCCATCTACGGCACCATTTACACCACCTCGACCGCGAAGAACGGCGAGCACGGCGGGCTGAGTTTCGGCGACACCAACGTCGGCCTGATCGTCTCCAACCCGGGGCTGAAAGCCAGTGTGGTAAAGACTCCGGTTGTCACCTCGCAGGTCGCACCGAGTATTCTGCATGCCTTGGGGCTCGATCCCCAGAGCCTGAAATCGGTCAGGGTCGAGAAAACCGTCGTACTACCCGACCTACCCTAAACGCCTTCTTCGCCGCGCCAGCGGGGAGAACCACGGACGGGCTGCGCCATGCAGCCCGTCTTTTTCAATCGTCTTTTCAATCTGCCCCCTGTCCCCACCCCCGTGCTATAATTTCAATTCGCCTGAACGTGTTTATGTCGAGGCTGATCCTGTGATTTCCTCCGCGGGCGGATCCATAATTCCGAGAATCTGCGCAATTCAAGTTCTAGTTCTATAGACACGAGGTATCGCTATGTCCGGCCATTCGAAATGGGCAACCATCAAGCACAAGAAGGGCGCGCTCGACGCCAAGCGCGGTAAGATCTTCACCCGTCTCATCAAGGAAATCGCGATGGCGGCCAAGACGGGCGGCGATCCCGACATGAACCCGCGCCTGCGCACGGCGATCCTGGCGGCGAAGTCCGAGAACATGCCCGCCGACAACATCAAGCGCGCCATCCAGCGCGGCACCGGCGAACTGCCGGGCGCGAACTACGAAGAATTTGTGCTTGAGGGCTACGGCCCCGGCGGCGTTGCTCTGCTGGCGGAAATCTCCACCGACAACCGCAATCGCACGGTGAGCGAAATCCGGCACGCGTTCGGGAAAAACAACGGCAACATGGCCGAAGCAGGTGCGGTCTCGTGGATGTTCCACAAGAAGGGCGACATCATCGTTTCCAAGGCGGCGGCCAAGGAAGACGACCTGATGAACATCATCCTCGAAGCGGGCGGGGAAGATTTGAAGGACGATGGCGAGAACTGGGAAATTCTGACTGTGCCTTCCGCCTACGAAGGCGTGTTGGAGGCCGTGAAGAAGGCCGGCATCACCCCCGCTTCCTCGAGCGTGAGTATGGTTCCGGATACGTACATCAAGCTGGAAGGCCAGCAGGCGACGCAGATGATCCGCCTGATGGAAGCGCTCGAAGATTGCGACGACGTGCAGAACGTACATGCCAACTTCGATATCGACCAAAAGCTTCTGGAAGTAGTTGCTGGCTGAGGGATGATCGGGCCATCGGATGATCGGGCCATCTGGTCATCTGAGTTGCACATTGCTCCGCCTTTGAATTCCGATCACCGGATGGCCCGATGGCCCGATCACGTTCGCGCCCAATCGCCGGCAGTGCCGCCGAACTTTTCAACACCGCAGAGGAAAAGTTTGTGGAAAAGCGGGAACTTACTCTTGTAACCTTCTGTTAACGAATCGCTTTCAACATTCTGCACTGCATCGGGTGCTAGTGGCATCGGGCCGACGCACGGATCCTAGTGGAGGGACGGGCGTCTCNNCGGGCGGGGACGCCCGGCTCTCCACCAGCAAGCTTGGATCGACAGCAGTAACAATCACGCGGTCGCGGCACTAGTGAAGATTTGATCTCCGTGAAGACACGTCTCGACAAGTTGCTCGTGGACCGTGGGCTGACGCCGTCGCGCGAACGCGCGCAGGCGCTCATCCTGGCCGGAAAGGTTCTCGTCAACGGGCAGAAGATCGAGAAGGCGGGCGCATCGATTGACTCCGGCTCGACCCTGCGCCTGCTGGGAGAGGATCTCCGCTATGTCAGCCGTGGCGGGCTGAAGTTGGAGAAGGCTATCGAGCACTGGCGAATCGATCTCCACGGCAAAGTCTGTCTCGACGTTGGCGCTTCCACCGGAGGCTTCAGCGACTGCATGCTGCAACACGGCGCCGCCAAGGTGATTGCCATCGATACCGGTTACGGTCAGATGGACTTCGGCTTGCGCAGCGATCCGCGCATTCGACTTCTGGAGAAAACCAACGCCCGCTATCTCGAGCCCGGCGACGTTGGCGAGCCTATTGACTTCATTGCCATGGATGTCTCCTTCATCTCCGCCACCCTGGTGCTGCCAGCGGTGATTCGCGCCGCTTCCTCTTGCGCCAGCCTGACTCCCAACCTGTCTCGCCAGATTGTGGTGTTGGTGAAACCGCAGTTCGAAGCGGGCAGGGAACTGGTGGGGAAAGGCGGAATCGTGCGCGACGAATCGGCACAGCGAGCGGCCGTGGCCAGGGTAGAGGCGGCACTTGCAGAACTGGGATGCGCGCGTGCCGAATGGATCGAGTCTCCAATCCTCGGCCGCGAAGGCAATCGCGAATTCCTGCTCCACGCAGAGTTTTTGCCGCCTGCCATCCAGTGATTCTGTACAATCGGAAGTCCGATGTCAGAATAGATGTTAGAAGAGAAGTCCGAACACATGTCCGAGTCTCGCCAAAGCTCAACCCGCCAGAAAACCGTTGCCATCATTTCGAAGCCGGACCGTCCCGAGCTGTCCGAGGTACTGCCAGCGCTCGAAAAATGGCTGCAGCAGCGCAATTACGCGGTGGTGGTGGACCAGGAAAGCGCAGCCTATTTTTCGGCGTCCACAGTGATGCCGCGGAGCGAGTTGGCCACGCGGTCGCCGGATCTGGCTCTGGTGCTCGGCGGCGACGGTACTCTGCTTTCGGCGGCGCGCGCGGTGGCGAAAACCGGAACGCTGATCCTCGGCGTCAACCTCGGCACGCTCGGATTCATGACCGAACTTCCACTGGCGGATTTGTATTCCGCTCTGGACGCGATTGAGAAAGAGCACTACATCGTCGACAGCCGCTCCATGCTGAGTTGCTCGCTGGTGCGGGGCGGCGAGATTGTCGCTACTCATGTTGCCTTGAACGAACTGGTGGTGAGCAAGAGCGCCATCGCGCGCTTGAATCACTTCGAGCTTTTCGTGGATTCGGAGTTCGTTTCCAGTTACAAAGCCGATGGTCTGATCATCGCGACGCCGACCGGTTCTACCGCATATTCTCTGGGAGCGGGCGGCCCGATCCTCGAACCGGATGTGGATGCCTTCGTCATTACGCCCGTCTCGCCCCACGGATTGACGCACCGTCCGGTAGTAGTGCGCGATACGGTCGAGATCGAAATCCAGGTCAAGACCGGGCAGGAAGAAGCGTACCTGAGTCTCGATGGACAAGTCGGCATGCCAATGCGAGACGGTGATATCGTGCGCTGCGTTAAGGCGGAACATCCGGCCAGGCTGTTACGTTTTCAGAAAACATTTTTCGAAGTGCTAGCCACCAAGCTCAAATGGGGAGAACGCTGATCTAGCAGGCGTAGAGACGCGGCTTGGCGCGTCTTTGTCTAACCGGAATCTAACCGGGAGGAAAAAATGAAACGGCGTTTCCTGCAGCTCGTCGTCGTTCTTGGTTGCGCGCTGTCCGTTTTCGCGCAAACTCAACCGGCCGCGGACCTCATCATCCAAAACGCGCGTGTCTGGACCGTCGATCCATCGCGCCCGGAGGCTGAGGCGGTTGCCATCCTCGGCGACCGCATCGTTGCCGTCGGATCAAGCCAGCAGGTGGATGCCTGGCGCGGGCCCCACACCCGCGTGGTCGATGCCGCCGGGAAGCGTCTGCTGCCGGGATTCAACGACGCTCACGTGCACTTCATGGATGGTGGATCGCAACTCGACAATGTGCAACTCAATGACGCCACCAGCCCGCAGGAATTCGTCCGCCGCATTCGTGAGCGTGCCGCGAAAACCGCCAAGGGAGAATGGCTGCTCGGCGGCGATTGGGACGAGACCAAGTGGAGTCCAGCGGAACTGCCCGCCAGGGAACTGATCGATCCGGCAACGCCCGAAACCCCGGTGGCCGTGAATCGCTATGACGGTCACATGATTCTGGCGAACTCGCTCGCCTTAAAGCTGGCGGGGATCACCGCGCAAACACCAGATCCCGCGGGCGGAGTGATCGTCCGCGATCGGCAAGGAAATCCAACGGGCGCGCTGAAAGACGCGGCGATGGATCTGTTGTTCAAAGCGGTCCCACCTCCGAGCCACGATCAGCGGCGCCACTCGATTGAGCGCGCGCTCGAACAC
The DNA here is from genome assembly GCA_003131315.1 of Acidobacteriaceae bacterium. Lineage (GTDB taxonomy): Bacteria > Acidobacteriota > Terriglobia > Terriglobales > Acidobacteriaceae > Acidiflorens. Next base: position 9,963 of record PKUV01000181.1, read on the forward strand.
GCCGCTTCGCTCGGCGTGACCAGCGTGCAGCACATGAACCCCGACTATGCCGACATCGCGATCTACTCCGAGTTGCTCGACGAAGGCAAGCTGACCACGCGCATCTATGCGGCGCCGCTGATCCCCCAGGTGGACGACCAGGTGAAGATCGGCATCCGGCGGGCGTTTGGTGGGCCGTATCTGCGCATCGGCGCGGTGAAGGCCTACGCCGATGGCTCGCTCGGCTCGGCCACGGCGTATTTCTTCGAACCTTTTTCGGACCAGCCCGGCAATCGCGGCCTGCTCTCCGACGAGATGCATCCCATCTCCTTGATGCGGGATCGCATGATGCGGGCCGACGCCGCTGGATTGCAGATCTGCGCGCACGCCATCGGAGACGCTGGAATTTCGACGATCCTCGACATTTATGGCGAAATCGAAAAGGCGCATGGCAGCCGCGATCGTCGTTGGCGCATCGAGCACGCGCAGCACATGGCGGCCAAAGACTTCGACCGCTTCGCTCAGTTGCATGTGATCGCGTCCGTGCAGCCCTATCACGCCATCGACGACGGCCGCTGGGCTGAGCGCCGCATTGGACACGACCGCTCGAGCCGCACCTACGGCTTCCGCACATTCCTTGACCACGGCGTTCGCCTCGCATTGGGCACGGATTGGAATGTCGCGCCGCTCAATCCCATGCTCACTCTGTACGCGGCGACAACCCGCGCGACCCTCGATGGCAAGAATCCGAATGGATGGTTTCCAGAGCAGAAGTTGACCGTAAAAGAAGCGATCGAGGCCTACTCCATGGGTTCGGCCTACGCCGAATTTCAGGAGAACGAAAAAGGCTCGATCACGGCGGGGAAACTGGCTGATATGGTATTGCTGAGTGACGACGTGCTCAGCATCGATCCCGTGAAGATCCGCGAAGTCAAGGTACTCAAAACCTGGGTCGGCGGCAAGCTGACTTACGACACCGACGCCGCGAACCGGTGAGGATTGTGAGCGAAAAAGTTGTGAGCGAAAACCATCCAGGTCTCGTCGAGCACACCTTCGACACCGGCGAAGTTCAATTGAACTATGCCGAAGGCCCTGCCCATGGGCCTCCGCTCGTACTGCTGCATGGACTTGGCCGGCGCTGGCAGGTTTTTCTGCCGGTGATTCCCGCGCTGAGCTTGCGCTGGCATATCTTCGCGCCCGACCTTCGCGGTCATGGCAAGTCCTCCCACGTTGCCCGCGGATACCACGGCCCGCAGTATTCCGAAGACGTCGCCCGCCTTCTTCGCGAGCGTGTTTCCGCTCCGGCCGTTCTCTTCGGACATTCCCTCGGCGGCATGCTCGGCATGTGGGTCGCTTCTCATCATCCGGAACTGGTGCGCGCCCTCATTCTTGGCGATAACATAATCGTCGCCCGGCGACTTCACAATCCGATGTACACGTCGTTGTTCTCGGGACTGCGCGATCTGGCGCGCAAGGGCGGCTCCGTCGAGCAGATTGCGGACGGCATCGGCAGAATCGTGCTGCCAATTCCGGGCACCGACGAGTCCGTTACCATCCGCGAACTTCCCGGCAACGATGAGGCCTACCTGCTCTCATGGGCGCGCTGCGTTCAGCAGGCCGACCCTGACACCTACGACATGACGCTCGACGGCTCGTCGCTCGAAGGCTGGGACGGCGAGACCGTGTTGCGCGGAATCGCGTGCCCAACGCTGCTTCTGCAAGGCACCCCGGAATTAGGCGGCTTGATGTCCGACGCCGATGTTGCGCTGGCCATACGTTTGTTGCCCCATCACGCGCACGTAAAGTTCCGCAACCTGGGACACGCGCTGTTCATCCAGCAGCCCGAGCCGGTGCTGCGGGCGGTGACTAATTTCTTGGAGTCGCTGTAATTAGCTCGTGTGGGGACGGGGCTTTGCCCCGTCCAAGCCGAGCGCAGCTCGGCAGACCGCCTGTGGTCGCTATACTGCCGTTAAAACTTCTCCATCCGCATCTGATCCTGCAAGCTCTCGCGTCGCCGTATCACTCTCGCTTTCGCACCATCCACCAGCACTTCCGCCGCTCGGCCGCGCGTGTTGTAGTTCGATCCCAGCACCGTTCCGTATGCGCCCACGTCCAGAATGGCCAGCAGGTCCCCCTCGCTGACCAGTGGAAGTTTTCTGTCGCGCGCAAAAAAGTCGCCAGTCTCGCAGATGGGGCCGACCACATCGGTAATCTCCGTTTGGCGCGACTCGCGGCTCACCGGAACAATCTCGTGATACGCGCCGTACAGCGAAGGACGCAGCAGATCGTTCATCGCCGCATCGACGATTAGAAAGCGCTTGCGATTATTCGTTTTCCGGTAGAGGACGCGCGTCAGCAGCACACCCGCCGGTCCCACGATGGAACGTCCCGGTTCGAGCAGTAAATGCAGCTTCAAGCCGCGCAACGGAGCAAGCACTGCTCTCGCGTACGCCGCAATCTGTTTTTCGAAACTCTCCTGCGCTCCCTCGTAGGAAATTCCCAAGCCACCGCCGGCGTCAATATAGTGAATGTCGTGGCCCTGCTCGCGCAGTGCGCGTACCAGATCGGCCACGCGCTCAAGCGCCGATTGAAAGGAACCGACATCCGTAATCTGCGACCCGATGTGGACGCTCACTCCGGCCACTGTCAGATAGGGTTGCTTCGCGGCTTGCGCGTAGAGTGTCCGCGCCTCGGGAATCGGCACGCCGAATTTATGCTGATGCAATCCGGTCGAAATATACGGATGAGTTTTCGCCGAGACGTCCGGATTGATCCGCACCGCTACCGCCGCTCGTTTCTTCAATCGGGTCGCGGTTGCCGAAAGCAAGCTCAATTCCGAAGCGCTTTCAATGTTGAACAGCAGTATGCCCGAGCGCAATGCGAGTTCCATCTCCGCAGCGGTCTTGCCTACGCCGGAGTACACAACCTTGGGCTTGCTCGTTGCCTTCCGGCTTACGCGCAGAACTCGTTGCAATTCTCCGCCCGAAACCACGTCGAAGCCAGCTCCCTCGCCGGCCACGAGTCGCAGAATCGCAAGCGTCGAATTGGCTTTGACCGAATAACACAGCGTGTGAGGAATGGATTGAAAAGCGTGAACGAAGGCATTCACTCGCGTGCGGATCATCGCCGCGGAATAAACGTACAGCGGAGTTCCGTGGCGCGTGGCAAGGCCTTCAAGCGCGACGGCCTCGCAGTAGAGTTCCGTGGCGCGCGCTCCCGAAGCCGCGCCATGATACCCAAACGCGGGTGGGCGTAACGCTTGCGATTCGCGCGCGCGTTTCACTTGCGTTTGCCCGGACCATCTTTCACTTTGATCGCGACCACCGTTTGATCGTCGAACGCATCCACACCAGCGGCGTGCTCGGTAACCGCCTTGAAGATCTCGTTCACCACGCAGTGCGCCGACTTGGTCGCGCAGCCGGCGACGATCGCTTCCACCCGCTCCGGCCCAAACGATTGACCGCGGAGGTTGCGTGCGTCGAGAATGCCGTCGCTGTAGAACACGAACAGATCGCCCGGCTTGGCCTTGAAACTGAATTCGTCATATTCGGCTTCGTCGAACAGTCCCAGCGGCAGTCCGGTCGCCTCGATAAACTCAATTTTGCCATCATGAAAATGGATGGGCCGCGGCAAGCCCGAATTCGCCACCAACAGCGTCCGCCGCTCGTCATCCCACACCGCGTAGATGATCGACACAAACTGTGCGGCAATCCTGCGTTCCGCCAGCGACAGATTCACCGCCGAAAGCATCTCCGCCGGGGCGGGCTCAATTGGCGCAAGGGAACGCAGAATGCCGCTGACCAGCGCGGCATAAATGGCAGCCGGCGCGCCTTTGCCGCTTACGTCTCCAATCGCGATCCCCAGGCGCGACAACGAATATGGAACGAAGTCGTAGAGATCGCCGCCGATGGCGCGGGCTGGAACAAACTTCGCCTCGACTTCGAGATGCTGCATCTTTGGAAGCGAATGCGGCAGCAAGCGAAACTGCAGTTCGCGCGCCAGCGCCAGATCCCGTTCCAGTCGCTGCTCTTGCCGGGCAATCTGCTCGTACAAGCGCGCGTTTTCAATGGCGATCGCAAGCTGCGCCGCCAGCGTGGTCAGGGTCCGCTTGTGATCTTCGGTGAAATAGCCGCGCCGCGTGTGCTCCAGATCGAGGACTCCAATCACTTTTTCCTGGTAGATCAGCGGAACCGCCAGTTCCGAGCGCGTCTCCGGATTCACCGCAATGTAGCGGGAACTCTTGGCGACGTCAGGCACCAGGACCGCTTCCTTCGCCTGCGCGGCGTACCCCACCACTCCGCGGCCCATCGGGATGTCGTGCTTCAGATGCAGTCTTTCCTCGAAGCGCTGCGCGAACCGGTGCTGCAGTTTTTCTCCCGTCTGATCCACTAGAAGAATGCTGAACATCTGGTACTCGATCAGCCGGCTGAGCAACTCGGCGACGCGCTTGAGCAGTTCGTCCAGGTTCAAAATCGACGTGAGTTCGCGCGCAATCTCGTTCAGCAGCAGGAGCGTGCGGGCCTGGCGCGTTATGCGCGTGTGCAGCCGCGCGTTCTCGATGCCCACTGCCATGCGGGACGCGATCAGCGTCAGCAGGCGTTTGTGCTCTTCGGTGAAGTAACCCTTTTCGCGCGCCTCAATGTCGATCACGCCAATCACCCGGTTCTTCACGATCAGCGGGATGGCCAGTTCCGAGTGAACGTTGGGCAGGGCCTCAATGTAGAAATCTTCCTGCATCGCATCGGCGACCAGCACTGCCTGGCGAGTCTGCGCGGCGCGTCCGGTAACGCCCTGGCCCACTTTCACGCGCAGGCGGTCGGCGACTTCCGGCGGATATCCTACCTGGAAGCGGACGTACAATTCCTGACGCTGCTCGTTGAGCAACAAAATCGCGAAAATTTCGTAGTCAATGACCTTACGGACCAGTTCCGCCACACGCCGCAGCGTGGTTTCCAGGTCGAGCGTGGTGTTCACCACGTCGGCCACTTCCAGCAGGAGGGGTTCCACCTCGGAAGCGCGTTCAGTTTGCGAGGCGGTTGTTTTCACAAGCTTCATTCTAGCAGCCGACCGGGGCGGCTCTTCCACAGGCTCCATTTGTAATTTGTGATTTGTAATTTGAAAATAAAAAACGTGGGCCCTCAAATTACAAATTACAAATTGCCAATTACAAATTCTCCAGCACGCAGATATCCGGAAGGTTGCGGTAGCGTTCCGCATAGTCCAGGCCGTAGCCGACCACGTAGGCATCGGGAATCGTGAAGCCGATGTATTGCACCTCGATCGGCTGCTTGCGGCGTGAAGGCTTGTCCAGCAAGGCCGCAATGCGCAGCGATCTTGGTTGATGCGCCTGCACCACCTTCGAAATGTAGTTCAGCGTCAGCCCGGTGTCGAGAATGTCTTCGACCAGAATCACGTTTCGATCCGCCAGCGACTGATCCATGTCTTTGGTCACACGGACCTCGCCCAGCGAATCCCACGCCGCGTGGCCCGCCGGGTCTTCTTTAGCGATGGGGCGGTTGCCGTAACTCGAAACTCCGATAAAGTCGAAGGTGGCGTCGAGCGGAACCTGACGCGCAAGATCGCTCAGGAAAATGGCCGCGCCTTTGAGGACGCCGACGAAGATAATCGATTGGCCGCGAAAATCGCGCGCAATCTCTTCTCCCATCTCGGCGACCCGCTTGGCAATGGTTTCGCGTGACAGCAACACTTTGAGGTCGGACATTGAGCACCATTTTACACACGAGTTTGGGTGGAATCGGAATGGTTTAAATCAAACCAGTATTTTCGCGGGCGTTGCGCACTCATCTCCAAGTCACTAGAATGCTACTTCGCAGGTTACCCTTGGAGTGTGTCGTGAATCTCAAAGGAATCCAACTCACGTGGCTTGGCCACTCCACCTTCCGCATCCAAACGCCGGAAGGGAAGACCCTCTACGTCGATCCGTGGATTGCGGGCAATCCCATGTGCCCTCAGAGTGAGAAGAACGTGAAGAGAGCCGACGTGCTGATCTGCACACACGGGCATGGCGATCACATCGGTGATGCGGTCGACGTGGGTAAGAAGCTCAATCCGATCGCCGTCGGCATCTACGAGCTCTGCTTGTGGCTGCAGAAAAAAGGCGTCAAAGAGATCGCACCCATGAACAAGGGCGGCACGCAAACCGTCGCAGGCGTGAAGATCACCATGGTTCACGCGGTGCATTCCTGCGGAATTCAGGATGGCGACCAGATCGTCTACGGCGGCGAAGCCTGCGGCTACGTGCTCGAGTTCTCAAACGGAGTCAAGCTGTACCACGCGGGCGATACCAACGTCTTCAGCGACATGGCCATCATCCGCGACCTCTACACGCCGAAGATCGCTATGCTGCCCATCGGCGACCTTTTCACCATGTCGCCGCGCGAGGCCGCCTATGCCTGTAAACTGCTGCAGCCGGAAACGGTCATCCCCATGCACTTCGGTACGTTTCCGCAGCTGACGGGAACGCCCGGCGAGTTGCAGAAACTGGTGCCGGACGTGGAAGTGTTGGAACTGAAACCCGGGCAGACGATTTCGTAAACAATGACTTCGTAAACCACGATTTCTTAGACAATGATTTCTCAAACAATAATCACGCAGGCCGCGGCGAATCGCGGCAGCTTTGCACCACAAGGAGCAACATGACCGATCAAACCGCAATCGCCGACTGGCGCATGGGCGGAATTACAGTTCCTGAAGTCGAAGACTATCTGTACGCGATACTGCCGCCGCGCGACGAAGTTCTCGCCGAGATGGAAGTTGACGCCAGCAAGAACGATGTGGCCATCGTCGGCCCCGTCGTCGCTCGCGTGCTGTATCAACTGGCCACCATCAGCGGTGCGAAGAAGATCTTCGAGATGGGCTCGGCCATCGGCTATTCCACCATCTGGTGGGCGCGCGCGGTGGGCGAAGGCGGACGCGTCGTCTACACCGACGGCGATCCCAAGCGCGCCGAAAAGGCCCGCCGCTACTTCGATCGTGCCGGTGTCAGCCAGCGCATCACGGTTCGCGTGGGCGACGCGCTCGAAATTCTTTCGGAAGAGAAGGAACCGTACGACATCATCTTCAACGACGTCGATAAGACCGACTACCCGCGCGTCTTTCGTTTAGCACTCCCGCGCCTGAAAAGCGGCGGCCTTTTTATCACCGATAACGTTCTCTGGAGCGGCAAGCTCCGCAAGCCCAACCCCGACGCCCAAGCCAAGGCCATCCTCGAATTCAACAAACTGATCTACGAGTCGCAAGATCTGTTTACGACCATCTTGCCCATCCGCGATGGAGTTTCCGTTTGCGTGAAGAAGTAGGGTTTTTGGGCCGATTTGTCTGATGTAAGTTTTTTTCATTCAGGCATGGATGTCCTTCTAGCTTCCCAAGCTGGATGTCACGGGTTCGATCCCCGTCTCCCGCTCCAGACCTTGGTTGATTCTGTGCCTGAATCAGAATTTACTTGCCACCGGTGGCTGCGGACGACGCGGCCCTCGT
>PKUV01000141.1 GCA_003131315.1 Acidobacteriaceae bacterium
CCCGAAGTTTGCTTCCGTTCGCGAGCAGACATTCGGCATGGTCTGCCTTGCTCTGGAGAGATGCGACACGTTCGCGGCAAACCTGGCACGCCGGACTGATCGGTGCCGCCGCCATACAGTCGTTCCTGCTTTGTAGGATTATAAGGCGAAACAGGAGGTACCCAGCATCAGAGGGTACGGATCCTAATTGCCGCTGCCCATGGTTACTCCGACAAAACTTCAATTCACTTTCTGTTGATCGTATTCCGGCAAGTCTTCCGAGACAGCAAGAATACATGATTGCCCGTCGAACTGAATCCTATCTGCAGAATAGGCTGTGAGCTTGATTTCGCCAGACTTGGTACGAAGTCGCGTGATTACGTTTCGGATCGGGCCTTGCTGGAGTTGTGTAGTCATGTGCACGCGGTCTGACGGATCTTCCCAAATCCTGAGTTCGTGGACAGTGCGGCCGAGGACCTCCGCGCGGGAATACCCATACCGCCGCTCGAAGGCGGCATTCACATCAACGAAGCGTCCTTCATTGACCGTGGTGATGGAGAAGGGAATTGGGCTTGAACGAAAGACTTTCTGAAACTTCTCCTAGGAGATCCGGCGACCTTCCTCCGACTGCTCAAGGGCCGTTTCTGCCTGGCGGAGGTCCGCCAACCGTTTCTCTAGTTCTGATCCATAGATATCGGCCCGTGCGTAAAGGCGCGCATTTTGGATTGCCGCCGCGGCGGGAATTGCCAGCAATTGAGTACGCCGGAGATGCTCCTGGGTAAAGCGGTTTGGCTCCGTGTGGCCGACAGAGAGAAATCCCAGGTACTCGTCGGACGCAACCAGCGGTGCGCAGAGCCACGAGCGCAAATGCTCGTGGCCCTTGAAAGTCTGCCATCCTTCTTCCTGTTTCGTATCCGAGATCAAGACGCTCTTCTGGTCTGCCAGTATGCGCTGCAAGAATGGAGACTCATCAGCGTTGAGAGTTAACGGATATCCAGAAGATGTTTTCGCGGGCTCGGGGCTCAGTTTCTCACCCAGCGCCAGCACGTGGGGACCACCCTCCGGAACCAGTACCCGGGCACACGTGTGGGGAATCAGCTCCGCCAGAGAGCGGAGCAGCGCGCCCAGAACGAAATCCATGCGCAGGTCTTGCGTAAGGGCTAGGGTCGCCTTACTCAATGCGTCAGCTTCTGCCCGAGCGGCTTCGGCTGTTGCCAGATTTCTTGCGCCTTGATCCTCTGCCTGCTTCTGCGCCGTGATCTCTAGCGCAGTTCCGACAAGCCGGCGAATCTTACCTGCGGCATTTCGCACAGGAAATCCGTGCACACGCACCCAGCTGACCTCTCCACTGGGCACTGTGATCCGGAACCTCTCGTCGAACTGCCCAGTCCGAGTCGCCTCTTCGAGTTTGCCGAGCACGCGGGTACGGTCTTCGGGGTGGATGACCTCTTCATAGGAAGAAGGATTCTCCAGCAGGGACTGGCACGAACGTCCAGTGATCGTCTCGGAGGCTTCGTTCACATACAGGGCTTTCTTGGTCTCGGCATCAATCATCCAGAAGATCTCCCGAATGTTGCTCGCCATCTGCTGGAACCGCTCCTCGCTTTCGCGGTGCTCCCCGAGCGCTCGGATCAAGAATCGCGTGCCGAGGAAAATCACAGTGCAGAAGGCCGCTACCACGGCAACCATCAGCAGCGGAGACATTTCCAATCCTTGGACTTTGGCGCGAAGTACCAACAGGAGGAGAACGACTGCGATTACGGCGAGAAGTGCCGAAATAGCCCGCCAGCCAGAATGCAACGTCCGTCTGGGAGGGAACTCAGGGCGGAGTGGGTCAACTTGCTCCATGACAGTACCGCAATAGGTGCATTCGGCTCTGCGCTGGCCGGCGGTTTCGTGATGGCCAGGAGCCAACTATAAGTCTACTCGGCTCTGGTTTGCGGCGGATACTACGCGCCTGCATTCGGGCGCGTCAAGGCACTGGGCTCTGCGAAATGAATTCGGGCCGTCGGAACCAGCAAAGCTTCTTGTGGGCGGCCAAGCTGGCCAGACATATTGGCCTCAGTCTTGCTCCCACGACGGAAGTGCGATATCGAGAAATCGAGGGACCGGACCAATTTCCGGCAGATCCAGTTCAGGGAATAAGGCCGCGGACTGCGTGGGGACTTGAAGCGCTGCTCAACTTCTGGCTTGCCGCTAGCCTTGATCGGAAACGCCTCGGGCAGGACAGTTCGCAGAGGGACTGAAACTCGATCCGAGGCGTTTTCGATAAGGAGGCTAGGAGGAAGCCGCTGGCGTTTGCGGCGGACGCGGTGCGCTATGGGATTTGAATGCCCGTTGGCTGCCAAGTCGAGAGTTGGGCAAGCGCCGGCGAACGGGAAAGGCCGGGTCGCGGTCGGTGATAGCGTCGCACGTGCCGGCAAGAGTGTGGGCGGAACCCTGCGCGGGAGCCTGTCGCCGTGGGGTAGGCACACGAATGCGTCGATGTGCCGAAGCACATCGCAGGAGCAATAGTGAGGCACGCGCTACGACGAATCGAAGTAAGTGCATGTAGATAATTCCGCAGCGGTAAATCTCTGCAGCACGATCATGGCGGCGCCGCAGCGTGGGCAATGCCAGAGAGAAGAAGTCTCCGAGGAAGCTTGGCAGGTCGCCGCTGGGGCAGGCGTTGGGGAGTTACTGGATAGCAGTTGTCGGGATAGTGCCAAGCGGGAAGTACGAAAGCGATTGGCGAGAAACCCGAAGTGACGGATGCGGACGAATCCTCTGGGAGCACGTGTAGAAAGAAGCGCCGCAAGAACTCCGTGGCGGCAAGAGTCATCTTGCCTTGCTTGCCACCGTGGGCGTAATCCTTCCAGCGGAAAGTGACACGCTCTTGGTCGAAGTTCAACAAGCGATGATTGGAGATGGCCACGCGATGGGTGTAGCGGCCCAGATAGCGCAACACCTGCATGGGCCCACCGAAGGCGGGCTTGGCATAGACGACCCAGTCGTGTCGGTGCAGGCGGCGGAGAAGTTTGGCGAACTGCTGCGGATCGGCGAGAGCGGCGGCGGGGCCGGCGCAGCAGAGTTGGTTACGGCGGTGGAGACGTTTCAGACCGGCGAGGAACTTGCCGCGAAAGACGCGGCTGAGGACCTTCACGGGTAAGAAGAAAGGATAGCGTGGGCGGATCCATCGGCAACGGTCTGGCGAGAGTCCGCCCGCGGGAATGGCGCAGTGTATGTGGGGATGCAGGAGCAGGTTCTGTCCCCAAGTGTGCAGGATGCTGATTACGCCGATCTCGGCGCCCAGGTGTTTGCGATCCTCCGGGCGTAAGACCCGGATTGGTAAGCCGAATGGTGCTGTCAGCACCTGATTTTTCAGCGCTGGCACGATCGAAGTAGTTCACGGCGATGAGTGGCATCACGGTGAGATCAGCCGACCCAGTGAGGCCACTGCCCTCTGCGAGGATCGTCGTCGAGCCAACCTGCTCAGCAATCGCCAGTCCGCCGCTGCTCACGCTGGCAATGGCTGGCTGTGTCGAACTCCACGCTACGATTCCGGTCAGGTCCTGCGTTGTCCCATCGCTCAACGTTGCAATCGCTTGGAGCTGACGGCTACTCCCCAAGCCCATGGATAATGTTGCCGGAGTGATGTTCAAGGCGATTACCGCAGCGGGAGTGACCGTCAGGCTCGCGGATCCGGTCACGGATCCGGAGGTCGCGCTGATCATGGCCGTTCCAACTGCGTTGGCAATAGCGGCACCGGTCGGGCTCACACTGGCTATTGCTGACCCGGATGAAATCCACGTCACGGATTGAGTCAGATCTTGAACAGTTCCATCGGAGAACTTCCCGCTCGCGTTAGCTGCTCGGATTCACCTACAGGCAAAGAGGACTGGTTCGGAGTGACCGTGATACTGAGCAATGCAGGTGGTCCGACGGTGACCGACGTGCTGCCTGTCACCCCTTGATAGGCCGCCGACACTTGTGCGACGCCTTCACCCCTCCAACTCGAAACTTTGCACGGCCCATCCGGTGGAAGTACTCTGACCCCACCCGCCGTGTCCGCAGTAATGGACTCACTGCGACAAGCCACTAGTCGCCGCTTCCGCAAGTACAGGTGCCGCGGTCGCTCCCCAGTCGGTTGACGAAATAGCAGTTGGCCTGGAGGTTCGTCAGTTCAGTGTCGCTCAGGGTGGCGTCCGTGAAGTCGCTTTCCGTGATGGGGTATCCCCCAGCCTGGTGGTCCTGGATGTGTGTCGCCCAGGCGCGCAAGGATGGGACGGGGGTCACATTGGAAGTGGGGTCGCACGGGCTCGCGTTCACCGCTGCGGAAACCACCTTGATCGATCCGCTGACCAGGGTCTTCCCCGTCAGCGGGTTACTGGTCAGGTCGTTCTGGACGGAGAGGGTGCGAAGGCCGTTGGGCATGGTGAGGCAGCCGCAACATTCGGCCAGTTGCCGGTTGTTGTCAAATACGTAGATCATGGCGCAAAGATTGGTCTCGTCGGCCGTGCCCGGGTTGCTGACGCGAACGGTCGCATCTGGGATGAAAACGTTCACCGTGGCCGATGCGCTGAGGGTACCGAGCGTGGCCGTGATTGTGACCGTTCCGATCCCGATGCCGCTGACGTTTCCACTCGCATCGACGGTGGCAATCGCGGTGGCCGAGGAACTCCAGCCAGCCGAGCTGCTGACGTCGCTGACCGTGCCATCGCTGAAAGTTGCGGTTGCGACCAGTTGTTCCGATTCGGCAACCATGAGGTCCGAAGCACTCGGTGCCAGGGCAATCGAAACCGGCACAGCCGCGGAGACGGAAAGCAACGCGGAGCCTGTCACCGCTCCAAGCGAGGCGCTGATCGCGGCGGTACCGACGGCCACTCCCGTTGTCAGGCCACCGGGGCTCACGATTGCGACGCCAGGCGCTGAAGAGTTCCAAATCACGCTGGCGGTAGCGTCGCGGGTGGAGCCGTCACTATAGGCCGCCACGGCCGCCAGTTGCTCGGATTTGCCGGCCGGCACAGAAGAGTTGGCGGGAGTCACCGCGATGGCGACCACCTGAGCCGAGGTGACGGTGAGCGCAGCCGATCCGTTGATGGAGCTCACGGAAGCAGTGATGGTTGTTGTTCCCAAAGCTAAGCCCTTGGCCAATCCATTCGCATCGATAGGCGCGATTCCAGCCGCGGATGAAGACCAATTGGCGGAGCTGGTCACGTCACCCTTGGTGCCGTCGCTGTAGGTTGCCATAGCCGAGAATTGCGCGGACTCTCCTAGCGGCAAAGACGAAAAGGCAGGTGAGACGGAAATCGAAACGACGACGGCAGGAGAGACGGTAAGCGCGGCCGAACCGCTTATGCTACCGATCGTCGCGGTCACGGTGGCTGAGCCGGAAGTCTTGCCAGTGGCCACGCCGATCGAACTGATGGTGGCGATGGATGGGCTGGAAGAGGTCCAGGTTACAGAATTCGTGACATCGCGCTTGGTGTTATCGGTGAAGGTGCCAGTCGCCGTGAATTGTGTCGTTTGCCCGGCAGCAACCGAGGCAGAGGCAGGCGTCACCGCAATCGACACCAGCACCGGCGCCGTCACCGTCAGCGCGGTTGAGCCGGTAATACTGCTCATCGTCGCGCTGATGCTCGAGGTGCCGGTTGTCACACCCGTCGCCAGACCTCCCGCTGTGATCGGCGCCACGCCCGGAGCCGATGAGCTCCACGTCGCGGACTGAGTCAGATTTTGAGTAGTTCCATCGGAGAGGTTCCCGGTCGCCGTTAGCTGCTCGGATTCACCTACAGGCAAAGAGGACTGGTTCGGAGTGACCGTGATACTCAGCAATCCGGGTGGTCCGACGGTGACCGACGTGCTGCCTGTTACCCCTTGATAGGCCGCCGACACTTGTGCGACGCCTTCACCCACGCCAGTTATACTGCCTTGAGTGTTGACCGTGGCCACCGTTGACTGGCTCGTCTGCCAAGTCACCGAAGCACCTAATGCGCGCTGAGTCCCATCATCAAAACTCCCCGTAGCGGCGAGCTGTTGACTTGCGCCCTTCGTAATGGTCGGGTTAGAGGGAGCAATTGTGATTTGCGTGAGTTTTGCAGTTCCCCCCCCCCCTCCTTGTGGTGTGCTGCCTCCACCGCAGCTCAAGAACAATCCGGAACATATGAGCGCACTAAGAACACCGATCGCGCGAGCGGCTGGACAAAGTCTCATGATGTTGAACTCCTGGCAACTCGGGGAGAGGGCAGGGCACGAACTAACCGAATGGAACTATATCGACTGGATTATTCCGCGCAATTGTCAAGTGGTACTAACCCATTGGAAGTAGCGTATCGGCGTAGGCCGAACAGCCAAGCCAAAGCCTGCCGTTTTCCGATATAGGGGTCGCGCAGCTAAACAACGAACTGAAGGCCACTGATGTAGCTCGGAGATTTGTGCCCGCGCTTGGCAGTCCATCGCACTTGCATGAGCGTGGGAATCGAAACCGGTGCATCGAACACAGGTAAATCGCAGCACACGAACGTGTCAGCCTGGAGGGGACTCGAACTAAGGATGCAAACGCCGCCGTTGCTCAGATTGTGAATGCGACCGTCAAATTCCTTTGGCAGGGCACCCGCCGTCTGACCCGATAGCAAACTCCGTGCATGCACTTCAAAGACCTGCGGGAAACGCTCATGCTGGCGTCGTTCTCGATCTGAAGAATACGTCACAGTATCGCATGATGACCGAAGTCGCTAATCCCGTAAATTCTTCAATCGAACTAATTCGCGGTTAAACTTCGAATGCCAAAGACTTAAGCATTTGGCCTTGATCCAGCAAGCTTCCCAGCAATTCCAGAACGTGTTGAAACTTTCATTTTGACCATTACCAATCGCAGGAACGCCTTTACGGTGTTAGGACTGATCTGCATGCGGGTTGCGATCTCTTTGCTAGTGAGACCTTGTAGGAGAAACTCTACCGTCTCACGTTCTCGTTGAGTCAGATCAAACTGTTCAGAGATTTCTGCAAGCGCCGAATAACTGCTCGATGCATCCCGCTCCAGCAGCACAGCGAAAGCGGGCTGAACGGGATAGTGTTCGTTACAGTCGACTCGAAAGTTCTTGCAGATGTAGCGGCGTTTACCCGACCTAAACTCTTTGACGAAAGCCGGTCCGTCCCGATTCTTATGGTCGAGGAGGGTGGTGCGTACCCGATCCGCAAGAAAGACTTTGGGTTGCTTGATCCGATCCGCCCCGCTGGGGAAGCAGAGGATTTGAAGGGCAGGATCATTCGCTGCAATTAGATGCAATCCAGCATCTAGTAGCAAAAAACCGCTGTTGCTCGGAGCCAATGGCACGGTGTTCTCCTTAGGTTCGAAGCGGCGTGCCCCGTCACGCCCCGAACCCTCACGCGGAGTTCTCTATGCTGGGCGTAACCGGACGCGTCCCGGTCGAAAGCGCGATCAAGTAGACGTTCTCGTAATGAATTGAGTTCCAGCTTGAGGGGGGAGTGGCACTCGGGAGCCAGAACGATGCTAATGGCCCGAAATCAGATGAAGCAGTATCCTGCGCATTACGTACCTTGTCAAGAGGGATGGGCCTCGTCACTTGGGTCACTCCATTTGTTCTAGCACGAACGAATTAAATCGTTCTCGTCTTAAACGGATTGGCTAGTCCAATCGTGGAATTGCTGCCAAGGATATTTCCGTAGTTAACTGTCCGTGCTCAAGCTTTACTATTACCAGCCGGGTTTGCGAGGATGGGAACATGCCGGGAAAGCAGCACGCGCAGTGCCCGAATAATCGATGCTGGTTCTCCGCAGGCAGCGTAGCTCTTGGAGCGGTCCTACTCAGCGCTCTTCTTCCTTCCCTTGGCTATGCACGGAATGCAAAGCAGACTGCTCGCACGTTGTCCGTTCGCAAGCAATTGCCAAAGTGCGCGTCAACTGAAAGCACTCCCGAGAAGGACGTCCCCACGGGCATCGCCGCGTCGAGCAATACGAGTCCACAATCAACCGATGAATCGCCGATCCAGGACTCCCTGGGCAGCGATTCCCTGAAATTTGAATCCGGTGGGAAGGATGACGTTCAGTCGTCAGAGCCCGAATGCGCCCAAGGCCAGAGCGGTACTGCCGGAACTCGGTGCCAGGCGACGAAGTCATCAAAAGACAGCGCATCGCAATGCGTACGCGATCCTGCCCTGAAACCGGATCTGACGCTGGACCGCGAGCCAGTAAGGTAGCGGGAGGTAGAGTATGTATGGAGTTTTAAAGTTCTTCAGCAAGCATGCCGTCAATGCGATGCTGCTCGTGATCTGTCTATGGTTGCCTTGTCAGGGACAGAACGTTGCCGGCAGCGCCGAATTGTCGCCACTGCCGGACGAGGTTGCCGCAGCCCCAGTTGGAACGGTTGTCTCCACGCCACATTCGCCCGCGGTCACCTATCGGGATGGCCAACTCACGATTGATGCGGAGAACTCAACTCTGGCCGAGGTGCTGAAATTGGTTGCGGAGAAGACTGGGGCTGTGATCGATGTTCCGCCCGGAAGTGGCCTTGAGCGCATTGTTGAACACACCGGGCCAGGACGAGCAGAAGATGTGCTGGCGGGGCTGCTCAACGGTTCTCCTTTTGATTTCGTCATCGTGGGTTCTCCGCAACGCCCGCACGATCCGACGCAGGTCTTACTGTTCCTGCATAGAGCAGACACACCTGCCGGGAAGCAGGACGCAGCGGCGCTTGCTTCCACGTCCGCAGGTGGCCAAGAACCCCAGTTGTACGGAGCCGCCTTCCGGGTTGATTCGTCGACCGAGAACTCCGCAGAGTCGTCTGAGAGTGTCGCCAGCAGTGCGAGTCAGCCGCCCCAGGCCGCCTCCGGCGACTTTATTCCTGGTGCAGTCCTCGACCAACTTCAAAAAGAGCGCCTCCGTCAGCGACAGCAAATGCAGCAACAGCAGCAACAGTTGCAAACCAACCAGCCACAGACCAACTCCAATAACTCTCAGTGACTCGGAATACGGGCATACGAGCTCTATTATGGGGGATAAACTGTAATAGGGTATTAGTGCTAGTCCGTTTGGCTTAGTCTAAATAAGCAGGCTGAGGACGTAGTACGAGTGGGCGATTGCTTGACTAATGCGTTTGGTGTAGCGTCAGCACGCTAAGAGGTATGGCTAGCCAACGTGGGTAATTGTAAAACACTTGGCCGAGACTAAAGTGGTCGCCTAGCGCGACCCGGCTGCTTACCTCCCCCACAGCAAGGCGCGCCACTAAAGAGGAGGGTCTCTCAATGAAGCGTCAAAGCCTTACCATTGCCTTGATTATTCTGGGCATCTGTACGCTGGGCGTTATCAGCGCGGCAGCCCAGGATGTCTTCAAGGTGAATTATTTTGCCAACAACGGCGTCACAGGTGCTCCGGATGGCACGGTCCGAGTTACAAACCCCGGAACATCCAACGGCAACCTGTGCGCCATGGTGTATGTGTTCGACAACGACCAGCAAATGAGTGAATGCTGCGGTTGCATCACGACCCCGGATGGCCTTCGCACATTTTCGGTCTTGAAGAACCTGACCGGCAATCCGCTGACCGGTGCTGTCTCCAACAACGGAGATATCAAGATCGTCTCCGCAGCCGTCAACAACTCGCCGTGCGACCCAACCGCGAATGTGACTCCCACGCCAACTCTGCGTGCGTGGGCGACCCACATTCAGAACAAAGTAGGAACTGCATACCCGATCACTGAAACAGAGTTCCTCGACGCCACGCTGAACGCCGGAGAATTGGCCAGCCTCCAAGCTGACTGCTACTTCGTAAACCGTCTGGGCAGCGGCAGGGGCATTTGCAGCTGCGGTACCGGCGACTAACCAAGCACGTCGTGCTGAACCTCAAGTGAAGCTTGGTGTTCGGCACAGAATGGTGCCAGGCGACGCCGACCAGTCGCCTGGCACACTCAGTCTGATCGCAATTCCTGGGGAGGATTTGTGAATATCATCGCACGCGCACTGTGGGTGTTCACCCTTGTCTGTCTGCCCGCCGTTGGGCAGGTCACACCAGCCGCCAGCAGCCCTTCTTCTTCTGTCGTGGCCGAAGTAGACGGCCGGACACTGACCAACATCGATCTTGAACAGAAAAAATCTGGCAGTCTTCTGCAAGCCCGCTATCAGTACTACACGAGCCAGCGTAAGGCTCTGGACCAACTGGTAGAGGAGGAACTGCTTTCCCTGTCGGCTGAGCGTCAACACCTCACTGTGGACGAGTTACTGCAGAAGAAAATCTACAAAGACATCAAGGATCCTACCGAAGATCAACTCCAGGTCTACTACGAAGGAATGGAAAGCGACGAGCCCTATCCGGCGGTGCGCGATCGCGTTCTGGAACACATCCGGCAACTACGGCGCGACAAGGCACGCGCGGCGTATATCAAGGAGTTGCGTTCCCAAGCGAACTTGCGAATTTTGCTCTCGCCTCCCGTTGCCGGCGTCAATCTAGAGAATGCGTTTGTTCGAGGCTCGAAAAATGCTCCGGTGCAGCTCGTTGAATTTGCCGACTACGAGTGCCCGTATTGCCAGCAGGTCAATCCCCTGATCCAGAAACTGCAGGAAGAGTACGGCGACAAATTGTCGTTCGCCTACAAGGATTTTCCTCTTCCCATGCATCATCGCTCTCAAAAGGCGGCTGAAGCTACCCGCTGCGCCGGGGAGCAAGGCAAGTACTGGGAGTATCACGACGTCCTTTATTACAGCCGTATGCTCGACGTCCCCGATTTGAAGAAGCACGCCCAAGTCCTGAAACTTGACGAAGACCGCTTCGCCAAGTGCCTCGACGAAGGAAAGGAAGCAGAAGCGGTGAAGAAGGACCTGGAGGAAGGCAAGAAGATGGGTCTCCCCGGGACGCCCAGTTTCTTTGTGAATGGCCACTATTTCCACGGATCGGTGGACTACGCCACACTGAAAGAGATGGTCGACCAACAGTTGCCAGCGCGGCCTTCTCCGCAGGCGGTAGCGCAAGCCGCATCCACGAAGTGAACGTACGACGCGCCACCGTGCGCAGCGATCGATGGCTGCGCACGGAAGTGAGGCGGTTATGCTTAGGGATACTCCAGCAAGTTGCGATCGCAGCAGATGTGGTTTGCGAAGATGGTCTGTTCTCCAATTCCTCGCTGGCATTCGAGGCGGCGCGCGCATCGCGGTCGCAGTCGGCCTGCTGGCCTGTTTTGGATTGGAGGGACTCTGGGCGTCAACGCGTGCCGTTCCGCACAGGTTGGCCGTTCATCCAAATGGAGCAACCGTCGCAGCAAATCAAACTCAGCGCTTCAGAGTTACTGACGCCCAAGGAAGATCTGTTGCCGTACACTGGAGAGTCTCGGGGCCCGGCTGTTCCGGCGTAGGGTGCGGGACCATCGACGCCCGGGGAGTCTACCGGACGCCGTCTTCACTTCCGCAGCCGCCAGTCGTTACACTGGAAGGCGTTCTAATTTCGGACCCCAATTACTCTGTATTGACGCAGGTCCAGCTTGTGGGTGGCGTCACCGTTGCTGTGAGTCCCACTTCCGCCCAAGTCTCCACCGGGACCACACAACAGTTCACGGCCACTGTGGTTGGGAGCGGTAATCAAGTCGTTGTTTGGTCGCTCTCGGGAGCGGGCTGCGTGGGCATCAGCTGTGGCACCATCACCGGTTCCGGTCTTTATACGGCACCTGCAACGCCACCGAATCCGCCAACCGTGACCGTAAAAGCAACGTCCCTCGCCGATACTTCGGCTTTCGGAACAGCGATTGCCACTGTGGTGTCGCCGCCGCCGATCACGGTGGCTATATCTCCCACCGCTGCGACGGTTTCGCCCGGAGGCCAGCAACAATTTGCTGCCACCGTAACCGGCACCAATGACAAAAGTGTGACCTGGAATGTGACTGGTACGGGTTGCATCGCCTACTACTGCGGGACCATCACGTCCAGAGGCTTGTACACCGCGCCGTCCGCGGCTCCGAACCCGCCGGTCGTGACAGTGACTGCCTATTCTCATGCGGATCCATCCAAATCCGCTTCAGCTACAGTCGCGCTGTCGACGCCGATTGTCGTTACGGTATCGCCAGCCAGCGTTCAGCTTGTCGTTGGGCAACAGCAGCAATTTAGCGCAACCGTCACCGGCACGGGCAATACCGCGGTGACGTGGTCCGTCTGGGGCGCAGGATGTTCTGGCGCCGCTTGCGGAACCATCACGACCAAGGGACTCTACACCGCGCCCGCGACTGTGCCTTCCCCTCCAGCCGTAACCGTCACCGCCACTGCAGCTGCCGACTCTTCCAAGACCGGGAGCTCTACCGTGACACTCATTCCATCGGTGTCGGTCAGCGTAAGCCCGGCGTCGATCCACGTTGCTCCTGGCGCCCAACAGCAGTTTTCGGCGACCGTCGTGGGAACCGGAAATCAGGTGGTGACGTGGGGTTTGTCTGGACCGGGATGTTCCGGTCTGACGTGCGGCCAAATCACTGCGACCGGACTGTATACGGCTCCCAAAAACATCCCGAGTCCGAATGTCGTCACTGTCACGGCTATTTCTCTTGCCAATCCAGCGGCATCGGGTACAGCTACGGTCTATGTAGGCGCAGGCTCGCCGGTAGTCGTTACGGTCTCGCCGTCCTCGGCCACTGTTCTTGTTACTCAGACCCAGCAGTTCAGCGCGCAGGTCACCGGAACCAACAACACGGCGGTCACCTGGAGTGTGAGCGGAATCGGATGTGCGGGCACGTCCTGCGGAACAGTATCGCAGAACGGACTGTACACTGCGCCGTCGACGCAGCCCACGCCCTCCAGCGTAACGGTGACCGCTACCTCTCAGGCGGACTCCACGCGTTCCGGTTCCGCCATCGTTACGATTGCTCCCAATATTGTTGTTTCGGTTTCGCCAACGACAGCACAAGTTACAACCGGACAGCAAGCGCAATTCACGGCTACAGTCACCGGCAGCAAGAATACAAGCGTGACTTGGAGCATCAGTGGAACCGGCTGCTCCGGCAAAGCTTGCGGCACGATCAGTGCGGCTGGCTTGTATACGGCTCCCGGCCAGGTTCCCAATCCACCGAACATCACGGTTACGGCCACTGCTCAAGCGGACCCGAGCAAGTACGCCACGGCAACCGTTACAGTGAACGCGCCTGTCACCGTGACTGTCGTACCTCAAACTGCCCAGGTCGTCATCAACGCGCAGCAGCAATTCGTGGCTACTGTAACGGGAACCAGTAATAAGTCCGTGAACTGGAGCCTCTCCGGCAAAGCATGCCCGTCTTCCTGCGGAACCATTGATAGCGCGGGCCTGTACACTGCCCCGGCCGCGGTTCCCGGTTCCGCCGTCACGGTCACCGCAACCTCGCAGGCGAACAGCAGCAGCTCCGGATCAGCTACTGTCCAGGTGATATCGAGTAATAACAGCAGATTTAAGGGGCAGTACGCCTTTCTCTTCCGTGGCACGGACACCAACGGCCTCTATGAGGCGGCTGGTTCTTTTAGCACGGACGGTCAAGGCAACATTACCGCAGGCGTGGAAGATGTCAATCGCGTGTCCGGCCCGCTCTCGAACATTGCCTTTTCCGGTACGTATTCCGTGAAGGGCGACAATAGGGGCGCGCTGGTTATCACTAGTTCTCAGGGCACGTACTCATACGCCTTCGCATTGAATTCAAACGCCAATGTTGCGAGGATGATCGAAATCGACAACACCGGCATTCGCGGTGCGGGAGTGATCAAGCGGCAAGATCCGAGTGCTTTTTCCAACTCCGCACTCACGGGTGGTTACACGCTGAACCTTACCGGGAACGATTTCGCGGGGGGCCGCATCGGGGTCCTGGCCTCGGTTTTCCCGAGCGGCAGTGGAGTGATCGCGGGGAGTTCACTGGACATAAACGACGCGGGCAGTGTGCTGCCGACTTTCGTTAATTTCCAGGGAGCCTACAACGTCACATCCAACGGACGCGGTACGCTAAGCCTGACCCTCCCCAACTTCGGGAACGGTAAATTCAACTTCGCAATCTACGTCGTTTCGGCAAGCGAGTTTTTCCTGGTTTCGGCAGACGTCCTGAACGGCGGAAACCCTCTGTTCAGCGGTTCCGCTCTTCAGCAGTCGGGTGCGCCTTTCAGCAGCAGTTCCTTTAGCGGGCATTCCGTGTTCCAGCAGACCGGAGTGAGCGGCGGCGCCCCAGACGTCTCCGTGGGACTGTTGACTTACGACGGACACGGGACTATCACGATCCAGTTCGATGAAAACGCCGGCGGCACAGTCCAGATCGGAAACACTCTTAATGGAGCCTATGCCGTTTCTTTGAATGGCCGCACAACTCTCAATCTGGTGAATTCGCAAACACACCAGGCGAGCACTGCGACCATGTATGCCATCTCTCAGAACACGGCGTTCATCATGGATAGTTCCGCATCTGTGCGTTCTGGATACCTCGAATCCCAGGTCGTGGTGCCACCCTTTGGTGACGCTGACTTTGTTGGGAACTACACGTTTGCGTCATCGACTCCGGCGGCGGCGAGCGTTCCCCTTACGTCGGGAGTCGCCAACTTCGATGGCAACGGGAACGTGCAGGGCAACGAGGATGAGGATTTCGTTTCCGGTCCGGACTTGAACCAGTTGATGAATGGAACGTACTCGATATCACCTGTTTCACAGAATGGGCGAGGCGTAATTATGCTCACGTTACCGCAATCGGAGACGATCGCGATCTGGCTGGCGAGCTATTCCCGGGCCTACGGCATTCCCGTGGATGCCGGCGATATTGATCCAACGGTTTTGATTTTCGAGCAGTAATTCATACCGAGCTACACCGTTCCGGCCTGCCGGAACGCACACCATCCGGGGAGGATGTATGAAGAGAAGAAGAGCGTTATTAATCGCGAGCGTCTTAGTCTTACTGGCCTCGGCTTGTGCCCAGGAAGATATGAGTACGTGGGTGAACAAGGCAAAAGCTGGTGACCCGGCGGCCCAGGTCAAAGTAGGCCAGATGTACGTTTTCGGCCAGGGCGTCGGCCGGGATTCATCCGAAGCCGCAAAATGGTTCCGGAAGGCAGCGGATCAGAACTACGCCGACGGGCAATACCGTCTGGGTGTACTGTATGAAGTCGGTCGTGGAGTGCCTTTGGATCCCCAAACGGCCCTTCGTTTGTACAAGCTTGCCGCTCGCCAAGGCCACGTTGATGCCCAATATGATCTGGGCGGAGTTTATGAACAAGGCCGAGGCGTCGCGAAGGACGATATCGCGGCTAGCAAGTGGTATCTACAAGCGGCGCAGCACGGTAAGAAAGAAGCCGAATACAAAATGGCCGAACTGTACGAGCAGGGTCGAGGAGTCCCGCAGAATTATGCGGAAGCTTTCAAGTGGTATTCGGCGGCGGCAGCGCATGACGATTCCGAAGCCAAATTCAAGTTGGGACGCCTGTATGAGCAGGGTCTCGGAGTGCCACAAAGCACCGCCCAAGCTATGCAGTGGTACCGCCAAGCGGTCGAGCAGGGGAATGTGGAAGCCAAGCTCGCGCTTCGTGCGCTCGAAAAGTGATTTGAGGTTCGGGAAATACGCAGCAGCGAGATTTGCGAAAGAGCCACACTATGACAGCAAACCGTTTGGGCATTCTAGCAGGCTGCGGAAAAACCATTCGGGGGCGTAAAGAGCACATCTCGGGCGCTAGAGCACTTTCACCGATAGTGTAAGCTAGACATGGCGAAACTCCGGCGACGCGAGAGAGATGGCGCGAGCCTACGATGATGATTTGAGGCGGAAGTTTTTGGCGGCCCA
>PKUV01000057.1 GCA_003131315.1 Acidobacteriaceae bacterium
TTTCATAGGATGAGTGTAATTGCCCTGTTTTCGTCGCACTGTCTGAAATCAACGAACCTAAGGAGGCGCACATGAATTGTAAGAGACTCGGACGGTCAGGCTTTGTTCTAGTCCTCTGTTTTCTAATGCAGCTAGCTACAGTCCAGCCGTTCATCGCTCAGCAGAAATCGGCGAAGCCCTTGGTGCAGGAGGGCCATCTTGCCGGCGCGGACAATGTGCACCTGTTCTATCGCAGGGTCGGCGAAGGAAGTGACTTCATCGTACTCCTGCACGGAGGACCAGGTGCCAGCATGGCAAATGGCGAGTTCCTTGGGGACGCGTTAGCGGACAAGAAGCATACGGTAATCATGTACGATCAGCGGGGCGGGGGCCGCTCCGATGTTGTGAAAGACCCGAGCATGCTCACCGCCGCGAGCCACGTTCGCGACCTTGAGGCAGTCCGCGAACACTTTCGCATCCAAAAAATGAACTTGATCGGTATATCGTGGGGCTCTATATTGGCGGCGCTTTATGCGGACGCTCACCCCGAGCGGGTCGCGCGAATCGTTTTCTTGGATCCCATGTACCCCGCCGACAAACCATACTCTCAGCAACGCGATGAGAAAATTGAATCCCTGATTGCTCCTAAGGACGCGGCTCGCCTAAAGGAAATCGAAAATGAATGGGGAACAGCAAGCGATGATCAGATCAGGGCGATGTGCATCGAGAAATTTCGTATCCTCACGGGTCCATATCTTTTCAATCCTAGTAGCTACGATGCCAGCAGGCCGGAGGCTACGATTTACGGCAGGGAAATAGCAGGTGTATGCAGCGTACCTCCGGCTGCTATCAGGAATCTGGATCTCGTAGCTGGTGCGGTCATGAGCTCGCTCGGCGATTTTGACTTGCGTCCGATGCTCGCGAAGCTGAAGGTTCCCGTCTTGGTGGTCGAGGGCGAAAAAACCAATGTCCCGCTCGATGCCACTCGGGAATGGGTCAAAGCTATTCCGGGAGCCAGACTTTTGTTGATTCCAGACGCGGGCCATATGGCTTTGGAGGAAAAGCCAGAAGCTGTCCACGAAATCGGAGCCTTCCTAAGTGGCCAATGGCCGCCTATTGCTAACGAGATCAGAGGGTCAAGGTAGCAACTGGTCCTGTGGACTTCCGATAATTGGCGAAATATCCCCATTACACTAACTGACGAGGTTCTGAGGATGGAACGTGGCGGGGACTGAACCTGTTGTTGTCCTCTTGGAAAGCGACTAGTGCACAACAAAGTCGCGGACCGCTTTCAAAAACTGCTCGGGCTGATCCACGAACGTCATGTGCCCGCTGCTGGGCAGGATGACGAGTTGTGATCCGGCGATCTTCTCGTGCATCTCCTGCGACATCTTGGGATCGCACTCGTCGTGATCGCCCACGATGATCAGAGTGGGAACCTTGATTTGGGAAAGCTGGCCGACGTACTCAACCTCCTTCAGATTGCCGTCGAGCACAAATTCACCATTCGAGCCCCACATCTCGCGATACACGTCCCAGGCAGTGCCGGTATTTTGATTGAGAGGGTCGTAATTGGGATCGGGGCGGTTCTGATAGAGATAGGGGAAATAACCTTTGCCCCAGGCTAGTCTGGCGTACTCCTCGGGATAGCGGCCGTGCTCCCAGATTTCGCCCTTGCCGAACAAGCCGGCGGCTTCGAGAGCGTTGACTCGATCGCGCTCCTTGGGATTCATCTCGGCTTTCATTCTTGCTAGCACCTGATTGAGTTCTTTGGTACTGGCGTACGTGCTGCCGAGAATGAGATGAGAGAGATTTTTCTGATACTTGAATGCGTAGGCCTGCACTAACACGCCACCGACGGAATGGCCGAGAAGGCTGATCTTGCCCAGGTCAAGCGCCTGGCGGACGGCTTCGATGTCCTCGACCATGTTGGCGATGGTGTACTGCCTGGGATCCTCGAGCTTGGACGACTTGCCGGAGCCACGCTCGTCGATGAACACGAGCCGGCTGGTGCGCATGAGAGGCAACAAGTAAGGAAGGAAGTAATCGTGCGAGGCACCGGGTCCGCCGTGGACGATCATCAAGGGCGCGCCACGCCCTACAGACTGGTAGTAGATCAGAGCGCCGTGACTGTCCACGAAGCCGTCCTGGATGGGGAACAGGTTTGTGGACTCGGAAGTTTGGGCGGAACTAACCAGACATGCGGCGCTGACGAGGAGGAGGGTAAGCACGCGGGTTCGCATGGACAGATGCTAGCACGACGGATCCACGAAGCCGCTTCCGATGTTGGCCACTGTTGAAACATCGCGATTTCACTCATTGACCTGTCATCGGGGTAGCACATGCGCCTATCGACTGCTGCTTTTGGTTCCAGATTACATCCTACTGGCGAGACGTTGGTTTCACGGCGGAAGGCTGGGCGACTGTAAGACGGCAGCTGCGCGCCTCGGCTTCGGTGTTGGGCAGCAGCGCCGCCCGCACAGCCCGGGTCCAGATCACGTAGCCCGCTGCGGTCATGTGCAGATCGTCAGGGCCAAAGAGATCTTTCGGTTTGCCATTCTCGAGCATCGGCGAGACCACGTCGATGTAGTGCAGATCCGAGCGTTTGCCAGCGCGGGCGCGTATCGCATCGTTGACCTGGCTTTGAAGAGGAAATTGCGCAAAGCGCAACTTTGAAGGCTTGAGAGAGATGAAATAGACCGGTGTCTTGCCCAACGCCTGCGTCTTACGCGTCATGAATTTGTCAAAATCGGCCACGACTCTGTCCACCGATTTTCCCGCGTCAATGTCGTTCTCACCCGCGTAAAAGACGACGGCGCGAGGCCGATAGGGTGCGACGATCTGGTCGAACCAGCGGTTCACATACTCGATGTGCGAGCCGCCGAACCCACGGTTGATCACCGGCATCGGCGCCATGTCAGCGGCGAGATTCTCCCTCCATTTGACGATGCTCGATGAGCCGACGAAAAGCACCTGACAATCTGCGGGCGGCGCAGCCCGATCGGCTTCTACAAACCGAGCGATTTCCGCGCTGAGCGCTTCCTCCAGAGTAGGAGCCGGGGCTGGGGTTGTCTGGGCTCCCACACTGGCGGTAGACAGCGCTAGCGCGAAAACGCATAAAGCAAAGCGGCGAACTAGGCCAGAGTCTAGAGAGGTCATCACAATCGCAATCTCCCTTCAAATCGTCGATTCGGCACACTGAGACGCGCAGCCGACCAGCTAGACGAATGCTGTCTTCTAATCGCCTGTACAGCCCCAGCATGGAATAAACTCATCGGCATATTGAACGTGATCGGAGCGATCCATCCTCAGAAAAGTCGGCCCATCGCCACCTACCTTCTCGAGAATGCGGTAGTGCGAAATGGTCTGCCCGATCATCGGGCTGAAATCTTAGGTCTAGAGGCAGGGCAAGTCAATGAAGGCAAGGAAGTAGGCGGCGTCTCAACACGATAGTTGGCGTAACATCGCGATTACACCAGTAACGCTCATTGGCTTGCTGGGAGATCTCACCCGTTCTTCTTTTCCAGTTCGGCCCAGCGCGCGTAGAGGGTATCGAGCGCCTCTTGAGCCGCATCCAGCGCAGCTTGTGCGCTTACAAGACGCGGAGCGTCCATTGCGTTGGCTGGATCTTCTAATTCTGCACGTTTGGCTTGCAGTAACTGCTCGGCTTCTTCAACTCGCTGCTCGATGGTGGCGTATTCCCGCGCTTCCAGGTATGAGAGTTTCTTTTTCGCTGGAGCTGCCGACGTAGGACTACCCTGCGTCTGCGAGATTGCCGCCGTCGTTGCTGCATCTGACTTTGAGCGCTGCGCCTGCCATGCCTCCCATTGCCCGTAGTCGGCGAAGGTGTCGGCGCCACCTTTGCCGTTTAGTCCTAGGACGATGCTGGATACGCGGTCGAGCATGTAGCGATCATGCGTCACCAGCACGAGCGAGCCGGGGAAATCGATCAGGCTTTCTTCCAGAATTTCCAGGGTCGGAATGTCGAGGTCGTTGGTGGGTTCATCGAGCAGGAGAATGTCGGCGGGCTGGAGCATGAGCTGCGCGATCAGGACACGGGCGCGTTCGCCTCCGGAAAGGCGGCCGACGGGCTGGCTGAGTTGCTCGCCGGTAAACAGAAATCGTGCCGCCCATCCGGCGACGTGAATCACGCGATCCCGATACACGACGGAATCGCCGTCCGGTGCGAGCGCGCGGCGCAGAGTTACGTCGGGATCGAGAGTGCGGGTCTGGTCGAAGTAGACGATGCGCAGCCAATCGGCGCGCCGAATCTCACCACCGGTTGGAGCGAGGTCTCCCTGCAACAAACGGAGCAGGGTCGTCTTGCCGCTGCCATTTGGCCCCACGAGGCCTACGCGCATTCCAGCCGTGAGGATGAAGTTGAGCCCGTCGAACAAGGCGCGGGTTCCCATGGTGCAAGTGACGTCTTGCAGTTCGACCAGCCGCTTGGTCTTGCGGTCGGTGGCCGAAAAATCGATCTGGGCTGTAGTGCTGCGGGTTCTCGCATTCAGGTCGGCTAGCTCTCCCATGAGTTCGCCGGCTTTGCCGATGCGCGCTTTGGACTTGCGGGTGCGGGCTTTCGCTCCGCGGCGGAGCCACTCGATTTCCCCGTGAACAAGATTCTCTAGCGCTTCCTGGCGCTTGGACTGCGCGTGCAGGAATTCTTCTTTCTTCTCCAGAAACTCGCTGTAGTTACCGTGAACGCGGAGCGATCCGTCGGGATAAATGCGATTGAGCTCGACCATGTCGGTGGTGACATTCTCGAGAAAGTAGCGGTCGTGGCTCACGATGACGCTGGCGAAGGCCGCTCCTTCAAGCAGGTCTTCGAGCCATGTGATTCCCGGAAGGTCGAGATGGTTGGTGGGCTCGTCGAGCAGGAGGATATCGGGATGCTGCACCAGGGCTTCGACAATTGCGAGGCGCTTCTGCCAGCCGCCGGATAGCTCGGTCGCTGGCGCGTCGAGATCTCCAAAGCCAGCGCGGCCTAGAGTTTCGGCAAAACGGGCGCCGCGCTCGGAGCCGGAGACGCCGCTAAGATCGAGAGCGCTTTCGATCACTGAGCGCACCGTGGCTCCGGACTTGAATCGCGAGTCTTGCTCGACACAGGCGAGACGGGTTCGTTTGCGAAACGATACTTCCCCGCTGTCGGGAGAGACCTCGCCAGCCAAAATTCTGAGAAGAGTGGATTTACCGGATCCGTTCGGGCCAATCAGGCCGATGCGATCTCCTTCAGAAATGGTGAAGGAAACATTCTGGAAGAGCGGGTTCGCTCCGAAGGCTTTCGTAATTTCCTGTGCGTTGACAATGGGCGGCAATGATTTGCGGTCTCCGAGATGTTGATGTCCTGCTTGAGAGTATCAGTTGAGAGGGGTGCAGAGTGTGCGCGAGAACTGGGCCGTCCCTCCGGGACTTGAATCGTATCTTCGACTTTTCCCAGCGCTGAAGCGCTGGGCTAAGCTGGTTCGCCCCTCCGGGGCTGGATTCTGGATTCGCGCTACCGCCAGCCGATGCGTAGAGCAGGTTCTCAAGCCGGTCCGCAGAGTCGGTTCTCAAGCCGATCCGTGAAGTCAGTTTTCACGCACACTCATGCAACGCTGGGCCTACTGCGCAACGATTTTTTGCTTTAAATCCTGCGCGGCTTGCGCGACATTCTCCGGCCTGCCTAGATCGCGCCAGTAATATTCATCGGCGCGGAAGGCGAGGATTTTTTCTCCCTGGGCAGCGAGGCGCAAATAGGAGGAGATGATGGAGAACGCGCCGTCTTCGATCATCATCGTCAGAAAACGAGGAGAAATCACGTGAATGCCGGAAAAAGCGAGCGCCTGCACTTGCTGGGATCGAACAAGTAAAGATCGAACCAGTTCAGGTTCTTCATCGCTCCCGGATCGCCGACCGCAGAGCTGAAGCTGGTCGTCGAACAGCAGGTATCGAGAGGTCTTGCGGTCCTGCACCGCCAGGGTGGCTAGAGCCTGATTTTCATTGTGCAATTGCACCATGCGCCGGAGATCAATCGCGCTGAGGACATCGACATTGTGCACAATGAAGGGTTCTTCAGGACGACCGGAATCCTCCACAAAGAAGTAAGCAGCCTTCTTCAGGCCACCGCCGGTATCGAGTAACGCCTCCTCGCGCGAGACTTCAATGGTCATGCCGAAGTTGTCGTTCGTTTTCAGGTACTCCAGAATCATGTCGGCGAAGTGATAAACGTTGATCATCACCTCGCGAACTCCGAAGCTGCGCAAGCGAGAGAGCGTGATCTCCAGCAGCGTGCGGCCGTTGATTTCGACCAGCGCTTTGGGGCGATCGTCGGTGAGGGGGCGCAAGCGCGTGCCGAGGCCGGCGGCCAAAATCATCGCTTTCATTGGTCCATCGCTTTCACAGATTTGCCGCTTTCATTGATCCAGCTGCTCCTGCTCGCGATGACGCACCACCACTTCCACTCCATCCTTGCCGCGCAAATGTTTCGCCAATTGCTCCGCCAGATAAACCGAACGATGCTGGCCTCCGGTGCAACCGAACGACACCATCAAGTGCTTGAAGCCGCGACGCTGATAAGTGCCGACGCTTACATCCACCAGCGACATGACGCTGGCGAGAAACTGATGCACGCTCTCCTGCCGATTGAGATAGTCGATTACCGGCGCGTCTTTGCCGGTGAGGGCTTTGAAGCGCTCTTCGCGTCCAGGATTCGGGAGGCTGCGGCCATCGAAAACGAATCCGCCGCCATTTCCGGTCTCGTCTTGCGGCAGGCCTCGGTGAAATGAAAAACTGAAAATCCGCACTGTCAATCTTTCCGGTTCCGAAGTCAGGCCCTGCAACTTATCCGAGGCCACCATGCTTTTGAATGCTTGCATCAGCGTCGGCAACGCAATGGGCAACTCCACATTGTGAATCAGCCAGCGCAGATTTATCAGCGCGTACGGCACGCTTTGCAAAAAATGCTCTTTGCGCTCGTAAAAGCCGCGAAAACCGTAAGCGCCCAGAGCCTGCATGATGCGGACATAAACGTAGGCGTAGTAAAACTGCATGAACGCGGAGCGATCGAGATCGAGGAAACCGGCCAGGCTGTCGAGATAACGATCGAGCAATTGCTGGCGCAGATCCGGGGGCAGGTCGGCCTTGGCATCGTACAAAAGAGAAGCGATATCGTACTGCAGCGCTCCTTTGCGGCCGCCTTGGTAGTCCAGGAAATATGGCTGGCCGTCGCGCAACATGATGTTGCGGGATTGGAAATCGCGGTAGAGAAAATAATCGCGGCTGGCGCTCAACAGGAATTTCGTCAAGCGGCTGAAATCGTCTTCCAGCGCCTGCTCGTTGAAGGGAATGCCTGCGAGACGCAGAAAGTAATATTTGAAATAGTTCAAATCCCACGCGATGGACTGGCGATCGAAGCTCGAGCGCGGATAGCACACTTTGTAGTTCAAATCGCGGCCCGCTTCGACCTGAAAGCGCGGCAACACGGCGACAACTTTGCGATAGGCCGCGACGGCCTCGGGAGCGATGGTCGCGCCGTTGCGATGGTCGGAAAGAAACTCAAAAAGCGTGGTGCTCCCAAGGTCTTCTTCGAGATAAGCGCCGTGGCTTAAATCTTCGGCATAAATTTCCGGCACCGGCAGACCGTGCCGGCGAAAGTGCCTGGAAAATTCGAGGAAGGCGACATTCTCTTCGCGCACGTCATACAGAATGCCGATCGCGCTGAGTTTTTCGTTGGAAAGCCGTGTGATCTTGCGGCCCGAACCGCCGAGCTGGCCCTGAAGCGGCTGCACCCGCTCGACCGGTGAGTGGAAATGCCGCTCAAAAAGTCTTTTGAGAACGTCCATGAATGCGATTTCCAGCAATGCGCTACCCACATAAAGATAACATCGGGCGCGCGGGCGAACGGTCCACTACTAGTGCTGCGATAATTCATACGGTGGAGGAACGGGCGTCTCGCCCGTTCAGCCGGGCGAGGACGCCCTCGACGATCTGGGCATGCGCAAGCTGCCCCTCACCGCCGCCGAAGAACTGCTGG
>PKUV01000033.1 GCA_003131315.1 Acidobacteriaceae bacterium
TCGAGGTGGTTGGTGGGCTCGTCGAGCAGCAGGAAGTTGGCGGGGTGAAGCAGCATTTTGAGCAGCGCGTAGCGATTGCGCTCGCCTCCGGAGAGGACGCCGATGCGCTTGAACACATCGTCTCCGGAAAAAAGGAAACAGCCAAGCAGGCTGCGCAGTTGAGTTTGCGTGGAGGCGGGTGAGAGTTCGCCGAGATCGTCGAGGATGCGAGCTTCCGGATCGAGTTCTTTATATTGGTCCTGCGCGAAATAGTCGGGTTCGACGTTGTGGCCCAGCTTGTATTCGCCGGCGGTGAATGGCTCCTGATTGGCCAGCAGTTTAATGAGGGTGGACTTCCCTGCTCCGTTGACTCCGACTAACGCGACGCGCTCGCCGCGCTCGATCATGAAGCCAACTTTTTCGAAAACCTTGTGATCACCGTAACTCTTGGCGACGTTCGCAAACTCGGCGACGATGCGTCCGCTCGGCTTCGGCTGCGGGAAGGAGAAGTGGACGGTCTTCTCTTCTTCCGGGATTTGGATACGCTCCATTTTTTCGAGCTCTTTAATCCGGCTCTGGACCTGCTTGGCCTTGGTGGCCGTGTAGCGGAAGCGGTTGATGAAGACTTCGAGCTGCTCGATGCGGTCGTGCTGGGTCTTGTAAGCGGATTCGAGCTGCTCCTTGCGCGCGGTTTTGCCGGCCAGGTACTGGTCGTAGTTGCCGGCGTAGAAGTGCATCTGCTTGTTCCAGATTTCCACGATGCGCTTGACGGTGATGTCGAGGAAGTAGCGGTCGTGCGAGATGAGGACGAAAGCGTAGGGATAGGTGGTCAGGTACTCCTCGAGCCAGTTGCGGGCTTCGAGATCGAGGTGGTTGGTCNNGCCGCCGGAGAACTCTTCGGTCCGGCGAGTCCAGTCGTCGCGGTGGAAGCCAAGACCGGTCAGCACCATGCCGACCTGGGCTTCGAGCGTGTAGCCGTCGCGCGCGACGAATTCATGTTCGAGCTTCTGGTAACGGTCGGCGACGTTGGAGTATTCGGGGCCCGCGTGGTCGAGTTCCGACATGCTGCGGGTGAGCGACTCCATTTCTTTTTCGATGGCATCGAGTTCGGCAAAGACGGACATGCACTCGGCGAAAATGGTGCGGCCGGTCATGGTGAGGCCGTCCTGAGGAAGGTATCCGGCGGAGATGCCTTTGGCACGCGAGATAGTGCCGTAGTCGAGCGACTCGCTCCCGGCAAGGATTTTCATGACGGTGGACTTGCCGGTGCCGNNTTCTGGCGTGATCAGCCAGTCGGCGTTCTCGAACAAGAGCTTGTGGCCGTAGCGCTTGCCGGCGCCGGAGAGTTGGATCATGGGTGTATGTTTATCGTCTCATGAGAGAGTGTGGCGCGGACACTCTTNNGCGAGGACGCCCGTCCCTCCACAAGCGCTACCGCGCCGCAGCCATCCGCGCTACGCCGAGGTGCTCCAGCGCGCGGTCGATCACGGTCTGGAGTTCGTGGGCGTATTTGACTTCGCGGCCCTTGGCCAGGATCACGCGCGCCTTTCCTGCATCGAACCAGGTGGGATCGCGGTAGTCTTCCTCCGGATGGCAAGTTTGGCGGACTTCCATCAAGAAAGCTTTGACGACGTATTCCTCCACACCGCCGGCCTGCCAGAAGACGCCCTTGGAGTGAATGTAGATGTGGAAATGGCGGGGCTCGATGATGCCGATGGCGCCCGCTTCTTCTTTGGCTTCGCGTTCGGCCGCCTGGCTGTGCGAGAGGCGAGATTCGGGGGCTCCCTTGGGAAACGTCCACTTGCTGCCGCCGTTGGTATGGACCAGCAGAAACTCGGCATGAGAATTCACCCGCCGGTAACAGACGGCAGCGACCTGCAGGGGCAGCGCAAAACGAGAGACCCTAGGCGAGCTCATCGTTCGTAGTTTACTGCAAAGATATTTCAGGGATGTTAAATAGCAACGACAATGGTGTGCACCTTTGGTACCGGGTCCTTTCGTGCACCCGGCACCCACGTCCTTAGCTCTCAGCTGTCAGCTATCAGCTATCACTTGTCAGTTTTCAGCGACCGGACTCTACCTAAGGACAACGCCATCGATTTACTGAGAGCTGATAGCCGAGAGCTGAGAGCCACTTCCGAAGTTCAGGCCGCTCAGGGCGGCTATTTTCTTGCGATCTACCGCTCGGCTGGCAATCAGCACTTGAAAATTCTCTCCCATGCCGACGGGCGTGACAAGGTGCTTGAGCTGGAGGGCTACTTTCGCCCGTTCCTGCGGGATGCGGCAGTCTTCGAAGGCGTCGGCAAACTGATTCTTCTCGCCAATATCCATCAGGAATTGCGATTGCGTGAGGAGTTTTTCGAACTGCATACCGGCTTGCTCGCATGCAGCGGCAAGCGCGGTGAAATTGACGTGCGCGGTGAGGTCTTGCTCGCCGGGGGCCTGGTAGGGGTCGGGGCTGGCGGAGTGATGGCGATACGCCATGAGCGTGCCGTGGTAGCGACCCGAAAGTTGTTGGTTGCGCGTGTAACCGTAGTCGATGATCAGCAGCAAGCCGAGTGGGATTGAGTGCGCGGTTTGCCGGATCCAATTCTGCGCGAGAATAGGCACTTCGATGCGCTCGCCGGGTTCGGGATGGACGCCGTAGCGGTCGAGGAATTCCAGTTCTTCGGGGAGCGGCGGGAGCCAGGTTTCGCGCAGGCGGTTGTTTTCGAGCGCGATGTAGAGTTTGCCGGCAGTCCCGAGAATTTCCACGGGGAGGGCGTCGAAGAATTCGTTGGCGAAGACAATCAGGGGCGCGTCGGGTGAGAGGCTGCGACAAATGTCCGCAGGTGCCGAGCTGCGCTCGGCTTGGACGGGCAAGGGCACCCGTCCCCACACGAGCGGGGCTAAACTCGATCGTTCCTCCGGAACTGCGGCCTTCCCAGTGCCAATGTGTTCGCGGAGATTGTCTCGCAGTCTTGCGCGCAGCGCGGGCGACGATTCCTGCAAGGTGTAGGTAAGGGCAGCGAAGAAGTCGGGGAATTTCTTGTTGGACCAATCGAGCACATCGCGGGCGAACAAGCCGCGGCCGGGGCCGAGTTCGAGGATTTCAATTTTAGGAGGGCGATCAAGCGCTTGCCACATCTGGTCAAACTGCCGCGCCAGCAACCGTCCGAAAACGGCGTGAACGTCGCTCGAGGTATAGAAGTCTCCGGCTTTGCCGAATTGCTCGGCGTTGGCGGAATAGTAACCATGGGCAGGATCGTAGAGGCAGATCTGCATGTAGCGCGAAAACGGCATGGGGCCGCGTTGGCGGATTTCCTGCTCGATTTTTTCGCGGATGGACAATGCGCTAGCTTCCCTGGCCGCCCTCCCCGGCAGGCATCGGACTGCGGTCAACGGCGCGATCCTGCGGGGTGCGGGTAAACATTTCGATGAAATAGTCGTGCAGTCCGTCGTAGAGCTGGCGCTGAAAATGCCAGGCGAACTGGGGATGATCGAGGTCGCGGGGATGAATCGGAAGTACGTAGGTGTGAACCGGGACAGCCGAGTTCCTCAGATCGATCAGAACTTCGATAACGCCGCTGTTCTCGCGCGCGGAAAAGGCGAGCAGCGGATGATCGTAGCGTTGCAAGTGATCGAGGACTTTCTGCAGGGAATTGGAGTCTGACACGGGTTCATTGTACTCAGGTGGAGGAGCGAGACGCGGCAAGCCGCGTCTCTACGGCCGAACGAAGTGTCCGGCAGCCAGGATGCCCGCCTGACCGCCGGCGAGGACGCTCACGATGCAGGGTCAATGGCTGCCACAAAATGCACTGGTTTAGGCCGCCATTCGCATCGGGTTGCCTTCGGCGTGGAAGGCGCGCTTGATCGGAGGCATGGCCAGATAGAAGATGCAGGCCGCGTTAATCGCCCCGAAGAGCAACGAAAAAATATGCGCGTGGACGACGCCGGGCAGAACCAGCACGAGTCCAATCGCGGAAAACAGAAGCGTGAGGAGTCGTCCCCAGTTCTGCATCTGCAGGACGCCGTAGCCGGCGAGCATGTGCACGACCGCAAACACGATGATGCCAAGACCGGCCACGTGGCCGAAGCCGCGCAGAAGATTTTCGACGGCGTTGCCTTCAGCGGCCAGGGAAGCGAGTTTGGCGGCCAGTCCGGTGAATAGCAGAACGGAGAGTCCAAACACTAGCCCTATTACACTGCGCAGAATCTGGTAGAAGCCGACCAAGGTGACACCAAGTGGGCGCATAAAACCTCCTGTGCAAATTGGGAGAAATATAGCACAACGGGGAGGTGCAACGGTCGGAGATCAGACAGCCCAGGTCAGAGGTGAGAGGTCAGATTGCAGAGGTTAGGACCGTTTGCCGCGGGGGTTTTCACCTCTGCAATCTGACCTCTAACCTCTGACCTCGATTCATTCGTAGCGGAGGGCTTCGATGGGATCCAGCCGCGAGGCTTTGATGGCGGGGAGCATTCCGCTGATGACGCCGACGAATCCGAGGATCAGGGTAGACGCCAGCAGAGTGGTGGAATCGATGGTGAGATGGATATCGCCTTCGGTGCCATTCTCTACGAAGGCGCTCCAGAGAGTAAGCGATCCGACCGACCAGGAGACGATGTAAGCGAGAACCACGCCGGCGAGCCCACCGAGAAGGGTGATGGCGAGCGCTTCGGCGAGAAACTGGACCAGGATGTGCCAACCGCGGGCGCCGAGGGCTTTTTCGACTCCGATCTCGCGGGTGCGCTGGGTGACTGAGACCAGCATGATGTTCATCAGGCCCACGCCACCGATGCCGAGCGTAAGCAGGCCGATGAACCCGAGCAGAATCTTGATGCCGGTGGTGATCACGCGCAGGTCGAGCAGATCGGCAAAGACGTCGAAGACAAAGACGGCGCGCTTGTCCTTGGGATCGAACTCATGGTGAAAGGCCATGGAGCGGCGCACCGCCTCGGCGACTTTTTCGTGGTCGCCTTCGTATTCCATGGCGACAGCGTTGAGGTAATAGGTATTGGTGAGGTCGCTCATGGCGCTGAAAGGGATGTACACTTTGCCGTTCATGTTGTCGTCGCCATTCTGAATGACGTGTTTGAGCACGCCGATGACCTCGTAGGAAATGCCGTCGAGCCGCACTTTTTCGCCAAGCGCGTTCTGACCGGAGAACAACTTTTTCTTGACGTCGGCGCCGAGGATGGCGACGCGGCTATGCGTGTTTTCGTCGAGGTCGGTGAAGAAGGTACCGTCTTCGACGTCGATGCGGCGCATGTGCTGATAGTACGGATAGACTCCGCTGATCCCGTAACTGCCGCTGCGCGTTCCATAAGCGACGGTGCTTTGCTTGAAGGCTTCGGGCGAGATGCGCTTCAGCAGAGGCACTTCGGCCTGGAGGTAATCGAGATCGTTGACGGTGAGTTTGATTTCGCTGCCGGCTTTGGTGCCGCCCGCTTGCAGCGAGGTGCGTCCGGGGAAGATGAAGACCAGGTTCGTGCCCCAGGAGCGGAAGGCGACCCAGAGGCCGCGCTCGAAACCGGAACCGTAGGCCAATAGCAACACGACCGTCGCAATGCCCCAGGCCATGCCGAGCATGGTGAGGATGCTACGGCGGCGGTTATGCTTGAGCGCGTTGTAGGCCTGGCGGGCGAGTTCGAGAATCATAGTTATTCCTCAGCCCAGTTACTCCTGGCGCAGTGCCTCCACCGGTTGCAACAGCGCGGCCTGACGCGCCGGATAAAGGCCCGCTGCGATGCCGGCAAACGCGAGCGAGAGAATGGCGATTGCAGCGGACGATGGAACGATGCGGGGCGTGTCGAATCCTTCGGGTGCGGGCAACGCGGCGAGAACCGTGACCAATGCGGTGGTGATGGCCAATCCGATGCCTCCGCTCAGAGCGGTCAGGAACGCGCCTTCTACAAAAAACTGGGTCAGGATGGCGCGATGAGTAGCGCCGAGCGCTTTGCGCAGTCCGATCTCTCGCGTGCGTTCGGTGACGGAGACCAGCATGATGTTGATGATGCCGATGGCGCCGAGGGCAAGCGTGATCACCCCGACCACGCCGAGGAACAGATCCATGCCGTCGAAGATCTTGGCGACGCGCTTGTTGTCTTCGATGGTGTCCCAGTCTTCGAATGATTCGGTAAGCTTGGGATTGAAGCCGTGGTGGCGGGCAATAATGTCGTGGACTTCCTGTTTCGCCACCAAATTCCCGCTGGGCGTGAGCGGACGGTAGTTCAGGAATGAGATGGCGTCTTCGCTGTTCTGCTCTTTCAAACGAAACAGGTTGCGCATGGTCCCGATAGGAATGAAGATGCGCGCATTGGTGCCGTTGTTGCCTTCCTGCCCAACTTTGCTGAGCACACCGATGATTTCGAAGCGGACGCCATTGAGCAGGATGGGCGAGCCGACGGCCGGGCGTCCGGGGAATATGTTCTTCAAAAGCTCCCAGCCGACGACGGCCACTCGGCGCGTTTCGGTATTGTCCTGATCGTTGAACCAGCGGCCGGGACCGACGGGGACATTGCGGATCTGGTTGTATTCGGGAGCGATGCCGAAGACCTGGCCGTTGGTGGAGCCGTAATCGCTGACCGCGCGAATGTCCTCGCGGTTGAGTACGGGGGAAAGATACTTGAGGGAGCGAGCCTCGCTGCGGATGGCGAGGTAATCCTGATAGGTGAAATGGTAAGTGCGGCCGGACTGAGTGCTGCCTTCGACGGCGGGGATGCGACCGGGGAAGGTGAACATAATATCTTGGCCAAGATTCTTCAGTTGCTTCGCCTGCCCGCTGCGGAAGCCCTCGCCCAAGCCGACGAGCAGGAGGAGCGATCCGACGCCCCAGGCAATGCCGAACATGGTGAGAAACGAGCGCAGCTTGTGGGCCCAGAGGGTGGCCAGCGACTGGCGAACGATTTCGATGAGCATCCGCATGGTTTGGTTCACAAAGTTTGGTTCACGGCAGGCCGCCTTACGTGGGAGGCGAAGCCTGAACCTTGCACTCTGTTGTGTAGTACGGAAACGGGTGCGGTGCGGTTCCCCAAAAAAGCACACTTCACCCTTGGGGTTAGACGCTGGAAACGACCTCTGGGTTAGCGGCGGGGTGCCCCACTCATTCGCGTTTTTTGCGAATGAGTGGGTTTGAATGAGTGGGTTCGTCACAATCCGACTGAGACCCAGGTCACAGTCAAGCTCGAACTCCTGTGTCTACTCTAACGGGATGACCAAGGGCCTGCATCGCTATTACGGCAACCACGATCTGCATTTCATCACCTGCAGTTGCTACCACCGCCAGCCGCAACTGGGCACGCCCGAACGCCGCGACCTTTTCCTGAACATCCTGGAAGCCGCGCGCCAGAAGTACCGCTTCGTGGTCCACGGATACGTCATCATGCCCGAGCACTTTCATCTGCTCATGACCGAACCGGAATTGGGCGATCCCTCGGTGGTGATGAAGGTCCTGAAAGAGCGTTTCACGAGGAAGCTCAGAACCGAGGGTGCCCCACTCATCGCGTCTTTTGCGATGAGTGGGTTCCCCCACCCCGACCCCGCTCCGGTCTGGCAGAAACGCTTTTACGATTTCAACGTGTGGACCGAAGAGAAGCAAATCGAGAAGCTGCGTTACATGCACCGCAACCCGGGGTCCCCAGCAAGCCCGGTTTTGGCTTGCTGGGGTGGAAGCCGGTGAAGCGCGGACTGGTGGAAAAGCCGGAGCAGTGGGAGTGGAGCAGCTTTCGCTCCTATCTTTTCGGAGAGACTGGACTGGTACGGGTGAAATTTCAGGAGTGGCCGATGGAGATCAACCGTCGCCCGGTCGCGACGTTTGGTTACGGGAAGGGTGCAAGC
Source organism: Acidobacteriaceae bacterium (assembly GCA_003131315.1). Lineage (GTDB taxonomy): Bacteria > Acidobacteriota > Terriglobia > Terriglobales > Acidobacteriaceae > Acidiflorens. Next base: position 7,796 of record PKUV01000033.1, read on the forward strand.
CTCCCTCTTGTTCGCGGAAGCCCACTCATTCGCAAAGAACGCGAATGAGTGGGGCACCCGGCTCGATGAGTACGAGAAGATAGGAATTTGAGACGGAGATTTGAAACGTCCGAAGGCCCGGTTTTATTGGCGTCCGCGCAAAGGGCAGTTGATCGAGATGAGAGAGGGTAGCCAAGCCGCGTCTGCTGGGCCGAGTCGCCCGCAGCGCCTGGCTTTGACGGCTGAACGGGAGTTAACTACAAATAAGCCATGCGACCACCAGAGGACGCCAGCGAGGTTCTCAGAAAGACCGTCGAGCGGATCGAAGCGGCGAACATCAAATACCCCCACTACTTCACCGGGCGGTTGCGCCTAGCGGCGGATATCGAGGGCGTTGCGTCGGTCTTCCAACGTATCCGTGAGCGTGATGACGAGATGGTCGTCGATCATCTGATGGAGATCGAGTACGCCTTGGTCTTCAAACATCTTGGGTTCCGCCCACGGTTCGAACCTACCGGGGCAAAGGGGCCAGACTTAATGGTAGAAAGAGACGGACTGTCGGCCTTCTTGGAAGTGAAACGCTACCGGCCAAAAGAGGGAGAGCATATTCCTGAGGAGTTGGGGCCTCACGGGGAGCTACAAGAATATGGTAACCTCCGAATCACCTCCAGCCGGATCGCAAATGACCTGCAAGAAAAGCTCCGTCAGATTAGGCCACGAAACGGAGTTAAGCACGGAATCCTCGCCGTCTGGAGCGACCGCGAGTGGATCGACGATATCGATTTCAAATGCGGCGTAGGTCTTATGTGCCAGACATTGCCCGAGGAAGAACTGAAGGGGGTTCTGTTCTGTGTCTTCGGATCACCTTTTGTAGAACTGGGCAGGCAGTATGGCCAGCGCTTTTACTGTGAACCGGTTAGCCGATCAGACGCTTTCGATAGTTGGATAGAAGACATTCAGAACTGCTCCACGTATTGAGCAGCCGGGTTCTATAAAAGGGGATGTCAAGAGAAAACACTTTCCCCCCTGCGCAGGGAGGGATGATTTTCTGACATCCAGCCCCCGTTCTATAAAAGGGGATGTCAAGAGAAAACACTTTCCCCCCTGCGCAGGGAGGGATGATTTTCTGACATCCAGCCCCCGT
>PKUV01000192.1 GCA_003131315.1 Acidobacteriaceae bacterium
AATTTTAGCCGGACAGCAGTGAGTTGGTTCAAACAGCGGTATGACGAAGGCAGCCTCGAAATAAGGCCGCCATACCAGCGCCGTCCGGTATGGGTTCAGCGTCAAAAATCAAAGCTAATCGAATCCATTCTAATGGAGCTTCCCGTTCCAGAAATCTACATTGACGAGTCTACAACTTCCGATGGCCGGACAACCTATGCGGTTGTTGATGGCCAGCAGCGAATACGCACAATCCTTCAGTTCTTGGGTGTCGATAAAGACAAACAAGAGCAGGAATTCAACAGCTTTGCCCTCGGGAAACTGGGACCGACCTCAGAATGGAAAGACAAGACTTTCGACAACCTAACCGGCGACCAAAAGCAGCAGTTTTATGGAGCCCTGATTGCGGTCCGCGCACTTAAGAATCCTACGGAATCCGAAGTTCGTGACATGTTTCGGAGATTGAACGCATACCTCACCAAACTAAACGACCAAGAATTAAGAAACGCCACGTACTCCGGGCCATTCGTCTCACTGGTAAGCGATTTGGCCAATGATTCCTATTGGACTGAAAGCAAAATCGTTTCGACCGCGAACATTCGGAGAATGAAAGATATTCAATTTGTCAGCGAGTTGCTCATTGGTGTTATTTACGGGCCGCAGGGCGGCTCTGCTCGCGAAATTGATGAGCACTATATGTACTTCGAAGAGTACGAAGACGAGTTTGAGGGACAGGCAAGTGCAAGGGCACTGTATGACAAAACGCTTCTGACGATCCAAAACATTTTGCCGGACATCAGGGAGTATCGCTGGCACAATCAGGCTGACTTCTATTCTCTTTTTGTGGCCATGGCTCAACTATTGAAGCAAAAGCAACTGCGCGACAATCGAAAGGCGGCGAAAAGGGAGTTGGTCAAGTTTGCTGGGTTAGTTGATAGTCGCTTAAAAGATGACACCATAAAAGTTCCTGCCCGAGTAGTTCGTTATGTCCGGGCGGTTGAAAAAGGTGTCACCGATAGGGCTAGGCGAACTCCACGGCACAAGGCGCTTACTGCTTTGCTCGATCAGTACTTTACAAAGAAGACGACGACGAAACGTACTGCGGGTACAGCTGCCTAAAGGCGGGCACGCCAAAAGGTGCAGCCTTGTTTCTCTTAAGTTTGGCCTGTCCAAACGTGCTCTAGCGAGGTATTCTTTTGCGTTCGCAATGGCCGCCCTAATTCTGCCCGAGCCTATCGATAAGAACGGCTTCAACCCGCGCGCGAAAATTCCGTTTGGCGTAACCACTACCCACGTGCGGGCAGCCATGCAGGATTTCATCGACTTTTTAACTGCGATAGATACGCAGCTTCAAAGCAAGGGAATGGCAAGCCTAGAAAACACAATGATGCAGGCGAACTTTAGCAGCTTGGTTGGCGAAATGATGGGCGCACGCATTCCCAAGCACTGCCCGTCGGTGGTCAAGAACCTTTACCACAACGGGCACCCGGATGTTCTACCAGCCGGAAAATATCCAAATGAAGCGGCGCAGCACGCGGGCAGCGACGGAATCGAGATCAAAGCCTCACGGTATTTGCAGGGCTGGCAGGGGCACAACGCGGAGGACGTGTGGTTGATGGTGTTTGTGTTTCAGAGCGGACGCGAAGGGCCAAAGGTTAAGACAACGCAGGCGTTCAAGTTTCTGCTAGTGGCAGGGGCAATGCTCGCCAAGGCCGATTGGCAGTTCTCGGGCCGGTCAGAAACCAGCCGCAGGACGATTACGGCCAGCGTATCGAAGGCGGGCGCACAAAAGATGATGGCGAACTGGATCTACAAGTGCGCAGAGCTACGCCAAGGCAAAGGTTAACTGGTCGCGCGGCACCACGACCTTTGTGAGCCGTTCGATAGATTGCGGGGCCGCCTCAAAATACTCGCTGTTCTTTTCGACACCAATGCAATGCACGCCCACGGCGTTGCCAGCCGCAACCGTGGAGCCGGAACCCATGAACGGGTCTAGAACGATTCCTTTCCCAAGCGGCAGCACCGCGTAAACCAGCTCGCGTAATAGCGCTTGGGGTTTCAAACTTGGGTGCGCCGCAAGTTTGCGTTCTTCGCGTGGCGTGCGACCCACTTCAACCAAATCCGAAAACGGCAGCCCTTCCGGCAGTCGCCGCAGGCCGCCCGTTTCAAACTGGCGTAGGCAATCACTGACCTTCATACCGGCGGGCAGGGGCTTGCGCAGTATGCCCCACGGCTCATAGCAGCCACGCGGCAAGGAACACACGTCCGGAAATTCTTCCTCCGCATTTTTTGGCCGATCGCCACCGCGCAACGTTTGCACCACACGGATTAGCTGTCCGCGAAACTCTAGGCCACCAGCAACAAGCGCGCTGTAGACCATTTGGCACATGAACGAATTACACGCAATGAAAACGTGGCCGCCCGGCCTAAGCACGTGCAAGGCAATCTTGCCCCACTCGGTGAAGAATCTGCAAACCTGCGCGCGCTCCTTCGCGTTCAGCGCCGTAAATCGAGGAAGCGGCTGGCGCGCCGAACCATCAAATGACGGCGGGATGCGCCAGATACCGCCGTTGCCGTTTGCCCGCTTTTCAAGCTGGTCGAACTCATACTCCTTTACGCCATAGGGCGGGTCGGTGACAATCCCGTGGATTGAATTCTCCGGGGCACTCCCCATCCATTCAAAACAATCGGCATGAACGATGAGGGATTTGCCAACTGGCTCGTGAGCGTAATTGAGGGCAAACCTTGCGAGGGGCGGCATATTTACTTTGGCAAGTATAACCCCCCACCGCCGGGATGCCACGGTAACTTGCCGCACGAATGGACGCTGACGAAACCCGGGAAACCCGGGGGGAAACCCGGGGGGGAAACCCGGGGACAGACGGGACGTTTCCCCTAGAGTCCGACTCTCGCTGCGTCCACTTTCATCACTCGCTGATTCTCCACCTTCCGACCTCTTCTTTTCATCACAAACGCCCGGGCCACCCATCACAGACTTCTAACCAACCGTCGGCGACAATGGGATCGACCTGTGTGTCAGAGCCGAGGTGTGCCCGTCAACCAAGACGGCCCTCGAAGCTACCCCAGCCCCATTTGTCGGCGCTCTTTGAAAACACCAATTTGGAACAACAAGCGGGCGTCAGCCGCCGCCAAACCCTTGGGCGAAGCGAAAAAGCGAGCTAACTCCTTATTCCTGAATATTTTCCATATAAGTCCTTATTCTTGAATATTTTGCGGGCAAGTCTATGATTTTAATGGATTAAAAAATAGGGGGGGGTGGGGGGGTACCCGTAAAACACTGCTCATTATCTTCGGAGCAAACAGGTGAGAATTAAGCCGTTCCCCTGAAACGAAGCCCGAGTTTTCCGCAGCCTGCGGAGCCGGACTTCAGAGCGTTAGTTTTGCGGCCGCCGCTTCGTCGAGCATCCACAACAATCTTCCGTCGGAGGGCTGCACTCTTTGCGAGGGAAACGGAGGCGTGTTCTTGCCCTCCAGAACCTGGCGCAGCATGTCGGCTTTGTCGGCGCCACTGGCCATGAACATCACTTCGGCGGCGCGATTGAGCACAGGGAAGGTGAAGGTGATGCGGTGGGTGTTGAACTTCGCGACCCAGTTGGCGACCACCAGGCGCGACTGTTCATCGAGTGCCGCGGTGTCGGGGAAGAGGGAAGCGGTGTGGCCATCGGGACCCATGCCGAGCAGAATCAGGTCAAAGCGCGGGAATTCGCCGGGCCGATCTGCGGGCCGAAGTTCGGGAGGAAGTTCGAAGAATCGGCGGAGCTGGGCTTCATAGTCTGTCGCAGCGGCGGCGGCATCGGGATTCTCGGCGAGCACGCGAAAGACGTTCTCCGCGGGAATCGCAATCTTCGTCAGCAACGATTCATTCACCATCCGATAATTGCTGTCGGCATCGGTGGGTGGAACGTGACGCTCGTCGCCGAAGAATAGAAAGATGCGGTTCCAGGCGAAGCCGGCATAATTGGTGGCAAGCAGGGAATAGAGAGCTTTTGGAGTCGAGCCACCGGAGAGCGCGACCGTGAATCGGCCTTGGGCGCCAATTGCGTCGCGGGCTGCGCGGATGAATTCTTCGGCGGCGGCGTGAAAGAGATCGGCCGGATTGGCAAGCACTTCAATGGATCGGGAAGGCATTTGTAATTTGCGATTTGTAATTTGTAATTTTGTAATCGGGTAATTGTTTAACTTGCTCTTGGTTTCAAATTACCAATTACAAATCACATATTACAAATTACTTTTCAAAATTTCTCCAGCGCCGGCCATCGCGCTCCATCAGTTCGTCGGACTCTTTCGGGCCCCAGACCCCGGAGGGGTAGTTGGGGAAATTGCGCGGAGGCAGCGCTTTCCACACATCGAGTACGGGATCGACAATACTCCAACCGGCCTCGACCATGTCGGCGCGCTGGAAGAGCGTAGCGTCGCCAGTCATGCAGTCATGGAGCAGGCGTTCGTAGCCAGTCGAAGGAGTGAGTCCGAAATAGTCGGCATACGCGAAGTCCATATTCACTTCGCCCAGTTGCATGGCGGGCCCGGGAGTCTTGGCGGCGAAGCGCAGCGAGATGCCTTCTTCCGGCTGGATATGCAGGACCAGTTGGTTGGGCATCATATTTTCGACCTGGGTTTCGCGGAACAGCATGAAAGGCGCGCGCCGGAACTGAATCACGACATGCGTATGGCGGCCGGGCAGCCGCTTGCCGGTACGAAGATAGAAGGGAACTCCCGCCCAGCGCCAGTTGTCGATCAGCAGCCTCATGGCGACGAAGGTTTCGGTGCGCGAGTCCGGGGGCACGCCATCTTCGGAGCGGTAGGCGGGCACACGCTGGTTGTCCATGGTGCCTTCGCCGTATTGCCCGCGAACCGTTTTGCTGAGCACGTCCTCGGCACTGAAGGGTTGGATGGCGTGCAGAATTTTAGACTGCTCGTCGCGCACCGCGTTCGCCTCGAACGAAATTGGTGGTTCCATCGCGGTCAGAGTGATGAGCTGCATAATGTGGTTGGGCACCATGTCGCGCAGGGCGCCCGCCCCATCGTAGTAGCCGCCGCGTTTCTCAACGCCGACGGTTTCAGCGACCGAAATCTGCACGTGGTCAATGTAGCGCCGATTCCAGATCGGCTCGAAAATTCCGTTCGCGAAACGGAGCGCCAAAATGTTCTGGACCGTCTCTTTTCCCAGGTAGTGATCGATGCGGTAGATCTGCCGTTCCGAAGCAACTTTCAAAATTTGCTGATTCAAAGCCTTGGCGGAATCCAGATCGTGGCCGAAAGGTTTTTCGATAATCACTCGCCGCCAATGGTTATTCTCTTCGGTCATCAGGCCGACTTTGGAAAGCCGCTCGACGACGTCGCCGAAGAAGTTGGGCGCGGTGGCGAGGTAAAAGAAATAGTTGCCGTGACAGTTGTGATCCTGGTCGACCTTGGCGAGTGTTTCTTTCAGCTTGTCGTAGGTGGCGGGATCGTCGAAATCTCCACTTACATAACTTATGCGGCGGACAAACCATTCCCACAAATCGGCATCGACGGCGCCGGTGGCGAACTGTTTGAAGTCTTCGGTGACTTTCTTCCGCGCGTCGTCATCGCTCATGGGGCTGCGGCCCACGCCGATCACGGAGAACTCGCGCGACAGCAATTGCTGGGTGGCGAGGTTGTAGAGAGCGGGGATCAGCTTCCGGCGCGTCAGGTCGCCGGTAAATCCGAAGATCACCATGACACACGGATCTCCTGTGCGCCCCACCCGCGGTTTGGTTGTTGCTGGCAGAACTTCTGTTTGAGCCATGGGTTCCTCGTGTTATTGAGTCATTGAATCATTGAGCCATTGAATCATTGACTAAACTTCTCAATGATTCAATACCTCAATGATTCAATGACTAAATGGTTCAATGTGGCTTGGGTTCGACGTGACCACCGAACTTCTGTCGCATGGCGGAGAGCATCTTCTCCGCGAATGTGTGATCCTGCCTTGAGCGGAAGCGCGTGTACAAAGCCGCCGTCAGCACTTCGGCCGGAACCGCCTCTTCGAGCGCCGCCTGGATCGTCCAGCGCCCTTCGCCGGAATCCTGCACGAAGCCGCTGTACTCAGCGAGCGTGGGATTTTCGGCCAGCGCCATCGCCGTCAGGTCCAGCAACCATGAACTTACCACGCTGCCGCGCCGCCAGACCTCGGCAATATCGGGCAGGTTGAGATCGTAGCGGATATCTTCGGGAAGGTCCTTACTCGTCGCGTTCTTGAAAATATCGAAGCCTTCCGCATAGGCCTGCATCAATCCGTACTCGATACCATTGTGTACCATTTTCACGAAATGTCCGGAGCCGGATGGGCCGCAGTGGATGTAGCCGTCTTCCGCGGTACCAGCGGCGGTGCCAGTCATTTTCTCGCGGCCCGGAGTGCGCGGGATGTCGCCGCGTCCGGGCGCCAGCGTTTCGAAGATGGGGTCGAGGCGCAGGACGGCCTCTTTCGGGCCGCCAATCATCATGCAGTAGCCGCGCTCCAGTCCCCAGACGCCGCCACTGGTGCCGACGTCGATGTAGTGCACGCCCTTGGCGGCGCAGATTTTGGAGCGGCGAACGTCGTCTTTGAAATACGAATTGCCGCCGTCGATGATGGTGTCGTCGGCCTGCATGTTTGCGAGCAGAGCCTGCACCGTTTTTTCCGTCGCATCGCCCGACGGCACCATGATCCACGCGACGCGCGGAGCGGTCAGCTTGCCGACCAGATCATCGAGCGAAGCCGATGCCACCGCACCTTCGCCGACGAGACCCTTGACGGCATCGGCGCTGAGATCGGAAACCACCATCGTGTGACCGCCGCGCATCAGGCGCCGCGTCATATTGGAGCCCATGCGCCCCAACCCTACCATTCCCAGTTGCATGCGTGCTCCTTAGAAACCGCCGAATTCCTCAGGGGCTAAAGCCCGTGTCTTTATTGCGTCTAGGTGGCACGGCTGAAGCCGTGCCCTTCCCCAAAACCTGCTCGAATCAAAGTGTCCTCGCAGCCAGCCGCGGCTAAAGCCGGAACCATTTTCGGCGACTTGCGGTATGCCTGAAGGCATACCCTGATACGAATCGCGCGTTTTTCCGCAAGCTGTGAAGCCGTGCCCTTCCCGAGACGATTTATAAGATAGCTTCACAAAATCTGCTTTACCAGTTCCGCGAGTTTGGTGAGTCCCACTTTCACGTCGCTGCCCAGGTGGACGCGGAGCGCCCGGCGCTGGCGGTCGGCCAGAACCTGGAAGTCGCCGCGAGCCTGTGCTGCCTTCACCACTCCGAAAGTGTACTTCTGTCTGGGAACCGGCAAGTCCTGGGCATCGTCGCACGTGATCTGCAGGAACACGCCGCTGTTGGGACCGCCTTTATAAGCTTGTCCCGTGGAGTGTAAAAAGCGCGGCCCGAAGCCGAGGCACGTCGCCACGCGTTTGTGATCGCGCACGGTCATGCGCAGGACTTGCAGCAGAGATTCGTGCTCCGCATTCATCTCGACATAACCAAGCAGGGCAAAATAGTCGCCGGCGCCAAGACGCGCCAGATGCGCGCGCAGATAGTTCTTGAGAGGGCCGTCGGACGAACGATCGGACGAAGGGACGGCCCCTGCGGCTTTCGCGAGCTCGGAGGCGTTCTTGTCGTCGGTGAAGAGCTTGAAGCCCGCTTCTTCAACTACCGGTTTTTCGGGAGGAAGCGAGCCCTTGCTTTCGTATTCGGACGTGAGTTGCTTGGTTACGATCTTGCTGGCTTCGACGTCGGGCTGATTGAAGGCGTTGATTCCGAGGATCGAGCCCGCGACCGCCGTCGCAATCTCCCAGCGAAAGAATTCCTGTCCGAGGTTGTAAATGTCGGCCACGGCGATGCGCACTACGGGATTTCCGGCTTTTTCGAGCGCCGAGACCTTGGCATCCTGCGCCGCGTCGGGCGCAGTCTCCAGCCGGACGTAGGCGAAGATACGGTCATTTCCGTACACGTCCGGCGCGCCGAGTTCTTCGCGATCGACCGGGATGATGCCCTTGCCGAGCTTGCCGGTGGACTCTGCGATCAACTGCTCGAGCCACGCGCCCAGGTCGGCAATTCCGGGCGAGGTGATGAGCGTAATTTTGTCGCGGCCAAGTGTTGCGGCTGTGCCAATGATCAGCCCGAGCATCACTCCCGGATTTTGTTCCACGGGAGCGGACGGCTTGCAGGCTTCGACCATCTCTTTCGTGCGCTGGAGGAACTTGCCGATGTCGAGGCCCATCGCCGCGGCGGGAACCATGCCAAAGTTCGAGAGCGCCGAGTAGCGTCCGCCGATGGACGGGAGCCCATAGAAAATGTGGCGGAAGCGGTCGCGCTCGGCGACCTGCTGCATCTTCGAGCCAGGGTCGGTGATGGCGATAAAGTGGCTGCCCGCCTTGTCGGCGCCGATGGTCTGCTGCACGCGCTCGAAGAAATATTGCTTGTAGATGTTGGGCTCGAGTGTGCTGCCGGACTTGCTGGAAACAATAAAGAGAGTCTTGGCGAGGTCAACCTTTTTTTCGACGCTCCGGATTTGCGCCGGGTCGGTGGAGTCGAGTATGTGCAGGCGCGGGAAGCCCGCCGTTTGCGCGAAGGTCAGCGCGAGCACTTCCGGACAAAGGCTTGATCCGCCCATGCCCAGCAGCAGAATGTCAGAGAATCCGGCGCTCTTGACCTCGTTCGCGAACGCCTTCAACTGCGCGGCGCTGGCGAGTTGTTCGTCTGTGATGCCGAGCCATCCGAGCCATTTGGCTTCGTCTTCGCCGGTCCAGAGAGAGGCGTCGTGCTGCCAGAGCCGTCTTACTTTTCCAGACGCCCGCCAGTCGTTAAGGTTTTTTTTTACGGCGGCATCGAGATCGGCGGGAAGGGATGCGGTCTGTGGATTGACCTGGGGTGTGGGCGTGCTTGATCGCTTCGTATTCTTTTCGACCGCAGCCAGCAGAGTACCGAAGGCGTCGGCAAACAATTTCACGCCGTCGGCAGTCAGCTTGTCGGTCACATCTTTCATGACAATGCCAACGCCGGCCAGATCGGCCATCGTTTTCCGCGCAGCGTCCACGTCTTCGGTCAGACTCTGGCGCGGCTTGCCATGATCGCGGAAGGCATCGAGCGTCGCCGGAGGAACGGTATTTACGGTGTCAGGCCCGATCAACTCCTCGATATAAATCACGTCTCGGTAATTCGGATTCTTGGTGCTGGTGCTTGCCCACAGCACGCGCTGGGTCTGAGCGCCCTTGGCGGCCAGCGCTTTCCAACGCGGAGAAGAAAAGATGCGCTGGTAGGCTTCGTAGGTCAGCTTGCCGTTTGCGATCGCGACTTTCCCCAGAATCCCCTGCAACTTCGCCTTGCGGGCCGCGTCCGTCTCCTTCTTGAGTTGGTCGCCCACCAGCGAGTCGACCAGCGAATCGATGCGGCTGATGAAGAAGCTGGCCACGCTCGCAACCTTGCTCACGTCGCCGCCGGTCGCAGCGAACTTCTCAACTCCGTCAATAAAAGCCGCGGCGACTTCCTCATACACTCCCTGCGCGAACAGCAGCGTCACATTGACGTTGATGCCTTCGCTGAGCAGTTGGCGAAACGCGGGAATGCCTTCCGGCGTTCCCGGCACCTTGATCATCAGGTTTTCGCGGGCCACGCTCTTCCACAGTCGCCGCGCCTCGTCGATGGTGCCGCTCGTGTCGTGCGCGAGATAGGGAGATACTTCCAGGCTCACGTAGCCGTCGCGCTTCTTCGTGCTCTGGTACACCTGAGCGAGGAGATCGGCCGCGTCCTGAATGTCGCGGATCGCCAGCAGTTCATAGCGGCCCTTGGCATCGAGGCCGGTGCGGCCGGCGAGCGAGTCGAGAAAATCCTGGTACTGGGTCGAGCCCGCAATGGCCTTTTCGAAAATCGCGGGATTCGAAGTCATCCCGCGCAGGCCGTCTTCCGTGATCAGGCGCTGCAGTTCGCCGCCCTTCAACAGGTCGCGGCGGATGTAGTCGAGCCAGATCGACTGCCCGAAAGTCTGAAGCTGGGTGAGACGATTCGCGGCTTTTGCGGTCTCAAGCGTGCCCAACGGATTCATAACTGTCTCCTGACTGATGCAGGCAGCAGAATAAATGCCTGACGTTAATAAACTGTTACTTCGCAAACATTGATACGCGGGCCTAAAGAGTCTGCGTGAGAATTGGGTCGTCCCTCCGGGACTTGAATCATTTTTCCACTTTCCCCAGCGCTGAAGCGCTGGGCTAAGCTTGGTCGCCCCTCCGGGGCTGGATTCTCGTGTCCCGAGCAACGCGGCTGGATTCTCACTTCCCGAGCAAATCGCGCGCTGCCTGGAGGACGGCATCGGTTGTGAAGCCGAATTTCTTCTGCAAATCCTTGAGCGGCGCGGACGCTCCAAAGGTTTTCATTCCTATGATGCGCCCTTTCAGTCCCGTATACTGCGCCCACCCGAAGGTGGAAGCCTGCTCGACTGCGACTCGTGCGGTGACTTCGGGCGGAAGCACCTCATCGCGGTAACTCTGGTCCTGATGCTCAAACAAGTCCCACGAAGGCATGCTGACGACGCGAGCCCGGATGTCTTCCGCCTTGAGCTTTTCGTAGGCATCGATGCAGAGGTACACCTCGCTGCCGGTGGCCATCAGGATCACCTGCGGCTTGCCACCGTCGGCGCCGGCCAGGATGTAGGCGCCGCGTGCCACGCCTGCCGCGGACTGGTATTTCGTGCGATCGAAGGTCGGCAGGGCTTGCCGCGTAAGGATCAGCGCCACCGGTTCCTTCTGCAGCTTCATGATTATTTTCCACGCCTCGACGACCTCGTTGGCATCGGCGGGACGCAGCGTCATCAGCCCGGGAACCGCTCGCAGCGAGATCAGTTGCTCGATCGGCTGGTGGGTTGGTCCGTCTTCGCCGACGCCAATGGAATCGTGGGTGAAGATCCAGATTGCGGGGATTTCCATGATGGCCGAGAGGCGGATCGGCGCCTTCATGTAGTCGCTGAAGATCATGAAGGTCGAACCGTAGGCGCGGATTTTCGACAGAGACATGCCGTTTACGATTGCGCCCATTGCGTGCTCGCGAATGCCGAAGTGGAAGTTGCGCGCGTTGTACTGGCCCGCTTCGAAATCGCCCGCCCCGTCGAAGGTGAGCCGCGTCTTCGTCGATGGATACAAATCGGCCGAGCCGCCCATCAGCCAAGGATGGTTCTTGGCAATGGCGTTGAGAACCTTGGAGGACGATTCGCGGGTCGCGATTCCCTTGGCATCGGGCGCAAATGTGGGCAGGTCCTTGTCCCATCCGTCGGGAGGTTGTTGGCGCTGCATGCGTCCCAATTGAATTGCCAAATCGGGATACTGCTTGCTGTATCCGCTGAACAGCGCGTTCCACTGCCCGCTCAATTGCCGCCCGCGCTTGCCCATGACGTCGCGAAAGTTTTCGCGCACGCCGTCGGGTACCAGGAACTTGGCATCTTCCGGCCATCCGTAGACGCGCTTCGTCAGTTTGACTTCTTCTTCGCCGAGCGGCTCGCCGTGCGCTTCTTTTGTGTCCTGCCGGTGGGGCGAACCGAAGCCAATGTGGCTGTCGACGATGATCAGCTTGGGGCGATCCTTTACGCTTGGATCCTTCACGCTGAGCGCGTGGTTGTAGGCGTTGGCCAGTGCAACCAGATCGTTCGCATCACGGACGTGCGAGACATCCCAGCCATAGCTGGCGAACCGGGCGGCAACATTTTCGTCGAAGGCGAGATCCGTATTGCCCTCGATCGTGATCTTGTTGTTGTCGTAAATCCAGCACAGGTTCGAAAGTTTCAGATGCCCGGCGACCGACGCGGCTTCCGAGGAAATTCCTTCCATCATGTCGCCGTCGCCGCAAATCGCCCAGATGTTGTAGTTGAACAGTTCGAATCCCGGGCGATTGAAATACTCCGCCAGCCAGCGCTCGGCGATCGCCATGCCCACGCTGTTTGCGACGCCCTGACCGAGCGGGCCGGTGGTCGTCTCGACCCCCGAGGTCAAGCCGTATTCGGGATGCCCCGGCGTTTTGCTGCCCAGTTGCCGGAAATTCTTGATCTCGTCGAGCGACACGGCAGGCGTCGAAAGAATTTCGCCCTCCGGACTTACTTCCCGCACGCCCGCCAGATGCAGCAGGGAATACAGCAGCATGGATGCGTGCCCGTTGGAGAGCACGAAGCGGTCGCGGTTCGGCCAGATCGGATCTTCCGGGTCATAGCGCAGAAACTGCTGCCATAGACAATAGGCGACCGGAGCCAACGCCATCGGCGCCCCCGGATGGCCCGAGTTCGCCTTCTGCACCGCGTCCATCGAAAGAGTGCGAATTGTGTTGATACACAACTGATCGAGCTGTGTACCGGTGGCGACAGACTGGTCACTGACGGCCATCAATGCTCTCCTCGCAAATTAGCATGCCCTGCCGCACTTACGAAATTAGATGAAATCAGCGCCAAATAGATACAGCTGCGCCAACTAGCCCAAGTTTACATCGTGATCGAGAAACAAGGCACGAGAGGACGAACTTCCGATTTTACACCGAGAAGAATTTGGCTAGGGATTGTCTGAATCAGTCTTGATTCCTGTAGAGACGGGGCAAGCCCCGTCTCTACAGGCGTGTTTCTCTAGTGGGGCGTCGTAGGTTGGGCTGACTTGTGCAATGCGGACTGCCGATTTCAGGTTAGAAAAATCTTATCATGGCTGATCCTGTGTTGCAGGGTGGACGCCAGTTGGTCCACGTCTGTGGCCGAGAGGTTCATCACCTCAGGGGCGAGGATCGGGATGCGGTTGCTTCCGACCGCGTCCCGCCGCACCTGGATCAGCAAAGCCTGCAGCGCCTGGGGATCGTATTTTTGCGGGGTCATGCGGATCAATTCTTGAAGCGCGGCTCCGACCGACATGCGTTCGCGGTAGGGACGTTCGCTGGTCATGGCATCGAAGGTATCGGCCAGAGCCACGATGCGCACCGCTTGCGGCATTTCGTCCCCATGCAAGCCGTCCGGGTAGCCCGACCCATCTCCGCGTTCATGATGCCAGCGCACGATTTCCGGAATCTGCGGCCAGGGAAACTGCACCTGGCTGACGATCTGATGCCCAACGACAGTGTGGTCCCGCATCTCGCGGAATTCTTCCGCGTCGAGCTTCGAAGCTTTTCCGAACAGCCGCTTATCGACGGCAACTTTGCCGATGTCGTGCAGATAACCCGCCGAGCGCAGCGACGCCACATCGCTCGGGTCCATTCCCAGCGCTTCGCCGATCGCTTGTGAGTAGCGGCCCACCCGCAGAGAGTGGCCATGAATGTTGACGTGTTTGACGTCGATGGCGGTGGCGAAAGCTTCGAGCGCATTGTCGTAGAACCCGTGCAGTGAGGCCAGCAGCCGCAGGTTTTCGGAAACCCGTTGTGCCAGCGTCTGGCCGAGAGTGTGATTCTGAATGGCCAGCGCCACGTAGTGGCTCAGCATTTCAAAAGCGTCGAGCGCGTCTTCTTCGTACACCGCATCGCCGGGCCGGCGTCCAAGGGCGATCACTCCGGCGAGCTTTCCACGAACTTTCAGTGGGCAAATGCACTTGAACAGTTCGGGCGCGACATTTCCGTTCGAACTCAGAAAGACATCGTAGGTGGAACTGTTGAGCGGCACCGGGCCGGCGGCCGCGGTCAGAGTGTGCACGTGGCGGGGAAGCAGGGGAATCAGCGACGGTTCCGGCAGCAGCGCGAATCCTTGGGCATCGACCGAGGTCAGCAAGGAAGGCCGTTCGCCGAACGAAAACAAAACGGCCTCGCGCGCGCCCGCCGCTTCCATCACGGCGGACAGCATGGTGCGAGCGGTTTGGCGGAAGTCGCGGTCCGCCGTAAGTTCGGGCCCCAAATCCGCCAGCGCTTCGACTGTTCTTAAAAGCTTCTTGAGATTGGTTCCCTGCAATGCCTCTTGCGGAGGTGCATGCTAGAAACCAGAGCCCTATCAGCGTAGCATCGCCCCCGCGACTCGATTGTTAGTTAGTTTGGTGCGAGTGCCAGAGCATCGGGCGATCGGGCGATCGGAAGTTCGGGCAGGGAAAGACGACCCGATGGCCCGATGGCCCGATGATCCGATGAATACGCAGAAGGACATACACCGCGTCACTTTCCTTGACAGGCGCGGGGAGTTGGCTCATACTTCGGCCAAATCGCCCGCGCCGCTTGCGTTCTGCCGGTTTTGTCCGGCAACTTACCGACCGAGAGAGACCTGTGGTTGTGCCTCAATCCAAGCCGTTTCGCGCAGGGAAAATACTTAGCGTATTTGATCGCGATTCTTCGCCGGAGACTTCCTTCAGCCGGTCCGGCAACGTGTCCGGCAACTTCGACGAGAGCACGGCCCTGTTGTCCCTGAAGGAGCTGATCGGAGCCGGGGAGCACCGCCTGGACCCGATACTGGCGACCATCACAGATGCAGCCCGACAACTGACGGGCGCCTCCGGAGCCGCACTGGCGATGTGGAAGGAAGGTGCGATGGTGTGCCGCGCGCGCAGTGGCGACACGGCTCCCGCTCTCGGTGCGCGGTTGAGTGCCGAGACTGGAATCTCGGGGGAGTGTTTGCGCACCGGTAAAATTCAGCATTGCACAGATACCGAGAACGATCCGCTGGTCGATGTGGAAGTCTGCCGCAGCCTTGGTTTGCGCTCGATTGCCGTCTTTCCGATTCAGGGCTGGCGCGGGATCAACGGAATTCTCGAAGTTTTTTCCACCCAGCCTGCAGCCTTCGCCGAACAGCATATTGCTTTTCTGCAGCAACTTGCGGCACTCGCGGAACGGGCACGCGCATCGCAACCGCATGGCGCATCGTCCGCCGCGGCGAAGCTTCCGTTTGAAAAACCACAACCCTCCGGCCTGCTGCCGGCGTCGGATCGTGTCGGGGACGTGGCTCTCGCTTTCCTGGGCACTCGATCGCGACCGTTCGTTTTAGGCGCCCTGGGCCTGCTGGCGATCTCGCTGCTTGCCTTGGTGATCTGGCTTGGGTGGCGCGGTCCGGATGAGACGGATGGCAAGGCGCATGCGGCGACGCCAGCTTCTGTCAATGCTGCAACCGTGAACACCGCAACCGCACATCCTCCCGGCAAGCGTCCTCCCGACAATGACCGGGTCTGGAAAGCGAATCCTGGTGGCGAATCCCTGTTTCCATCCGGCGGAAAGACTTCAGCCGGAACTCCCGTGAAGTTCGCCTCAAAAGTGGACGTGATCGCGGGAAAGAAAACTCAGGCGGATCGATCACCCTTGCTCGCCGATTTTGCCGACAAAGTTGCTGCCAATGTTGCCATCCCGCACGAGGTTCACAGCTCGCAGATTGGATCGCAGGCTGGCTCGCACAACGGCTCGCGCTCCGACCCGCACCCCGATGAGACCGCCCCGTCCGAGCCGCCGTCGATCCCGGCCGCCGGCTCGACGAACCAGTCCGCCCTCAACGGAGTTCTCTCCGCGAAAGTTTCGCTGCCCGGGCTCTCTGCACCGGTGTCGCAGGGGGTTTCAGGCGGTCAGCTCGTGCACCGCGTTCCGCCGGTTTATCCCGCCCAGGCCCGTCTGCTGCGCCTGGAGGGCACTGTCATTCTGGCCGCGATGGTCATGGAAGATGGAACGGTGCGCGATATCAAAGTCGTCGAAGGCTCGCCCGTGCTTGCCCAAGCCGCCGTGGACGCGGTGAAGTCCTGGCGGTACAAGCCTTATGAGCTCGACGGAAAAGCTGTGAAGAACGAGACCAGGATCACCATTGAGTTCAAGTTCCCCTCCGACGCTCCCTCGCGCTGACCCGCTGAAATCATTGAATCATTGAGACATTGAGACGTTGAGTCATTGAGTCATCGGAACTTCGGACAGGGAAAAATGATCCGATGATCCGATGACTCAATGTCTCAATGTCTACACACCGACCGGGAACGGCTTGGTGTGGGTTTCCGAACCCACCGAGAGTCCGGCGAACCGCCCCTGCAGCAGAGACATCAGCCCTGTGACCCAGTAACCGATCACGAACAACAGCAGGAAGGGAACCGTGAAGTAGTTCTCATTGTCGATGGCGTAAAAGACCGTCAGCGCGAAATAAGTTCCGATCAGGAGTTCAATCCACGGAACCCATCCCAGACGCTTGCGGTATTTTTTCGCGCCGACCTTGTCCTTCTTCGATTCGACGCGGTACTTGGGAGTGCGGGCGAAGGCGGTCTGCTTGCCAACCAGCGCCTCAAGCACGGCAATCGTATTGGTGATCGTCAGCCCGATTCCCAGAGACATCAATAGAGGCAGGTAGAGCAGCGATCGCAGCCAGCTTTTCGGAAACAGTTCCTTCTGCGAAACCAGATAGAAGCTGGAAATGGAGAACGTCGAAGCCATGAACAGGGGCAGGTCGATATAGAGCATCTGGAACCATCCCTGGTAGAAGCGAATAATCATGGCGGGCATCAGCAAAACCGATAGCACGATCATCAGCGGATAGCTGAGGTTCGCCGTCAGGTGATAGCAGGCTTCGATTTTTACGTGCCGCGATGCGTCGCTCGCGAACACCCTGGGAAGTATTTTCTTGGAGACCTGGATCAACCCCTTGGCCCAGCGCGCCTGCTGCGTCTTGAATGCGGTCATCTCTACCGGCAACTCGGCTGGGCATTCGACATCCTGCAGATAAAGAAACTTCCATCCTTTGAGCTGGGCGCGGTAGGAAAGATCGGTGTCTTCGGTGAGCGTGTCATGCTCCCAGCCGCCGGCTTCGTCAATCGCGCAGCGCCGCCACATGCCCGCCGTGCCGTTGAAGTTAAAGAAAACGCCGCTGCGTGCCCGTCCCGAATGCTCCAGCACGAAATGGCCGTCGAGCAGGATAGCTTCGACTTCGGTGAGCAACGAGTAATTGCGGTTGATGTGCGTCCAGCGCGTCTGCACCATGCCGACCTTGGGATCGGTGAAGTGATGGATACACTTCAGCAGAAAGTCGGGTGGCGGAACAAAATCAGCGTCAAAGATGGCGACGAATTCACCCTTGGCCGTTTTCAATCCTGCTTCCAAAGCGCCAGCCTTGTAGCCTTCACGATTCTCGCGGTGGAGGTACGTGACCGGATGTCCCAACGCGGCGTAGCGATCCACCAAAATGCGGGCCACCTCCACGGTTTCGTCGGTCGAATCGTCCAGCAGCTGGATGTCGAGCTTTTCTTTCGGATAGTCGAGCCGGCACACGGCGTCGAGCAGCCGGTCCACCACGTATTGCTCGTTAAAGATCGGCAACTGCACGGTGACGCGCGGCAGTTCGTTGAAATGAGCCGCGGGTTCCGTCGTCTTGTTCTTCTTGTGCTTGTAATAAAGATAGACCAGCCAGTAGCGGTGCGCGCCGTAGGCCGCCAGGATGGTCAGGACGATGAAATAGGGAATCAGCAGCGCCAGATCAAACGCATTGACCTGGTAAAGGCCCACGAAAGTCTTGTCCAGAAAATGGTGGCGAAGGTAGGGCACCAAGCCCTTGGAGGCAAGGATCAAGACCAGGGCCAGCGGGGAAGAAGTGAGCGTCAAATCCATGAACTCAACCGCACCATGAATCAAAAGGAAAGACAGCAGACCAAGCATTGTACCTGATCGGGCGAAGACCATTGAGGCATTGAATCATTGAGGCATTGAGTCATTTTTTCCTTGGACCCGATGACTCAATGCCTCAATGATTCAATGGGTTTCCTTACCGCCACTCCTCACCCGCTGGACTCAGCTTCAGCTCGACCTTCTGATGAGAACCTTCCTCCACTTTCACCGCCGTACCATTCGCTTCCTGGGACTTCAGAAAGTCGGCGTCGCGCCAGACTCCCTCTTCCAGATCCTGCCAGGCATATAGCGTGTAGCTGCCCGGCGCCACGCCGCGAATCGTAAAGCGTCCATGCTGGTCGGTCGATCCGAGTCCGAAGCGATCGGTAAGCTTGCGGTATCTTTCCTCGGGCACGGCCACCACCGTGGCGTTGGCCACGGGATGATCGTTGTCCACATCTTTTTCCTTTTCAACGACCGCTCCCTCGACCGTGCCTCCCTTGGTGCTCACCAGCAGATCAAGCGAGGCTGGCCCGCTTGCCGTGAATCCGGTTGCGATATCTCGTCCGCCGAGCGTCACCGATTTCAGGAAGAAACCCTGACCGTCGCCTCCGTACACCTGCACGATGTAGTTGCCGGGGTTCACGTTCTTCCACTCAAAGTTACCGAACCGGTCCACCGGCGCGTTCGTCCCAAAGAAGTCCTGGGACATGAAGAAGCCTGGATCTTCCGGCAACTCGGCCAGGTGCAGGTTTACCGAGTAATGAGTGAGCTCTCCCGACGCCCTGCTTTCGATGCGGAGATGACCCGAGAGCGTGAAAGAAGGCAGGGGAACCAGCTTCACGCCTTCCACGTCAGCGGCGACGACGCTGATATCCTGGCGCGCAGTGAGCGACTGCGATTCTGTGCCGGCCGACACCCTCACCACATACGATCCCGGCCCGACCCCGCGCACTTCGAACTGGCCGTCCGGCCCTACTTCATTCGCGCGGATAGAATCGCCCGCCTTAGAGACCAACTCCACGACGGGCTTCTCGGCGACGGTGACACCAGTAACGATTCCGCGAACCCGATACGCTCTCGCTGGCACCAGCGTGAAGTTAACCGGCATCTCGTCGCCCGCCTTAAGCGTTACGGCTGGGGCCTGCATGGCATCGTAGGTTCCTGGATAGTAGGTGGTGAGGTAACGAGTATCGGGCTGGGCGTCGTTTTTGTTATCGCCCTGCGGCGATTTCTCGTGCGGCTGTTCGTAGTCGCGGAGGTCCGGAGGCGGCATGGCCACAATCCAATACTGACCGGGAAACAAGCCGGAGAGACGGTATTCGCCGAGATCGTTCGTCGCCTCGCTCCCGGCGCCCTCCCTCGTTGCCTTCCCTGGTCTTTTCTTTTGCGCGATCACTCTGACCCCGGACATCGGGTCGCCATCTTCGTCCGTGATGCGGCCGCTGACGATGGCCGTGGGCAACATGCGAAACACAAGGTCTTCCACCGCCTGCCCGGCCTGAACCGTGAAAACGCTGACGTCAGACTTGATCCCGCGCCCATTCACCTCGACAAACCCGATTTTCTCGAGGTAGAGCCGGTAACGCCCCGGCAGGATGTTCTCAATGTGGAAATGGCCGTCGGTGTCGGTCGAGGCAGTGTAGTTTCCGCCCTGTTTCTGGTCTTCCGCGACCACCTGCACCAGCACTTTCTTGAGCGGCTGGCTGCCCGGCTCCTTCACCACCGTGCCTGCAATGGAGGGCGCGTTCGCCGCGGGTACGGACTCCTGCGCGCCTGCCAGCAACCAGGCGCTGAGAATGAAACCGGCGAGGGCAAGGGAGCGCGTCATCGGAGAATTGAATCATTGAATCATTGAATCATTGAATCATTGAATCATTGAGGCATTGATTCAATGATTCACTGCCTCAATGGGTTTGGCTCAGTTCAGAAAATGTTGCCGGTACAGCGTATCCCTCTGCGCCGGACGGAAGCCTGCATCGCGTATGATGCGCCGCAATTCTTCTTCGGTGGTGCAGTTCGTCACACCCGCGGCGCGGACGACGTTCTCCTCCAGCATCACCGATCCCACATCGTTGCCGCCGAAGCGCAAGCCCATCTGGCAGACTTTCAATCCCTGCGTCACCCAACTGGACTGCACGTTCAGAAAATTCGAAAGATAAAGCCGCGAAATCGCCAACACCTTCAGGTACTCAACCGCCGTGGCCTCATCCCAGCGGCGTCCGCCGAGCGCGGTGTTGGCAGGCTGAAAACTCCACGGGATGAATGCGGTAAACCCGCCCGTCTCCTGCTGTAAATCGTAAAGGCACTGCAGGTGGTTGACCCGGTGTTCGATGGACTCGCCGACGCCAAACATCATGGTCGCGGTGGTTCTCATGCCGAGCTGGTGCGCGGTGCGATGCACCTCCAGCCAATCGGTGGTTAGGCATTTCAAGCGCGCGATTTTGTAGCGGACTTCATCGTCAAGAATCTCAGCGCCGCCGCCCGGGATCGAATCGAGGCCAGCGTCGCGCAGCCGCGCAATCGTATCGCGCACGCTGAGATTGCTGTACTCGGCAATCGCCAGAATCTCTGAAGCGGAGTAGCAGTGCAGGTGGACCTGCGGGAAGCGCTGCTTGATGCCGCTGAGCATCCGCTCGTGCCAGTCGATGTTGAGATCGGGATGCAGGCCGCCCTGCATTAGCACGCCGGTGCCGCCGAGTTCCACGGTCTCGCGGATTTTCTCGTAGATGGTGTCGAAATCGAGGATGTAGCCTTCTTTGGCCGCCGGCCCCGTCAACGGACGATAAAACGCGCAGAACGTGCAATATTCCGTGCAGAAGTTGGTGTAATTAATGTTGCGGTCGATGATGTAAGTCACGGTGCCTTCGGGATGCATCTTGCGGCGAACCGCGTCCGCCTCCATGCCAATCCCGATCAGATCATCGGACCGAAACATCTCCAGAGCTTGCTGTTTGGTCAGGGACATCCTCTTCACCCCACGGTAATGGCTATTTTAGCTGGTGAGAGGCGGTGGAGGCGAGTTCGCCGTTCGCTTCGCCTAGCAGCCCGTGGTGCAAGTACGGTTCGTATCAGGGCACGCCTTCAGGCGTGCCGTAAGTGCTGCGTTATGAAAGCGCCTTCAGGCGCTGAGGCCGGAGATTGGAGCTTCACCACGGGTCACTAGGCCGTCCGGCGGCGAGGTTGCGATCGCGGGCGGGAAGTTTCCTGGCCGCTGGTTCTCTGTCTGCGTTTGTACTCGAACAGGCCGTACAGTCCGCCCAGCACTGAGAAAGCGATCAGGGCGATAAGCACGGGCCAGTAGTACAGCGCAAAAAACTTCACAATGTGCCGCCCGTAGTGGACCCCGAGATAAGCAAGGATGGTGAACCGAATGCCGCGCCCCACGGCCAGAGCGGTCAGAAACTTCCTGGTGGGGTACTGCATGGCGCCGGCGGCCAAAAGCATGGGCACGATGGGAAACGGCGGCGGAAGCAGCGCGGGGATCGCGACTGCCGCGAAGCCCCAGCGTTCAAAAATCGCGTATACCTTGTCGGTCTTCTTCTTCGAAAACCTCTTTTCTAGAGTTTCTTTACCACCTTTGCGAGCCATGCGGTAAGTAAGATAGCCGCCGAGGACGGCTCCCGCCGTCGCCATCATCGCGTAGTAGACCCATGTGTCGCGATGGTGGGCGGCCAGCAGGATGGTGACGACATCCGTGCTACCCGGCATAGGGACGAGCGAGTTGTCGGCGAGGCCCAGCAAAATGAGGCCCGGGCCGCCGAGATGGATCAGCCATCGCAGAGCGCTCTTCTTCGACGCGAGCAGGACGATCGCAAGCAAGTGCATCTTCCTCTATTGGACCACAGTTGCGACTGGCAGGATGCAACGCTAAAAAGTAGCTTATGCCGTCGGGCTAAAGGGAAATAATAGAAGCTATCGCATAAATGGCCGTTCGAGGTAGTTGGTGCAAACGCCAGATTGCGACAGTTATCGTGCTCCCACCTTTTGCGTGATGCAAAAGCAAAGCCGCCCAGACGTCGGGTGGTAGACCTCGGGCGGCAAGATCGGGCGGCATGAAATTTGCAAGTATTAAGCCTTGCCCCTCACGCGACCGTTCGCAAGCTGCTTCGTAACCGGAGCAATACCGATCCCAGTGCCGCAGTCCCGGCAAGCCAGATTGCAAGTGCCGAATTCACCACCCAGTCCGGCGCTGCCCCGACGCGGCGCAGCAGAAACGGCAGAAAATTCCACGTCGTGATGTGAACATGATCCCACGGGTCCTGTGTCATGACCTCGTTGTTCAAGCCCCAGGCATCCATCTTGCCCAAGGCGAAGGCGAGGATGTTCTTGAAACGCAGAGCAATCACAAACGTCGGATGTCCGAGTGTCTCCATCTGGTAAATTTCCAGCGGCAACCAGAAGGCCAACGAGGCTAACTGAATCATCAGGCTGACTGCGATCAGCACGCATCCCGCGCGCCAGATCGCCGTTCCCAAATGCTCTCGATAGCGCATGAGCAGCGGCACCGCAACCAGTGTCGCCAGTTCCACCGAGGTCGAAACATAGCGGTCGCCCCAGGCGAAGTCGCCGGCCCAGTAGGCGTATCGCGCGTAAAAACCGATATAGGCCAGCAACAGCAGCAGAGAGGCCACCCCATACGCGCGTACCTCTGGAGTCAGCCGCTTCCACAGCCATGCCAGGAGGAAAATTGCCAGCACGAGAAGAGGATCGAAGAGAAAAATAGACTTCTCCGGCTGGAATAGCGGGCCGAGAACGCCGGCGTGAAAGGGCGTGCTCCAGGGAAAGTTCGCCGGCAGCGTAGGATCCCGCTGGCGATATTCCCGAGCGAATACCGCTACGTATGTATTGGTGAAGGATCCGAAGCGGTAAAACTGGTAGGCACGATCGACCACGAGAAAGAATAAGTAAACGGGTGCGGCGATTTTGCAGTAGGCGATGAGACGCCGCCACAATCCGCGACCGCGCGCTCCTTCGAACCCTGCACCTTCGAACCCTGCTCCTTCGAACCATAGTGCGAGTAAGACAAAGATTCCTCCCGCAATCAGATCCAAACCGGTGGTGAGACGCGTAAGCAGGTTTAGCCCCAGCGCGCAGGAGCCGATGAAAAGCGTGCGCCGGCTGTCCGTGCGCAGCCACTCGTACTGAAATGACAATCCAGTAAGCGTCAGCAACATGATGTAGTTGTTCTCCATCATGTTCTGCGTGTAGTGAAGATGGGTGGTCGAGAACATCAACGCCAGCACGCCCGCTACCGACTCTTTCCTGCCAAAGCGCAACTGACCGAGCAACCGGAAAGCGATCAGCGCGGTGAGGATGTTCACCAAAATGTTGGTGGTGTAGCTGACCACAATGCTGCGCACCTCAGGGTCGTCGCGGTAACCCGAGAAGATAGACCATTGCTCAATCCACGTCCCCAGGAGATCGGCGGGCAGCATGAGCAGCGATTGGCCGATGCCATACCAGCTATAAAGACGCCCTCCACGGCCGTGCAGGCCAAACTCGGGATACTCGTTGGGGAGAACCTGCGGCTCCGAGGTCCAGAGCCAATGCGTGGTTTGAAGCCGATGCATCGTGTCGGACGTCCCCAACTCGCCCGATTGCACCACGAAAGCGAGCAGCCCCGCGGTCAGACACAAGAGAAAAAGCGGATCACGCAGCCATCGTCCGAAGCGAGAAGTCATCGCCTGGATGGTAATTCGAAAGCGATAATTTAAGAAGTATCGGCGGGGACAGTAAGGCTCAAAGTGGCTTGTTTATCAGATAAGTTCTAAACAAAATGAAGTTCCGGCGCTTTCGGAAGCGCCCCGATTTCCGCGCCCAAACGGTAATAAAGCTCAAGCCCCTCCAGGCACGGAGGGTCGAGATAATAATGGATGTTATGCGTCAGGTAGACGCGAACGAGCTCGACGCTAAGGCCGAGGCGCGGCGCCCACTCCTGAGCGATGGCTTCAAGATTTTTCGGCGACAGCCCATGATCCCGTGCCTTCTTGAAGACCTCCGCGATCGCCGCCCCATTTCGTCCGGCAAGCGCCTGCTTGCGAATGGCCCAGAAAGCGAAGACGAATGACTTTCCCGTGCGCGCCACCCACTCCTCCGCCAAGTCGAGCGTGAAGTAGCGCGTGCGGTCGACTTGCAGCGCTGGGTCTCCGATGAGCAAAGCCGCATCGCAAGCGCCGAGCATGGCATCGAGATCGGGAGCCATCGGCTTATAATCGCGCGCTCCGCCCATCCATTTTGCAAACAGAATCTTGGTAAGCGCAACCGACGTCATCGAAGAAGTATCGAGCGCAACCGTGCGGACTTTCTTCGACAACTGCCGCTTCGACAACTGATTGACGGGCGCTTTGCTAACCAGCAGGATCGACCGCACCGCCCGTCGTGCGGCAATCGCCACGTCGGGAATGATGACGAGATCCGGAACCGTGGTATAAGCCGCGGCCGGAATGATGCCAATATCAGCCGTTCCCGCACGTAAAGCCTCGGCGCAGGCCGAGGGCATGGTGTAGGAAATATCAAAATTAACGCCCGCGCCTGCCTGGCCGTGCTCAAAATCCCACATGAGAGGCACCGTGTTCAGGTAGGAAATGGCCGAGATCTTTAACCGGCTCATCACTTTACGAATTCTACCAAAAGTGATGTGCGCGCCATCCTTGACAGCGTTTTCCGCCGCAGGCTAGCGTCACGCAATATGTCTAACGATATTGATATGTCCGAGGTGGCCAGTGCCGCCCGCAACCCGGCTTCTTACCAGGGCACCTACTGGCTCGCGCTGGCCCTGACCCAGGGATTGGGCCCGTCGCGCATCAAGAAACTGATCGAGCATTATGGCACCGCGGAGCGCGTTTTCCAGGCCAGCCTGACCGAACTCGAAGCTATGGGGATGCGCGCCGTTTCCGCGCAATCGGTGGTCACGGGAAAGTCGCTCGAACTCGCGCAGCAGGAATGCATCAAGGCGGCCGACGCGCGCGCCAAAATTATCTCCCTCAGCGATCCCGAATATCCGTCACGGCTGAAGGAAATTTACGACCCACCGGTAATCCTGTTCGTGAAAGGAAGCGTCGAGGTGCTGGCCCAGCCCGGCATCGCGATGGTGGGAACGCGTCATCCCACGCCCTACGGCAGCGGCATGGCCGAACGCCTCTCGACCGACCTCGCCGCTCGCGGCCTCGTGATCATCAGCGGCCTGGCGCGCGGCATCGATACCTCGTCGCATCGCGGCGCCGTTGCTGCCAAAGGAAAAACCGTCGCCGTCCTCGGCACCGGAATTGACGTCATGTACCCCAGGGAAAACACGCGGCTCACAGAACAAATCGTCGCCCTCGGCGGCGCGCTGATCACCGAGTTCCCGGTCGGAACCTTTCCGGCCCCACAAAACTTTCCCATCCGCAACCGGATCATCAGCGGCATGTCCGCCGGCGTGCTGGTGGTCGAAGCCGCGGAATACAGCGGCACGCGCATCACGTCGCGCCTTGCCCTCGAGCAAAACCGCGACGTTTACGCCGTCCCAGGCAACGTGACCAACAAGAATTCCTGGGGCCCGAACACGCTGATCAAGCAGGGCGCGAAACTCGTCGCCACCTGGGAAGACGTGTGGGAAGAGCTTCCGGCGGACGTGCAGGTCGCGCTCAGTTCCATGCAGAATGAATCCCCCGAGCCGGAAACCGCATCTCTATTTCCGGACGAGGTTACCTCGCCCCACGAAAAAAAGATCCTCAGATTGCTCAAGGCCGATGAATCAACGCACATTGATCAACTGGTCGAATTACTGGAAGCCGAAATGTCGTCGTCGGAAATATTTGCTGCGCTTTTCGAACTGGAACTCAATGGCAAGATACGCCAGTTGCCGGGGAAGAATTTTGTAAAAAGCTTTTAGCTGTTAGCTCTTGGCACTTGGCTCTTAGCTCTTCGCTTATCAACGCGGAGGTACTCATGAGGAACTACAGGGACCTGGTGGCTTGGGAAAACGCGCATCGGCTGACTCTGGCGGTCTACAGGAATACTCGATCGTTCCCCAACGAAGAACGATTCGGGCTGACTAGTCAAATGCGTCGTGCGTCGGCATCGATTGCGGCGAACCTTGCTGAAGGTTGTGGTCGAAGGTCTGATGGAGAGATGGGCAGATTCATCCAGATTGCAATGGGTTCGGGGGCTGAGTTGTCTTATCACTTCTTGCTGGCGCGAGACTTGGGTCTCCTCGAAGCCAAGGTTTATCAGTGTCTGGATTCTGATTTGGGAGCAGTCATGCGCATGATGTCATCACTATCGTACAAAATCAGGAGTCACCCAGCGGATGAAAAAACTGGAGGCCCAGTAACGAAGAGCTAAAAGCTAATAGCCAAGAGCTAAAAGCCAAAAGCCGACCGCTCGCGCAGTTGTTGCAATCCGCCAATTCGTGCTAGCTTCAATTCCATTACCGCGAAACTGAGGAACCATTGTCAAAAGGTCTAGTCATTGTCGAATCGCCGGCTAAGGCGAAAACTATCCAAAAGTATCTGGGCAAGGGATTCACGGTCGATGCTTCTTACGGCCACGTGAAGGACCTGCCCAAGAGCAGCCTCGGTGTCGACGTCGAAAACAATTTCGATACCGAATACGTCGTCATCCCCGGAAAAGAAAAGATCCTCGCCAAGCTGAAGAAGCTGGCCCTCTTGGCCGACACCATCTACCTTGCGCCTGACCCGGATCGCGAAGGCGAAGCCATCGCCGCTCATCTCGCCGACGAACTCGGCGACGATTCGGGCAAGAAAAAGAAGAAGACGAAGGCAGGGACAAAGACAACAAAGACCGACAGCAAGGCGAAGGCGAAGACGAACGCCGGGGATGGCGCGCGCATCCGCCGCGTGACCTTTAACGAAATCACGCAGCGCGCCGTCAAGGCCGCTTTCGAGCATCCCCGCGACATCGATCGCAACCTGGTGGACGCGCAGCAGACCCGCCGTGTGCTCGATCGCCTCGTGGGCTACCAGGTCTCTCCTCTGTTATGGGACAAAGTCCGCCGCGGCCTTTCTGCCGGACGTGTGCAGACGGTCGCGCTCCGCTTGATCGTCGATCGCGAACGCGAAATCAAAGCCTTCGAGAAAAGAGAATACTGGACGATTGACGCGAATCTCGCCGCCTCTAAGCCTCCTGCATTCGACGCCCGCTTCCTGGGCAAGGGCGAAGAGAAAATCGAAATCACGAATGGCGAGGAAGCGGAAAAAATCCGCCTGGCGCTCGAAAACGCCGATTGGATCGTCCGCTCAGCGGAAAAGAAAGAGCGGCGGCGCAATGCCACTCCGCCGTTCACTACCAGCAAGCTGCAACAGGATTCCTCCCGCAAGCTGCGCTTCAGCGTGAAGCGCACCATGATGATCGCGCAGCGCCTCTATGAAGGTGTCGAACTCGGCGACGAGGGGCTGGTTGGCCTGATCACCTACATGCGAACCGATTCGACCCGCGTTGCCGCCGAGGCGATCACCGAGGTCCGCGAGTACATCACCAGCGAGTACGGTGCCAACTATTTGCCGGGTTCCCCCAATACATATAAGGAGAAGAAAGAAGCGCAAGCGGCGCACGAGGCCATTCGCCCGACTTCGGCGGCGCGCCATCCCGACCAGGTCAAGAAATATCTACAGGAAGACGAATTCAAGGTTTACAAACTGATCTGGCAGCGCTTCGTTGCTTCCCAGATGAACCCCGCCGTCTTCGACCAGACGACCGTCGACATTGATGCCAAGTCCGGAAACGATGTCTTCCGGTTCCGCGTCACTGGCTCAGTTCCGAAGTTCGATGGCTTCCTGAAGGTCTATGAAGAGTCCAAAGACAGCAAGGACGAAGAAGACGAGGAACTGAAGCACAAGCTCCCGCCGCTTGAAGCCGGGCAGAAGCTTACGCTGAAGTCGCTTCTCCCAGAACAGCATTTCACCGAGCCGCCTCCGCGCTTCAATGAAGCTTCTCTGGTGAAGGAACTCGAGGAGCGCGGCATCGGCCGGCCTTCCACCTACGCCACGATTCTCAGCACCATCCAGGAGCGGCAGTATGCGCAGAAAATCGGCGGCAAGTTCACACCCACCGAAATTGGCCTGGTCGTCACCGATCTGCTGGTCGAGAACTTCAAGGACATTTTCGACTTCCAATACACCGCGCGCCTGGAAGAAGAACTCGACGAGATTGAAGAAGGCAAGCAGACGGGGAACGAAGCGCTCACCGAGTTTTACCAGAAGTTTTCCAAGGATCTCCGATACGCCGAGAAGCACATGGAAAACATCAAGCGTATGGAGAAGCCCACCGACGAAAAATGTGAACTCTGCGGCGCGCCGCTGGTCATCAAGTGGGGCAAGCACGGTTCGTTCTATGCGTGCAGTACCTTTGACAAGGAAAACAAGGAAAGCTGCAGGTTCACCAAAGAAAATCCCATCAATCTGCCCGACCTCGACTCGGCCGATGTGCAGGAGACTGCGCAAGAGGAATACTGCGAAAACTGTGGCCGCGTCATGGTCCTGAAGCGCGGACGCTTCGGCCAGTTCATGGCCTGCACCGGCTATCCCGATTGCAAGACGACGCGGCGGCTCGATCAGGGCAAGAAGGTGCCCGACATTCCGCTCGATGAAACCTGCCCACTGTGCAAGCGCAACCTGATCCTGCGGCACGGCCGTTTCGGCGAGTTCACTTCCTGCAGCGGATATCCCGACTGCAAATATGTGAAGCAGAACTTCATCGGCGTGAAGTGCCCGGAATGCAAGGAAGGCGAACTCGTCGAAAAACGCGCGCGCAAGGGCAACACTTTTTACGGCTGCGGAAACTATCCGAAGTGCAAGTTCACCTCGGCGGCGAAGCCGGTTGCCGAGAAGTGTCCGGATTGCGGACATGAATTTCTGGTGGAACGAATCCGCAAAGACGGACCGGTGATCGCGTGTCCGAATAAAGAATGCGATTACGAGCGGGCGGTGGAAGGCGTCGCCGGTTCGTCACAGACCGTGTAGAACGTTCTTCAAAGTACCGAGATCCAGCCCCGAAGGGGCGACCCAGTTTAGCCCAGCGCTTCAGCGCTGGGAAAAGTGGAAAGAATAATTCAAGTCCCGGAGGGACGGCCCAGTTCTCACGCGCTCACTCCCCACGCGTTTGAACCCTGATCTGATCTTCCGCGATTGGATACAAGGAATTCAAAACACGAGGCGAAAATATGGCAAACAAAGCGACCGCGCACGACGCACAGGTGGTTCTGAAACTCTACGATCTCCGCCGCGAAGCGGAGATGCGCAAGGCAAGAGACTGGTTTACGGTGGAATTCTGGCCGCAGAGCGCCGGCGACATCCTGAAAGTCGCCAACGCGTTCCCCAGCCAGGAAAATGCCTGGATGCGCCAGGTGGGCGGCTACTGGGACATGGCCGCATCGCTGGTATTGCACGGCGCCGTCAACGAAGAGCTCTTCCTTCAGCCCGGCATTAGCGGCGAAATGTTTTTCATTTTCGCCAAGATTCATCCATTCCTGAAGGAAATCCGGGAAAAGATGAACAACCCCGAGGCGTTTGCGAATATTGAGAAAGTTGCCACCGGATCGAAGACCGCCCGCAAGCGTCTGGAACGCGTCTCGAAGAATGTTGAGAATCGGCGCAAAGCGCTGGCCAAGCCCGCGAAGAAGGGCTGACCGCAGCCGAGCCTCTTCTTCATTCTGTGCACATTTTCGTCACCGCCCATCTGCTATCCTAAATGCGTTGTGCGGATGCTCTGGTGGTTTCTCATACTAGGAGTCAGTACTGCGGTGGTCGTGTCGGTTGCGCTTACGCTCTACATGCGGGTCCGGCGGCAAATGAAGCGCTCGGCGGCCCACAGAGCGGAACTCGACGGCCTCGACCGCTCGTCGCCGCCTGAGGCCTGATCCGCCACTACGTCCGCCACCAGGAAAGGAAAGCCATGTCGAGAGTAGCGACCCAAGTTTTCGGTCAGCAGACCCGGTCCATAGATCGGGGAAAGGATTGGGGAAGGGAATGGGCGAAGCAGGCGGCCATCGTGATCGCCGCCAGCCTCTTCGTCGCCTTGTGCGCGCGCGTGACCGTGCCCCTACCCTTCACGCCGGTTCCGCTGACGCTGCAAAACTTCGGAGTTCTGGCCGTGGGCTTGCTGCTCGGTTCGCGTGGCGGTTTTGCCGCTCTCTCGCTCTACCTTGTCGAAGGCGCGTTCGGACTGCCCGTATTCAGCCCCTCAATTCTAGGCGGCGGAATTGCCCAGATACTCGGCCCGACCGGTGGATTCCTCATGGCCTATCCACTGGTGGCATTCGTCGCTGGCTGGATCTTTGAACACAACTCGGAGCACAACTCCCGCCGTTTCGCCTGGGCTGCGCTGTCGTCCGTAGCTGCGGAAATTGTGCTCTTCGCCGGTGGACTCAGTTGGCTTGCCGTGTTCTTTCACTCCGTTTCTCAGGCGATCAGGTTTGGCCTCTACTGGTTCGTTTTTGCGGAAGTCATCAAGGTGCTGATGGCCGCCGTCGTCGCCGCTCGCTGGCACCAACGGCTTTCTTCGCAACGCTGAACACGAGTTTCGTATCAGGGCATCGCTTTAGCGACGCCGTAAGTTCTTCCGCCTGTAGAGACGGGGCAAGCCGCGTTTCTACGGAAAGACGCCCTTTCTAATGAGACCAGTTGTAAGTTTATAGAACAGGATTAAGGAATCTTATGAGTACAGTATCTTCTCCAGTTCGCGAAATCACCGTGGCGCACAGCCCGGACTCCGACGACGCATTCATGTTTTACGGCTTGGCCACGAACAAAGTTCGCGTGCCGGGACTGAAGTTCAGCCATACCCTTTGCGACATCGAGACGCTCAACCGCCAGGCGCAAGAAGGCGTCTACGACGTAACCGCGATTTCATTCCACGCCTTCCCCTACATTCAGGAAAACTATGCGCTGATGTCGTGCGGCGGCAGCGTGGGCGACGGTTATGGTCCCATGCTTGTTTCCACCCGCCCCTTCACGCAAGACGAAATCAAGCGCAAGAAAATCGCGGTGCCCGGCAAGCTCACCACCGCCTACCTGGCGCTCGAACTGTTCGCGCCCGGCATTGAAGTGGAAGTCGTCCCCTTCGATCAAATCATCCCGCAGATTCTCGAAGGGAAACACGAAGCCGGCCTCATTATCCACGAAGGCCAGCTTACTTACGACAAGTCGGGACTGCACCGCGTAGTCGATCTCGGCAGGTGGTGGCAGAAAGTCACCGGACTGCCGCTGCCGCTCGGCGGAAACGCCATCCGGCGCTCGCTTGGCCGGGAAACGATGGCCAGCGTCACCCATGCGCTGCGCGAGAGCATCCAGTACGCCATCGATCATCGCGAAGAAGCGCTCGCCTACGCTATGCAATTTGCCCGCGATCTCGATACCCAACTCGCCGATAAGTTTGTCGGCATGTACGTAAACGAGCGCACCCTCGACTACGGCGACGACGGTCGCGAAGCCGTGCGGCGACTGCTCGATATGGGGCACAAGGCAGGCATCATTCCGCAGACGCCGCGCGTGGAGTGGGTGTGAAGAGGCTCTTGGCTATTAGCTGTTAGCTTTTAGCCTTTTGAACCGAGCGCATCAATCAGTTGTCTCTGGGCTGACCAGCTAAGAGCCAAAAGCTAACAGCTAATTGCTGCTTTCGCCCTACCTCACCCTCTCCGCAAACGAAAACACCGGATCAATATCCACCGGAACATCCGACGCCGCTTTCAGCGACGCCTTCAATTCCTCTGGCATCGTGCCGTACTTCTTGAACCAGTTTTCCGCGCGCGAGCGGTCTCCTGTCGCCTCGATTTCCAACAGCTCTTTGGCCAGATCAGTCAACGCGCCCGGCATCTTGTCGTAGGCAACCGCGTACCTGCCGCTGGCGTTGCGACTAACCGCGCCGCGCTCCGAGAGATAGTTGAATTCCATCATCTCGGCTTGACCGTGCGCCTCAGCCGTTCCGAAGCGTACCGTGCGAAACAGTCCGCCTACATAAGACGCGTAATACTCCTCCAGCTTTTCTTTCGGAAGCGCCTCGTGATCCACCAGCCATTTCAAAGTGAACATCCCGGTCACATCGGCCTTTGCTTCTTCCAGGCCGCTAAAGCCCGGACCGATCGCTTCCCGAATACTGACTTTGCCCGCCGCCGTTCGCGCAAACGCCGGACCGAGTCCGTGACAGATCTCGTGCATAATCGTACCCAGCAGATAACCCTCGCCCGAAACTTTCGCCGCTTGCTCCGGCTCCATCAGCTTGCGTGCTACCGGCAAGATGACGTAGTTCACCCGCGCGTCCATGAAATTCTTGAAGAAAAGTTTCTTGCTGCCCTTTTGCTCATGCACCCGCGGATCGTTCGGCAGATTGTCGGCCACGGCCTGGTAGCCGTGAGTCAGGTCTCCCGCTCGGAACGGAGCATCCATTACTTCCATCGGCGTCTCCAGACCATGTTTCGAAGGCCGATCTTCCGCTTCGAGCGGCAGCGCGTCCTGAATTTGCGGCACGTATTTTTGGAACAGCTCCAGCTTCTTGCTCTCGCGTTCGTTGCGCACCATCACCGCCGCGCCGTACGAACCTTTGACGCCCAGCAGTCCGTCCAAGTAGGTTTCATAGGGCGCAAAAATGATGTCGAATTTCGGATTCTTCAACTCCAGCCATGCCAGGTCGCTCGGGAAGTAATCATCGCTGAGCAGCGCATCGGCCCGCAGCCGAAGAAACTTCGCGAAAGCCGCATCATCACTGAGGCTGGCCGCTGCCCGCAGAGCTTTTGCCGCCGGCTCCAGAAAAGCGCGAAACGCAATCCGGTAGGGAACGGCCTCCAGTTTTTCGTGATGCCAGCGCACGATCGTGAACTGATCGTAGATTGCCGCCTTCTGATCCGGATGCTCCTTGACGTATTGTTCCACCTGATCGTGCGTCAGGTTCGCAGGATAGAATCCTCGCCCCGGCGGAATAGCCTCCGTACCCACAAACGGTTTATTTTCGTCAATCAGATCGAAGCGCGAAGCGTTGATCCACAAGTACCGTCGCAGTTGCACATCGCGCCGGTTCCGGCTCGAGGCGAGCGACTGGTACAGCGTCAGGCCCTCGGGATCGCTCTGCCGCCAGTAGATGCTTTCCAGATAGCCGCAGGCCTCCACCAGTTTGCGAACCAGTTGCTGCTCGCGAGCGCTCAGACCTGCCGCCCGGAAAGGCATTTGGACGCGCCGGAATTTCGCCAGGCGTTGTTCCAAGTCAGCCGCGACCTTCAAATTCGCTGGGGCGCCGCCCTTCGCCGCCGAACCCGCCATCACCCGTCTTTTCTGCTGCGCCACACCGAAAGTTGAAAGCAGGAGAATGAAAAATAAAACTGGCCCGTACTGTCTGACAAATTGCGCGAAAAAGCTTTTAATACTGCCGTTCTTCATATCGACACAAGTCTATCAAAGTCGTGAATCCGCCCGGAGCCATTATCATAAACAGATGCTTGGAGAGAACGGCGCCCAGACTCTGCTCATCGATGCCGATGACACGCTCTGGGAAAATAACATCTATTTCGAACGGGCGATCGCAAAGTTCATTTCGTTCCTCGACCATCGTGAACATTCGCCCGAGATGGTTCGCCTGGTGCTGAACGACGTTGAGCGAGAGTCCATCGTCAAGCACGGCTACGGCCTGCACAGCTTCGCGCATTCGCTGGTTGAAACCTTTGAGAAGCTTTCCGTCGACCCGGTCACGCCCGACTTGCACGAACGCATTCGCAGTTTTGCCCACCAGATCGCCGATCATCCGATTGAAGTTCTCCCCGGCGTGCCCGAGACCCTTCAGTATCTCGGCGAGCGCCACCACCTCATCATGATGACCAAAGGAAACCCCGCCGAGCAATCCGGAAAGGTCGAGCGTTCAGGATTGAAGGAGTATTTTTCCGCCGTCGAGATCGTAGCCGAGAAGGACGAATCGACTTACCGTTCCGCCATCTCCAAGTACGCCCTTCCGGCGGACACCACCTGGATGGTCGGCAACAGCCCGAAGTCCGATATCAACCCCGCCCTCGCCGCAGGTCTGCACGCCGTCTTCATCCCCCACGGCAACACCTGGATTCTCGAGCACGAGGAAGTCGCGACCGCCCCAGCATCACAGCGGCTGCTGGTGGTAGATCGTTTCGGCGACCTTAGAAAACACTTCTAGTGCCGCGACCGCGTGATTGTTACTGCTGTCGATCCAAGCTTGTTGGTGGAGAGCCGGGCGTCCCCGCCCGNNACGCGGTCACGGTACTAGCCCCCGCGTTACCCCCCAATAGACACAGGCCGGGAGCCCGGAATTTCTTCCGGTCCCGGCCTGCGCTTCTATCAACTTGGTAGCCGACTCAGTTGGTCGGAGTGGGGCCGGCGTTGGCGGTGGTTGCCGTCGTCGCTGGCGCTGCCGCCGTGGTTGACGCTGCCGCGGTGGTGGCCGCAGGAGCGCTCGCAGTGCTGTACCGCGAAAGCCGCGGGAAGAACGGCGTCACCTCGAACGGCATCTTGTCGCGCGCCGAAGTGATCGCGACCGGCTGCGCCTTCACGATCTCCACTTTGTCGTCCCACGGGTTCAGCTTGACGCGTCCACCCAGAGGCAACGCGGCGATCTGGTCCAGCTTGTTCCAATCGAGCGCCGGAACCGAGGTGGCGAGCTGCGCCATGCGCGTCACCGTCCCGTTCTCCGTGATGTTGTTGCCGAGGTGCGCTTGCAGCAAAGCGCTCAATTGCGGAGCGCGCGCCTGCAGAGCCTTGATGAAAAGCCCCGCCGACTCCAGCTTCTGCGCGTACGGCGAGGCCTTCAGCATTTCGATGGCTTTCTTGTCGGCGGCCGCTTCCTCTTCGGGAATGTGTTTGAACCCGAGGTTCTGGTAAGTCCCCTCGTCGGAGAACAGCATGCGGTCATTGAACGCGTACTGGCTGCCCAGGTTATGTCCCAGAACAATGTGCGCCAGTTCGTGCGAGAGCACCATGGCCAAACTGCCCTCATCGGGAAGCACGTCGATCAGCCCGCGGCTCACCACAATCGTGTTACCGACGCTGAAAGTCTCCAGCGGAGAAGTCGTCAGCACCCGCGTCCGGACTGGCCGTGGCAGTTCGATGTTATTGGTGATCTCCAGGTTATTCACCACGGTTTGCAGAATCTTGTCCACGTCGCCTTCCGGCGCCAGCAGCCCGGCGCGTTCCAGTCGTTCGATCACGTTGTCTTCCGCCTGCTGTTGCCATTCGCGCTCGGCGGCCAGCGGAGTAGCATCCTGTGCGGTCGGCGTATCGTCCTTTACGCTGTCCACTCGGATGTTAGTAAGTTCGTCGTTCGCCGTACTCGTCTTCAGGTTATATCCCCACAGGCGAGTCTGCGCTTTGAACGCGATCTTGTTCTTGGCTCCCGCCGTGAAGTCGCCTTCCTCGCTGTAGATGTAAGCCGGCACCCAATAACCGGGAATCAAATTCAGTCGCCAACTGTCCATGTGGTAGAAATAACTGTTACGCGAAGGACGCGCATAAGTGCCGTTCAAACGCACAATGCTGAAGTCCTGATCCTCAACCCAGATACGGCCGAGAAAGCGCCCGCGTCCAGCGTCTTTTTTCGGCGTCAGATCGAACACCAGGCAGCGCACGTCGCCCAGGAACTCGCGCCGCGCGTAGTGGAAATCGTAGTGCTGCCGGTCAAAGTCGTTGCGGTCGGCGAAGATCATCCAGGAAAAGCCCAGCGGTTGATACTGGAACTTGAACTTCTTCGTGAGCCCGCCCAGAAGACGTTTCTCCATGCCTTCGTCTTTGCCTTTGTCCTGAAGGTAGTCGCTCCGGTCGATCGAGTCGCTCAAGTCCATGCGTCCCAGAAAGTAATGATCGTCCTGCGGAATCGGCCCCAGTTGCGGATCCTGCGTCAGGTTCTGCAGATAGGTTTCCACAATCGGAGTGCGCGCCGACAAGAACTTGATCAGGTCCTTCTCGCGTATGATCACGCGATCTACAACCTGATCCATCGTGGTCGGCGGCGCCAGATTTGACTGTGGCTGACCTGACTGAGCCTGACCTGACTGAGCTTGGCTAGGCTGCGTCGCCGCAACCGGCTGTGGGTTCTGCGGCGCGGACGCCGACTGCTGGGCCACTGCCGTCATCGTCACCGCTAGCAGAGCCAATACCATCCAGTTCATATTGCTCATAACTTTCCGCATAACTCTCATCTCCAAAGTGGTCAATACGCCATTTGAAATACCACGTGCACAATTGCTGTCGAATCCATTGCCTGCCCGTTTCGCATGGCCGGCTTGAACCGCATCTTGTTAGCGGCGGCTA
Organism: Acidobacteriaceae bacterium; assembly: GCA_003131315.1. GTDB lineage: Bacteria > Acidobacteriota > Terriglobia > Terriglobales > Acidobacteriaceae > Acidiflorens. The sequence continues at coordinate 35,730 of PKUV01000192.1, forward strand.
CAGCGGCTTCATCGAGTCCATGGCCCAGACCCCGGACCACGCGATTCACGTGTAACTGCCCGTTCGCCGCGAACTCCACTTCGAGCAGGACTTCGCCTTCCAGTTTCAGATTTCTCGCTTCGTCCGTATAAACCGGGTTCGGCTTATACGTGATCTCGACCGGCGTGGCCGGTGGACCGCTATCCACACGCTGAACATGCGGCGTGTTCTGCGCGATCTCCTGCGAGCCAAAGCCCGAGCTCTGCACTCCGGCATTGCCGCGACCACTGCTGCGCCCGTCTCCTCGTCCCGCAGTTGCCACCCCACTGCCAAAATCGGCGCTCGCAACCGTTCCCTTAATCCCTTTCGCGCCACCCGACCCGTTGCCTTGTCCCGGTCCCACCGGCATGTCGAACGAACCCGCCGCGGATGCGATCAGCTTGCCGTTCGGCTTGCTGTTGGCACTCGGCTTCAGTCCATTCGGATCGCCGAACCCGCCCGTCTGCACCTTCGAAATCGGGGCATTCATCGTCGGCGTCACCGAACTTCCCTGGAAGTCCCCGGTATGAATCAGCACCGGACGCGCTCCGCTTGTCGGTTTCAACACCGCCGGCGCGAAGTTATTCATCGCCACCTTGGGCGGCTCAATTTCCTGCGGCTGCGGCTTGGGTGCTCGGATCTCGTGCGGCACGATCAGTTTCGGCGCTTCGAATACTGGCACCGCCGGCAGCAACTTCGCATGCACCGGCAGCGGCTTCGCCTTGGGCAGTGGCTCCGGCCTCAGCGGCGGCCGCGGTATCAGCTCCGTCACGCGATAGTTCGCGGTGATGAGCAGCGTATCGGGCATTATGATCCCGAATAAAATCAGAAGCAGAATCAGGCCCGTGAGAATCCCGTAGCTCGCTACGAAGGTCCGCCAGTTCCACTTCTTTTCAGGCAGCAGGCCGAGTTGAAAACCGCGATCGTTCGTAGGCATCATGACTCCAAAAAGGGGCCCAAGCTGGGGATAGCGCTCGGGGTTGGAGTCTTCACCTTATGGGAGAATGGGCAGGGGGTAAACGTGTCGCCTGCGCCTGTCCTTTAGTAACCACCTTGTGGTATTCAGCCCAATGGACAATTACTTTGGTCTTATCGCCCGGCGCCGCGCAAAAAAGTAGAACACCGGAACACCGGCCAGAATTGCCAGGCATCCGCCCGCCGAACTTTTCAGATTGTCGGTGAACGTGTAGTAGAGAAGGGCCGCGGAAACCAGCACAAACACCGCCGGAACCACCGGATATCCCCACACGCGATAAGGCCGCTCGGCGTGCGGCTCCCGTCGTCGGAAAACGAACAGCGTGCTGCCTGCGATCATGTAGAACATCCACTCCGCGAAAATCGCAAGCGAAAAAAATTGCCGGAAACTGCCTCCCAGCAGCAGCAGAGCGATCGCCAGCCCGCACTGCACAACAATCGCCGCCCACGGCGTACGGAAGCGCGGATGAACCTCCGCAATCGCCTTGAAAAAATATCCATCGCGCGCCATGGCAAACGGCACGCGTGCTCCGCTCATGATGGTGCCGTTCAAAGTCACCAGCATGGAAACCGCCATGCCCGCCGACACCAGGCTGGCGCCCGCGCGCCCCAGCACCAGCGCCACCGCGTCCGATGCAGGACGTTCCGAACCTGCCACCACCGCCGCCGGCAGCACATACTGCACCGCCGCGTTCACCAGAATGTAGAGTGCGCCCACCGTCGCCACGCCCCAAATCAGCGATAGCGGAACGTTGCGCTGCGGATTGCGTATCTCGCCCGCCACCATGTTCAGATCGTTCCAACCGTCGTAAGCCCACAACGCGGCCACCAGCGCCGCGAAAAATCCGGCCACACCGCCTTTCGCCCCAGTAAACTCGGTCGCGAAATTCGCCCACGTTCCGCCGCTATAGGAGAAGCCCACCGCCACAATCCCCAGGATGATCGCAACCTTCAGCAGCGTAAAGAGAAACTGAAATTCTCCCGCCCGGCGAACCCCAATGTAGTTCAGCCACGAAACCAGAACCGTGGCTCCGATCGCCACCAGTTGCCCATAGTTGACGGTGAATGGGTGCGAAATCCAGTCATACGAGAAGCAGGCATGTGAGAAAAAAGAGAAGACCGGAAAAGTTTCCAGGATCCGCACCAGTCCGGTAGTGATGGTCGCAATCGAAGCCGGCTTAGCGATCAGAAACCAGGTCCATGCATATAGAAATCCCGTCAGCGGCCCGTAGGCGTCGCGGACATACACATACTCGCCGCCGGCCTGCGGCTTCATAGCACCCAGTTCGGCATAAGTAAGCGCGCCGAAAAAAGAGAGCAGCCCCCCGACCACCCAGGCGAGATACACAACTCGCGCCGACCCTACCGCTTGCATCATCTCGGTTGGAACAAGAAAAATTCCGCTCCCGATGATCGTCCCAACCACCACCGCCCCAGCATGCGACAACCCAAGGTCGCGCGCCAGCTCGGGGCGGAGATGACTGTCCTTTGCTCGTATGTCCATATTTCTACCGGCCGTTCGAAAGAAAGATTCTAACCGCAGAGTCCGCAAAGGACGCAGAGAACCCGGGCATCAAGCGAAGATGATTTGAGCCAGCTTCTCTCTGCGTCCTCAGCGATCTCTGCGGTTCAAGCTTTCGATTCAACCTTCCACAAACCGCTCGCCGCGTATCCGACAGCGAAGGTCACGCAGGTCCCAATCGCGACCCACCAGGTGAAAGCCACCTGCGACCACCCCCACAAATACAGCTCCATCGCCAATCCGCAAATCATGCCAACCATCGCCCCGCTCTGATTCGCGCGCTTCGTCAGCACTCCCAGTAGGAACACTCCGAGCAACGCCCCATAAGCGACCGACGCAATTTGCAACCCTACTTCCACCACGCGCCCCACTCGATGAAGCGCCAGCACTGCCAGCCCGAACAGAACCAGCGCCCACCCGAGCGTCGCCAGTCGCGCCAGCCGCAGCCGCCTCGCTTCGCTCAACTCCGGACGAAAGCCCGAACGAAAGCGAAGATAGAAATCCATAATCGAGCTCGATGACAGCGAATTCAGCGCCGCGCTCAAGTTCGACATCGCCGCTGCCAGAATCGCCGCGATCAACAGACCCGCAATCCCATGCGGCATCCGGCTCACAATGAACGTCGGATAGATCCTGTCCGCCCGCCCAAACGCAGCCGACGGAACCCGGTAGTAGGCAAACAGCATCACGCCCACAAAAAGAAACAACCCAAACTGAAAAAAGACAGCCAATCCACTCGACAGCAACGCCAGCGCCGACTGCCGTTGATTCCGCGCCGCCAGCAATCTCTGCACGATGAGCTGGTCGGTGCCATGGCTGGCCGTCGTCAAAAATGCGCCACCGATAATCCCCGCCCACAGCGTGTAAGGTTTCGCAAAATTCAAAAACGGCCAGTGCGCCGAGACCGGAACGTCGAACACCTGGAACTTGTGCAGCTCACCCGCAATCGCCTGCACCGACCCCCATCCTCCCGGCACGAGATGCAGAATCGTCACCAGCCCCACCAGCGTCCCGCCCACATAAATAAAGGTCTGCACCACATCCGTCCAGATCACCGCCGCCAGCCCGCCCTCAAACGTATAGATCAAAGTCAGCAGCGTGATGATCGCGATCGAAGCAATTTCGCCCGTGCCCAGCGCAATCGAGACCACAATCGAAACGGCATACACGCGCACTCCCTCCGCCGCCGCCCTCGTCAACAGAAACAGGCCCGCCGTCACCGTGCGCAGCTCCGGACCAAACCGCCGCTCAATCAGCTGATAAGCCGTATACAGCTCGCCGCGAAAATACTGCGGCAGCAGCACAAAACTGATGATGACGCGCCCGATCACATATCCCATCACCACTTGCAGAAATGTAAAATTCGAATCGTAAGCGAGGCCGGGAATGCTGATGATGGTCAGCGTGCTGGTCTCAGCCGCCACAATCGAGAGCGAAATCGCCCACCACGGAATGTTGCGGTCGGCGAGAAAGTAGTCTCGCATCGTCCGCTGCCGCTTGCGAAACCGCAGCCCGAACAGCGTGATCCCCGCCAGGTACGCCGCGATAATCAGCAGGTCGATCCGATTCAATCCCAAGCGATTCCTTTAAGTTAGAGACGCGGCTTGCCGCGTCTCCCGTGGCTAGTCGCGTGTTCCGCAGGTTCGTGGCATAAATCCATACTGTCATCCTGAGCGAAGCGAAGGACCTATGGATTTGAATCCGCCCCAATGCATAGGTCTGTCGCTTCGCTCAAGATGACAACCCAAACTTATATCGCGAGTTTACCGGGCACGACACTAGTTCCGGTTCGCAGCATTGTACAAGCATGTTCCGCGCCCGAACCCGCCGCCGAACTAATTAGGGCGAACCTGTGTTAGAACTAGCGCGATGGCGTACTATCTCGGAATCGACGGCGGCGGCACCAAAACCCGCTGCGTTCTCGCCGACGAAACGACTGTGCTCGCTAAGGCAATGTCCGGCGGCAGCAACATGATTCGCCTCGGCGAGACGCAGGCAAGGGAAGCTCTGCACACCGCCGTCCGCCAGGTTTGCGCCGCCGCCAAGATTTCTCCCCATGAGATCGGTGCCATCTGTATCGGAGCCGCTGGCGCTGCCAGGCCCGAGATCGCCGCGAAGATTCGCAGCATCCTCGCCGAGCTAACGCCAGAAATAGCTCCCGAAATAGCTCTCACAAAAATCGAAGTTGTCGGCGATATGAACATCGCCCTCGAAGCCGCTTTCGGCGCGGGGCCCGGTGTGATCGCGATCGCCGGCACCGGCTCCATCGTCTACGGCCGCGACGTTGCCGGTCACACCGCACGCGCCGGAGGCTGGGGGTTCGCCGTCTCCGACGAAGGCTCCGGCCACTGGATCGGCCGCCGCGCCATCTCCGCCATCCTGAGCGCCCGCGATCAAGGCCTCGACACCAAGCTCACCGACATGATTCTCCAAGCCTGGAAACTCAACACCATCGACGACCTTGTGCAGCACGCCAACTCGACCCCACCACCCGATTTCCCGCGCCTGTTTCCCATCGTCCTCCGCGCCGCCGACGAGGCCGACTCCACCGCCCGCGACCTGCTGGCCGACGCCGGAGCCAAGTTGGCGACCCTCGCGGCCATCGTCGTCCGCCGTCTCGCGCCCCATGCTCCAGTGGCCATGCTCAACGTAGCAATGACGGGCAGTGTCTTTCGTCAGTCTCCAGTTGTGCGCCAGGTTTTCTACAATACCCTGCAGACAAGCTTTCCCGGCGTCGACGTGCGCCATGATCTAGCCGATCCGGTCGAAGGCGCGCTAGCCAGAGCACGCGCCACACAAAAGTAGAGACGGGGCTTGCCCCGTCTGACGCAGACTGAAAATTGTGATGTCCGAAGGCAAAACTTCCGAAGACGAAACCGCGCCGCCCTCGACGGCATCGGCAACGCCGTCTCCGGCCGCGCGCGAAGCTCAAATCGACGAAGCCCAAATCCACAGCCCCGCGCCCGCCGATCTGCTCCGCACCGCCGCCGACCCCGCCCTCACCGAGGACTTGTCCCTAGCCCTCCTCAAGCGCGCCGACTTGCCCACTGAAGTCCTCGAACAACTCGCCAAGAACGCCAACGCACTCAAGAGCCGCAAGGTAAAGATCGCACTGGCCAGCCATCCGAACACGCCACGGCATGTGTCCGTGCCGCTCTCGCGCCAGTTCTACACTTTCGATCTGATGAAAGTTGCGCTCTCGCCCAGCGTCCCCGCCGACGTAAAAGTTGCCGTCGACGATGTCCTCATCTCGCGCCTCAAAACTGTCACCATCGGCGAACGTCTAACGCTGGCCCGCCGTGCCTCAGGCAGAGTAGCGGCTGCGCTCCTGCTCGAGGTAGCAATCATGGATGGCAAAACCATCGATGGCAAAATCGTCGATGCCAAAATCACTGATGCCAAAACCGTAGCTCGCGAGACCCGAGTCATGCAGACCGCGCTCGAAAACCCGCGCCTCACCGAAGCCCTCGTCATCAACTCCGTGCTCCGTCCCGCCGCCAGCGCAGCGCTCGTGCATGCGGTCGCGCGGCATGCGAAGTGGTCCCGCCGCCGGGAGATCCGCGCCGCGCTTCTGCGAACCGAGCATCTCTCGCTGGCCCGCGCCCTGGAATTCAGCCACGAAATCCCCGCCCCGCTGCTGCACGAAATACTCACCAGTTCGCGTCTCCCCGCCCAAATCAAAGTCCAACTCCTCCGCGAGAGCGAGAAGAGTTCTCCTCCAGCACCCTGCTGAAAAATCAGTTGCTTGTATGGATTTGTCATCCCGAGCGAAGCGAGGGATCTGCAGTTTGTCAGAGATCGGCGAAAACTGCCGGATTCTTCGTTGCCTGCGTTCTGTAAAACGTGTGCCCGGGATCACAAGTTCGTGTGATCGACTGCGCTGCGGACCACTGCGGCGCCGCTGCTATATTGATCTGAGTATCTGACGCTCCCCGGACTTGGGGAAACTCTGATTAAGTTGGTTCCGGGATAGCTTTGAAGGGGCATGGCTTCAGCCATGCCGTCAGAATCCGCCCCACGAGCGGCTTTAGCCGCCGAGGGTCGCCTGCTGTGGAGGAATGATGGCCCGTAAGACCGAGCAATCCCGCAAGCTGCAGAAACGCGCCGAACAGTTGATTCCCGGAGGCGTGAACTCCCCGGTGCGCGCTTTCCGTGCCGTGGGAGGCGACCCCCTGTATATCGTACGCGGCCAGGGTTCGCACATTTGGGATGCGGACGGCAACGAGTATGTGGACTACATCGGCTCCTGGGGCCCGCTCATCCTCGGGCACGCAGCGCCCGCAGTCATCGAGGCCGTGATCTCGGCGGCGCGTAATGGCACCAGCTTCGGAGCGTCCACGCCCGCCGAAGCCGATCTCGCCGAGCTGGTGATTTCCGCGTTTCCGCACATGCAAAAAGTTCGCTTCGTAAGTTCGGGCACCGAAGCGACCATGTCGGCCATCCGCCTGGCGCGCGGGTATACGAAGCGCAAGTACATCGTGAAGTTTGAAGGCTGCTATCACGGGCACTCTGACGCGCTCTTGGTGAAAGCGGGCTCCGGCGTGGCCACGCTCGGCATTCCGGGCTCGGCGGGCGTTCCGGAGGAATTCACGCAGTTCACGCTGGCACTCCCCTACAACGACATCTGTGCGCTCGATCAAGCCTTCGAAAAATTCAAGCATCAGATTGCCTGCGTCATCGTCGAGCCGGTTGTCGGCAACATGGGATGCGTGCCTCCGGCGCGCGGATATCTAGAGGCTCTCCGCGCCATGACCGCGCACGATAAGTCGCTGCTGATTTTCGACGAGGTCATGACCGGATTTCGCCTGGCCTACGGCGGAGCGCAGGAACTCTACGGAATCAAGCCCGATCTCACCACGATGGGCAAAATCATCGGCGGAGGTTTGCCCGTCGGCGCCTACGGCGGCGCAAGCGAAATCCTGGATCTGGTGGCTCCGCTTGGCCCGGTCTATCAGGCCGGAACTCTCTCGGGAAATCCAGTGGCCATGGCCGCTGGTTACGCCACGCTAAGCTACCTGCGCGAGCACAAAGATGTTTATGCGAAGATCGAGAAGCTTGCCGCCGAAGTGGTCTCCGGAGTAGCGGCCGCCGCTAAAGACGCCGGTGTCACGATGTGCCACAACCGGGTCGGCTCGATGTTTACGTGGTTCTTCGCGAAGGGCCCAGTCACCGACTGGACTTCCGCCGCCAAATCCGACACCGAAGCCTTCGGGCGTTTCTTCCGAGCGGTGCTCGAAAACGGCATCTACCTGCCGCCTTCGCAGTTCGAAGCGGCATTCATGAGCGCGGCCCACACCGAACACGACGTGCAGCAGACCATAGCCGCCGCCAAGCAGGCGTTCGCGACGGTGCACGCGTAGAACAAGCTGTCAGCTATCAGCCGTCAGCTTTCGGTTGGCAATGCTTGCGTAGGGGCGGACGCCCTCGTCCGCCCAGCGGAGCGAAGCTCCGCTGGGTTCTCGCTGGCAGCGGCTGATACTTGGAGCGGATCGCTCTAACTGATAGCTGACAGCTGACAGCTGACAGCTCTCATCTCTTCCACCGTCACAAACTCGTATCCCCGATCGCGGCACCGCCGGATCAGATTTTCCGTCGCCATCACCGTCTGCGCGCGGTCCGCACCCAGGCCGCGATGTCCGCCATCGTGCAGCAGGATCACGTCGCCGCCGCGCATCTGCCGCACGACCTTCTTCTCGATCACCGCTGCGGGCGGAGCATTCCAGTCGTAGCCGGTCACATTCCACATCACCGTCTCGAGACCGAGTTCGCGCGCGATCCTGATCGTCGCCGGCCGTCTTCCCCCAAACGGTGGACGAAACGAATTCGAATGCTCACCGATTGCGTCCTGCAGCGCCGACCGGCACTCCAAGATCTGCGTGCGCGTCTGCGCTTCCGATTTGAAGATGAGCAGCGGATGCGTGAACGTGTGATTGCCGATGACATGTCCCGCCTGCACCACCGCGCGCGCAATATCGGGGCGCTGCTGCACGTAGCGGCCGATCATGAAGAACGTCGCCCGGACACTGTGCTTCGCCAGTACGTCAAGCAGCTTCAGCGTGTGTGGATCGTTCGGCCCGTCATCGTAGGTCAGGGCGATCTGTTTGCTTCCTCGGGTCCCTCCGGCAAACGTGCGCCCGTACCACTGTCCCGTCGGCGCCATGGACTGGTACCCCGCCGCCGAAGCAGCAGCGACCGTCAGTCCGATCAGAGCGGGGAGCATGGGGAGATTCTATCTGGTCGTCGGGTCCTCGTCGTTCGCTGTTCGCTGCTCGCTGTTCGCGATTCGAGGCTCCGACAAAGTTGCAAACAGCCAACGACGAACAGCGAGCAGCGAACGACGGACCCCGAACGACCAACGACTTGCTGTTAACTTTTCCCACATTGCTTCCGGACGCGAAGCAATATATTCTGCTTTCCAGTTCTCCACGACAATCCATGGCCAAGCTTTTCGAGCTTCCCCGTTACATTGCGGTCGAAGGTCCCATACGAGTTGGGAAGAGCACACTGGCGCGGGTTCTTGGAGAGCGCCTGGCCGCCCAGCGCGTCATCGAACCGGAAGACAATCCATTTCTGAAAGCGTTCTACGAAGGCGAGCCCGGCGCCGCCTTCCAGGCACAGTTCGCATTCCTGATCCGCCGCTTCGAGCAACTGCGGGCGCTCGATCTGGGCCCGCGCTCGAATAAGACTGTCGTCTGCGACTACATCTTCGAAAAAGACAAGCTCTTCGCCTGCCTCAACCTCAACGATCAGGAACTCGATACCTACAATCGCTACTTCAATTATTTCCGCGAACAACTGCCCACGCCCGACCTCGTGATCTATTTGCAGGCCACGCCCGAAGTGCTGAAGAAGCGGCTGAAGAAAAAGAACGCGGCCGGCGAGAAGGCCATCAGCGAGGATTACCTGATGGAAGTGGTGAAAGCCTACGAACACTTTTTCTTTCACTACACGCAGTCCGACCTGCTGATCGTGAACACCTCTGAGATCGACTTCGTGGACCGCAACGAAGACCTGCAGGAGCTGCTGAAAAAAGTCTCCGCCCCGATCAAGGGCACGCAATACTTCCTGCCGCTCGGCGGTCAGGATGCGGCCAGCGCGTAGGGCGGTCGTTGGTCGGTAGTTGTTGGTCGCTGGCCCATTAACTCTCACCCGATCCGGCCGTCACCTCCGCACTATTTGCGTCCAGTTACTCTTAAGGTAATAACTAGTTAGTATGGTGGATACCCCCCCCAAAAAACTCACTCCCCGATCTTTTGGAATCATAGAGTTACGCAACAATACCCGCAAAATCTTTGAGTTTAAAGGACTTATACGTAAAATATTCCGGAATAAGGACTTAGCTTGTCAAAGAGCGCTGAAAATTGGTTTGGGGCAGCTTCGAGGGCCGTCTTGGTTGACGGGCACACCTCTCACTGCCCCAATCAGGTTTCCATTATCGCGCATGGCGGGGTGGAAGTCTGTGATGCGTGACCCGGCTGTTTGTGATGAAAAAAGAGGTGGGAGGTCAGATGGCAGAAATTCGATGGAAGTCCGCGATGACCCTTAGCGCGAGCGCATAGGCCTTTGCCCTGGCTTCCGCTTCTGTTTTCCCGTATGCCAGCACGCCGGGCATGTCCGAAATCTCGGCAATCCACCGGCCGTCCGTCTCGCGTTCCGTTTCAATATTGAATCGCAAGTCCTGGCTCCGTACACCACGGGATGGTTTCTTGGGGTCCGTCATTTCAAGCTCCAGGATGCTTCATAAGCGATCTCGTCGCACATTACCGGCGTACCCGGCGGGGAAGGACAACGACTCAAGAATACGTTGCCCACCGGAATGAAGCCAGCAAATTGCACGGTCCGGTATCCCTGCCACATCCCCATTGAAGATAAAGGACTTGCAGCGGCCCAGAATGCTGTCAGCGACCACCGACCAACGACTATCGACCAACGACCGTTTTGCAGCTATAATCCGTCTCGCGTCATCTAAAGACGCATACAGGCTCTATCCGCCCGGTTTGCGGAGGGGCACTGGAGGACATTGTGAGTCTCACGCCCATCGGCGAACCCCGCCACAAGATCACCACCGCCACCATCCGCGAAAAGAAGCTTCACCACGATCCCATCACTTGCCTGACCGCTTACGACTATGCCACCGCGCGCCTGGTTGACGAGGCCGGCATCGACATTGCCCTCGTCGGCGACTCGCTCGCCATGACCATGCTCGGCTACGAGAACACGCTCTCGGTTACCGTCGACGAGATGCTGCACCACGTCAAGGCCGTGCGCCGCGGCGTGAAAGACGCGCTGCTCATCGCCGACATGCCCTATGGGTCTTATCAGGCCGATCCCAACGAAGCCGTTCACAACGCCGCCCGCTTCGTGAAAGAAGGCGGCGCCGAGGCCGTCAAGATGGAAGGCGGCGAGAAACGCGTGGACGTGATCCGCCGCGTGATGGACGCGGAGATTCCCGTCGCCGGACACATCGGCCTCACGCCGCAATCGGTCAACATGATGGGCGGCTACAAAGTTCAGGGCAAAACTCTGAACGCCATCGAGCAGCTCATGCGCGACGCCGTCGCGCTCGACCGCGCCGGCGTGGCCTGCATTTATCTTGAAGGCATTCCGCGCGAAGTCGCGGCCATGATCACCGCCGAGGTCGAAACGCCGACTATTGGCATCGGCGCCGGCCCCGATTGCGATGGCCAGGTGCTCGTTTTCCACGACCTCGTCAACCTGACGTTTGGACATCCAGCGAAATTCGTTCGCCGCTACGGAGACGCGGCCGCGCTGATTACGCAATCCGTACTGGCCTTCAAGGCCGACGTCGTTTCACACCAGTTCCCGAACGACTCTGAGTCCTACCACCTGCCGAAAGAAACGCAGGCCGCACTCGAAACGGTACTCCACCGCAAGCAGGCCCTGCGGCGATAATGGCGGGCGGAGAAAACGTTGTGCGAACCACTGTGCGAGACGTAGTGCGAAATTCTGTGCAAATGATCGTTACCTTTATCCTGCTGGGGGCTCTGGTGGCCTGCTCCAAACCCCCGCAGCCGGAGACCACGGAAACGCCGCAGCCGACAGGCCTCGAGTCCATCCCCGCACCGGACCCCTCAAAATATCCACCGTTCAGCGATATGAGGGGTTGGAAGAATCCGTACTTGATCGTTCGCGACGATGGGATCGGCTTCGTCGATCTTTCCAATCGCGAGGTCCACATTCTGAAGCTGGAAGAAATCCCGGCCGAGTTGGTCTCTCTGCCATCGAGTGCATGGCCTTACGGCCGCGTGGTGCTGGTCGCCCAAGCCGTTCCCAAAAATCCATCCGAGCAGACGAAAGCAGACCTGCGCAAGAACCGCGCCCTGCTCTTGGGGACGCTCAAAGAATTGGACGTTCAATTCCGCGAGGCGCCCTGAGCGGACAAATTCTTAAAAGGCTGCGGAAAAGACTCAGGTTTTGTATCAGGGCATCGCTTTAGCGATGCCGAAAGTCGTTCAGTCTCAAACGCCCCTTTAGGGGCTGGGCATCGACAACCGGCTTTTTCCGCAGCCTGTTAAAGCCCTGCGTCATGAAGATATGCGCCACCATCCCGGAAGCTCGTGCTGCCTGCCGCGATGCGCGCGCGAATCGCAAGCGCCTCGGCCTCGTCCCTACGATGGGCGCTCTGCATGAAGGCCACCTGTCGCTGGTCCGCGCTGCCAAAGCGCAGTGCGACGCCGTTGCCGTTTCCATCTTCGTGAACCCCACCCAATTCGGACCGACCGAAGATTTGTCGAAATATCCGCGCCAATTCGACCACGACTGCCGGCTGCTCGAAAAAGAGGGTGTCGAGATCCTCTTCGCGCCGCCCGTCGAAGAGATCTATCCGGGCGGCGAAGTCACCTGGGTGCTGGTCGAAGGCCTGAGCGAAAAGCTCGACGGACGATCCCGCCCCGGCCATTTCCGCGGCGTGACCACGATCGTCTCCAAGCTGTTTCACATCCTCGAGCCCGAGGCCGCGTTCTTCGGACAGAAAGACGCCGCGCAGCTAGCCGTGATCCGTCGCATGGTGCAAGACCTGAACTTCCCGGTCGAAATTGTCGCTTGCCCCATCGTGCGCGAACCCGATGGCCTGGCCATGAGCTCCCGCAACGCGTACCTGAATCGAGAAGAGCGCGGCCGCGCGCTAGTGCTGCAACGCTCGCTGCAGCATGCGCAGCAGGAATTTCAAACCGGGGAAAGAATCGCCGTTAAACTGATCTACGCCGCCAAAGAAGTCTTCGCCCGCGAGCCAAAAGTCGCGCTCGATTACTTCGAGATCGTCGATCCCGACACACTCGATTCCGTCGAACGAATCTCACAAAAGACCCTGGTCGCCGTCGCCGCCTACGTCGGCTCCACGCGCCTGATCGACAATATTGTGCTGAATCCCTGAACTGAAATAGCTGAGGAGAACGCCTGTCTCCGCCGGCCACTTCAGCTGACGAGCGCTCCCGAAAGAACCTGCGCGTTGTTGATTCCGGAATGCGCTGGGCATGAAATCTCTGTCGGCCGTGTGAACTCCAGATGGCGCTTCTGCGCGTAGATCCAGAGGTGCCAGCCCCAGTGCGAAGCAAGCCGATCCTCGATCGAGCGGGGAAGCAGCTTTCCGATGCCCGGGAGCCAGTTCGGATTCCAGAACATGACTTCTGTTTTGACATCCTTGAATTGCCAGAACATTCGCTGCGCCGACGCCTTTGAGAATGCTTGTGAAAGCGGGTTATCGGGGCCGTCCGTATTCCGGTTGAGCATGTTCTGCATCTCGAGGTAAGAACCGGGGTCCTGGCGGATGAGTTCGGCATGGCGCCGCAGTTCTTCCTCCGGCTCCCGCCAGATCGTCCGAGCCAGCTTGATGCCCAGCTCCGTTCTGAGCAGATGCGCGCGCAAGCGGCGGACCAGCCCCAGATTCACGTGGTAATTGAACGAGTCGCGGTAATAGAGCATGATCACGGCCCGCCCGCCCGGAGAGAGCACCCGGTGAACCTCTCGGATGGTCCGGGGCGTATCCGGTGTGTGGTGAAGTACCCCGTGGGAATACACGAGGTCAAACGAACCGTCAGCGAAAGGCAAGTTCTCAGCGTCGCCCTGGACGAAACGTCCTTTCAGTTTTGCCAGTTGAAAACGCCTCTGCGTTATGCTCACCGCCGCGTTCGTCAGGTCAACCGCGGTGTAGTGGGCACCGGCGCGCGCGAAGCGTTCGGCCTCGCTGCCACATCCGCAACCGATTTCGAGCACCCGCAAGCCGCAGGTTTTTTCAAAGCCTACCGCCGACTGTAGCCGCCGGTGCACTTTGTACCTGTGGTCGTCGAGGCTCCGATAGAAGGCGAGAGTTCCGCGCGGCTCGTTGGTGAACCATGAGTCGCATGGTGAGCTCTGCCAGAATTTCTGAACCTGTCTTTTGATGTTCGACTGAGGAAGAGAGGATGTGGAATTCACGCGCTGTTTGGGTACTGGAACAAGCGCAGAACCGGCGAGAAGCAATTCAGACATGGCACGCCCCAAATCTCCCGGACTCAAATGCCAGGATCCAGGTCGAGATGGGACGCATTATAGGATCATGGCTTCGCTTGCGCTAGGTGAAGAGTCACCAAAGGATGTGCGGGCTGGAAAAGGAACACGAAGCGCTACAGCCTCCGCCCGGAGACGAAGGGGTTTCCAACAATGAAGTAACGTAACGGCTGCTCGGCGGACTTCACGATCCCGATGCGCGGCGTTACCGTTACTCTTCGCACGCGATAGGCGTCATCGACAATGCAGAGGTCGGAGCGCGCGCTCACCAGGCTTTTCCCGTTGTCCCGCGCGCGCGTGATTTCCAGGGCTTCGGTCATGCGTCCCGGGCCGGAAGAAATCTTCTTGAGAGAAGAAATTTTCCTGAGGCCGGTTTCTTTCGGTACCTCGATCCCTCGCGCCTTCGCCATCCGCTCGATGCCCGCGACCGGTTCCATGGCGCGAAATAGCACGCATCCGGGCACTCCATCCGGCAGGCAGGAAACATTCAGGCAGTAGTGATTGCCATAGATGAAGTACACATAGGCGTGACCGGGAGGGCCAAACAGAACGGAATTCCGCGGCGTCCGGCCCGCCGCCGCGTGCGCCGCCGCGTCGCCTTTGCCAAGATACGCTTCGGTTTCGACAATCCGTCCCGCCAGAATTCCGCGAGTCGTTTTCCGCACCAGCAGTTTCCCCAGCAACGCCCGCGCCACCCGCCGCGGATCGCGATTGAAGAACTCCGCCTTCAACAAAGTGACGCGGACGGGCGAACTCATGGCTGCCAGGCTCATGCAGGAATCGAACGACCGTTCGCTATAGAGCGGGCTGCCGCTTCCATGTGTCGTGTGCCGTAAATTTGCGACATAAGTTTGGACTGTCATCTTGAGCGAAGCGAAAAACCTATGCATTGGGACGGATTCAAATACATAGGTCCTTCGCTTCGCTCAGGATGACAGCGTGGATCTATGCTGCGAACTTTCTTACGAACTGTTTCGCGAACTTCCTCAGACCGCGCCCTTCAAGTACGCCAGCACTTCTTCCGCGTGGCCTTCTGCCTTCACGTTATTGAAGATGTGCTTAATCTTGCCGTCGGGGCCAATGACGAAAGTCGTCCGCGCGATCCCTTTCACTTTCTTGCCGTACATTTGCCTCTCTTTGACCACGCCGAACAGATTCGCGATCTTCTTCTCCGCATCGGCCAGCAGCGGGAATGGCAAACTAAACTTGGTCTGAAACTTTTTCTGCGCCGCTGCCGTGTCCGCCGAAATCCCGAGCAGCACCACGCCTGTCTTCTTAATTTCCGTGTAGGTATCGCGAAAGCCGCACGCTTCCTTGGTGCACCCCGGCGTATCGGCCTTAGGATAGAAATAAAGCACCACGGTCTTGCCGCGGAAATCTTTTGAGGCAACCTCTTTGCCGTTCTCGTCCGTCGTACTGAAGTCTGGGGATTTATCATTGACTTCCATGGAATTTTTTCCTCGCCGCTCATCGTTATATCGCAACGGGATGCTCGCCGTCACCTTGACCGCCTCGACCTGGGTCGCCAGTTCATGGCTCCAGGCCCAGGGGCCGATGCCGCAGTACGGGCACAAGCCGGCTTCCGCCAAGGGACCGCGCGCCCTTGGACTGATCCAGCTTTCACCCAAGGGCAAAGCCCGCCTTACTCCCATTGCCATCATGATGGACGGGAAATTTTACGACGCGGGCTCGTATAAAGCTGCGCCCGTTCCCATGGCTCTCGACTTCGGCATCGTCTACGAAGGTTTTCGCGCGGGTGCGTCGCAGGGCGTCTTCACGATCACGCAACCTGGACAACTGAACCACGTCTGGATCGCCGAAGGCACGTGGCTTCCTGCGGGAGCGAAGGCTCCGGAGAAAAGCAAGAAGTACTCGACGCCTGTGATCGAAGACAAGGACGCGCCCCCCGTACTTCACCGCCGCAGCGACAAGGCAGACTCCGATAGCGGCTCCGACAGCGGCTCCGATAAAAAAGACCAGCAAAAGCCAGCGACCCCTCCGGCGCCGCCGGCTACAGCGCCACCCGCCAGCGTGCCGAGTCCGCCGAGCCCGCCGGATACTGCCAATGCGTCTGCGCCACCGGAGACCACGAAGGCATCTGCGCCAGACGAGCCGATCGCCGATCCGAATCGGCCCCGGCTGCGACGCGGGAAGCCGGACTCGAGTACGCGCCGCGAACCCTTTACGACGTTCGACCCTCTGACGGACGCAGCGCCGGGCACATCCTCGGGTACCGGGAAGCCCGACGCAACTGCGAAAGATTCCGCCGCGTCTTCAGCGCAGATCACCTTTATCCCAGCGATTTCGGATGCTGGCGGGCCTGATCCGCGGCCCTACACCTACGATGTGAAGCCGGCGGAAGAAGCCATCTACCGCAACAAGATGCTTGATCTGGCCGCGACGCAGCTTCGCGCCCAGGCAAGCGCTGCGACAAAAGAGGCTGCGCCCACGCGCAAGAAATCGTCCGCTGGTAAACCCGCTGGTAAGTCCGCCGGCAAGTTGCCCAAGCCTGCCTTCGATGATGTGAGCTTGCGCATCTTTGATCTCTCCAACTCGAACGAGCCGGTGCTGGTGCTCTCCGCGAAAACTCGCCCGCCCGCTGGCGGCGCGACCGAAAGCTTCGAAGAACCAAAGGAGATCACGCTGATCGCCCGGACCAACCTCGAAGGCGAGCTGCGTAAACTGTTTTTCTCGCAGACGGATTCGCGACATCTCGATGTCACTCCGCGTATGGAACTGATCGACGCAGTCGATGCCGACGGCGATGGCCGTGGCGAATTGCTCTTCCGGCGCACCTCCGATGGTGGCAGCGCCTATGCGATCTACCGCGTCACCGCCGACCGCCTTTGGCCGCTATTTGAGGGGACGCCGTAATTCAATCGGGTCATCGGATCATCGGGCCATCGGGTGATCTAAAGGCTCTGTCTTTGAATTTCGATCACGCGATGACCCGATCGCCCGATGACCCGATTGACTCAATTTCCATTTACAATGTCTCCCTCGCGGAGGTGAGACTCATGCGCACCACTTCTCGTATCGCCGTACTCGCTTGTCTCTCGGCAGGCTTCTGCTTTGCTCAAGACCAGGACTTCAGCAAAGTTCAAATCAAAGTCTCGAAAGTCGCGGGCAATGTTTACATGCTTGCCGGGGCCGGGGGCAACATTGGCGCCTCCGTTGGCGATGACGGCATCGTGATTGTCGACGATCAGTACGCTCCTCTCGCGGAAAAAATTCAGGAGGCGCTCAAAGGCATTACCGACAAGCCGGTGCGCTTCATCATCAACACCCATTACCACGGAGACCATACGGGCGGGAACGAATTCTTCCAGAAGCAGGCGCCCATCATCGCGCACGACAACGTTCGCAAGCGCCTCGAAGAGGGCGGTCAAGCAGGCAACGGCGGGTCGGTGCACATGGAACAGAAGGCGCAGCCGAAAGCCGCGCTGCCGATTATCACGTTTGATCACGACGTCACCGTGCACTTGAACGGGGAAGACATCCGCGCGCTGCACTTCCCGGCCGGACACACCGACGGCGACTCGGTCATCTATTTTCCAAAATCAAACGTGGTGCACATGGGCGACGATTTCGTGACCTACGGCTTTCCCTTCATCGACGTGGACAGCGGCGGCAGCATCGACGGCATGATCAGCGGCGTTGAGGGCGCCATCGCCCAGCTTCCGCCCGACGTGAAGATCATCCCCGGCCACGGCGCGGTTTCAAATCTCGATGACGTGCGCGCATACGTGAAGATGCTGAAAGAAACGCGGGCAGCGGTGCAGGATGCGCTCGGCAAGAAAATGACACTTGAGCAGATGAAGGCGAGGAAGATTCTCGATCCCTGGAAGAAGTATTCCGGAGATTTCATCAGCGAAGATGCGTTTCTGGAAACGTTGTACAATTCGCTGACGGGACGGAAAAAAGGCAAGTTCATCAGGCATAATTAGGTTTAGGGATTGTCCGATTAAGTCTTCGTGGGCAAAACTGGATGCTATGAAAGGGCGGCCCTCGGCGGCTAAAGCGGCTTGTGTAGCGGATTCTGACGGTATGGCTGAAGCCATGCCCCTTCAAAGCTATCGGTGAACCTAATCAGAGTTTCCCTAGGGTCGGCTCACGGCGCGGCTAAACAGGCTGCGGAAAAGGTCGGTATTCGGTGCCCGGCCCCTAAAGGGGCGTCTGATTTCGAAGAACTTACGGCATCGCTAAAGCGATGCCCTGATACGAAACCCGAATCGCTAAAGCGAATGCCCTGACAAAGAAAGCGGAGTTTTTTCTGCAGCTTGTGAGGCCGTGGCCTTCCCAAGAACATTCGTGAAACCAGTTGCAGCCGGGACGCAAGGAATTTCCACTTGCCAGACGGTACTACTCTGGTTACTATGCACGCATCTTTAATCTTGGCATTCAGTCTTGAGATTTCGTTAGTCGTGTATCTATGAATATCGGCGAGACCATCCGCAATTTCCGGCTCCAGCGAAGCATGTCACAGGGCGACATCGAAAAGCGCACTGGCCTGTTGCGCTGCTACCTGTCGCGCGTTGAGAACGGCCACACCATCCCTTCGCTGGACACGCTGGCCAAAATCGCCGGGGCGATGGATTTGGCCTTGTCGCAATTCTTTGCCGAAGGCCACAGCAACGGCCATAAGGGGTTGCCGCAGCTCTCCGACGATGAAGTCCGCTTCCTGAGCCAGATGCGCCGGTATTCGGCGAATCTGAACGACAGTGACCGGAAGCTGGTGCTGGCGATGGTGAAGAAGATGGCGTCGAGCACGTCGAAATAAGCTGCGGCGAGAGACGGGGCAAGCCCCGTCTCTACAACTGATACGAACCGGATCTGGGTACTTTCGTACCATCTCTGACGTGTCCGGCGGGAACCTCGCCAACCCCATGCTTGCAACGCTAAGCTATTGGCTGGGGGATCTTTGTGACCACTGATGAAGAACTAAATCTCCTCGATCAGCAACTTCGACGGCTGAAGATCGAGTACGAGATTTTCTTCAACAATCCGGCCAAACGGCCTCCCACCGACGTCGAATGGAAGGTTCTCTCGTTAATTCGCAAGTTCAGCGATGGCACGCGGATGAGTTTTTCGCAGCGCTTCCGGTACAACGAGATGGCACAGCGTTACGCGATTCAAGCCGACCTGTGGCGCAAGAAAATGCGGATTCGTGAGGAAGGCTATCGCCGGCCAGCGGATGCGATCCTCTCGGTGCAGGGTGTGCGCGCGACCGAAGAGCGCGAAGCGAAGCATAATCCGGTGTATGGTCTCGGCCGCCGCGCCCAAATCGCGGGCGCCGAGACTCCGGGTGATCAGCCTTTCTCGGTACAGTGCTCCGGCGCGGCGGCCGAGCGCGAGCAAGTCGAATCCCTCTACAAGGCACTGACCGAAGCCAAGCAAAAGTCGGGAGAAAAAGCTTCCGGCAACCTCGATTCTTTCGCGGCGTTCGTCAAGAAAAAGACCAGCGAGATTCGCAAGCAGCACGGCTGCACTGCGGTGGTGTACTCGGTCGAGATGCAGAGTGGACAGGTGAAGCTTAAGGCGAAGGCGAAAACGTAGAGGCAGTTCTCAGTTCTCAACTTCCGTATGATCGCCGCCGTTGTTTTTGGTTGCCTGCTTCTGCCGGGTTTTCTCGGGACTAGGCTGAACTGGCAGAAGTCGGGCTTTGAAGACTGAGAACTGAGAACCCCCACCCAAGCTGCTAAAATCTCCCTTCGCTCCCGAGGGCCTCATGTCTAAAATCCAGCGCGCCATTCTCAGCGTTACCGACAAATCCGGACTGGTAGATTTCGCCCGCAAACTTGCCGAGTTCGGCGTCGAGCTCGTTTCTACCGGCGGCACGGCCAAGCTGCTGCGCGATTCCGGCGTCGCCGTGAAAGATATTTCCGAGCTGACCGGGTTCCCTGAAATTCTGGATGGGCGCGTTAAGACTCTTCATCCGAAGGTGCACGGGGGCATCCTGCATCGGCGGGAAGACGGCGGCCATCGCGCGGCGGTCGCCGAGCATGGCATTCCGGCCATCGACATGGTGGTGGTCAACCTGTACGCCTTCGAAAAGACCGCCGCCAAGCCGGGCGTGCACTTCGAAGAGTTGATTGAAAACATCGATATCGGCGGCCCTTCGATGATCCGTTCGGCGGCGAAGAATTTTCAGGATGTTGCGGTCGTTACCTCGCCCGGCGATTACGGCGTGATCGCCGAGGAGATGGCGCGCTCGGGCGGCGCGCTGTCCAAGGAAACAAAGTGGCGGCTGGCGCAGAAAGCGTTTGCGACGACCGCAGCCTACGATTCGGCCATCGCCTCGACGCTGGAGCGGGTGGGCGGCGACTTCGAGTTGCACACGGCGGAAGGCTTTCCCCGAAAGCTTTTTCCGCAAAATCTGCGGCTGTCTTTTCAGAAGGCGATGGACCTGCGCTATGGAGAGAATCCGCACCAGAAGGCCGCGATGTACGCGGACGGTTCGGGCGCGGGCGTGGCGAATGCGCGCCAGGTGCAGGGCAAAGAGCTTTCCTATAACAACATTGTCGACCTGCAAGCCGCGTGGGATCTGGCGCAGGATTTTGACGAGCCCGTCTGCGCCATTATCAAACACACAAATCCATGTGGAACCGCTACTGGCAAGACGCTCGCCGAGGCGTACGTGCGGGCGCTGGAGTGCGATCCGGTCTCGGCGTTTGGCGGAGTGATCGGAGTGAACCGCATGGTGGATGCGGCGGCCGCCAGCGAAATGGCCAAGCTCTTTCTGGAAGTCATCGCCGCTCCCGCGTTCGATGAAGGCGCTAGAGCAGCTTTTGCCTCAAAGAAGAATCTGCGGCTGGTCGAAGTTCCTGCCGGACAGCAAAACTGGGTTCTGAAAAACATTTCTGGAGGCATGCTTGTCCAGGATTCCGATCTGCACAAGCTGGCCGAAGCCGATCTGAAAGTTGTCACCAAGCGCCCGCCGACGCTGGAAGAAAAACGAGCGCTGCTTTTCGCGTGGAAGGTTTGCAAGCACGTGAAGTCGAACGCGATTCTCTACGCTCGCGATGGGCAAACGGTGGGCGTCGGCGCCGGACAAATGAGCCGCGTCGATTCCTGCAAGCTGGGCGCCATGAAGGCGCAGTTGCCCCTGAAAGGTACGGTGGCCGCTTCCGACGCCTTCTTCCCCTTCCCGGACGGCGTCGAGGAAATTGCCAAAGCGGGAGCTACCGCGATTATTCAGCCCGGAGGCTCGGTACGCGACCAGGAGGTCATCGAGGCCGCCGATCGGCTCGGGCTGGCCATGATCTTCACCGGGGTGCGACATTTCAGACATTAGTCGCCAAAGCCCCTGTACTTCCGGCTTTAGTCCCATCGTGCGCTTTCTCGCCGCTGAAAGGCCCGCCGAGGGTAGAATAAGAAAATACGGATGGCCGCGGATCAGCATCCAATCGATGTGTGGGTTGCAATTTACAGGTTGCAGAATTTTTCATGAAAAAACAGTTTTGGATCGTCAGTGTCGCTCTTACCGGGTCTTTTTTACTGGCCCAGAACCAGACCGCTCGCGTCGCGGATTCCCCGGCTGCCGCTGGCTCCCAGTCCGCCACCAAGGGCAAGACGCCCGACCGCGCCGCCGCCTACTACCACTTCGCCCTCGCGCACATGTACGAGGAACAAGTGGCCACTTACGGCCGCAGCGAGTTGGCGAATAAAGCCATCGAGGAATACCGCGCCGCCATTGATGCCGACCCAACCTCCGCGTACCTGACCTCCGGCCTCGCCGAGCTCTATGCCAAGACCGGCCGCATTCGCGACGCCGTCGTCGAGGCGCAGGACATCATCAAGCGCAATCCCAACAATCTCGAAGCCCGCCGCCTGCTCGGAAGGATCTACCTGCGCTCGCTCGGCGACATGCAGGCCGGCAGCGGTTCGGAGAGCGTGCTGAAACTGGCGATCGAGCAGTATGAGCAGATCATCCGCCTGCAGCCCGACAGCATGGACGACCACCTGCTTCTCGGGCGTCTGTATCGCTTGAACAACGATCTGCAAAAAGCGGAGAGCGAATTCAAGACCGCGGTGAAGCTCCAGCCGGACTCCGAAGAGGCGGTCACTACCTTGGCCTATCTCTACAACGAACTGGGCGACACGGCTCGCGCCGCTCAGGTGCTCAGTTCGGTACCGAACACGGAGCGCTCGGCCAAGCTCTATTCGGCACTTGGTTACACCTACGAGCAGCAAAAACAATATAAGAACGCCGTCGAGGCGTATCGACACGCGATTGAACTCGACCGCGACAATCTGGACGCCATTCGCGGCCTCGCTCAGAACCTGCTGAACGATGGCCAGGCCGATGCCGCTCTCGAACAATACAAAGTAATCGCGGACGCGAATCCGGAAGATGCGCAAACCTACGTTCGCATCGCGGAAATCTACCGGAAGCAGGGCAAATTCGATCTCGCGCTCGAGGATCTGAAAAAAGCCGAGTCCATGGTGCAGGATTCGGTCGAAGTTCCATACAACATTGCCGCCATCTACCAGGCGCAGGGCCGTTTCGACGAAGCAATTCCGATCATGCGCGACCTACTGAAGAAATCGGAGAAGCCCGACGGCAAGTACTCGAACGGTGAGAAGAGCAATCGGGCGGTGTTTCTCGAGAGGCTAGGCACGATCTACCGCGACCAGGGGAACAATCCGGCCGCCAACGAGACTTTCCGCCAGATCGTCGCCCTGGGCGGCGATGAGAACATCGAGCGCGGCTATCAGCAGATCATCGATACCTGGCGCGAAGCCAAGGACTGGCAGAAGGCTACCGACGTTGCCAAAGAAGCGGTGCAGAAGCTGCCCAGTAGCCGCGATCTGAAAATGGTGCTGGCGGCGCAGCAGGCCGACATGGGCGAGGCCGACAAGGCGCTCAAAGACGTCCGCGCGATGTTGAAGGGCGACGCCAACTCCGATGACCGCCAGGTTTATATCACCTTGGCGCAGATGTACACGCGGCTGCGCCGGTTCAGCGATGCCGAACAGGCGCTCGACAAGGCCGAGCAGGTATCGAGCAAGACGGACGACAAGGAGTATGTCTGGTTTCTCCGTGGCTCCACTTTTGAGCGTGAGAAGCGCTACGCCGAAGCGGAAGAGCAGTTCAAGAAGGTGGTGGCCAGCGATCCGGAGCATGCTTCGGCGCTGAATTATCTGGGCTACATGCTGGCCGACCAGAACATGAAGCTCGAAGAAGCGCTCGGATACATCAAGCGCGCCGTGGATATCGATCCCACCAACGGCGCCTATCTCGATTCCATCGGCTGGGCTTACTTCCGCCTGGGAAAATATGAATTGGCGGAAGAGAACCTGCTGAAGGCTTCGCAGAAAATCAATACCGATCCCACCGTCCACGACCACCTGGGCGATCTGTACCAGAAAACCGGGCGCCTCAAACTGGCCGCGACGCACTGGGAGCGCGCGCTCACCGAGTGGAACCGCACAATTGCCGCGGAAGTCGATCCGGCAGACACGGCGCGGGTACAGAAGAAGCTCGATTCCGCGAAGATGAGGCTGGCCAAAGAAGAGGGCGCGAAGCAGTAGAGGGAATGCAGCCCCTAAAGGGGCAGCTGGTTTCGAAGACGTTACGGCATCGCTAAAGCGATGCCCTGATACGAAACCCAAACGCTGCTAAACTCTGTTCATGCTCGCCGACTATGCGGTGCGCGTCGAAAACTCCCGTGGACGCCGCCATCCCGAGCCGCCGCATCCTTACCGCAACGACTTTCAACGCGATCGCGATCGTGTCGTCCATGCGCGCGCCTTTCGCCGCCTGGAAGCGAAGACCCAGGTCTTCACCCGCCGTTACTCCGACCACTTCCGCAACCGGCTGACGCACACCATTGAGGTCGCGCAGATCTCGCGCACCATCGCCGCTCAACTTGGACTGAACACCGATCTGGTGGAGGCGCTCGCCCTGGTGCACGACCTCGGCCATCCTCCTTTCGGCCACTCCGGAGAAAAGGCGCTCGACACCGCCATGCGACAGCACGGGCTGCGGTTTGATCACAACCTGCACGCGCTCCGCATTGTCGAAGACTTCGAACTCCGCTACGCCTCTTTCCGCGGGCTGAATCTTACTTTCGAAGTCCGCGAGGGCATCATCAAGCACTCGCACGATTACGACGCCAAGGACCATCCGGAACTCGCCGAGTATCTGCTCGATCAGCTTCCGCCGCTTGAAGCGCAGCTTATCGACCTGACCGACGAGATTGCCTACAACACCGCCGATTTAGACGATGGCTACGAAGCCCGGTTGCTGACGGTCGAGCAGATTGCGGACAGCGTGGACCTTTTCAAACGCCATTACAGCGAGGCAAAAAGCCGCTACCCGGATGTTGCCGAGAAGCTGGTGTTTAACGAGGCGTTGAAAAGCATTTTTGACGGGTTTGTCGGAGACCTGATTACGAACACGGCGAAACGTGTGGAAGCTGCGGGCGTGCATTCTCTTGAAGATGTCCGCCGCCACACCGAGCGGCTCGCCGCGTTCAGCCCGCCCGTCGAAGAGGAGCGCCGCCGGCTGAAAGACTTTCTCTACGAAAATCTTTACTACAGCCCGGCGCTCGAGGAAGAGAAAGAAGACGCCGAGCGCATCACCGGAGAACTCTTCGCCCACTGGATGGAGGAACCCGACGACCTCCCGCGCAACTACCGCGAAAAAGCCTCCCAAGAGCCGCTGCCCCGCGTTATCTGCGACTACATCGCCGGTATGACCGACCCGTTCATCTACCAGCAGTATGAGAAGTATTGCGGGGAGTAGTGTGTAATGGAAAGTCGGGCGCCCCGCCCGGCTGGACNNTGGACGGGCGAGACGCCCGTCCAGCCACCGCATGGCTCAAGCGCGGCGAGCGGCCATGGCGGAGGAGTAGCTATCCCGTATAGGCGCATACTCCTACGCGAGGAGAGTTGACGACTGGAAGGCACATCTCATCGCCGCACTCATGTTCGGCGACGCACGCCTCACAAAGCCAGCCCTCCCCATTCCAAGCGCATTCGGTACAGATCAGAGTGGCGGGTTGGGCGCCGCACTCGTGACAGACTACATGGGGCGCCTCGTTTCTGGCCAACAGTTGCACGGCGCCTTTCGGCGTGCCTTGTTCACGAGGGGCAACAACCTTTAGCGCAAGATCGGTTGTGGAACCGTAGTCATACTCATAGAAAAACTGCATCCCCACATCGAGCACCTGGCGTAGCGGCGCTCTCGTGCTCATTTCCCCATCCATGCGCGCGGCGGCATAGCGATTGCCGTCAATCTCAAAGGCGCTCATGTGGCCGCAGCATTCAAGCCAAATACCGCGGAGAAAATCGTCGAGTTTACTCAATGGGGCCGTCACCGGTACCGCCAAGTGCATCCAATACGCCTTGGCGTCACGCCCTTCGACGACTAAATGGAAGCTTGGGCCGGGCTGTTGTTTGCCAGCCAGCGATTTGGAAGCTTCCGGTTGACTGCATGCGGCGAGGTGCCGTGTCATGGACGCTCGACCGACTACCTCCCCGCAGAGATAGCACTTCCCCATCGATTGCGGTTTGCTCATGGCTGAACGGAATTATAGTGCGTCCTAAACGAACGGCCTGTTGAAATCACTTGGTGTATGCGATCCGGTAGATCACGCCGCCCGCGTCATCGCTCAAGTACATCGCCCCATCGCCCCCGAACACAATCCCCACCGGGCGCCCCATCCACCGCCCCTTCTTCGTTTCGCCCGGCGCCAGCCACCCGGTAATGAAGTCTTCCGCGCCGCCCTGCGGCTGGCCTTTATCGTCAAGTTTCACGCGTACAACTTTGTACCCGGTCGGCACGCTGCGATTCCACGATCCATGAAATGCGACGAAGATATTGTTCCGGTACTCCGCAGGAAACTGCGACCCTTCATAAAACGCGAGTCCCAGCGGAGCGGAGTGCGCCTGCATCTGGAGCTTCGGAGAGATCACATTCTTGCAGCGGTCTTCTCCAGTGCCAGGCTTGGTGAAGTTGGAATCGGGCACGCGGTCGCCATAGCAATAGGGCCAGCCAAAATCGCCACCGTTTTTACCGAGATCGAAAATCACTTCCGGCGGCAGATCGTCGCCCAGCCAGTCGCGGCCGTTCACTGTGACCCAAACTGTATCCGTCTTCGGATTCACCGCCAGCCCCACGGCATTGCGCAGCCCTTTCGCGAGGATCTTCTGGCCGCTGCCATCCGGATTGAATTCCATGACCGTCGCTCGCAGTGGATCCTTTTCGATGCAGACGTTGCAGCTTGATCCGGCGGAGACGTACATCTTGCCGCCGTGAAACAAGAGGCTGCGCGTCGAGTGTCCGCCTCCGGTCGGAAGTTTGGCGAGCAATTTCGGATTGGACGCCCGCAGATTCGCCTCGTCCCAGTCATAGCGGCGAACCTTGTCGTGCTCGGCGACATACAGCTTGCCTTCGTAGAACGCGAGCCCGTGCGGCTCGTTCAGCCCGCTGAGGACATTCACCGTCCGCTCGGCCTTGCCCGCGTGTTTGGAATCGGGAAGCGCGACCACCTTGCCCTCACCCGATTCGCCGACCAGCAGGACGCCGCCCGGGCTGAAGACCATCATGCGCGCGCCGTCCACTTCTTCGGCGAAAACTGAGATGTGGAATCCCGGCGGCGCTTTCAGTTGCGTGAGATCGAAACGAGTTTTCTCGGCGTGAGCAAAATCGGCGTGAGCAAGGAATGCCAACAGAAAGGGAAGCAGAGCAAACGATGGTTGTCGCATGTTTAATCGTCGCATAATTTAGTGGATGATCCCACGGTGAGCTTTGTTCGTTTTTTTCGATGGCTCCCCGGAAGAAACCCCCTGCACGCAGTTTTTATATCGGTTCCCGCCAAAATTACCGCCAGGCGCGGTGCGCTGCAGGGGAACGATAAGATACAATATCTATGAAAAGAAAGCACTTGCATCCCGCGCCCGGCATCCGGGCATTTGGCACGCAAACTGTTTATACAAATGCAGGCCCGTGATACGGCCTGGCTTTTTGAGGCATCCGTTGCGTCGGCGCTTGCCTTCCGAATTTATGGGATCTGTTATTGAAACGACGCAATCAAAATCGCGCCGGAAGGCGCCCGGAGTGGATTCCCCACTCCCACTTGGAGGAAGTTTAAAATGAAAAACCGCACGCTCTTCGCTCTACTGCTAGCCGTAGTCCTGGCTGTGCCAGTTTTCGCGCAGCAGAGTTCCACTCCCCCGACTCAGCCCGCGGCCCAGACGGCCACCAAGGCCGACAGCGCCACCGGTAAAGATCCCTTGCAACCGGAGACTCGCGAAGGTTTCTGGGGTCGCATGAACCCGTTCGCGCGGAAGAAATACGTGGCGCGGCAGACCCAGCCGATCCGCGACCGCATCAACGAACTCGATGAGCTGACTGCCTCCAACACCAGGGCGATCAAGGATACCGATGCCCGCGCGCAGCAGGGAATTCAGCTCGCTTCGGCCAAGGCCAGCGAAGCCGATCAACATGCCATCGAGGCCGGCAACAAGGCGCAGGCCGCGCAGCAGACCGCGCAACAGGCTCACACCCGTCTGAACACGGTCGAGCAGGTGGTTACCAACATCGATCAGTACCAGCCCACGACTCAAACCGAAATCCTTTTCAAGCCCGGACAGACGGTGCTGAGCCACAACGCCAAGGCCGCCCTCGATGAAATGGCCACCCCGCTGAAGAGCCAGCGTGGCTACGTCGTCGAAGTCCAGGGCTTCTCGTCCGGTCATGGACAGGTGGCGATCTCCAACTCGCAGAAGATGGCCGAGTCGGTCGTCCGCTATCTGGCGCTGAACCACGACATCCCGATCTACCGGATTTATCTCGTCGGCATGGGCAATGCACCGACACCAGCTTCGGCCAGCGATGCCAAGCCGAAGCGCATCACGGGTGGCCGCGTTGAAATCAGCCTCCTGAAGAACAATCTCGAACAGCTTGCTTCGACGAGTACGGTGTCGACTCAGGATCAACCGCAGCAGAAGTAGCAGTACCCTTCCCCTGGAATGCCTCCCGTGAAAACGGGAGGCTTTTTTCTTGTGGAAGCGGGGCTACGCCCCGCTTGGACGGGGCAAAGCCCCGTCCCCACACACTCTCGAGCCAAAGATCGTGCTATCCTCCCCGCGTCATGGAAACACTGTTCTATCTCCGCACGCCTTCGCCGGTCGGTCCACTCTTCCTCGCCGCTTCCACTAAAGGCTTGGTGCGACTCGAATTCGAAGCTCGCATGCGGAAGCCAAATCCCGGCACGACTGAGCTGCATGAGTCCAAACCAGCCCTCGCGCCCTATCTCCGCGAACTCAACGATTACTTCGCGGGTGAGCGTCGCGAGTTCTCCTTTGCGCTCGATCTCCGCGGAACCGAGTTCCAACTCGCGTGCTGGCATGCGCTGCTCGAAATTCCATACGGCGAGACCCGCAGCTACCGCGACATCGCTCAAGCCATTGGCCACCCGCACGCCTACCGTGCCGTCGGCATGTCGAACAACCGGAATCCAGTCGCCATTGTCGTCCCCTGCCACCGGGTGATCGCATCGAGCGGCTCACTTTGCGGTTACGGCGGCGGTCTCGACATCAAACGCAAGTTGCTCGACCTTGAGCAAGCCAGCCTTCGTCCTGGTCTTCCGCTGGGAATCAGCGCATAAGTCTGATTTCCCGTAGAGACACGGCTTGCCGCGTCTCCCGCTGCATCCGAAGAAGACGGGGCAAGCCGTGTCTCTACAAGTGGAAGTTCAGCGCGATTCCTGTACACTAGCCGCCATCTTCATCGTGAACGCCCCAAGCTCATCCACGACTTCCACCGTCCGCAAGGCCAGCCTTTTCTATTTCGTCTTCGTGATGTTTTCCTACACCACCGGAGGCCCCTTCGGACTCGAAGCCATGGTCACCACGAGCGGCCCGGGCATGAGCCTGCTCTATGTTCTGTTCGTCCCGTTATTCTGGTGCATCCCGGTATCGCTAGTAGCCGCCGAGCTCACCACGGCCATGCCCGTCGAAGGCGGCTTCTATCGCTGGAGTCGCGCCGCCTTCGGAGATTTCTGGGGATTCCTTGCCGGATGGTGGAACTGGTCCGCTTCATTCCTCCTCGGCGGCTCGTACGCCGTGCTCTTCACCGACTACCTGGCATACTATTTTCCCGGAATCACCGGCTGGAAGCACTGGCTCGTTTCCTTCGCGCTGATTGCCTTCATCACCTGGGTCAACGTTCGCGGCATTCAGATGGTCGGCAAAGCCGCCACCGTCTTCGAATTGCTCATTTTTATTCCCGTGCTCGTCATGATTGTCCTCGGCCTCGCCAAGTGGCATCACAATCCTTTCGTGCCGCTGGTCCCGCCGAACCAGCCTTTTTCCAAAGTCTTCGGAGTGGGCCTCGCGCTCGTGATTTGGGCCTACTCCGGATACGAGCAACTCTCTTCCGTAGCCGAGGAAGTCGAGAACCCGCAGCGCAGTTATCCCCGAGCGCTCGCTCTGGTCGTTCCGCTTTCCATCGCGGCGTACTTCCTGCCAACGCTTGCTGCCCTGGCCGCGCTCGGGGACTGGCAGCAATGGAAGGATGGATACTTCTCCACCGCCGCGCTGCTTATCGGCGGCCCCTGGCTCGGCGGCCTGATGACGATTGCCGCGATGATCTGCAACGTAGCGCTGCTCAACAGCACCGTGCTCACCACCACCCGCATGCCCTTCGCGCTCGCCGAAGACGGATACCTGCCGCCGTTCCTCACGCGCCGGCATCCGCGCTACGGCACGCCCTGGATCGCAATTCTGATCTCCGCCGCGATCTACGCATCGCTGGCGCTGCACTCGCTCGGCGACTTGATCAGCATCTATGTCTGGCTGCGGGCCGCCACCACCGTGCTGACCGTCCTCTCCGCCTGGGGACTGCGCCGCAAGCGCCCCGACTTGCCGCGAGCCTTCCGCATTCCCGGCGGCAACCTCGGACTCGTCTACGTGATCGCCATGCCGCTCGCCATGACCTACGTTGTCGTGCGTTACAGTGATCCGATCGCCATACGATGGGGGCCGTGGGCGCTTGCCGCCGGTCCCGTTGTTTATTTTGTAGTGAAATGGTTCGCGAAGCGCGCCGCGCAGAAGGCGGCCAAAGCAGAGTAGATTCGTATCGAGGTATCGCTTTTAGCGATACCGCAGACGATCGGCGAAAATTGCGCCTTCAGGCGCTGTGGCTGCGGGAGTCATTTCGGTCGAACGAGGATCACGTGTCCCTTACAATCCGCGAACTGAGCCGAAAAATTCGCGACCGCTCCATCTCTCCCGTCGAACTCACCCACGATTGCCTCTCGCGCATCGAAAAGCTCAACCCAACGCTCAACGCCTTCATTACGGTCACGGCCGAATCCGCTCTCGACCGGGCCCGTATCGCCGAGCGCGAAATCTTCGGCGGAGACTACCGCGGACCGCTTCACGGCATTCCCATCGGACTCAAAGACATTATCGATACTGCAGGAGTCCGCACCACCGCCGCCAGCGCACTCTACAAGGATCGCATTCCCACCGAAGACGCCGAAGTCGTCCGCCGCCTGCGAGCCGCGGGCGCAATCATTCTAGGCAAGCAGAACTTGCACGAATTCGCCTACGGCGGCAGTTCGATGGTCAGCTTCTTTGGCGAGATCCACAATCCATGGGACACGTCGCGCGTCGCTGGAGGCTCTTCGGGAGGTTCCGCCGCCAGCGTTGCCGCTGGTCTCGGATTCGCCGCCGTTGGCACCGACACCGCTGGTTCCATGCGCCTGCCCGCCGCCTATTGCGGAGTCGTCGGACTCAAGCCGACATACGGCCGCGTGAGCGCCCGCGGAGTCGTTCCATTGTCATGGTCCTACGATCACGTCGGCCCGATCGCAAACTCGGTCTATGACGCGGCCTTGATGCTGCAAGTGCTGGCCGGTTACGACCCAGCCGATCCCGCCAGCATTGACGCACCCGTTTGCGACTTCACCGCCGCCGCTCAACTTATCGATCAACCCCCACCCAAGCTGCGCATCGGCGTGCCGCGTCCATTTTTCTTCGACGATCTCGATCCCGAAGTCGCCGACGCAATCGAAAAAGCAATCGAGCTTTTCCGTAAACTCGATGCTGAAATCCGAGAGGTCAAACTCGAAGTCTCCACCGACCGCACGCTCGCGAGCGCCGAAGCCTATGCCTATCACCAGTCATTCGTAGCCCGCTCACCAGAGCTCTATCAGCCCGCGACGCTCGCTCGCATCCAATCCGGAGCCAACATCTCCGCATCCGATGCTCTCCGTGCCAGCAGTGACCTTCAGGCCAGCCGTCACGCCATCCGAAAAATATTCGATGAAGTAGACGTGCTGCTAACGCCCACCGTTCCAATCCCGCCGCCCGTGATCGCCGGCCTCCGCGAACACACCGACAACCTGCGTCCGCAAGAGTTGATCATGCTGCGCAACACGCGGCCCTTCAATGTCTGGGGAATTCCCGCGATTTCCATCCCATGCGGGTTCACAAAAGATGGCCTGCCAATCGGCCTGCAACTAGCCGCCGCTCCCTGGCGGGAGGACGTGGTTCTGCAGGCCGCACACGCCTACGAACAAGCTACCGACTGGCATAAGCGGCAGCCAGCGCTGATCAACTCTTGACAACCGGGAAAATTCCATTCAGGAAAACGCGACCTTCTTGATTTTCCGTCCGAGCCGCAAGGTCAGCGTGACGCCGGCGCGAGCCTTTACAATCGGCGAAGTCGCCTTCACCCCATCGACGCTGACCGCGCCTTCCTTGGTCTTCCGATCCGCTTCGCTGGTTGACGCTGCGAAGCCGATCTTGACCAGGACTTTCGCCAGCCGCACGCCATCGCCTTCGCGATTTGCAACCTCGGCGAAAGCGACAGATACCGTCTCAACTTCTTCCGGTACCTGATCCTTCTGAAACTGCCGCGCCCAATCCTCCGCAGCCTTCGTCGCGGCCTCAGCCGAGTGAAAATCCGCAACAATCCCCCGCGCCAGCTCTTTCTTCAAGGCCATCGGATGCGCCTTCCCGCTCGCAGCATCCGCCTTCATCGCCGCAATCTGCTCCACCCGCACATCCGTCAGCAGCTCGTAATAGCGCCACATCATGTCGTCCGAGATCGACATCACTTTGCCGTACATCTCAAGCGGCGGCTCGTGAATTCCAATCGCGTTCCCCAGCGACTTCGACATCTTGTTCACGCCGTCGAGCCCTTCGAGGATCGGCGTTGTCAGCACCACCTGCGACTCCTGCCCGTAGGCTCGCTGCAACTCACGCCCCACCAGCAGATTGAACTTCTGGTCGGTGCCGCCCAGTTCCACGTCCGCTTCCAGCGCGACTGAGTCGTATCCCTGCGCCAGCGGATACAGCAGCTCATGCATGGCAATCGGCTTCTCGTCATGGAAACGCTTGTGGAAGTCCTCGCGTTCGAGCATCTGCGAGACCGTGTACTTCGCCGTCAAACGTATGAAATCCTCGGCCGAGAACTTCGAGAACCACCGGCTGTTGAAATCCACCACCGTTTTTTCCGGGTTAAGAATTTTGAAGACCTGCGCCTTGTAGGTCTCGGCGTTCTCCGCAATCTGCTCCCGCGACAGCGGAGGCCGCGTCGCCGAGCGCCCCGTCGGATCGCCAATCATCCCGGTGAAGTCTCCGATGAGGAAGATGACCGTGTGTCCGAGATCCTGAAAATGTTTGAGCTTGCGCAGCAGGACCGTGTGCCCCAGGTGCAGATCGGGCGCGGTTGGATCAAAGCCCGCCTTCACCCGCAGCGGCTTGCCCGAAGCGAGCGAGCGTTCGAGCTTGGCGCGCAGTTCGGATTCCTTGACGATCTCCGCCGCGCCCTTCTTGATGTATGCCAGTTGTTCATCAACCGGTGGAAAGTTAGCCATGTCGTAGTGATTATAGCGATCCGTAGAGTTTGCCAAGCCAATTTGACAGCCCATCCCGCGACACTCTTTCTTCAATTGTCATCCTGAGCGAAGCGAAGGACCTGCTTTCTTGTCAGCGCACGAGACAGCGGATCCTTCGCTTCGCTCAGGATGACAAAGGCTTGGAAATCACAAATTCCTAAACCAGCCGCCGATAAAAGCTCAGCGCCGCTTCTCCCTGCACCAGCTTCCGATATCGCCGCAATTCCCCAAACACCTCTCCCGGATCGAACCTCTTCTCATGCTCCGCGATCACGATGCTCCGCTCGCCCAACAATTTCGATTCCGCCAGAGCCGCCAGCGTCTTCGCGTACTCTTCCTGCATCGCGTATGGCGGATCGAGAAACACGAAATCGGCAACGCTCCCCGCCGCTTCCAACTGCCGCAAGGCTTTCCCGGCCTCGACTTTCACGATCTGGAACCCGTGCGCAATCCCCAGCGACTTCAAATTTCCGGCAATCAGCTCTGCCGCTACTTTGGACGCCTCGACGAAGTGCACCATCCGCGCGCCGCGGCTCAGCGCCTCAATGCCCACCGCGCCTGTCCCCGCGTACAAATCGAGCCACGTCGACGCCGCCAGTGCAGCCGGATCGCCCGCGCACAGCACGTTGAACAGCGTCTCGCGTAGCCGGTCCGCCGTCGGACGGATTTCGAGCCCGGGCAACGACCGCAGCGTCCGGCGCCGGTACTGTCCCGCAATCACTCTCATAGGCTTGCGTTCATCGATTCGTGCTCACGGCGCTCCCGCGGTGCAAGCGTGATTCGTATCAGGGCATGCCTTCAGGCATGCCGAAAGCGCACCGTAACGACTCCGCCTTCAGGCGCTGGCTTTCGGACTTCACCCCAGGCTCACAGGCTCGCGTACCTTCCAGCCCATCTTCCGGCCCAGCCCTTCCGTTTCGCCTTTTCGCATCTCCGCAGCATCAATCGGTGTCTAAGTAGATAGAATACTGGTAGGCATGTCGATGCGCAGTTGGTCCATCCCGGTCGGACGTCTCTTCGGAATCGAAATTCGCATTCATCTGACGTTCCTGTTCCTGCTGGTCTTCCTGTGGAGCACCGCAGCCGCTACTCAGGATGCCACCGCTGCCCTGCGCGTACTCGGCTTGGTCGGCGTCATTTTCGGCAGCGTGGTTCTGCACGAACTAGGTCATGCGCTGGTGGCCCGCGGCTCGGGCATTCCGGCGAAGGCCATCATCCTGCTGCCGATCGGCGGAATCACCATCCTTGACGAGGCGCACGCCATTCCGGACCCGATCAACGCCTGGAAGCGTGACATCCGCATCGCAGTTGCCGGACCGCTGGTGAATCTCTTCATCGCCGGTTTATCCGCACTCATACTGCTCGCGGCCATGCCAGGCATTTCGCTTACCGCGAGGCCGCTTCTCCACTCGAGTGCCCTGCTGCGGAGCATTGTCTGGTCGAACCTCTACCTCGGCTTGTTCAACCTGCTGCCGGCGTATCCCATGGATGGCGGGCGCGCTTTGCGCGCTGTTTTTTCGCGCCGCGTCGACATGGTTCGAGCCACCCAGCGCGCCGTCCGCATCGGCCATGTCTTTTCCATCCTGATGATCATGCTCGGAATGCTGCTCAGCAGCCGAACTGAGACGCGATGGGACGGCTATTGGCTGATGATGATCGGCTTCTTTCTTTTTGCCGGCGCACAACTCGAAGAGCGCTCGGCGGTATTTCAATCCGTCCTGCAAAGCGTCCGCCTGGAAGAAGTCATGCTCACCGACTTCGCCACACTCTCGCCCGCCGACACTCTGGAAGACGCGCTCGAGAAAGCCGTGCACACGCTGCAGGACGATTTTCCGGTGGTACGCGGCAGCGACATGGTTGGCGTCGTCTCCAGGCAAAAAATCCTCGAAGCGCTGCGCGCCGAAGGCAACGGCTACGTGCAGGCTGTCATGAACCGAATTTTCGACGTTGCCGCCAAACAGGAGTCGCTCGCCTCCGCCTTTCGCAAGCTCTCCGCCCACAATCTCAGCATTATCCCGGTTGTCGACGAACAGCATCTGGTCGGGATCGTCACCCTGCAGAACCTGATGCACTCCATGTCGCTGCTGGCCGAAAGCCGCAAATTGCGCAGAGAAGCGCTGGACTCTTAGCGCACGATTCTCAAGACCTTGTCATCCTCAAGAGATTTGTCATCCTGAGCGAAGCGAAGGACCTGCTTTTTTCTCAGCGGACTTCCACCGTGGTTTGCGTCTTGGCCATGGCCCGTGCGTAAACTTCCTGCGCCGCGCGCACCGCGCATCCAAACTCGACCGCCTTCCCCGTGGCTTCGGCGATTACATGTTCGAGTGCGGCCAGCACTCCCACCGTGTCCAGATAATCGTAGTAGCCAATGTGAGCGATGCGGAAAAGCTGTCCCTTCATCTCCGCCTGTCCGTTGGCCACGACCGCGCCAAACTGCTCGCGGAAGCGTTTGCAAATGGCCGTGGAATCGGCGCCAGCCGGCGCAGCGACGGCAGTCAGCGCGGCCGCTGGAGAACTCGGCGCGAATAACTTCAGTCCCAGCGCTTGCACGCCGGCGCGCGTCATCGCCGCACACAACTCCGCGTTCGCGATCAGCGCGTCGCGCCCCGCCGCGAGGTTCCCGTCGCCCATTTGACGAACATAATCGAGTGCCGCGGCCAGTCCGGCAAACAGGGAGGTCGCGGGCGTGTAGGCCGTCTCGGCCTTGGCCGCCGATTTTCGTTCCTTCCGCAGATCGAAGTAATATCGCGGAGACTTCGCCGTCTCCATGCGCTGCCACGCCCGCTCGCTGATGGCGCCATAGGCCAATCCGGGTGGGATCATCAGCGCCTTCTGCGAGCCGCCAATGATGACGTCGATTCCCCAACCGTCCACGTCGAGACGCGTTGTGCCCAATCCAGTGATCGCGTCGACGACAAACAAAGTATCTGGTAACGCGCGCACCAGCTTGGCGATCGCCTCCACGTCATGCCGCGCGCCCGTGGAACTCTCGGTCGCTTGCACATAAACGCAGCGGATCTCGGGCGTCAGCTTATGGCGCACCTCCTCCAGCGAAATCGTTTCGCCATAGGGAGCGGTCACCGTTTCCACGGCGCAGCCAAACGCCTTGGCCAGCGAGGTCCAGCGCTCGCCGAACTTGCCGGCGGTCAACACCAGCACCCGGTCGCCGGGCGAAGTCAGGTTCGAGATCGAGGCTTCCATGAAACCCGTGCCCGACGAGGTCAGCACGAGAACGTCATTCCTTGTGCCGATGAACTCTTTCACGTCGGTGAGAACGCGCGTAAACAGGGCGCGGAAATCGGCGGTGCGATGGTGCGCGCCATAGGAAGCCATCGCCGTCTGCGCTTGCGGCAGCAGTGGCGTCGGTCCAGGAGTGAAGAGCCTGTTTTTCTTGAGCATGGGAATAACCAGAATATGCGATGGCCACAGATTCGGAAAGCGATTGCAGAGGTCAGAGGTCAGATTGCAGAGATTATACCATTTTCACATATAG
>PKUV01000131.1 GCA_003131315.1 Acidobacteriaceae bacterium
GGACGGGCGAGGACGCCCGTCCCTCCACCGGCGTTGTATGCGAACCACACATGGTCAAATTCAATCCGCCCCGGCCCCTGCGGTTGTTTCGCGATCGCCGGCGACGTCACTTCAATCTTCGTATCCAGCAGCTTGAACACGCGCTCTCCCGCTGCCATCGCCGACTGCAGGATGTTGTACTTCTCGCTCAAGTCCTGAATCGGACGGAAAAACCGTTGCGCATACTGCATGAACGCGACCAGCACGCCGATCGTCGCCACGCCCCGGATCACGTCCCCCCCGCCAAACCAGATGATGCTGGCGATGGCAATCGCCGACAGCACTTCGACCACCGGGTAATACACCGAGTACGCCATGATCGCGTCTTTGAACGCCTCCATGTGCGAGGCGTTGATGTCGGAAAATTTATTGAAGGCGCGCTTCTCGCGATTGAAAAGCTGCAACACCAGCATCCCCGAGACCGCTTCCTGCAAAAAAGAGTTGATCCGGGCGATTGCCGTGCGGATGCGCCGGTAGGAATCGCGCACCTTGTCGCGAAAAATCTTGGTTGCGTACACGATCAGCGGAAGCACGGCGAAGGTGATGAGCGCCAGCTTCCAGTTCATCTTCATCATGATGCCGATAATGCCGGCAAGCACGAACACGTCTTCAAAAATCGAAACCACGCCCGCCGTGAACATTTCGTTCAGCGCGTCGACGTCGGTGGTCACGCGCGTCACCAGCCGGCCCACCGGGTGCTTGTCGAAAAACCCGACGTGCATGTACTGCAGGTGGCGGAAAATCTGCCTGCGCAGATCGAACATCACCTTCTGCCCGGTCCACTGCATCAGGTAAGTCTGGACGAACTCAAGGGTGAAAGTGAAGATTAGAATCCCGACGTAAAGCCCGCCAATCTGTGCAATGCCGGTCAGCGGAGCGTCGCTCAGCCGGTCGCCAATCCAGGAATGCGAGTTCGGCGACTTCGCCAGGTATTTATCGATGGCGATCTTGGTGAGGAACGGCCCCAGCACGTCCGCCACCGACTTCAGGATGATCGCCGCCAGTGCCACCACCACGTGCCACTTGTACGGACGCAGATACGTAAGCAGCCGCCGCATCAGCCGGCCGTCGTACGCTTTCCCTAATACTTCTTCTTCCTGATTGGAGGCCATCGGTGGCGCGAGAGATCAGCTTAACGAGAGATCTCTCCAATAGAGATTATCCCAAAACCATTACGGTAAATAGATGGCCGAACCGGCGCGCAGGATGGAAAAAGTTCAGTCGATCTAATTAATCTTTTTAATTGTTTTGACGGACCGTGCCCGCGCAACCGGCTTGGCAGCCTTCGGAGGTTTGAATTCGTGGATCTTGCCGCAATGCGGGCATGTTGCAACCTTGGCATTCTGGTCGGCCATTTCGTGCAGGAAGTCTGAAAGCGTCTGCCCACAGTGCTCGCATAAAAGATCAATCTTCTCATCGCTCATATTTGTTCTCGTCACAGTGCCACGTATGATTTGTTGAGCCCTTCGGTAGCGGGCTCCTATCCTTCTATTCTAAGCCACTGTCGGACAACCAGCCCCGCGGCGCGTCCCATACAATCGACAACAGTATGCCCCTCGGCCTCTACATCTCGGTCCCTTTCTGCCGGAGCAAGTGCAGCTACTGCAACTTCGCCTCCGACGTTTTCTCGAAGTCGGCCTATGAAAACTACGTTGCCCGCCTGCTGGAAGATATCGCCAACTCGCACCGGCTTGCGTCGCAGCTGGGATGCGCATTCGACGAAACCGCCGACTCCATTTATCTCGGCGGAGGAACTCCGTCGATCCTCGATGCCCCGCAACTGCTGCGCATCTTCGCCGCCGTGCGCGATCATTTTACGGTTACGCCCGATGCCGAGATCACGGTCGAATGCGCTCCGGGCACGCTTACGCCCGCTCTCATCGAAACCTTGCTGCAATGCGGCGTGAACCGGGTGAGCCTGGGCGTGCAGTCCTTCGTCGATCGGGAAGCGCAGTCCGTGGGACGGCTGCACAAACGCACCACCGTTCTCGAAGAGATCGGTCGCCTGCGGGAGGCCGGCCTCGCCAACATTAACATCGACCTGATTGCCGGGTTGCCGCATCAGACGGCGGAAAGCTGGGCCTTCTCAGTGTCGGAGACGATTGCGACGGGGGTTCCGCACGCGAGCGTTTACATGCTCGAGGTAGACGAAGATTCTCGCCTGGGCAGGGAACTGATCGCCGGCGGCGCCCGCTACCACGCCCACTTTGTGCCCGATGACGACGCGACTGCGGATTTCTACCAGCAGGCATGTGAGATGCTAGCCTCCGCTGGTATTGCGGAGTACGAAATTTCCAACTTTGCCCGCACCGTACCGCATTCGCAAAACGGCGAGTTACAAAATAACGAGTCGCGCCATAACTTGAAATATTGGACACGCCAGCCCTATCTCGGTTTCGGCGTCGATGCACACTCGATGCTTGCTGTCGATCATCACGACGCTGATCACCACCAGGCCGTCCGCTTCGCAACCCCCGACTCGCTCGACGCCTACATGAATCGCGCGCCTCATACGGTAACGCCGGTTTCCGCGCAAGCGGCAATCGAAGAAAGTTTCTTCCTCGGTCTGCGCCTAAATCGCGGCATCGATCTAGAAAGCCTGCGTACAGAATTCAGCTCGGAGTTCGGACCTGCGAGCTTCTTGAACATGAATTGTCATCCTGAGCGAAGCGAAGGACCTGCTGTTTGTCGGAAATCGGCGCAAACTGTGGATTCTTTGTCGCCCTCGCGACATACGGTCAGCCCAGACGCAGTCGCCGTTTGGGAATCGGCGATCAAGCAGTCCATACAAGAAGGCCTGCTCGAACAGCAAGACTCGACCTTGCGCCTCACCGCTCGCGGCCGTCTCTTATCCAATGAAGTCTTTGCCAGATTTCTTATCGAAGAAACAAAAGTGGGAACCGGTCACGTGAATCCACGTTAGTTGACCGATTAGTGCCGTTCGGCTTTGGCCTATCCGGTCCCCACCATCTCAAAAACTTTGGGGAGGCCGATGCCCAAGATGGGCGGCTCAAATGCCAGAGCCTGTATGCCGGCCTCTCCCGAAAGACTCATCCACACAATGCGAAACTGCGCCCGCGACGCGCCATGTTGCACGTCCAGCACTTCTCCGGGCTGGACCTTCGAGCGCACGCCGATCAGAACTGCCCCATGATTGCTGACGTTTCGCACGCGAACCAGCTCCGCGAAAGGCCGCGCCATCCTGTCCACTCCCCAGATGCGTACCGGCAACTCCAGGTTCAGTCTGCGCTCTTTTCGCCGATCCATTTCCGCTCCCGGATTTCGCTCCAACGATTCAAGCGGATCATAACCAGGAACGCCTCAAAGCGAAACGTCACGTCAGTTACACGCCAAACAGTTCCCGAAGTTACGTTGCATTTATGGAAACTCTGGTTAAGTTGGTTCCTGGATAGGTTTGAAGGGGCATGGCTTCAGCCATGCCGTTGGACCCCGTCACACAAACGGCTTTTGGCCGCTGAGGGCGGCTGCGGCGCACATGACGAGTTCTTCAGCAACCGTTTAGGAGGCTGAGAGGCGAAATTGACTTTTCCCGCGGCTTGCTAGACCGAAGTGCGTGGCTCTATGCGTGGACGTTAAGGCTGTGGCTTCCATAGACCAGCTCTAACACGGAGTTCGTGATGTCAGAGGTGCTGGAGGAAGAACTACTCGAATTCACCGTGCTAAGCAGTTCCTGGACCAACTGCTCCGATTGGGATGCGACGTTTGTCTCGAGTGTCTGCGATGGCGAAGCAGCGTTTTTCAAGTCGCTCTGGACGGTCGCAAAAGCAGACTGGGCGCTGGATATATTTCCCGAGCTCAGCGCGCCACCGAGCGCTGTCAGATCGGTAGAGAGTTGAGAACTGCTCGGCTGACTGTTTCCACTGGCGGTCGCCGAGAGTTGGCTTATCCTCTGCACGGTCTGGAATGCCGAGTTGGCGCCATTCAGGTCACGCGACGCAAGACTGTTTTGCAGAGACTGCAATGCCTGCTGCAGCTGAGTGGAGTTGCTTGACGCGAGAACGTACTCACTGAGGCTTGCGGCCGAAATCGAACCAGTTGTCATTGTTTCACCTGCACGGGGGCCGTAGCCTACTCCCGCTTGTCTATGCTATCGGCACCGTGCTCCAAAACTTTAGGACATATTCCTGCGCGCGATAAGAGCGGCCCGTCCATGGGAAACAAACGACTTATGGGCTTGTCTGCGCAGAGTACGATCCTTCGTGTAGGCAACGGATCACTGCGAACCAGGACAGCGCCAGCGACAGTTCGGTTACAGTTGAGCCGGAACGGGTCGCGGTTGCAAACGCTCAAATCGTCAATTAAGCTAGTCCTCTCTTCACTTTTATGTACTGAGCCGGGATGGCGGAACTGGCAGACGCAGCGGACTCAAAATCCTACAAACTACCTCGATTAATACTCTATCTCACTGATATAGATAAACTTATTGACATAGTGCCCAAGAGGGCATACCTTACACATCTATTACACATTTCCGGGTTCTCGCGCCGCTTCAAACTGAGGAACGAAGATGCCAGAACAACACGCCATCCTTGGCGGCAAGGTTCACGTCTACAAGCGTCCAAACAGCAGCCTTTGGCAGTGTTCAAGCTATTTCGCGGGCAAAAATCGGCGGACCAGCACGAAGGAAGAGAGCCTCTCTAAGGCCAAGGAAATCGCGGAGGACTGGTACCTACAGCTTCGCGGAAAACTCCGTGGTGGCGAGATCAAGAGCGAAAAGACCTTTCGCGAGGTATCTGAACGCTACCTGCACGAGTACGACATCATCACCCAGGGACAACGCAACAAGCGATATGTGGAGGGCCAGCATTGGCGATCAAGCGTTCACTTGGTCCCCTTCTTCGGGAACCTGGGCGTTTCAGAGATCACCGCAGGAAAGATCCAGGAATACCGAATTCACAGACACCAAGAAGCAATTACGAAACGTGGCAAGCCGCCTGGTCATAGCACTCTGCATCAAGAAATTGTGACGCTTCGCCAGACCCTAAAAACGGCGCTGCGCCACGGATGGCTCGACCGGCTCCCCGATTTCTCTGAACCGTACCGGTCTTCCCCAAAAATCTCCCACAGGGCGTGGTTCTCACCAGAGGAATACAAGAGACTGTACGAAGCCACACGAAAGCGCGCGCACGAGCCAAAAAAGAAGGGCTTCACATGGGAAGCCGAACAACTTCACGACTATGTGCTCCTTGCAGTCAACACCGGACTGCGTCCTGACGAGGCATGGCGCCTTGAGTTCCGGGATGTCACGATCGTTGACGACGAGGATTTGGGTAAGACGATCTTAGAGATTGAAGTGCGCGGCAAGCGCGGCGTCGGATATTGCAAGAGTATGCCCGGTGCAGTGAGGCCTTTTGAGCGACTTCGAAGCCGGCTACGCCCGGCGCGCATTTATGGCGTGAACACGCCCATAAAAACGTCCGTGACCTCTGCTGAACTTGGGGATCAATGGCGCATTCCGGGACCGACGGACCTTATTTTTCCGAAGTGGCAGCGCGAGCTTTTCAAAACCATCCTCGACGAACAAAATCTTCGCTTTGACCGCGAAGGACGCCCCCGTACGGCCTACAGTCTGCGGCATACATACATCTGCCTACGCCTCATGGAAGGTGCTGACATCTATCAAATCGCTAAGAACTGCCGCACTAGCGTGGAGATGATTGAGAAATACTACGCGGCGCACATCAAGACCTCGCTCGATGCCGCTGCGATCAACGTCATGCGGCCCAAGAAAAACAAGAAAGGAAAGAAAGCCATCCAGCCCACTCAGGCTTTACCGCAACCCCCGCAGCAGGAAACCGATGTGTAAAATCGGGCTGCGAGCGCGCGGCAATCTTGCAGACGGTGTCTGCAAAATGTTGTCCTGAGGCCGTACATCATTGGTCCGTCTCATCATTGGCGCGATGGAGTGTCGAGGCGACCGCGATCCGGTTGCTTGAGTTGAGCGCTAAGGCGTAAGGAGAACGGGGAGCGTTACGCAACCTTGACAGCGACCAAGCCCGCGGAGTCCGTGGAGCGCCAGCCCTACCGATCAAAATCCACGCCCCGGCCAACCTAGCAGCGCTACAGTCACGAGCGCCGTTGGGCTAACGTACAATAAAGCATTACCAGAGACCCCAGGAGGCTCATTGAGCGTGCGCTCCCTGATTCCAGTGCTTGCTTTTGTGGCATTCTGTCTTGTTGTGTCGCTAGCAGCACCATTCGGTCGTTGGCCGTGGTCCCTTTTACCCGCCGACTTTAGATTACCGTTCCTTGCGTTCGCTACGAATCTGGTTTTAGTAGCGGTCACTTGGATTTATGTGCTCATCACGCGGGAACAACTAAGAGAAATTCAGGCCGAACGAGAACCGCTCGCAGTGCTTCATCCACGAATTCCAAATGCTTGCGTCGAAGACATCAAGTATGGCAAAGGGCATGGGGAGTATCGGGAGGGGCCGCCCATCTTCCTTGACGTTTGGAATGTTAGCGGCCCCACGATCATGGTGCTTCGCGTGGCCTTGTCAGTGACGGATTGCGAAGACAGAGAGGTCTTGGAACCACAGGTTCTCGTGGAATCTGGCAAGGTTGCGTCCATTAACGTTGCCTACAAGCTGATGAACATACTATCCGCGAAAAATGCCGAGGATGTGATTAACTTTGCTGATAAGACCAGAGCGATCACCACCTTCGTTGTCGAATATTTTTCACTGAAAGGCACACGGTCCGTTCAATCCAAGTATGAGTTTCTCTTCCGCGTCAGTGATACATACATCAACACAAAGATTGTGGATCACAAGGCCTAAATCGCCGTACCACTCGACGATCATTACGAAGCCCGGTCCGCTGTATTAGTATCGGGTTTGAATAGTTATGAAATCGGAAATCGTTCGCCGACTATCGCCGGAAGAAGAAGAGCTTGCAAAGAAGCGCGAAGAACTAGCCCTGCTGCAAGCCGAATTGGCGGACCGCGAGCTTCACTTGGCCAATCTGCGGGCGGAACTCTCAACCTTCGAGGGACGATATCTTCGAGAGGTAGGGGTGCTCTACGCGGAACTCGACGATTGGAAAGCCAAGATCGCGCTGTTGATCGCGGAAGAAGCAGGCACGGTCCAAGCTCGAACTGCCGCGACCGAAGCGCGTAGGCAGGCTGAGGAGTCTTATTCCGCCGCTCATGGTGAGGCCGCCAGGGCTGCCGACTTCGCTCCTTCGCCGGAGTTGAAGAAGCTTTACAGAGATGTAGCGAAACGGGTCCATCCAGACCTCGCGACGGATGATGCAGACCGTGCCCATCGCGAACGGTCGATGGCGGCGGCGAACCGTGCGTATCAGCAAGGCGACGTTGACGCTCTCAGAAGAATCCTGGAGGAGTACGAAAGCAGCCCGGAGGCTGTGCAAGGTACCGGCGTGGCTGCTGATCTGGTCCGCGTCATCCGGCAGATCAGGCAGATGCAGAAGAGGCTTCTTCAGATAGAGCTAGAGATCACGACCTTGGCCGATTCCGACACCGCCAAGCTA
The DNA here is from genome assembly GCA_003131315.1 of Acidobacteriaceae bacterium. Taxonomy (GTDB): domain Bacteria; phylum Acidobacteriota; class Terriglobia; order Terriglobales; family Acidobacteriaceae; genus Acidiflorens. The sequence continues at coordinate 7,552 of PKUV01000131.1, forward strand.
AAGGTCAAAGCGGAAGCGGTCAACAACCAAGGGCGTAACCTGCTTTCGGAAATGGCACAAGATGTTAAGAGGCGGATCGATATTGAGCGCCGCCAGTTCGAGACGCTTTCCGCAAAGAAGCGAAACCCATGAACAACGAAGACGAAGAGACAACAGGTCTCGTGCCCTTACCGTCTTCTGCCCTTTCGCGCGTTGGATCGACATCCCTTGTTCAGCGCGGGATGCAAGACCGGCTTGCTGCGGAAGAAGCTGAGCAATGGGTCAAGAAGGGCTGGAGCCTTTCGGTTCAAGGGCAACATGAACAAGCAATTTTATGGTATCGCAAGGCTGTCGAGAAAGGCCTTGCATCAGCGCAATGCAGGCTCGCCTTTGCCTACGAGTGCGGGTGGGGCGTCCCCAAGGACGACAATCAGGCAGCAGAGTGGTATCGCAAAGCTGCCGAACAAGGTGACGCGGATGGACAGTTCATGTTGGCCGTGATGTACCAGGAGGGACGTGGAGTCCATCACGACCCGGAGCAGGCCATTTCTTGGTTTCGCAAGTCCGCCGAACAAGGGGACGAAGGTGCCCAAATGATACTGGGTACGCTCTACGAGGAGGGGAAAATTGTTCCGCAGGACTATCCTCAAGCTGCATTTTGGTATTTGAAAGTAGTTGCCGTTTTCGATTATTTTGAAGAAATTCAACGCCGCTTGGGCCATATGTATGAGAACGGCCTCGGCGTGCAAAAGGACCTTGAGCAAGCCGTCCACTGGTATCGGAAGGCCGCTGAACAGGGCAGCGAACTGGCAAAAGCTGCCCTAGCCACATTGCAGATGGCGAAAATACCGGAACCGTCGAAGTCAAAACCTACCAGCGAGTCCGAGCCGCGGTATACCAAACTCTCGGGAGAACAGAAGGACCGGGTACTGGACGATCTGAAAGAGCACACGAGAATTCTCGACCAACGCCAGCTAGATTGAGCAGAAAATACTCTTCGGGGCAAAATCAATGGGCGGTCGAAGTGTACGAGGCTACGCATCCATTATGAATACAAGAGCCGCTGCGGTATTTGCATTTTCTCTTATGCTCGCTATGGCTTCTTGCGCGCAGAACAAGACCGTGACCGATAAGGAAACACGTGACCGTAAGGAAGCAAGCCTCCAACAAACGTTCTTGGCCTTTGCCGCTGCTCACAACGCGGTGGCTGACTGGAAAACAGCGCTGCCTTACCAGTCGCTGGGAGGCGCGTACAGTATTCAATTGGGAGATGTTCTAGTCCGACCAGACAAACGCCCAGTCGCGTTCAGAGCTTATTTGGACGATATAGTCCGACGCCGTGATCGAACTTATCTTGAATTGGAAGACGTAGACGAACCAGACGGCCTACATTTGACCTTGGAAGCTACTTCGGAAAACGTCCAACAGATTTTGAAGCAAGGGCCATCGAACTTCGATCAATACGCAGTGGTCGCGGAGATTTTGACGGTAGAGAGACCGGCCTTCCAGCTTTCAGCCGAAAATAATCCCGACGGCCCTGAAATACAGGTAAAAGCCTCGGACACATTCCACGCCCAAGGACGTTGCCTCGACCTGGTATATCTTTCTGGACTCCGACACCCTCCTCAACCGGCCAGTCACTAGAGTGGGCGTGAGATTCGGCTCGACACGAATCAGAAAAAGATTTATCCCCACCAGTCACGCGACGCGGTTGCCGCGTCACCAAACCGTCTTCAGGCTGGCAGCGCGGATACGTCTGTCACGGCTGATCACCGGCACACCGAAATAGACGCCAGTTGCCGCCACCATGCGGTCTGGCATGTCCGGTACTTCGGCGCGTGACACTTGCCGCATGGCTTGGACAATGGCGGCGCTAAGAACGGCTTCCGTAAAGACATGTTCCGGGTCGGCCAGGGCTTGCATCAGTTCATCATAAGCCGACGCGGGCAGGCGGTTTTTCTCGACCAAATAAACCACCTCAGCCAAGCTTATCGTCGAAATGGCGGTCTTGCGTCTTGCCGTCGCCGCTTCGTTGATAAAGGCTTCGGCGGCTGTGGACAGTCTCTTGTCGTCGAATAAATGCCAAAGGGCGGTGTGGGTATCGGCAACGCCAGCGATCATCAAAAATGTTCACCGAAGTTCTGGAACATATCGACGCGGTTGGCGTCGATTTCTTCTGCCGATGGAGCCTTTCCGTATTTCGCGAACATGCCGCGTCCCGTTTTGAACGGAGCACCCGATGGTTGGCCTTCGAGCGCGGACGCGAGATCACGTTCAAGAACCTCGCAAACATAACCGGCGGGGGAAACGCCATGTGCGTTGGCCTGGACCTTCAGGGCCGCTTCAAGCTTCTCTGGAAGTTCGATCATCATGGCTGATTTCCTTTCTCCATGACCAATTGTAGCGATTTCCACGGCGTGGTCAAACACTCATCACAGGCCCCTAATATTGACCTGTCCCCTCCGTTTTCCCAGCTTCTCCGTCTTCGCTCAACCTGAACCAAACACCCTCCCATTCGGTGTTCTTGGCCGAAGTCGTCTTCCTTTCATTTTTTTCTCCACTCAACCCGCGCCTAACAAGACCGGCGTTATTCCAGCGGTGCTCCCTGTCAAGGGTCTGCGATGAACGCGATGAGGCCGCGCCCTTGACATGTCCGCGCCGCTGAACGCCTTCAGAACCGTCGCGGGTTTCGCGAAGAAAAAAATTGTTTTTGAAGGAGAATACGATGCAAGACACCACCGAAAGAAAAGACGTTTACAGCCGTATCACCGCGCAGATCGTCGAACATTTAGAAAAGGGCGTCCGCCCGTGGATACGCCCCTGGAATGCCGAACACGCCGCCGGAAGGATTACACGTCCACTGCGTCACAACGGCCAGCCCTACTCCGGTATCAATATCCTGTCTCTCTGGATGTCCGCTCTAGGCCAGAGTTTCACAGCACCAATCTGGATGACCTTCCGCCAAGCCAGCGAGTTAAACGCCCATGTCAGAAAAGGCGAGAAAGGCTCGATTGTGGTCTATGCCAACGCCATCACCCGCACCGAGCATGACGACAAGACCGGCGAGGATACAGAGCGCGAAATCCCCTACATGAAAGGCTATACGGTTTTCAACGTCGAACAGATCGAAGGCTTGCCGGAAATCTACTACGCGAAAGCAACGCCGACGCGTGATCCCGTGGCGCGCATTGACCATGCCGAGAAGTTTTTCACCAGCATGGGAGCAACGATCAAACATGGCGGAAATCGCGCCTATTACGCGCAGGAGTTGGATTACGTGCAGATGCCGCCCTTTGAAGCCTTCCGCGATGCTGAGAGCTACTACGCCACTCTTGCTCACGAAGTCACACATTGGACGAAGCATCCGCAGCGCCTCGACCGCGACTTTGGCCGCAAGCAATGGGGCGATGAAGGTTACAGCCGCGAGGAGCTTGTTGCCGAGCTTGGCTCCGCTTTCCTGTGCGCCGACCTCGAATTGCATCAGGAGCCGCGCGAAGAGAACGCCGCCTATATTGCGATATGGCTGGAAGTCCTCAAGAACGACAACCGCGCCATTTTCACGGCAGCCGCCCATGCCCAACGAGCCGCCGATTACCTCAACCAGAAAGCCGCCGTGCAGGTCTCTGAGACCTGCGCGGCCTGATCCTACCTTAAGCCTTTAAGTTCTTGAGAATCAAAACTGGCGGAGAGGGAGGGATTAGCGGCCTCAGTCTGCGCCCGACAGCAGGTTGTGGTTTAGCGCAACCCACCTATTAATACGCGGCCTATATGCAGCCGGTCTGCACACAACAGCAGGTTCAGGCGTCCTGAGTTTTCCGTAGCTCGGGCAATTGGAGAGAAGGCTTCAGTTTGGAGAGAAATCGGCAACGAGCAGCAGCTTGTTAATCTTGGCCGACCGTCCTAACATCAGTGGCAGAAACCGGAGGATGGGTCATGTCGCCAGATGAAGACGCACGACGATTAGTCCAATACATCCAATCGCTGACCGACTTTGTCTACCACAAAGTCGATCCCCCTTATGGCCACATGGGCGCGACAATTGCCGACACAGTTCTGCAAGCGAATAACAAATATGACACACACGTTACGCCTCGGGTTCAGCGGATCCTGAGGCAATGGCCGAACGCCACGACTGTGACTGCGGTGCTCAGTGTCCTGAGGTCGGTTCCCACCGTGACCTTCTTGAACTGGAGCGGCGTGGACCGAGCCGAGCGGTTTGACTGCATTCTCCGACTGCTGAAGAGCGAGCAGGTCGAAACTGAGGCCGATCTGCATACCTGGTTGATGAAGGACGCCAGTCTTCAAAAGGTTCGTGCGATCCATGGCGTCGGCCCGAAAACCGTCGACTACCTAAAAATTATGGCGGGTTTGCAAAGCATTGCTATTGATCGCCGTCTCATGACATTTCTCGGCAATGCTGGTATCGCCATCAACCCGAGCGACTACAGCACTGCGAGGGAAATCTTACGGCGAGCTGCGTTACTCCTCTCGGTCCCGGAAGCGGATTTTGATCACAGCATCTGGAGATACATGGGAGGCGATGCTGTCGCCCCTTGCGCGTAGAGGAACGCGCCGTTCGCGGACGCGCTGAAGCCGATGCGCCAGACCCACGAAGCGACGATCCAGTAGGCCGAAGAGAGGCGTGTACACTATCTGCCGGAATTCGAGTTATTCTTTTTTGACGCGGGAACTCATCCGCTTGGTTCGCCGACGCTGCACATTCCAGAAACTTAGTACTGCACAGAATTGAAGAGGCTAAAACCTCACGGAAATATCGGAGCCTTCCACCTGGACACCCGAAAAACCGTTCTTGTCCAGCATTAGGGAGATCGCCATACCTGCCGTAGTCTTGTCGAGCGTTGGGCCGGATCGAATGCAAGCAATGGGTAGTTTCTTGGCGGAGTCGAGCGGAATAAGCCGCAGATGCGGGACTAAGATTCCCCGAGAGACATGGAAGTGGATGGCTAAGGGTGTCGCGCCACCGTCGTCTGTGCCTTGCTTGTTCAATTCTCGTTCGCGAACAACAACGCGCCACTCCTTTTCAACCTTGAAGGCTTCATTCTTGAAACTCACGATTTCATCTAGAAGTATGTCCACTATTACTCTGAGAAATTTGGAGTATCCGCATAGCGGATTGTCGGTGATGGTTGCGATCGCTCGTTCCGTGTCTGGATTATCGAGGATCGCGAACAGCGGTTCCAAAATAGCGGTGCATTTCTTAGACTGCTCGCTCCGGTCGTACACCACTCTCACCCATTCACCCGTATACGTTTTCGGCTCTGGCTCGAATCCCTTGGGCGTAAACACGTTAGGTGGGACTTTGAAGCCAAGCGAGTAGCCTCCAGATTGGCCGTACGTCCTCCACTGGCTTAGCAGGTTGTCGTCTTCGCAGAAACACGCTAGGTAGATTGGCGGAATAACGTCTTTATTTAGGGGGTGTTCGCCAAACGCCTTGCGCAAATCTTGCGCCAGACGGACAGTTGTCGACTCTTTGGGACGACCTTTGGCTAGCCAATCATCCAGGACTTCCTTGAGAACGCCATAGCCGTAGGTGATCTCAGCCGAATCGTTGAGGAAATATGCAGAGGATGCCCAAAGCTCATTTTTCTCGATGATTCCCTTTAGTCCATCTGCCGTGGTGTAGTGATAGATGAGGCTCGTGGGAGGCACTGACTTCGCTGCGGTAAGTTCTCGCGTGTGGTTAAACGCTAAAACCTGATTGAACGCCGAGAGTGCCAGCTTCACTGCGGGTTGGTCATATTCGCTCAGCAGCTTGGTGTGCATTTCCAGCACGCAACTCCGGCGTATGATCTGAGTGCTAGCCACAGACCACTGAAAAAGCTCCGACAGGGCATCGGGCTTTCTATTTAGGCAGCCAGAAGGCCGCCGAGAAAATCATCGAGACCGTGCTCGATGAGGTGCTGTGCCACTGTGCGACATCCACGATTGCAACGTGGCCTGCTCAACAAAATGCCAGCCACCATCAATAATCCGAGACCGGTCAACATCTGTTTTTCATTCATAAACTGCACCTTTCTTGCAGCAATTCTACGCCAACCGTCTCACGAAATCCAAGATCATACTGGACGAACAAAAGACGAACAATGCACTGCCGTCAGCAATTTCCCAACCAACGTGGTGTCAAGAAAGCACGGTTTACGACAAGATTGCTGAAGCGGGACCGTGGTAACTGTCAGGATTCTCGGCCCGAAATTTCCAAACCGCTTCTCTGATGAGTTCGTGATCGCCTTCAATATGCTCCAAGTAGTACCGCATCTCTGCCTCATTTGGAATCATAAGCGCGGCGCTAAGGGAAGTTCGTTGCTGTCTTATTAAGCCGACGTACTCATCAATCAGTAACAAGTGGTATCGTTCCGCTCTCTCGTGCTCGCGGATCCAACTGCGCGCAAAAGCCCATCCCCACGTCCACGACCAAATTACGAGAAAGATCATCCACGGAATCCAGTGATGAGTTGGTCCAATCGGAACGTATGAAATTACCGAGATCGCGACTGCCGCAAGTGTTCCCGTCACAACTCGAACCCATTCCTGCTTCAAAGACTTGAGGCACAGCCACACATCGACTCTCGTCATTTTGTCATCCTAAGTCTTGGGATGATTTTTCCGCCAGTATACGCTCGCTCCGTGAGACAATTCTGCGTTCCTTCGTTGAGACCGAAACGGCGCTATGAAAACCACGTTCAAGATTGTGGTATTCCTCGCGATGGTATCCGTCTGCCAAGCCGGAAAGAAGCCAGCGATCTCAGCAGAGAATCTTGCCAAACTCCAAACAGTTAAAACTGTATTCGTGGATGGAAACAGTGAGTCCGCTGACAAGCTCCGCGAAAAGCTGGAGTCATGGACATGCCTGAAACTGACAAACAATAAAACCAACGCCCACGCGATCATGACGGTTGAAGAGAGAACGAAACCAAACGCTGACCTCAACAAAGTTGCGGCATCGGTGACCATCACGATGCCAAATGGAGATCAGGTGTGGTCACGGACCAAGGCGGGCGAAGGTTTCGTACACTCCGGCGCGGGCATGGCCGCAGAAAATCTTCTGCATGACCTGGCGAAAGATGCGTGTCCCGGTTGGTCACGGAGAAACCACTAAATGAAAAACAGCGCCATTGCTTTGATTCTAGGGCTATGCATTGCAGGCTTCGCACAGGATGCAGCCGAACCGCCCGACCACGGAGCCTACTACAGAACAAAAGACGGTTGGCAGAAGCTAGAGTTGCTGACCACGACAGGTTCAAATATTCACGTCAATGCATTGACCATGCATGGTGGGGCGAAGCAGCTTTATCGCGGCGCAGAGGCTCCGGTTCAACTATCGGATCGTCGCCCGGTGTTCTACATCAAGACTACGCCCGACAAAGAACAACAACTGGCGGTTGCGGCAAGAGATACCGTGATCGTTCTGCTTACCAAAAAGGAAGATCACCGCGAATTACAGACGGTCAAGAGTGGCTTGACTGGCGTGAAATCTGGTATGGACAAGAAACTACTGCCGGACGTGACATTGCATTCAATCAACAACCTGATGTTTACAGTTACTCCGAATCAAGATCTCGCACCGGGGGAGTATTTATTGACTTGGAACTCGATGGGGAGCGTCGGCTACGACTTCGGAATTAAGTAGAATGTCAGCCAACGGCTTTCTACTTTCTACTTGCACTCCCAGATCGACTTCCCCGAATCCACATCCATTGATGCGACGCAATTCTTCACGAGCTGAGGCCGGACGAACCCCGAGGCCTTCCTGATCTTGACGTAGCCGGACAGGTGTCGGTCAGAGTCCTTGATCAAGTTGACCTGCTGTACCTCGAAACCCTGATCTTCATAGTGGGACTTGATGTCCGCCTGAGCGCGTGTCACATCGGCTTCACTGAAAACTTTCGGGACGGGTTGGGGCGCGGGCGCGGCGGCTTGGGTGTTGCTGTTGCAGCCGACACAGGCCATAAGAACTCCAACGCATAGAAACAATAACTTCATAGCATCCTCCCAGATTGACAGTTGACTATGCCCTTCGGTGACGTCGCAAGTTACGGATGTAATTTAGGACTTTTTGTGAGCCTTTCTGCGCTGACCTTTGTTTTCGGCAGAGGATTTCTGATCTTCTTTGTTGGGGTAGCGATTGGGTACGTTCTTGGAAACATACCTCATGCGTGGCGAAAGTGAGTTTCCTTGAGACGTGTGCTTTGCGGGAGGTTTTCCTGCTACAATTTTATACAGTTCTGCTAACCGCCTGCGTCCCGATGTGTCCGGTCTCGGCCATATTCGCGCTCCACACGGCTGTCTGCTTACACGCTCTCGAACGGCACTCGCATTTGGATTGTCACCGAAAGCGATCGCAGTGCGATCACTATCCTGCTGCCGGACGAATACTGACCATCTATCGAGCGGGCTCACAAGGTGTTCAAATGATCAGCTTTGGTGCTTCTTCCAGAACATCAGTCCTGAATCCGCCTAACCATTCGCTGTTGGGCCGCGCCAGGAGCCGTGCGTGTCGATACGCCCAGTCGGTGTAGAGGACCGTTGCTGCACGGTACCAACCACCGTGTCGCTCTAAGGTAAGCGCGAGGTCGGGACGCTTAGGATCTCGTAAGTACAGCGGGAGCAGAAGCTGAATGCGACCATGATAGAACTGCGGAACAGCCATGCGATAGCTTCGTTGCGCAAGGCGAATGCTATGCTTCATGGCACCTTCCAAAGCGTTGCGAGTTGCAAGGGGAATTGGCTGCGCATCAACCGCACCCTCCGCAGCCTCATCTTCATCCTCATCATGTTCACCAAGATCGGTGGGCACGCCGTTCTTGTCAACCTTTCCACCTAATTCCTCCGGAAAGCGGTTTAGGTTATCTTTGACAATGTGATCGAGATTTAACTGCACCTGTAGTTTCGGATCGAAGATCAGTTCCTTGGGATCGTTCCAGTATTCGACGAGACGCGGAAATTCCATGAAGTCCGTGAGCATTTTATCGCCTGCACGAGCCCAGGATTTGAGCCACCACTTCTTGTTTGCAGGCGAGATCGGCTGTGCCCGATCATAGTCATCGGAGATCGTAAAGAAGGCGAAAATTTCTTCTTGGCCAGGCGTCAAGAGGCCGGTGTTAAAGCACGCGAGCTGATCAGCTTCAACGATCTTTTGTTGATCGAAGCTTCGAACAAAGGTGTATTTGATGTAGCTGTCAAGCACCGGTAGCGGTGATCGTGCTGGTGCATGCAGGTAGATCCAGCGTTCCGGCTCAGCCATCTCGGCAAGCGTCTTCAGCCGGTCCTCCCAGTCAGCGACCTTAGCAAAATCGAATATACGAGGCATTTTAGTCTTGACAGTATAGCTTGATGACCACTCCGGTTTCCATTGACATCAGGCCTGAGCCTCCACTCAACGCATAGGAGTCGTTTCTAGCGCGGCCCACCGCTCGGATTGAGGGTTGCCCTCCCTTGGCTACAGGCTTCCAGAGCCTCTAGGCTATTCCGGCATGTACTACCTGTCATCTCGATCCAGTTTCCGTGGTCAACGGTCTCTGGGAGTGCTTTGACGATGCCAAGGTGCAGAGCGGCACGGGCAGCAAAGCTGGGCTCCGACAGTTGGAACTGATCATCCTCCGCTCAGAGAAAACAGGCCGACGGTAGTGACTTTGGTTATTGGCTGTCTCTTTTGGTTCCGTGGTAGGAATCTAATAGGAGAGATGAATTATGAAGCGGATGTTTGCAAACTCGCTCGTTGTTCTCGTGATGTTCGTGTGTGCGGTCTCTGCGTTCGCTCAAGGCAAGTGGAATTTCAGTGAGACGACGAGTGGCATGGATGGGGTCAAAATATCGGTGGCTACGCTTCCAGCCAATAGCAGTGAGGAGACGCTCATCGTTCGCTGTACAGGGAAGAAGCTGGAGATATATATTCACGCGGGGAACGTGGTGGACGAAGAGTATGGTGAACGCGTCAAGTTCGATGACGGCAGACCACAGCACCAAATGTGGGGCCGCTCGTCTTCTTACGATTCGCTGTTTGCTCCAGGTGCTGGCAAACTGCTCCATGAACTCCAGAGCAGCCATACGTTCATGTTTGAGTACCACCCATATCAGAAAGTGGCGACCACGGCAACGTTCGATGTGGTTGGACTGCCGATCACCGGCTGCAACTGAACCACGCTCGTCTCCCTCAGGGCCACTCCTCTTCGGTGGCCCTTTTCTTTTGCTGCCAGCGCGTGGCATTGAGCGCACACCCACCGCTTCGAGTCAAACTCTCCACGGATGAACCGAGTTGCTACGGCTCCACATGTGCATCGCCTGCCGTGTTCCACCTTCGGCTCGGGTGTTGTCCAGGTGATCGGCCCGTAAGTAAAGACCTACCCTGCCAGATGCATCACTTCACCGTGGCAGCGACCCGAAGAATCTGCTTGTCGATGGAGGCGCGCAGATCCTTGGGTAGCAGGTCCGCCTGTTCGAGGCCCTTCCACGCGGCGGCTGCGCGTTCTGCTGTCTCGACCGCAATCTTCCACAACGGGGTTGCCGGAATCCGGGCTGTGTCAGCAAAGCGCCGCATCTGGTCAGGCGTGATTTCAGACAGGCTGCGGCTACCGCCGAAATTTAGGGCGAGGGTGTCGTTGGGAATATAAGGAAGCGTCGCCACGAAATCATATCCCGGCGACAGGACCGGGTTGCGCTGGTCGGGATAGAGGAGGGACCAGTTCTTGAGATGCATATCGGCGTTGCCGATTACAACGGAGAACACAAGGCGACGGACAAACTCCGCGACGGCATCCTCACCCGCCTCTGCCCATAGGACGGACGCGATGTTAGCGTAGCTGCGAAAGTGGTATTTGTCGTTCGGATACTGCCCGAACACTTGCGCGAAGTCCTCCATGTGGACGGTCGCTCCCCCTGCCGTGCGGTCGAAGCGCTGCACGGCAAAAGCCTTGCTTCCCGGAGCGCGCGCCTCTTCGGGGAGTCCCTTGATCTCCGACATTTCGACGAGACGGTTGTCCGGTACTACGATACCCGTGCGGCGCGCGAGTTCGAGCATGGCAAATTCATTCTCGGGGACGGCGGCGAAGCGGGCGGAGGGAAGCTTGACGATCCACGATCCTCCCATGCCCCCAGCCGGAACGGTCAGGCCTCCTGATGCTTCCATGACGGCGGAGAACTTCAGCTGGACGCCGGCAAGAGAGAACCGGAGCACGGCTTCACGCGGGCGATCATCATGCCGATCAGCGTCATCACTATCACGATGGGCATCATCTTCCTTTAGATCGCCGCCAAGGGGCTCGATGACGAGCGCGCCGGGAAGATCGGCGCCGAGAACAGCGAGGAGGAAGAATTCGCGTTCAGGGTTAACATCGGCAAGCTTCGCCAGATACTCGCGCAGGTGCCCTTCGGGAAGCAAGTTCGAAAAGAACGGTGGCACGCGGCGCGGCACGGGACGCAGGGCCGTGACGAGCCCGCCGGTGCGGCCCTTGAACGAGAGGCTCAAAGTCGGGCGTTGCGGATCGTCGATATAGCTCTGCTCGAACGCAAAGATCTGGCGGTCGCCTGCGAGTCGGTTGATGACACCGATCTGGTCTCCGTGCAGGCGCACGGCGAGCGCGTTGAGCTTTTTCGGATCAAACTTCATCGCGCGGCTCCTTGTTGCTCTCTTCGTCGGTGTCGTCGGCGTAGAGGGAGCGGTCGTCGCCTTCGCCCTGATCGGGCCGCGCATGATCGCGGATGAGCGACTGCACGACGGGGACGAGGGCGCGCGGGACCATGAGGAGGTCGCTGTCGAGGATACGAACCAGCTCAAGAAGGGTGTCGTAGCGCGGCACGATCTTGCCGGACTCGATGCCGGAAATGTGCGTCTGGGTGAGCCCGAGGCGGCTGGCCAGGCCTCTCTGGGTCCAACCGCGCTTCTCGCGGGCGTTCTTCAAGGCCAGGCGCATGTCCTCTGGAAGAGCCCCCAGTCGGAGCGGCTTGATATGCTTTGCTATATCGTTTTCCATGTCTGATATAAAATATCACATCAATAACCGTTGCAAACATATATTATGTTATATCAGCGTTAGGTGTTGATATAGTTTAGTATATCAATTGGACTATAAAAACTACAGAAGGTAGCACAACGAAAACCCGCAGCAGCACTATCGGAGGCGCGGCCTCGACTTGACTCAACCTTGTGTGGTTTTTTTCGCTGTAGACAGCCACTTGTCCCAAATTCCGGCCACTGTCTGAAACGTTGCGCCACGTGCCTTTCCTGATAATCTCGGGCTGTTGTCTTAACGATTTCATTGGCTTGCAGGTAACAGATGCGGCTGGCTGGCCCGTATCCGGGCCGCGATACTTTAATTTTACCACTGGGTGCGCACCTCGAGGTAGGCTCCATCGAGCGTAACCCAAACGGCTATCGAGACGGGCCACATTAGGAGCGTCAGTCATGGCAAAGCCGAAGACCGTCCGAGTGGGAAATGTCACGGTGACACAGATAAGCCCGAAAGAACGGGAACTCCTTGCGGAGAAGATAAAACAACGGCATGACCTGTTGCGCAACAGGTATCGGGAGATCCACGGAAAAATAGTGGATTGGGTTAGCTACTCGTTCGGGGACGGCAGCTTGTACGTGAGTATCCGGTTCATGGACAAGACCGATTTTTCATTCCAGTTCAGTCTCAAGATCCTTACAGATAGCATCGACCTATCTGACATGAGCACCGGGAATTTCGAGATGATTCGCCGGTACCCCAAGAGGGCTGATGAATGAACAGAAACAAGAAATAAGAAAAGACGCAGATACTGAATCCCGGCCTCCAACCAACCAAATTGTGTTAGGCGACGTAGAGGGCAGCGTGATGAAGAAGCCAGGAACAGTCGAGTACCCGGAACTCAAGGGCAAAGTTATTGAACAGGTCCGTTATAAGAGCGATTCGGATTTCACTGTACTCGTGATCGAATTCAACGACAACACGCGCGCGAGCTTCCGGTTGCGCGCAGATGTGTCGTTTGCCCTGGAACCTGAGATGTCTGGCAACGATGCGGCTGGTGATATTGCGAATTGGAAAATTCTCAAGACGCGATCCCTACCGCCGCGCTTCAAACAAAGAGAATAGCAACGAACTGATAGGTGACTTCACGGGTGTTAAGAGTTGAAGGTGCGTTCCGTGGAGCGCTGGTTCAGTTGACAAGGAACACTCAATGACAATGAGTAGAAACCGCATTTACTCTAGCCGTCATCAGGGTTGTCGAGGCGGCCCAAAATGTCGCCACTGTACTTGGGACACTATGCATGTTGCCGTTGACGGTCCTCATGCGAAATATACCAAGGGACACCGAGGGAACTACAACCGTGACATCGACCGCGCAATTGATGACTTCTTGGCGACGCTGAAGCTCGAAGCCCGTCGGCTATTGCGCGACCGCGCGCAAGCAACCGCTGCCCTGCGACAGTTTCACTTGACATTCAGTTAAACCTGGGTCCGCCCCGCATTGGACTTCCGAGAGCGGTCCACCGATCCCCAAGAGCCGCTCGCTGATCACTCGATTGGCTAAGTAAGGACTCGCAGCAGCCCCTCTTTATGCCAGAGCGGAGAAGCTGTTCTCAGAGCGCAGGGACGCGGCGAATAAACTCCATTCGAAGGTCGGGCGCGGAACCGATGTCATTTGTGGCCCTCTCAAGGCTCTTGAACGAACAACTGCAGAATCCTATCGTGCACGCTCACCAAGTCTTTTGCGGGCAATAGATCTCATAGTTCTGTCAGGAACTTTATCAGAGCCGGATTGCGGCGCCATTTTCTGCTACCGCGCTCCGGGCTCAATTTGTTGAGCTGAGCACGGAAGCGTTCCGGGCTCAGCGTGAGATAACGATCACTTGATCCCAGTCCATGTCGTCCCATGTACACAGAGAGAGCCGGGAGCATCCGGTTTAGGTCCGCGCCGTGCTTAATCCATCCGTCTATCCGGTGAACTGCAAATGTATGTCTGAGATCATGTAAACGAGGACGGCTGGCTACACCGTCCCGGCGCGTAACGCCCGACACTTCTCGGAGGCGTCGAAATGTGGTCTCCGCGGCGTATTCGGTGAGAGCCTCCCCATTCCTGTTAAGGAACAGGAACGGGGCTCTCGCGGAATCTTTCGGGTAATTCGTCGCATGGTATCTGCGTAGCACGTTGTATAGGTCCGAGCACATCGGAATGGTTCTCGAACGGTACGGTCGCGAGTTGCGGATTGTTATGGTCCGTCTCCTGAAATCCAAATCGTCACGCCGCAACGTTAGGGCATCACTCAACAGTGCCCCGGTCCCATAGAGAAACAGGATGAGTACCCGCACGGTGCGAACATCGATCTTGCAATTCGAGTTCTTCTGGCTGATCCGAATCATCGACAACAGACGACGGATCTCAGCGCGAGAGTAGATGTACGGCAGAAATGGAGATTCGACAGGCGGCCTTCGTAATGGCAACGGCAAGGCGGAAATTGCATTTCGTGCCAACCAAAAAAGGAAGAAGCTACGGAGATACTTGTATTTGTTTTGCCATGTGGTTTCTGATGTTGCCGGCCCATCGAGAAAGGCTGCCACTTGGCCCTCCCTTATGGTGTCCAGCGGTATATCCCCAGTGTAGCGGCAGAAAGCGCTCAGTGTTTGAATGCCATTCGGGTAAACAGCCCCATAAGTTCTTCTTCCCTCAACATAGGCGTCGACCCCTTCGAGCAATTTCATAGGACACCAGCCATGCTGAACGAAGCTACTTTCCGGAGACTCCTGGTGTCTAATCTTGCGTAAATACTCACTGTCTTAAGGTTCCGGTGCCCGAGAAAATCGGCAATCTCTCGAAGCGACGTTCCTTTCTTCAGCAAACGGGTTGCGCAGGCATGACGGAGGGAGTGAGGGCCGAGTTGCTCTGGCCTGATCCCCAATGCTGACATTCTTGTGCTGACGAGCTGGTGCATTGGGCCGGGGCGAATTCGTCCGTGCGGGACTGGCGCGGTAACGAAAACATAATCGGTTGCCGACCGCGGTCGACCGTGTTGTAGGTAACGGATGATCGCCTCCCCGACTTCATACTGGATTGGGAACTGCTGAATTCCGCCGCGCTTTGCGCGGTGCACGGTAAACGTCTCACCGTACCAGTCGAAATCACTGAATCGGAGTTGCGCTACCTCACTGCTTCGTAGACCGTAAACCGCAAATAGAAGGAGAATGGCTTTGGCGCGGAGGTCGCTAGGAGAAGATCCGCTGGCAGAAGCTATGAGTCTTCTCACCTCCGTCCACTTTGGCCCTTTTGGTCGATTGTCAGATCTACGATTTTTCGGGCTTTGAATGCCCAGTGCTATGCCCGGAGCACACCACCCTCGAAGCGCGGCATAGCTGAAGAAACTCCGCAATGTCTGGGAGTTCGAGGCGACAGTACTTACTGACCACCCCTCACGCCGCTTACTCGCGAAGAATTCGTCAATGTGGCGCAACGAAACCGAGTTGAGACTCTGGTATTGATCGCCAAACCACCTCAGAAACCTGAGTGTCCTATAGCAGAGAGCGTCAACAGTGGGCGAGGATAGTCCCCGAATCCGCATCGCTTCAGCAAACTCTTCAATTAGGGGCTGAAAAGGACTTGGAGGCAGAGTAGGCAGCTGGCCGTGAAATCGCAACCAACTTTGAGCAGTGCGAACGAACATGAAAGGTGCGCCTGGCCGTCTCAGTTTCTTTCGCAGCGGGCCCTCATATGCTGCCCACTCACGCCCTGCCGCTTCAATCTCGTTCAGTTCGATTCTGCGGAGCGCAGTCATTCTTAGAAGGCGGACTATGTGAATCAGGTACGCCGCGGTCGATCGTACAACGATTCGGCTGACGCCCCGTTTGAGCATCGTTGTGAGGTATTGCTCCCGCTCTCGAAGCAACGGAGCGGCTTCGTGTCGAGCGTGCACACTTGGCCATAACGATATTTCGTCGAAGAGATTCATCAGCCCGCCTTTCTCTGAGCGACGGTATCTTACGCTCCGGCTACAGGAAATGTCTGGCCGATGCTTATTGTCATTGGCCCTCGATACCTAGTAGCACGGCGTCTTTGTGGTTGAGCTCTGGGAAACGCTGCTTCGCAGCGGCTGAAGAATGACACGTCACCCCGGAACGGGAGCTGCACAGCAACCTGCGGTTGCTGTGCGTGAACCTGTTGAAAACAGGGCGACTAAGAGAAAATCCGTTTTGTGCCGGTTTCTGCCCGGCAACAGCAGGTTAACGATGGTGAACTTGTTGATTCCTTTAGCCGGATGGCTCACTATGGAGGAACTCCGGGCCGGAAAGCAGTGAGGTTAGCTTGGTGAAGTTCCTCCCCTCGTTGTCGGTTGTTTCATGCCTTGGCGGTGCTCTGTGGTGAAGCCGCCGCTCCGCACCAAAACCGTGGGCACGAAGGTAAGCGAGGAGGAGTTCGCGCAACTGGAGGGAGCGGCCAGTGAGCGCGGGCTGACCCTGAGCGAGTGGTGCCGGGAAACTCTGCTGGCCAGCGTGAACGGCCAGGACGAGAAATCCGCCGATTCCGGCGGGACCGGCCAGGCGCTCATGGCCGAGCTGGTGGCGCTGCGGGCGATCCTGCTCAACGTGCTCTTCAAGCTGGCGAACGGGGAGAAGCCGACGGCGGAGGAGATGCAACGGCTGATCGACCGGGCGGACGCGGACAAGCTGAAGAAGGCGCGGGACCGGCTGGCGCAGGCGGCAGAGTCGGAAGGGCAGCCGGGAGAGAAATCCTGAAAATAGTTTGATCGTTTTTCCGGTTTCCGGGTTCCTAGAGTAAGTAGGGGGGCGGTTTCAGTCATGAGTGAGTTGCTGGGTCGTGGTGAGTCTCGGCCTTGGGCGACGAAGTGGCCGGTGTCGAGTCTGGGAGCTTTCCTGCTTGCGGTCGTGGCGGGCATAGGAATCTTCACGTACCGCAACGTCGAGAGGTGGACGCCGTTGCAGCAATGGTACTGGGTCGAATATCTGAACACGAAAAGCTTCCCGACGGCGCGCGGCGACTACCGGATGCTGGCGAAAGTGGACGGGCACGGGAAGCAGCGCATGGCGGTCGATGCCGATGTGGTGCCCGGTCCGCAGCAGGGATGGCCCCCGTTTCCGTTCGCGCTGACGCCACAGGCGCGGCAGGCGGGAGCGGTCGCGCTGAAGGTGGACACGGTGCATTACGGCAGCGCGCAAATGAACCAGATGCTCTCGGAGTGGATTTACGAGGGCCAGACGCCCGACGACCTGATCCGGCCCGCGTGGCTTGGCGCGCTGGCCATCTTCGTGCTCGGTCTGGTGCTGGCGATCCCGCGCGACCGTGCGCGGGTGCGGATGCTGCAACACGGGCGACGGTTGAAAGGCCCGCAGATGGTCACGGTGAAGGAATTTAACCAGTGGAGCGGTGGGAGCGGCATCGGCTTTGCGACCACGAAGCGAAAACAAACGCTCTCGATTCCGCGCGCGTTCGAGTCGAGCCATGTGATGATCATGGGCGACACGGGCACGGGAAAAAGCATCCTGCAGCGGCGGGTGCTCATGCAGATTGCCGAGCGCAATGAATCGGCCATCGTGTACGATCCGGCGCTCGAATACACGCCGCAGTTTTTTAATCCCGCGCGTGGCGATCTGATCCTGAATCCCCTGGACGTGCGCTGCCCCTACCGGTCGCCGTGCGATGAAGTGATCCATGAGGCCGAGGCGCTGACGATTGCAACGTCGCTCTTTCCCGACAAGCCGCACGAGAATACGTTTTTCGTCGAAGGTCCGCGAAAAATCTTCGCGCACTTGCTGACGCTGAGGCCGACACCGGAGCAGTTGGTTTGGTGGATGAGTCACGAGGACGAGTTAGACCACAAGCTGAAGGGTACGGAACTGGCGACGTTCATCTATCGCGGCGCAGGCCCGCAGCGCGGCGGCGTGCTGGGCGCGCTCAACATGGTTGCGGACAGCTTGAAACTCTTGCCGAAGGAGAGCGAGACGAAGCAGCGCTGGACGACCGAGGAATGGGCGCGGCAGAAGAGCGGCTGGTTGTTTCTGACTTCGATTCCGCGCTTTCGCGAGCGGCTGTTGCCGCTCATGAGCTTGTGGCTGGACACGCTGGTGCTGCGCTTGATGAACCAGGGCGATCCGGCGATGCGTCACGCGTGGTTCGTGCTGGACGAGTTGGCGAGTTTGCAAAAACTGCCGCAGTTGCACACGGCGCTGACGGAGAACCGCAAATCGGGAAATCCGGTGGTGATCGGCTTTCAGGGCCGCAGCCAGCTGGAGCTGATTTACGGGCATCAGGCGGAAGCGATGCTCTCGCAACCCGCAACGAAAATCTTTTTGCATACGAGCGAGCCGCGCGCGTCGAAGTGGATCTCGGACACGATCGGCGAAGTGGAAATGGAGCGGATGAAAGAGACGGTAAATACCGGGCGGTTCTTCCGCAGCGCGAGATCGAGGAGCTATCATGCGGACCGCCGCGTCGAGCCGCTGGTGCTGGCGTCGGAGATCAGTGGCCTTCCGCGTTTGAACGCCTTGCTCAAGGTGGACAATCTGGTCGTGCCGTTCAGCTTTCCGTATCTCGCACCGCAGAAACTACAACCGGGTTTCATCCCGCGCGAGACCACATCGCGCGTGGTCGATATCGGAAAACGGCCGTCAAAGCCGAGCGCGCCGCCAGCGCAAGAGATCAGGCCGGGCATTCCAGAGAAAGCAGCGGAGAAATCGAAAGACATCGCCGCCGGACAAGAACCGTACTTCCAGTGAGTGAATCATGCTGACGATATCGAAACCGCTGAGTGCAGGCCAGGCGCAGGCGTATCACAAAGAGGAGTTCGCCAACGCGCAGGAGAATTATTACTCCGAAGGCGAGCGGATACGCGGCGAGTGGCACGGCAAACTTGCCGAGGAGTGGGGCTTGCGCGGTGACGTGCAAGAGGATCACTTTGTGCGTCTCGCTAACGGCCAGCATCCGATGACGGGCGAGCAACTGGTGCGCTATCAGGCCGCGCGGGAATACGTGAACGAGCGCGGCGAAACCGTGAGCACGATGGAGCATCGCGCGGGCTGGGATGCCACGTTCTCCGCGCCCAAGAGCGTGAGTTTAACCGCACTCGTTGGCGGTGACGAGCACGTGCGCGAGGCACACCGCGAGAGCGTGAAGGTTGCCCTTAATGAACTCGAAAAGTACGTGCAGGCGCGGATCGGCGGGAACCATCCGGCAGAGACGACGGGCAAATGGGTTACAGCCAGCTTCGAGCACGACAGCGCGCGGCCCGTGGACGGCTACGCGGCGCCGCAACTGCACACGCATGTCGTGTTCTTCAATCTGACGGAAACCGAAAACGGCGAGACGCGCTCGCTGCAACCGCGCGAGCTGTACCGCTCGCAGCAGTACGCTACCGCGATCTATCGCTCGGAACTGGCACTGCGCTTGAAGGATCACGGTTACGAGATCGAGACGGGTAAGAGCGGGCAGCCGGAGATCAGAGGGTACACGCGGGAATATCTGGAGGCATCGAGTCCGCGCCGTCAGCAAATCCAGGAACATCTCGCGGAGCAAGGCGTGAGAGGCGCAGGCGCGGCACAGATCGCGGCGCACCAGACGCGCGACGACAAGCTGCCTGCGATCACGCACGAAGAGATGCAGCAGAAGCACCGGGAAATGGCGGCGCAGTTCGACCAGCAACCGGAGCGCGTAATGCGCGAGGCCCAGGCCCGCCAGGTGGAACAACAAAACCCGGAGCACAAGCAGCAGAGCATCGAATCCGCGTTGACCTACGCGCGAGAGAAAAATCTGGAGCGCCACGCGGTGACCGATGAACGCGAACTCATGCGCGATGCACTGAAACGTTCAATGGGCGAGGCCAGCTTCGCCGAAGTTCGAAACAAGTTTGAAAATCGCGTGCAATCGGGAGACTTGATCGAGGTAGAAAGCAGATCGCTGAGCCGCGCGTTCACGACGGAAGAAATGATCGGCTACGAGCGGAGCAACATCGCTGCGATGCGAGCGGGACAGAACCAACATGAACCGCTGGTGAGTACGGAAACATGGCGTGAGGTCCAAGAGAAATACGCACATCTCAGCACCAGCCAACGCGCGGCGGTTGAGCAGATCGTATCGACCCAGGACAAGATCATGGGGCTAGAGGGTGTGGCAGGCGCGGGTAAAACGACTTCGCTAGCTGCTGTCCACGAGGCCGCCGAACAGGAAGGCTACGAAGTTCGTGGGCTTGCGCCTACGTCCCGCGCGGCGCACAAGCTGGCAGAATCGGGCATCGAGTCGGAGACTTTGCAGCGGCATCTTCGCCGCGAGGAGCAGTCCGACGAGGGACAGAAGCGGCTTTATGTGCTTGACGAATCGAGCTTGGCAAGCACAAAACAGATGAACGAGTTCTTGCATCGTTTGCACGGCGAGGACCGCGTGCTACTCGTGGGCGACAAGCGCCAGCATGAAGCCGTCGAAGCGGGCAGACCATACCATCAGCTACAACAGGCAGGGATGCAAACCGCGCGTCTGGATGAAATCGTGCGGCAGAGGGACCCGGCACTCAAGGAAGCCGTGGAACAGCTTGCCCGCGGTGACGTGTTCGGAGCGATTGACAATCTCGACCAACAGGGCCGCGTGCATGATATCGTGGGTCGCCAAGAACGACTTAGCGAAATTGCGCGCGAGTACGCGCGAGAACCGCAAGGCACACTCGTGATCTCGCCGGACAACGAATCGCGCCGCGAGCTGAATGCGCTCATCCATCGCGAAATGCAGGAACACGGCGAGGTGAGCCAAAACGAGTACAAGCTACGCGTGCTCGACTCGCGCCAGGACATGACGGGAGCCGATCGGAAATGGGCCGCACAATATGAGGAAGGTGATGTAGTGCGCTACACGCGAGGCAGCAAGGTGCTGGGTATCGAACCCGGTGAATACGCCCGCGTGGAGCAGGTGAACGTGACGGAAAATCGCGTCACCATCGAGCGCGAAAACGGCGAGCATCAGACCTACGATCCGCGCCGACTGGCAGGCGTGGCGGTGTATCACGACACCGAGCGCGCGTTCTCGGAAGGCGACCGCGTGCAGTTCACAGCCCCGTCAAGGGACTTGCACGTTGCGAATCGCGAGCTGGGCACTGTCGAGAAAATCAACGGCGCTGGCGACGTGCAACTCCGCATGGACTCAGGCCGCGACGTGGCCTTCAATATCCGCGAGCATCCGCATCTCGATCACGGGTACGCAGTGACCAGCCACAGCAGCCAGGGCCAGACCGCCGAGCGCGTGCTGATCCACGTGGACACGGAGCTAGGCGAGCAACTGGTGAATAGCCGCATGGCTTACGTGTCCGTCTCGCGCGGGCAATATGACGCCCAAATCTACACCAATAACAGAAGCGAATTGGCGAGCGATCTGAGCCGCGACGTGTCGCAGCGTACGGCGATTCAGACTCAGGAGCCGGAACCTATAGCGCAGAAGAGCGAGCCAGTGGCCACCAACCACGAGCAACAGCACGACCAGGCGCACGGCATCGGCCACGAGATTGGCATGCAAATGCCGTTACCTTAGAACTGGTTTCATATATTCGCGCGTAACGGGGCATCCCAAACCAGTTCTACCGCTCTCAATTCGCCGCTGGCTATTTCACCGCTCGCTTAACTTTTGGCTCTACAACAGGTGCCTTGGGGCGTATCGGACGGTCGGGATAACGCCGTACTCCACGACGCTCTCTTGGCAAAGCCATCTCAGGTGTGAATGGCATCGCCCACGGATTCGTTGCGAGAACCTGCCGCACCGAAGCATGATGCTCTTGCAAAAACCGCACATTCGGGAACAAGTCAATGAGTCGTTCTAAGGTTTCGATGTCGTTGTTCGCCGTCGCCGTCTTGGATAACTCGCTTAGTACCACAGCGAGACAATGCTTGAAGAAATCTTCGTAGGTAAGATCGCTCTTGATGCGGTTGTGTCCCCCACAGCAACTCGCTACGTTCCCCAAAACATAATCACCATTTGAATCCCGCCGATCCAGGCCATTGTACAGATATGGGTTCTTACGTCGTTTCCTTCCCCTTTGCAAAGGGGGCTTGGCGCAGACGATGCAGGGTTGACTCGTCAACTGCCAAAAATCTTTTTCGGAGATATTGAACTTTCGACCGCACTTTTTCGCCCTACGCACATAACTCCGATACAATTCATTGAAACTTGCCGAGTAGCCATCTTTTTTGCGACGGCTCTCTTCCGATGTTGGGTCAGGGCACTGTGGTTTCGCACATCCGAATGGGTAATCGTCAATGGGGGTGAGAGCAGGATGTCCTTCCGACCAGCCTGTAATTTTCAAACTCAATGACGTTTCCTCCACCGCATATAGGTGCGCTCAAACATTATCTCAACGGGGGTTTGTCGTAAGTATGCCAGATGAACTTTCGCCATCAGGACTGGTCCCAAAACCGTCGAGTGCCGAACTGCCACGCCACAATTTAGGGATGAGGCTGCGGGTGCGATGGGTGGTACAATCTCATACCGGTGCCGCTTCTTAGGACTTGGCACGGGAGACATCTTGGCCCCGAAAACGGCTGCAAAGCACTACACTGGCAAATGACAAAAAACTGTGCAAATCCCCGAATACTTTCACACTTTCTTGCACAGTTGCACATTCGTTGTGGTGAGCTACAAACGAACATAGTAGAGTATATATTGTATAATCAAGCACTTCCCACCTAAGCCGGGATGGCGGAACTGGCAGACGCAGCGGACTCAAAATCCGCCGGGCTTCGGCCCTTGGGGGTTCGACTCCCCCTCCCGGCACCAACCCTTAAGTCTGTGTCGCGTGATGGTTTACGAATCCTCGTGGTCCCGCCGTGCAGACGGCCGGAAATCTCCACAGAATCCGCAACGTGATGTAAACGTGATGTGATGCCGGAGCTCTCGGAGGAACTCGCCGGCCTTTCGCGTTGATGCGCGCTGTGCTGTGAGCCAACGTTGCTGTCTACCCGGTCACGCATGCTCAACGCCACATAAGTTCGGAGACAACATAATCTGCGTTATGTTCGGCCCAACATAACGCCGACTATATCCAGCTCTGGCATGGAGACGCCGGTCTTCCGCGCGAGAGTTTGGAAGCTGTCCGCTTAACCAACACAAAACCCTAACTCAAGAACAACGGTGCAGGTCGTCATGCCCGACGTGTGACGCCACACCCAACCACGACAAAGAACCACAAAATGAATAGGAGAATGGACATGCAAAACACTGCCATCAGTAACGAATATCGAAGCCTTCCCATCGGCGTATTGTTGGAGTCCGCCACCAACCCGCGCAAGCGATTCGATGAAAAGAACCTCGAAGAACTTGCTGCCAGCATGAGAGCGCCAGTGTGACTTAAACCATAAACTTGACGGCGGCGTGAATAGCGGTCAGCCGTCCGGTTCAGTCCAGGGGCGGGCCGAGTGATCCGCCCCTTAGAACGTCGATTATTTCGTCACGTCGGCGATGAAGACTCCGAAGGGTTCCAACGTCACCTCGGTACCTTTTGCGGATGATTGCGGCGTCGCCACCAGGCTCTTCAGGTCGGCGGAGGCAAAGCCCTTTTCGGCGAGGTTGAAGGTTGCCTTCTGGGGCGAGGCCGACATGTTCAGTGCCACCAGTACGGCCTTCCCCTTGTAGCTGCGGAGATAGGACATGATATTGGCGTCATTATCGTTGAGCGCGGTATAGCTTCCTTCGAGCAGTGCCTTATTGGTGTGTCGTAGCGCCAGGACTTTCTTGTACATGTTCAACACTGAATCGGGATCTTTCGATTCAGTGGCTACGTTGTGGGTTTTGTAGCTGAGTGGAACGGGCAGCCATGGATCCTTCTTGCTGAATCCGGCGTTCGTGTCAGTGTTCCACTGCATGGGGGTGCGTTCGCCGTCGCGGCCGATTTCCTGCGGCCATCCGGTACGGCCGATCGGGTCCTTTACATCTTCCTTGCGCTTGGGGTCGTTGTTCTCCATTCCGATTTCTTCGCCGTAATACATGATCGGAGTTCCGCGCAGAGTCAGGTAGAAGGCGCCCATCAGCTTCGCGATCGCGTCATTGTTCTTGCCGTCGCCGTAGCGGTTGTAAGAACGGACGATATCGTGATTGCCGATCACGTAGACGGGCCAGCCGCCCGCCTCGTCGACGGCTGCAATCTGGCGGCGGAATTCCGGGGGAGAGAGCGTGTTGACCATCGTGAACATGAAGTCCATCGGCATCTGCAGTTCGTTGCTATGTTCGCCGTAGTACTGGTTCAGTTCGTTTATGTCGGCGGTCCAGGTCTCGCCGATCAGCACGGCATCGGACTCGTCGGCGACTTTGCGCAACTTCTGCAAGACGTCATGCACCTCCGGGAACTTGGTGTTGTACTTGTTCTCCAAGTTTGGATCGCCCTGCTTGTTGGTGCCTGGCAGAACCGGATCGTCGGTCAGCTTGGGGTCTTCGAAGAGCGTGTCCACGGCATCCAGCCGAAAGCCGGAGACGCCGCGCTTGTACCACCAGCGATTGATGTCGAGCATAGCCTTCTCGACCGCGGGATTGCGCCAGTTCAGATCGGGCTGCTCGGCATAGAAGAAATGGTAGTAGTACTGACCCGTAGCGGGGTCGAGCTTCCACGCGGAGCCGCCAAAGATTGAAATCCAGTTGTTGGGCGGCTGGCCCGGTCCTTTGCCGTCGCGCCAGATGTACCAGTCACGGTGTGGCGTCGTGCGCGAAGATTTGGAGTCGATGAACCACTGGTGCTGGTCCGAGCTGTGGTTGACGACGAAATCCAGGATGATGCGGACACCGTGCTTCTTGCCCTCGGCGACCATGCGGTCGAAGTCGGCGAGCGTTCCGTACATCGGGTCAATGTTCTCGTAGTCGGAGACGTCATAACCGAAATCCACCTGCGGCGAGGGAAAACATGGACTGACCCAGATGGCGTCCACGCCCAGATCGTGCAGGTAAGCCATCTTGGAGGTGATGCCTTTCAGGTCGCCAATGCCGTCGTTGTTGCTGTCGGCGTAGCTGCGGGGATAGATCTCGTAGAAGACAGCGTGCTGCCACCACTGGTGGCCTTCCGCGTCGGTCGATTTGGTTTGGGCGACGATTGATAGTGAGCAACCGAGGACCAGCAGGAACGAAAGAATCGGAGAGAATCGCTTTGCCATAAAGTTTGTCTCCTCCAAGAGACTACCAGTTTGCTGGATCAGCGGCTTTCCTCGACTAACAGCCCGTGGTGAAACTCCAATCCCCGGCCCCAGCGCCTGAAGGCGCATTCATAACGTAGCACTTACGGCATGCCCTGAAGGCATGCCCTGATACGAACCATACTTGCACCACGGGCTGCTATGGTCGTAGAGCCCACGCGCAGGTTGTCCAGCGAGAACGATCTCCAATCGGCGGGGAGGTGCGGAGCCAGAGTTACATTGTGGCTGTGAGCATCGGTCTCAAGGCAGAGCATCCCGCGCAGAATTGGGCTGACGACCATGGCCGCCGACCAGATCTGGTGCGGAGAGCTAGTCGAGAGCGGCTGGTAGTAGTCGCCGGAGAGCACCTCCGTGAGGTGGCCGAGCGATCCATCGAGTGCAAGCAGGGCGTTGGACCGGAGATTAGTGTAGGCGGGGAGCGGTTGGTGGTAGCGATACTCGCCAACCGAAGCCCATCCGGTGAAGAGCGGCCACACCGAGCCGAAGTGGTATCCGTTGCCGTTGTAAGAGGGAGAAAGGTTGGAAATGATGCACATGCCCCAATCCGTCTGATGGTCGGCGTCCACCGGGCAAAACTTCGGCTCATCCTTACGTCCGATGGGCTTTCCGGGCAGCATCGACAGCATCGAAGTCGCCACTCGTCATGGGTCCGGTTCTTTGGATGGTCCGGTCAGTGCCGGAGGGCGAGGCCGGTGGCTCACCGATGTCGGCAATGGGTCATGGTCGGCCTCGTCGGGCCGCCTTGGTCCTCTCGTGGCCAGCCTCGACCTTGCCAACACGCTCCCATTCGTCGTCCATGGCGTCTCCGCTGACTTGCACATTTCCCCGACCAGATTACCTCGCTGGCGTAATCGTGATGTTCCGAAAAGCGACGTGTCCGGCCTCACTACCCTGCAGATAGATCGGTGCGGGTAGTGCTTCGTGACTATCCAAAGCGCCGCCCGTGATGCCCGGAATTTCCTGTTTGTCAATAATGGTCTGACCATTCTGCACAATGGTGACCACTCGTCCGACGAGTGTGATGTCGTAGCTCTGCCATTCTCCTGGCCTGCGCGGCTGTTCCGGCGAGGGGGCCAGGAAGCCATACACGCCTCCGGTGCGCATACTCGGCCCTTCTGGCTCCGGATCGTCTTCGATCTGGACTTCGTACCGGCCGCGCAGGTAGACGCCGCTATTCGATTTCGGCGCGCAATTGAATTCTATGTGTAACTTGAAATCTTCAAACTTGGCATCGGTGATAAGTTCAGCGCCATGCCCGGGACTCACCAGCGTTCCGTTTTCGATCTTCCAGGTCGCCGTCGAGCTCCGATCGCTCGCCCTCCACCCGCTCAGGTCCCTGCCGTTGAACAACTGGGTCGGCTTCCCCCACTTCGGAGCGCTCTTTCTCTTCAGCGACGGCGCTCTCTCGCCCGTCCATTGCCACGGAGTTCCATCCTGCCCGGTCGTGGTCCCCACCAGCGTCTTCCCAGATAGTTTGCCTTCAAAGACCATGTCGTCTTTCCTGTCCTCCTCCTCCTTGGGAGAAACGAACGTGAGGCGGCCCTTCGAGAACTCAATTTTCGGGAGCGGCCGCGCGTGTCCCCAACGGCTCACCATCCGCGCTCTGAGCTGCCCATCTTCCTGGGTTATCTCCAACCACGAGGGATATTCCCGAAGCGGAGTCTTCAGCGTCAAATCCCAACGTCCCAGAAACGACTGAGCCGACGCATTTGTGTCCGCAGAGTTTTTCTGCTCGGAATACACCTGCATAGAAAACATCAGGATCAATGTTGTTAGCGCGAATACTCTTCGCCGAAGATTCATAGGTCTACGACTCCCTTTCACCGAGGTGGTTTACAGCCAAGCATTCCCCGCAGAAACCTGCCAGCTCTTACGACTTAATGCTTTGCGAAGTTAAATCCCAATACACCGATTTTTTCCTGTAGTAGGACTCATTGGCCATGTGGCAGCCGAGGGCCGCGTTGTGACCGAACACTGCGTCTTGCAGCACCGGCTTGCGCGAACGGACGGCCTCGAAGAATTTCCAGAGGTGGGGACGCAAATCGTCATAGTCGTTCCCTCTAAAGCTTAGGCTCTCGGGGGCGGGCTCCTGTCCGGGTTTAGGATCGTGTTCCTGATGCCACTGGGCGAGATAGGCGGTCTTCAGACGATTTGGAAACGAGCCGGAGTAGTAACTGGGAGCGAGATCCACACCGGGTTGCGGAGAATAACTGACCCCAAACTCCGTGAGTTCGATGATGCCCTTGGAACCCATAAAGCGAGTAACTTCGGCGGATTCCGTGTCCAGGCTCAAGCGCATGTAAACCGGAACATTGGCGTACTCGAACAGAACAGGATGCACATCGGGCATATTGCGTCCGTCCTTCCAGCGGTAAATACCCCCAAAGGCGGACACACGCTTGGGAATCTCGTTGATCCCGAGAACGAATTGCATTCCGCTAATCAGGTGCACGAGCAAGTCACCCGCAACCCCGGTTCCGTATTCCTTCCAGCAACGCCAGCGCGCAAAGACGAGAGGGTCGAAAGCTTTTTTCGGCGCTGTTCCGAGCCACGTGTCCCAATCCAGATTTTCCGGGGACAAGTCCGCGGGTGGCGGATATTCCCACGCGCCGGTGGGATCATTCCGTCCCAAGGTCGCTTCCACCAGGCTCAGCGCGCCGATCGCGCCCTGGTCGTAGAGTTCTTTCGCCTTGGCGCATAGGACCGAACTCGTCCGCTGCGCGCCAACCATGACGATCCGGTCCGACTTCTTCGCCGCTTCGACCAGAGCCAAGCCATCCGCGGGAGTATGCGAAAACGGCTTCTCGCAGTACACATCCTTGCCCGCCGCCAACGCGTCGACAACGATCTGCTTGTGCCAGTGGTCCGGCACCGCTACGACGATCGCGTCAATCTCTTTGTTGTCGAGCAGTTCCTTGTACCGGCGCGTGGTCGGAATAGGCTTGCCGACTAGTTCCCGGGCCAGTTCGTGGCGGCCGTCGTAAAGATCGCAAGCGGCCGCGCACTCCACTCCCGGAAGCTGAATCGCCGTCGTGAGCAGGCCGCTACCTTCCATACCCACGCCCACGATTCCAAAACGAACGCGGTCACTCGCGGCCACGGGTGGAGGTGACGCAAACAGCGGCGCGGAATTCAGGAGTATGGCGTTTGCGGCGAGCGAAGCACCTGCCGCTCCGGCGGTTGTTTGTAAAAATTCACGGCGTGAGAACCGATACTTTTTCATGAGTGTATTCTCCAGGTACCGCTAACGGCCGATCTTAGCTTGCAACTCTGCCTTGGGTGCGTGCGGTTGCGAAACAAAATCGCGGTTCATTAAAAGCTCCACGGATTCTACCGCGTTATTTTATCCGTCAGCTCAATCCGCGCGGAGGAACTTCCGACATACACGTTGAACTCTCCAGCGTCCACCGTCCAGTCATGATTCTTGATGTTGTAGTAAGCGAAGGCCCTGCGGTCGAGCGTGAGCGAAACGCGGCGGGTTTCGCCCGCATTCAGTCGAACCTTCATGAATCCCTTCAATTCTTTCACCGGCCGGGGGACACTGGGTTGCGGCTCACCTACGTACACTTCGGCAACTTCGGCGCCGGTACGATGGCCGGTGTTGGTCACGTCGAAGCTGACGGTAACGGGCTGATCTCCTGAAACATTTGCCGGAGTCACGGAGAGATTCTTGTAGGCAAATGTGGTGTAGGAAAGCCCGTAGCCGAAGGGGAACTGCGGCTGGACTGCGGCCTTGTCGAAGTGGCGGTATCCGATGAAAACGCCCTCTGGGTAAGGAGTCTTCTTGTCCCCAGCCTTCGGGTAGTAGACGTCGTGCGCGGGATTGTCTTCCCAACGACGCTCGAACGTGACGGGCAACTTGCCCGACGGGCTGTACTCGCCGAACAACAACTGTGCCAACGCCGTGCCTTGCGCCTGACCCGCGTACCAGGATTCGAAAAGCGCGGGAACATGACCGAGCCATGCGTTCATATCGACTGCGCCGCCGGAGGTCACGACGACGATCGTGTTCTTGTTTGCGGCGGCGATCTGATTGATGAGTTCGTCCTGCGCGGGAGGAAGTTCGAAAGTGCGGTCTGCGCCTTCGCTCTCGCTGTCGGAATCGAAGCCCACCGCCAGCACCACTGCATCAACTTTGGACGCCAGGGCTTTCGCGGCGGCGTTCACAATCGCTTCCGGACGCACGATGCCGAGTCTTATGCTCGGACCGCCCCAGCTCCAATGCACGGAGTACTCGAAACGAATCTTGTGCGGCCCCGCCGTGAGCGGCATCCGGATCTGGCTGACGGAGGCGGTCGAGTTTTCCCAGGTGTCGATCGCGAGCTTGTCGTCAACGTAGAGCCGATAACCGCCGCCTTCTCCCGGCCCCTGGATAAAGAGAAGATGCTCGCCAGGGGTGGCGGGCGTGAAATATCCCGACCAGCGGACCGACACTTCGTTTTGATTGACGCCGTCGCCGAGCGAGCGATCGGCGTTGATGTGCTGATCGGTGCGATGGACCGCGGGCGTGCCACTGAGATTGGTATTGTTGAACGCCTCCAGGTTGACGCCCGGTTCTTTGCCTGCTAAATCGATAGAAAAGGCTGTTGTATCGGCCAGTTCACCGAGAGATGGGACTCCGCGATCGTAGTAGACCGTTGCGCCACTGCCGAGGTAGCCGGCGAGACCTTCCAGATAACTCACTGCGCCGAACGGACGCACGCCCGCGCTGCCTCCGCCAACCACCGGAGCGGGATAGGCATCCGGTCCGATGACGGCGATCGATTTGCTTTTCGTTTTGTCGAGCGGAAGGAGGTTGCTGTCGTTCTTGAGGAGCACCATGCCGGAGCGCGCGCCTTCAAGCGCGACCTGTCCGCCCTTCCCGTTGTAGAGTGGCACGGACAAGTCCGTCTGGTCGCGATCGAGCCAGCCGAAACGAATCGCGGTGCGCAGGATGCGGCGGACCTTGTCGTCAATCGTGGCCTCGCTGACCTTGCCTGACTTCACAGCCGGGAGGAGGTTGGCGCGATTCATGAATTTGCCCGACGGCATTTCGAGATCGAGCCCGCCATTGGCCGCGGCCACGCCGTCGTAGGTCGCGTCCCAATCGGACATGATGATGCCCTCGAAGCCCCACTCTTTCTTGGCGACATCGTTGTTCAGAAAACCGTTCTGGGTTGCGTGCTCGCCATTGATGAGGTTGTAGGAATCCATGATGGCGCCGACATGCGCTTCTTTCACGGCTGCTTCGAAGGTGGGCAGATAGATCTCGCGCATGGTGCGCTCGTCGATGATGGAATCGGCGTCATGGCGCAGGAATTCCTGGTTGTTGCCCATGTAGTGCTTGACGGTGGCGCTCACGCCTTGACTCTGCATGCCTTGGATGTAGGCGACGGCGGTGCGCGAGGCGAGGAAGGGATCTTCGCCGTAATATTCAAAATTTCGTCCGCACAGGGGCGACCGCGAAATGTTGACGCCTGGCCCGAGCATGAAGTGCACGCCGCGGGCACGCGCGTCCTGACCGATGACGGCGCCCATGCGCGCGGCAAGTTCCGGGTCCCATGTGGCGGCGAGGCCCAGTCCGCCGAAGGTCGTCGAAGGCCCGTAATTGCGGACGCCAAACGGGCCGTCGGCCATCTTCAGCGCGGGCAGGCCAATGTGCTTGATGCCGCGAATGTAGAAATCGTCGACGCCGCCGATGAGATCGATTTTCTCTTCGAGCGAGAGTTGCTTCAGCATCGCGTCCGCGCGGGCTTCAATGGCGGGAGTAGAGGCGGAAGGCGCCTGCGCCCAGGCGAGGAAAGAAACGAGAAGAAGAAGGACGACAAATTTTAGCTTGCGTGTCATGACGGACCTCGGCAGAAATTGTAATTCACACTGGAAAAAAGCCCGCAGCCGAAGCCGCGGGCGTTAGGGGGAAGCGCAGGTTAGAAGTAGAGTTTGACGGCGAGCTGAACCACGCGGAAGCCTCCAGGGCCGCCGGAGGCGTTGTACGTATCCGCGTTCGTTCCCCAGTTGCCATTCTTTGCCATGCTCAACGGGGCAGCGGGATTACCGGTCCAGGGCCAGGGACCATTCGTACTAATGCCGTAGTTCCTGTCGTTGAAGTTGGGATGGTTGAACGCGTTGAACGCTTCCAGGCGAAGCTGTAGAGAGCGGGCTTCGTTTGCACCGAGTGGGATGTTCTTGAACAAGGACATGTCCCAGTTCTGCATCCCGCCGGTGCGAAGCATGTCACGCGTTCCGCGCGTCGGAGGGCCGATCGCCGGGAAAATGGGGTTTCCGCTCCGATCGAACGTGTAGTTGAAATTGACTTGACTCCACTGGTTGGAGCCGTTAAGGTAGCCTGACGGAAACGACCCGCCGTTGTTCGAGTCGACCGGCGTTCCGGTCATGAGCTGGGTTACTCCGCTCAACTGGTAGTGGTCGGTGAGGTAGGAAAGCCATTTCGACCCGCCAAAGTGCTTGCTTAGGCCGGGAAGGTCGTAGACATAGTTGGCGGCAAATACGTGGGTACGGTCCCATGACGCCGCACGGTAGTCGAGCAGAGGGTTGACCGGATCCTGCCAGTCCTGATCGGAAGTCGCTGTGGTCAGCGACTTCGACCAAGTGTAGACCGCGCCAAAAGTCAGGCCTTTGCTAAAGCGGTGCTGCAACGAGGCTTGCAGAGAATTGTAGTTGGACGTGCCTCCAAATCCGAGGTCCTGGATACCCTTGAAATAGCCCTTGTACGGCTCCAGATAATTGTCGTTGTAACCGTTCCAGCCATATGCGCAGAAGCCGTTGAAGCTCAAGCTGGCCGCCACGTATTGCGGCTGAAGGCCCGACTGTGTCTGTGGTACGACGCCGCCGGGGAAGACAAGGTTTCCATTACCATCCGTGCAGTTCGGATCCTGGCTGGCTCTGGCGAACGCCGTACCGTATGGCAGGGCGTTGAGATCGCGTACAGTTACGAGATGGCGCGATGCCGTTCCGACGTAGGCCAGGTCGAGCGTGGTGCCTCTGCCGATTTCATGCTGCACACCCAGGCTGAAGCTATAAACCGTCGGCACTTTACCGTTCCTATCGGCAGCGAGAATATTGCTCAGCACCCCGTTTCCGAAGGAACCCGCCAAGGATGGAAGGTTGGCAACATTGTTGGCAGGCACCGATGCCGTCTGAACCAACGCCGGATTGTTAAAGACAGTGTTGAAGATAAGATTTCCCTGAGTGCGGTCGTGCATCATACCGATGCCACCACGCAAGATTGTCTTGTGGTCACCCAATAGGTCATAGGCGAAGCCCAAGCGGGGCTCAGGCATGATGCCACGGCTATTCCACCCGCCGTCCGGGATTTGACCGTTCTTGGTGTATTGCATGCCGTTCAGCGGATCCCCGCCCTTGCTGGGGTCTATGTTGCCACTGGGAGTAATCGTCACTGCATTGGCTGGGTTGTAAGCGGCCGGGTTGAATAGAGCAACTTGGTTGTTCGCGTCGTATTGTGGCGGGATCCACGCAAAACGCATGCCATAATCGAGCGTCAACCGCGACGTGATCTTCCATGTGTCCTGCACATAGAATTCGAGCTGGTTGTAACGGAACTTCCCCAGCGGCCGCGCCGTTGACTGGTCGAATCCGCTGAAAAATCCCAACAGTTCTGCCGCGATCGGATCGCCCAGGTTGTAGCCGCCGGTAGTTGTGGGGGAGAAGCTGAACTGGCCATTGATGTTGCCCCACGCCGGCTGATCCTTGCGGTTGCGTTGGTAGAACACGCCAGCCTTCAGCGTGTGGTTGTGCCGCACCCAGCTCAGGTTATCGTTGACATTGATGGTGGTGTTGGCCTGCTTCCAAGGGGTGCCGCCTAGGTAGGGGCCTTGAAAGTTGACGTTGTCAAGGCCGCTGAAGCCCATATCCGGAATAGCTTGGTCGGAAGAAAGTGGATAGAGCAGCGGTAGGGTGATGCCGTTCTTGCCGCGCGAGATGTTCCCGTTTGCGCCATCCGCGAGCGAAAGGGTGTGGCTGGGTCCCACCGAGAACTCATTCAACACGGTCGGCGTGATCGTGCTGACCAGGTTAGCGGAGAAGTTCCAGCCGGGATGCTTCTGCGTGCAGCCGCCAGGGAACTGGACCACTGACGAACAGGCAAAAATACCAAATGGTCCGGGAAAGGGCAGAAATGGCTTGGAATCAGTCTCGGAGTTGTGGATCCAGCGCCCGTAGAGCCGGTTCTTACCGTTGAGTTGGTAGTCCACACGGAGGATGTCTTCACGCCGCGGAGCGTTGCCTGAAAGTGCTTCCGAGAAGTTGTAGCTCTGACCTTTTATTACGCCGAACCCGCTCACGTTGGGCAAAGGGAAAAGGTCCAGGAGTTTCTGCATCTGAGGGTCGATCCCTGAGTTGATCACATTGTTCGTGATGCCCGGCCCGGTGATCACAAGCGGAACGAGGTTACCATCGGTGGATTGCGAAAAATCTCCTTTCCGCTCCAATGCGGTCGGCGTATAGAACTGCGCGGTCCCGCCGATAGGAACCAACTGCCGGTAGAATTCCTGGCTCCAGAAAACGAAGACCTTGTCTTTCTTGATCGGGCCGCCGATTTGGTACCCGACGTCGTTGTACCTGTACAGCGCCGGTTGGTTGGGTTGATTGTTTGACACCTGAGCTGTTTTGTTGAAGTACTCGTTGGCGTTCAGTCCCTCGTGGCGATGGAAGAAGCGAACGTCGCCGTGCCACTGGTTGGTGCCGCCCCTGCTGACAAGCGCCACCTGTCCACCCGCTGCCTTGCCAAACTCCGCTTGGTAGTTCGAGGTCAGAACCTTCACTTCCTCGATGGCATCCGGATTGAGGGTTACGTGGGTGCCACCGTTGTTGCCGGTGTCCACGTTGGAAGCGCCATCAATGGTGAACTCGTGCTGGTTGGCGCGCGTGCCGTTCACGTTGAACCCGTCGATACCGCCTGTCCCTGAGACGCTGCCGCTGAAGGTGCCGCTCACGCCGGGAATCAGCTTCATGTAATCCAGCACATTGCGCCCGTTCATGGCGACGTCGTTGAGCTGTTTTCCAGTGATCAGATCGGAGCGTTCGCCGGAGTATGTTTGCAGCTGGATCTGGCCGGCGTCGGCGGTGACGGTCACTGACTCGGTGGCCGCTCCCATCGCGAGCACAATTTCGCCAGCATTCAGTTTGTCGGCGGCGCTGAGCACAATCCCGGTCGTCTCGGACTTCTTGAAGCCCTTCGCCTCGACGGTGATGGTGTAGGTTCCCGGGTACAGGTTGGGA
Organism: Acidobacteriaceae bacterium; assembly: GCA_003131315.1. Lineage (GTDB taxonomy): Bacteria > Acidobacteriota > Terriglobia > Terriglobales > Acidobacteriaceae > Acidiflorens. Next base: position 41,916 of record PKUV01000131.1, read on the forward strand.
GCGACGAAGGCGCCTTCACCGCTGGTCACGACGGTTCGCGTGATTCCGTTGGCGGGGTTTGCGATGGTGACGGTGGCGTCTTGGATCATGGCGCCGGTGGAATCTTTCACGGCGCCGAAGATGGTGCCGGAGGTGACTTGCGCCAGCAGGGGCACGCACGCGAGGCATGCGATCGCGGCAGCGATCAGAGCAATCATGAAGCTGCGGCGGGCAATCGAAACAACGCTGTTCTGGGACGAACGCAACATAGGTTCCCTCCTGGGCGAATTGCTGTCGGCTACGTGGGGCAGATTGATTGTTCCCGAGACGCTGAACACTCGTCTGTGACGTCAATCGCATCGCCTTTGAAAATAACCGCTTTAGTTAAGCACAAAAGCGGTTTAGTATTGTTCGTCCGACATTAGGCATCCGGACCGTGCCCGCTGTCAAGAGGTTTCTGACCGGAGGCGGAATATGAAAAACTGGAAGCTGCTATTCTTGAACGCCCAATGAAAAAAGCGCGCACCAACAACGGTTCAGGAGCGGCTCTGCCCGCAAAGCCGGTGAGTCTGCGGTCGCTGGCGGAATATCTGAAGCTGTCGCCAGCCACGGTTTCGGTGGTGATCAACGATTCGCCGGCGGCCAAGGCGATTCCGAAGCATACAAAAGACCGAGTGCTGCAGGCGGCGCGGAAGCTGGAGTATCGTCCGAACTTTTTTGCGCGCTCGTTGAGCCTGAAGCGCGGATTCATGGTGGGCGTGCTGGTGCCGGAGATCAGCGAAGGCTATGCGGCGTCGATCATGCGCGGGATCGAAGACCAGTTGCTGAGCGAGGGCTACTTCTATTTTGTGGCGAGCCATCGCGGCCAGCCGGATTTGATCCAGGAATATCCGCGCATGCTGATCGACCGGGCGGTCGAAGGTTTGATTCTCCTGAATACTCCGGTGGTGCAGGCGCTGCCGGTGCCGGTGGTCGCAATCTCGGGACATCATCGGGTGCCGGGCGTGACCAACATCGCGGTCGATAACAAGAAGGCGACCTTTGCTGCGCTTGAACATCTGGTCAAGCTTGGCCACCGGCGCATCGCGTTCTTTAAAGGGCATCGCGGCAGCTCGGATACGGAGTACCGGTGGAGGGGCGTTCTGCGAGCGGCAGCGCAACTTGGCATTGATGTGCGTCCTGAGCTGACGATTCAATTGCAACGGGACGCGAAAAATCCTGGGCCTTCGGTTCCGGAAGAAGGCTACGTAACCGCGCAGGAATTACTGGCGACCCGGGAGCGGTTTACCGCGTTGTTCGCCTTCAACGATATTTCGGCGATCGGCGCGGTGCGCGCATTTCGCGATGCGGGATTGCGCGTTCCAGAAGATGTTTCGGTGGTGGGCTTTGACGATATCCAGGCGGCGGCGTATTTGACTCCACGACTCACCACGGTGCGGCAACCGCTGCGGCAGATGGGAGAGATGGCCGCCAAACAGCTGCTGATGCGGATTTCCAATGGCAAGGCAAAAGCGCCGCCGCTGATTTCGCTGGCGCCGGAGTTGGTCGTGCGCGAGTCGACGGGTCCGGCTCGCGTGTTGTAGGCGGAGTAAGACGTGGACCGTGGTCAGAGAACTTCAGGGCTTTACTGGTTCCTTTTTTGCGGGTTCGGACCGCTGGTAGGCGCGGACGTAATCGACCAGCATGGTTTGCGGAAACACGGTGGTGGAGTCCGGGTTTCCGGGCCAGTTGCCACCCACCGCCAGGTTGAGGATCAGAAAGAACGGTTTGTCGAAGACCCATTTCCATCCGGGCTGAAGATCGGCGCGGGTGCGGCGGGCGTAGCGGTACTGATCGACGAAGAAGCTGACTGAATCCGGATCCCACTCGATGGCGAAGACGTGGAAGTCGTCGGCGAAGCGCCGCTTGCCGGGGAGAGTGTAAGGCGCCTCGATGCCTGTGCCCCCAACGTATCCGGGTCCGTGAATCGAACCATGAATGATGGCGGGCTCCTTAGCGATGTTTTCCATGATGTCGATTTCGCCGCAGGCGGGCCAGCCAACTTTTTCGATGTCGTCGCCGAGCATCCAGAAGGCGGGCCACATGCCCTGACCGTAGGGAATTTTGATGCGGGCTTCGAAGCGCCCGTAGGTTTGGGAGAATTTGCCGAGGGTCTTGAGACGCGCCGAGGTGTAGTTTCTGGCGACGCCGTCGGGGCCGGTGTATTTTTCGGAGATCGCTTTGATGACCAGGTTGCCGTCGCGCACCGAGACATTTTCGCTGCGATCGGTGTAGGACTCGAGTTCTTGATTGCCCCAGCCGGTTCCTCCGGTTTCGAGAACCCACTTGGAGCGATCGACGACAGAACCGTTGGGGCCGTCGAATTCGTCGCTCCAGACCAGCGTCCAGTCGTTGTTTTTTGTGGGAGCAGGAGTGGTTTGAGAGCCGCAGGTTATGGCAAGACCAGCGATGAGCGCGTACAGCAAAAGAAACCGTTTCCGTCCGGATGGCATAGAGAACTCCAGCTACAAGCGCGTTCCGCTGCAACGCGGCATTCATGAATTATGAGCTGGCACATTATTGCAAACAAACCAGGAGAATGCGATGTCGATGGAGAAAACGAGGCGAGAGTTTTTGAGGTCCTCGGCTGTGGGATTGGCAGCTACCGCGACGGCGCGGGCGTTGCCCGGGTTCGGCATAGACACCACCGGGCAAGGGGGAGAGATCGCCGCTTGGATTACGAGCGAGAAAAATCGCTTTGCCCGCATGAGTGGGCTTCGGTGGCGGACCGCGGCAGCCAAGCCTTCCGAGCAAACGATTGTTCTCAACCCAGAGAAGGAGTACCAGACGATTCTTGGTTTCGGCGCGGCATTTACGGACGCCGCCTGCTACACGTTCAACCAGCTATCGCCGTCCGCACGCGAGCGGTTGTTTCATGAGTTGTTTCATCCCGCGGAGATGGGGCTCAACGTTTGCCGCACCTGCATTGGATCGAGCGACTACTCGACCAAGGTGTACAGCTATGACGAAGGAGAAGCCGATCCGGAATTAAAGCGCTTTTCGATTGCGCAAGACCGCCAGTACATTTTGCCGATCTTGCGCGAGGCTCGAAAGGCGAATCCGGAGATTTTTCTTTTTTCGTCACCGTGGAGTCCGCCGGGCTGGATGAAGGCCGGAGGCTCGATGCTGGGCGGTTCGATGCGACGCCGTTACATGCCGGCCTACGCACATTACTTCCTGAAGTTTCTTCAGGCCTATGCTGAGGTGGGAGTTCCGATTCAGGCCGTCACGCCACAAAACGAAGTGGACACGGACCAGGACGCGCGGATGCCGGCATGCATTTGGCCGCAAGAGTACGAAATTGAGTTCGTCCGCAAACACCTGGGGCCTTTGCTCGAAAAGCAGGGCCTCTCGACGAAGATATGGATTCTCGATCACAACTACAACTTGTGGGGCCGCGCGGTTGCGGAACTCGATGACCCCGGCTTGCGGAAGTACTGCAATGCGATCGCCTGGCACGGTTACGTCGGAACTCCGGAGATGATGACCAGGGCGCATGAGGCTCATCCCGAGGCGGAGATGTATTGGACCGAAGGAGGGCCGGACTACAGGAGCCCTGACTATCTGACGGACTGGGCAAAGTGGGGACAGACTTTCACCGCGGCTCTGCGCAACTGGTGCGGGTCGCTTACCGGCTGGAATCTGGCGCTGGACGAGCTCGGCCGGCCGAACATTGGGCCGTTCTCTTGTGGAGGCCTGGTGACCATCCATTCCCAGACCGGAGAAATCACTCGGAGCGGACAATATTGGGGTTTCGCGCATTTTTCACGGGCCATTCGCCGGGGCGCGCGCCGCTTCGATTCCGAGAGCACGCTGGCGGGGATCAGCCACGCGGCCTTTGCAAATCCGGATGGAACGCGGGTGCTGGTGGTGACCAACGCCGGACCCGCCCAGACGGCAACGGTGCAAATGGGAGCGATGAAGGCGGACATTGCTCTGGACAAGGATTCCGTGACCACATGGGTGTGGTCGAAAGAAGTGTGAGCTTAGTGAATTCCATGTCAGGTGTTCAGTTCCCGCGCCGGGCCGTTGGGACGCCGTTGGTTTGCTTTCTGGTTCTCAGTCTTGCGGCCTGCGGCGGGGGCAACCAGCCGGCGCCTTTTACGCCGACGGGTCCGAATGCACAAGTTGTCGTGACCACGGGTGACCAGGCCATGCTGCTCCAGCCGGAAGCAACGGTTTCGTTCGGGACGGGCGGGAGCCAGAGCTCGCCGGTCATCACGGTGAATGAGGCCACGCGGTACCAGCCGATGGATGGTTTCGGCGCCTCGCTAACCGATTCCTCTGCCTGGGTCATCTGGAACGATCTGGATTTCTCGCAGCGAGCCGCGCTGATGCAGCAACTGTTCAGCCCGACGGCGGGGATCGGCCTGAGTTTCCTTCGCCAACCGATGGGGGCCACCGATTTCGCGGTGAATGGCAATTACAGTTATGACAATGTTCCGGCCGGGCAAACCGACCCGCAACTCGTCCTCTTCTCTATTGCGCATGACACGCCTTACATCATTCCCTTGCTGCAGCAAGCGCTCGCGATCAACCCCGCAGCTAAAGTGGTGGCGCTCCCGTGGAGTCCGCCGGCATGGATGAAGACCAGCGGCACGATGAATGGCGGGGACATGAACACGGTTTACTTTCCCAGCCTGGCACAGTATTTCGTCCTCTATCTGCAGGCGTACCAGCAGGCGGGAATTCCGATTTATGCCATCTCGGTGCAGAACGAACCGCTGAATTCGACCAGCTCTTACCCGAGCGGGTACCTGGCTGCCAGCGACGAATCCAATTTCATCGCCGACTATCTTGGGCCAGCGCTGAACAATGCCGGGCTGGGCACGGTGAAGATTCTCGCCTATGAGCATAACTGGGACAACACCGATTATCCGGAATCCGTTCTCGCCAGTTCTGCTTCTCCCTATGTAGCGGGCAGCTCCTTTCACTGTTACAACGGCGATGTGAGCGCGCAATCGACGGTGAAAACCGCCTATCCCGGCAAAGATATCTGGTTCACGGAATGTAGCGGGGCGGTGGGGTCGAACTTTGCCGGCGATCTGGTGTGGAATTCAGAAAACCTGCTGATTGGTGCGCCCCGCAACTGGGCGCGCAGCGTTTCGCTGTGGAATCTCGCCCTCGATCAGAACTCCGGACCGACAAATGGCGGCTGCTCGAGTTGCCGAGGGGTGGTGACCATTGACACCCGCACGTCTCCGGCGACCGTCACCTACAACGTTGAATATTACGTGCTCGGACATTTGGCTAAGTTTGTAGTTCCGGGGGCCCACCGCATCGATTCCAACACGTTCAACGCAGGCGGGATCGAGGATGTCGCTTTTCAGAATCCCGATGGCTCGGTCGTCCTGTTCGCGCTGAACTCGGGGAGCACGCCAGGGACCTTCTCCGTGAGTTGGAAGGGGACATACTTCAATTACACTCTGCTTTCCCAATCGGTAGTGACGTTTGAATGGAAATAAACACGAATCTCGTATCGAGGACTTCCAGATCGCCGGAATCTGGACTCGGCGATCGGTGAATTACACTGGATGGCTTCCTTCTGGAAGCCCTTGCACTCTTTTGAAAACCATGCGAATTCTGCTGATCGCCAGTGCGGCTCTTCTACTTGCATCCCTTGCTGTGGCGCAACCCCAGCACGGGCTCAACCTCATGCCCATGCCGTCCTCTGTTCAACCTGGAGTTGGGCAGCTGCCGGTTGATCGATCTTTCTCCGTTGCGATCACGGGTTTTAGGGATGCAACGCTGGAGCGCGGAGTACACAGGTTTGTTGCCGAGCTTTCCCGCCAAACGGGAATGTTCCTCAAGCAGAAACCTGCCGACTCGGCCCATCCGGCTCTGCTGATCCACACCGTTCACGGCAGTGAGAGAGTGCAAAGACTCGGTGAGGATGAATCTTACGAGCTGGTAATCAACGAGTCAGGCGCGAAGCTCACAGCACCCAGTCCTCTGGGCATTCTGCATGGCCTTCAGACGTTCCTTCAACTGGTGGGAACCACCGCAAACGGATTCGCCGTGCCGGTGGTGACGATTAAGGATCAGCCCCGGTTCGCCTGGCGCGGACTGCTCATTGACGTTGGCCGCCACTTCATCCCGCTGGACGTGCTCAAGCGCAACCTCGATGGAATGGCAGCGGTGAAGATGAATGTCCTGCACTGGCACCTGTATGACAACGAAGGTTTCCGCGTCGAGAGCAAGCGCTTCCCCAAGCTGCAGGAAGCAGGGTCCGACGGGCTGTATTACACGCAAGACGAGATTCGCGACTTCGTGGCCTACGCCCATGATCGCGGCATCCGCGTGGTCCCTGAGTTCGAGATGCCGGGCCACAGCCGTTCATTGTTTGCCGGATATCCGGAACTAGCGAGCGGGCCGGGGCCTTATACGGTCGAGCCCGGCGGCGCCGATGCTGTCATGGATCCAACGCGGGGAAAAACGTACAAGTTCATCGACAAGTTCATCGAGGAGATGGCCAAGCTTTTCCCGGACGACTATTTTCATATTGGCGGAGACGAGGTCAACGGCCATCAGTGGGACGCCAATCCGAAAATCCAGGCCTTCATCCACGCTCATGGGATGAAAAACAACCAGGATCTGCAAGCCTACTTCAATCAACGTCTGCAGAAGATCTTGAGCAAGCATCACAAAATCATGATGGGATGGGATGAGGTGCTGCATCCTGATTTGCCCAAAACCGTCGTCGTGCAGTCCTGGCGCGGGCAACAGTCGTTGGCAACCGCGGCCCAGCAAGGCTACAGCAGCCTGCTCTCCTTCGGTTATTACCTCGACCTGATGTGGCCGGCCTCGCGGCACTATGCCGTGGACCCGATCAGCGGCGCGGCTGCTTCGCTGAATCCAGAGGAGAAGAGTCGCATCATTGGCGGCGAGGCTTGCATGTGGTCGGAGTGGATTACTCCCGAGAACATCGATTCTAGAATCTGGCCGCGTAATGCTGCGATTGCAGAACGCCTGTGGTCTCCGCCCGAGGTGCAAGATCCGGGCTCGATGTACACCAGACTTGGTGAGTTAAGTTGGCGTCTCGAATGGCTTGGCCTGACGCACAGATCCTCCATGATTTCCGCGTTGCACCGCCTGGCGGGAACCGACGATATCATTGCGCTGCGCACTCTTGCGGAAGTTGTCGAGCCGGTAAAGGACTACGCACGCATGAATAGTTTGAAAACTGCCTGGGACTTCCGAGGTCCTCTGAACCGACTGGTGGATACAGTTCGTCCGGAGAGCGATCAGGCGCGGCATTTTCGGGATTCCCTGCAGGCGTATATCGGAAGCGGCTATACAGACCGGGCCGCTGAAGGGGAGATTCGGACACTTCTCGCCGCTTGGCGCGACAACGATGCGAGACTACATCCTCTTCTGGAGCAATCTTTTCTGCTGCATGAACTCGCGCCCCTTTCCGAAGACCTTTCCACCCTCGGAGTGGCCGGCTTACTTGCGCTCGACTATCTCGACAAATCCGCACCGTCCCCGGAGTCGTGGAGGGCGCAACAACTCGCATTACTCGAGCGAGCAAAAACTCCCAAAGCCGACCTACTGCTCATGGTGGTTGCACCGCTGCAGCAGTTGATTGAAGCCAGCGCAGGACAGAAACAAAAGCCGTGAATCTGCACCCTACTGCCTTTCAACGGTGTTCTTCGCCATAATTCTGGACGGCTCTGAAATCAGGTTGCAAATATTCCTCAACCCGGGCTCTGGTAACTTTAAGGTCGCTTGTCACGTAGATACTTGGGTGCGGTGTTGTACTCCCACCATGTTTGCATTGTTCCCAGTTGGGCAAATTGTGGCCTGGGCAACCCGAGGATCGAGGTCTTTTGTATAATTCCCGCTCTATGGAAACCGGTCTTAGGAATCGCGTTGCCATCGTTGCCGCCTCCAGCCAGGGAATTGGACGGGCGGCGGCGCAGGCGTTTGCCGCTGAGGGCTGCCAGGTCGCGATGTGCGCGCGCAACAAGCCACCGCTCCAGCAGGCGGCGGAGACGATTAAGCAGCAGTACAACGTCCCGGTGCTAGCGGAAGCTTTCGACGTGACCGATGCGGGAGCGGTATGCGATTTCGTGAAATCCGTCGTGGCCCGCTTCGGCTCGGTAGACATTTGTGTCACGAACGCCGGGGGACCTCCCGCAAAGGGATTTCTTGCCACGAATCATGACGATTGGCGTAAAGCACTGGACCAAAACTTTCTCAGCACCGTCTATTTCGCTCACGAAGTGATTCCGCACATGCAGGCCAAACGCTGGGGGAGAATCATCACCATCACATCCATAACCACCAAGCAACCAGTGCCGGACCTGGTCTTGTCGAATGCGGTGCGGGCCGCGGTGGTTGGCTTGGTCAAAAGTTTAGCCAACGAGTTCGGCAAGGACGGCATTCTGGTGAATAATGTGGCCCCTGGTTACACTGCGACCGATCGTTTGAAAGAGTTGGCGAAAAGCCGTTCCGCCGCCACACACAAGAGTGAAAAGGATATCTACGACGCTTGGGCGATGGATTCCGCCCTAAAGCGCGTCGGCCAGCCTGAGGAAGTTGCCGATACTATCGTGTGGCTAGCGTCCGAAAGAGCTTCGTTCATCACCGGACAGACAATCCTGGTTGACGGCGGCGCGTACAAAGGTCTTTAAGAAATGTTTCCCGCGAAGCCATAAACCCCATTGCCAAAGTCGGGTTGGCTTTAGTACTCTTGGCGAACCCAATCTCATACGCGGGAGTCGTGTACCCAAAATGTAAAACGCTGCGAGTGGGCGCCCTCACATCTGCACAGGCACGAACGGGCTATTTGGCCGTCGCAGCCCGATGATGGACGATCTTTTTTCATCCGCAGTTCGCTGTTAAGTCACGTCGGCAGTTATGAAGCAATTCAGGTTCACAAAACGGGAGAAGTGTATGCGGAAATTGGTAGCGAGTCTGGTTTTCTTCGGTGTTCTGCTGGGAGTATCGGTTATTCAAGTTCTCGCTCAAGGCGGCGCAACGGGCGCCATCTCTGGCATCGTGCAGGACGTCACAGGCGCCGTCGTCGCGGGCGCTCAGGTCCAGATCATCAACCAGGGCACCGGTGCCGCTGTCCGCACGGTGAAGACCGATGGGAACGGTGGCTTCAGTGCTCAACTCCTGCCCGTGGGCGTTTACACCATTAGCGTGAAAAGCAGCGGGTTTGCCGAAGAAACTTTTTCGGGCGTCGATGTCCGCATCACGGAAACTACCCGCGTCACAGCGAAGCTGCGTCCGCAGACTCAGCAACAAAAGATAGAAGTCCAGGCGGAAGTGCAGCAGGTGGAAACCTCGACTGCTACTACGGGTCAGGTAATTGAACCCGAAACGATTCGCAGCCTTCCCCTGGCAACGCAAAACTTCCAGCAACTGTTGACGCTCTCCGCCGGCGCGCAGGGCGAATTGAACTCGTCTACGCAGTTGGGCCGCGGGAACGTTCGAATCTTTGTGAACGGGCAGCGCGAAGACAACAATAACTACCTGATTGAAGGCATTAGCGCCACCGACTACAACGTCGCCGAGTTGACCACCACACCGCTTCCCAATCCTGACGTGATCGAGGAGTTCAAGGTCCAGACGTCTCTTTACGATGCCACACAAGGACGCAATGGCGGCGGCAACATCAACGCCATTCTCAAGTCGGGAACGAAAACCTTCCACGGCGATGTGTACGAGTTTTTCCGCAACACCTCTCTGGATGCGAATGAATACTTCTTGAAACAGAATCAGCTTAGCAACGGACAGGCGAACCAACGTCCGGTCATTCAACAGAACATCTTCGGCGGAAGCCTGGGAGGGCCGATCGGTCGCGATGCCAAGCTCGGATTCTTCTTTGCGAATTATCAGGGAACCAGGCAGCGTAGCGGCGATTCACCCGGAACCTTCATCAGCACGTCGATTCCAATTGTCCCAGCCAGTCTGCGTAGTCTGTCTGCAACGCAACTGGCAACAGCTCTCGGGGTTCCGAGCATCGATCCAGTCGCCTATGCTTTGCTCCAAGTAAAGAGCAACCAGTTTGGGGCTCCCGCCAATGGATACCTTTATCCCGCTTTGTCCGGAAATCCCCTGACCGCAAATGGACAGACCAATTTTGGATCGTTCGCCGTCAGCGAGCCCGGCAAATTCACCGACAACCAGTTCACCGCGAGTTGGGACCGCGAGTTCCGGAACGCCAACGACAAGATTTCGGCGCGTTTTTTCTACACAAATTTTGAGTCGGACCTGCCGTTCGGCGCCGGAGGTCTGCAGGCTTCACTCGGGGCCGCGGCGAGTTCCACGGATCTCAATTTTCCGTACCAACTTCCCGTGCATGACCGCGTCTTCACCGTTTCTGAGACGCACTTGTTTTCTCCGACGCTGGTGAACGATTTCCGCTTCGGTTATGTGCATATCAACAACAGTGCCATCAACGTGGACCCGGTAACCGCGACCGATGTCGGCATTAACCGCCCGACAAATAATCTGACCGGTAGCATCTACAAGTTCACTTTCGCGACTTCCGGGTTCCAGTTTGGCCCCACACCGCCGGCTAACCAGTACCAGGCACAGAACAACTTCGATTTTGTGGAAACCTTGAGCTGGGTTCACGGCAACCAGACCTGGCGTTTCGGGGGCGAGTTCACTCCGATCAATCTGAACAAGAAATTCCCACAAGTGTTCAACGGGCAGCTTTTCTTTACCAACACCAATCCCACCCCCACCACCACGCTGTCCGATTTTCAGAATTTTCTGCAGGGGGCCCCGGAATTCAGCTTTGGCGGAGGCGGGGTTTACAATCACGAATACCGGCAGAAGGACTACGCAGTTTTTGCGCAGGACGACTGGAGGTTATTCCCCAATTTGACCGTGAATCTTGGCTTGCGCGCGGAATTCCTGGGCGCATGGAAGGATAATGATTGCCATATCGGAAACATTGAATCAAGCCTGACCTTGTCCGGGGCCTTCCCGTTCGTTTACCCGAGCTGCGTAAATAAATTGGGTGTCGCGGGTCTCACAGGAAGCGCTGCCGGTTCGACTTTCGGCAATAGTGTGGCCAGCGGACTCGGCCCCCGGATTGGGTTCGCCTGGGACGTGGGCGGAAAACACAACACTACGCTGCGTGCCGGCTATGGAATCTACTACGTACGGGAAGATGTTGGTGCGGTGGATCAGTTGAGCTTCCAGGCCCCGTTCCTTCCGATTGCGTTTGCGGGAGGCGCTCCGGGGAGTCTCGCCAACTTCTTCTCCGGCACCCCTGCGACCAATCCCAATGCGTTGCCCCCTGCCGGTGTGCTGTCGGCGACCTACCTGCCATGCTTGGCGCAGCTTACCAGTTTCCCTGACACCAATGGCGCGGCCCAATATAACGGCTGCACCGGACCGGGCACCGACTCCACACAAAATCTGTTCGTCCTCGAGGTTCCTCATCATTTTCAGGTTCCCAGCACGCAGCAATGGAATTTGACGCTGCAGCGGGAACTCCCAAGACAATGGATCGTTGAAATTGGGTACGTGGGAACGAAGGGCACTCATTTGCGCAACACCCGCGACGCGATTCAGTCGCTGAATGCCTCGCCCTCAAATCCGGTGGTCGTGAAAGACGTCAATGGCAACAGCTATTCCATCACGACGAACACCTTCGCCAACGCGATCGCCAGGACGCCCACTCCAGGATTGAACGGATATTCCGGTTACCAAATATTCGCTAACGATGCGTACTCGACCTACCATTCCTTGCAGACTACCTTGTCACGCCGCTGGAGCCGCAATTACGTACAGGTTGCATACACTTTCTCCAAGAACATCGATGCGACTTCTTCGGGTAATACAGCTTTCAACACTGCTTACAACAGCGAAACCACAGTCGCTGCATCGCGGGGTCTCTCGGATTTCGACCGGCCGCATCGTCTAACTGCTACCTATGTTTACGATCTGCCGATCTTCACTCATAGCTCCGGCCTTCGCCGCGCAGCACTTGGAGGATGGAGTGTCAGCGGAGTGACCACACTTCAGTCCGGAATTCCATTCTCAATTATCGATTCGAGCGCGGGCACAGCTTTCCTGGGTGCGGGTAGCGCTCCGCTGGTCGGGGCCAGCCTGGCTCCGGGGTTCTCGATTTCGCAGGGGTACGCAACGGGCGACATCCACCAGCGAGTGAATGGCTATCTGAACCCGGCGGCCTTTACTTCCGCGCCCCAGTTGTATCCGACTCAGTGTCAATCGGATTCAAATTTCTGCACCACGGGCTTCGGAAATCTTGGCCGGAACGTTTATCGCGGTCCTCACCAGCAGAACTGGGACATTTCGTTCCTCAAGCACTTCAAGATCAACGAGCGCAATGATCTGCGGTTTACGGCTGACTTCTTCAACGCATGGAATCATACGAACTTTGCCGGCCCGGCTGTGACCGATATCGAAACGTACATCGCAAACCCGACCAGCAGCAGCCCGTTTGGCAAGATCGAGGGTGCAGTCGGAAATCCGCGCCTAGTTCAATTCTCACTGCGGTGGGCGTTCTAAATTGACGGACCTCGCCCCGAAAACGCGGATTCCGTTGCTCGAACGGGACCAAGTTTCGCCCGAGCTTGCCGCTCTGTATGACGCCTTGCTTCAGCAGCGAGGCGTCGTCCCCAACATGTTCAAGACCATTGCTCACACTCCCGGCCTGGCTGCGGGTATCGCAGCGCTGCTTAAGCCGCTTTTGAGTGACGGCGCTCTTGCCGGCTGGTATAAGGAATTGATCGCGATCCGCATGTCTGTCTTGAACGGCTCCGAATACGCCGTCTCTGCCCATGCGCTGTCGGCAAGGCAGAAGGGCGCAAGCGAAGACCAGATCGCAGCCGTCAAGAGTGATTTTGAGCAAGGCCCATTCACTCAGACGGAAAAACTTGGGCTGCGATGTGCCGAAAAGATTCATCGCTCGGGCCGCGATTTGGATGATGCCTCATTCGCCGAGTTGAAAAATGCGTACAACGACGCTCAAATTGTCGAACTTATCGCCACAGCCGCGGTCTTCGAATTTTTCTCCAGGTTTGTTGACGGTCTTCGCATCCCTGTCACACCAGTCCCGGCAGCGAGGTAGAGTCGTATGCGTCCGATAGCCTCGCGCATTTCCGTGATGAGCGGCGAGGGTGCGCTTTCAGTGTTTGCGCGCGCCAAGGATCTCGAACGCGAGGGCCGCTCGATTATCCATCTGGAGTTGGGCGAACCCGATTTCCATCCCGCCGCTTCGGTGAACGATGCCGCAAAACGCGCTTTGGACGAGGGCAAGGACCGCTATTGCCCCATCGCCGGAGTTCCTGCGCTGCGCGAGGAGATTGCCCGCTATTTGCGCGAAACCCGCGGCGTGACTGTTTCTCCCGGCAATGTTGTGATTGCGCCCGGCTGCAAAATCGGCCTTTTCATGGCGATGATGGCGCTGATCAATCCGGGGGACGAAGTCCTTTATCCTGAGCCCGGTTTCCCTGCTTACCGGTCGATCACCCAAGGTCTTGGCGGAGTTGCCGTCCCGTTTACCCTCACTGAACGCAACCACTTGCAGCCCGATCCCGATGAAATCGCCGCGAAAATTACCTCCCGCACAACCGTCATCATCACCAATTCGCCCGGCAATCCCACGGGCACCGTGTATACGGATGAAGTTCAGCGCCGCATTGCTGAACTCGCGGTGAAACACGATCTCTTTGTGCTGTCGGACGAAATTTATGCCCGCATCATCTACGGCCAGAACTATATTTCGATGATGAATTATCCAGGTATGGAAGAGCGAACCGTCATCATCGATGGCTTCTCGAAAAGCTTTGCCATGACGGGATGGCGGCTAGGCTACAACGTTGCTCCGGCGAGCGTTGTACCCGCCCTGGAAATGCTCGCGGTGAACAGCTATACCTGCGTCAACGAGTTCATCCAGTATGCAGCCATTGAAGCGCTGCGCGATCGCAATGGCAATACGCCACGGATGGTCGGTGAGTTCGAAAAGCGCCGACAACAGTTCAGCCGTGAACTGAACAGCATCCCTGGATTCCGGTGCGCTCCGCCGCAAGGAGCTTTCTACGCCTGGGTCAACATCGCGGATACCGGAATCGCCGCCGAAGAAGTCTGCCGCATCATGCTCGAAGAAGCTGGGGTGGCTGCGATTCCGGGCGCCGCTTTCGGCGATTCCGGCAGGGATTTTGTTCGCTTCTCATTTGCTTCTTCCATCGCGACTCTTCATGAGGCGGTGGAGCGAATCCGTCGTGTCTCCCCGGCGTGGGAACGAACTGCGGTCGTAAGATAGCTTATGCAATTTGAGGACAACGTTTCATGAGAATGCTTCTGGTGCGGTCTGTTTGCTGTTTTCTGATACTGGGTGGAATTGCCTTCGGCCAGGCCCGTCCATTTCCCGGCCCGGACGTTCAGCAGATTTATGAACGTCTTCTCCCGCAGATCGAGCAGATTCCGATTTTCGATCACCATGCGCACCCAGGATTCTTCGATGACCCGGATGTTGACGCCATGGCCGCGCCTCCGGGCAGTGCCGCTCTGCGCGAGCGTGACAACAATCCCGAACTGGTAGCCGCGGCCAAAGCGCTGTTTGGCTATCCTTATGACGATTTCTCGCCCGAACACGCAAAGTGGCTGATCCAGAAAAAGGCCGAACTAAAGAAGAGTCGCGGGACTGCGTACTTTTCGGACATCCTCGACAAATTAAATATCGAACAGGGCGTTGCCAATCGCGCCATGATGGCCGACTATCTGGATCCCAAGCGTTTCGTATGGGTATTTTTCGCGGACTCCTTCCTGTGGCCGTTTGACAACGCGAGTGAGCGCTCACGCAATCCCGATCAGCAGGTCTACATTCCTCTTCAGGAAAAAATGCTTCACCGCTGGATGCAGCAGGAGGGAGTCGCCAAGCTCCCGTCAAACTTCTCCGATTACCTGAATTTCGTGACTCGCACGTTGGAGGACAATCGGAAGAAAGGCGCGATTGCCGAAAAGTTTGAGGTAGCGTATTTTCGGCCCGCGAAGTTCAGCGATCCCTCCCGGGAAGAAGCCGAGGCGATTTACAAGAAATACGCCGCTGCCGGAGTGCCGACCGAGCCGGAGTATCGCACTTTTCAGGATTACATTTTCCGTTATCTGGTGCGGGAAGGCGGCCGGCTTCATTTGCCGGTGCATATCCACAGTGCCGTCGGGATCGGTGACTACTTCAACCTGAGCCAGGGCAACATCTTCAACCTCGAAAACGTTCTTCGCGATCCTCGCTACTCGGCAACCACCTTCGTCATGATCCACGGCGGATATCCCTATGAGCGGGAGGCCATCTGGCTGGCTGCTGTAAAAAACGTCTACATGGACTCATCGCTCATGGAAATCGCCATGTACCCTTCGGAGTTCAAGAAATCTCTGAAGATATGGCTGGAGACATTTCCAGATAAAATCACTTTCGGCACCGATTGCTTCCCTTATAACGAAATCCTTGGCGCAGAAGAAAGCTACTGGCTGGGGGTGCAGTCCTCGCGGACGGCCCTGGCTGCTGCGCTTGCCGAAATGATTTCAAGCGGCGAGGTAAGTGAGGCGCGGGCGCTCGAGTTGGCGCATGGTTATCTGCACGACAACGCAGTGGCAATTTACCAGGGGAAGGTTCACTAGATGGCAAAATCAAAGCTCAAGAAGAAGCCAGCAAAGAAGCGCATAGCGGCGCCCAAGAAAAAGACGGTCGCCAAAAAAGCGGTTGCGAAAGGTGAACTCAAGTACATCCCCTGGAATAGCGTGGAACTCGAAGACCTGAATCCGCTTTTGCAACGGCAAATGATCGTTGGCCAGGACATTATGGTGGCGCGCGTTCTGATGAAGCAGGGATGCATCGTGCCGGAACACAGCCATCATAACGAGCAGGTCACGTACATCCTGGAAGGCGCGCTGAAGTTTTGGATCGATGGCAAAGAGATCGTGGTGAATGCCGGAGAGGTGCTTACCATACCTCCTCACATGCCCCACAAGGCCGAGGCTCTTGTGGAAACGGTCGATCTCGATGTCTTCACTCCGCCTCGGGCTGACTGGCTCAATCGCACGGACAAGTATTTGCGTAGCGTGAAGTGAATTTCAGCGTAAACTGGCCTACCTTTGTGGCAGTGGCCGCACTCAACATCAGTGAACTCGCAGCGTTAACGCCACTCCGCAAGAGATTCAGAGTCTAACTCGGAACTAATGCTCCCTCTATCGCTAGACTGAAACCGGGAAGTGTAAGCGACAAGCCTCGAAGACACGTTGGACCACCTAAATCCACATTGCAAACGTCGGGATGCGTCGAAGGCTGCACTGGAACCCGCATGGCGAGGGACGACGTCAATTCGGAGAAATTGTCCCAGGAGTGTTCACTCCCGTGCTCGCAAAACACTCGAAGTCGTTCTCGCTCGTGGACTGCCGTTCGCATCGGACCCAAAATCCGCCGGGCTTCGTCCCTTGGGGGTTCGACTCCCCCTCCCGGCGCCAGCAATCCAGCCACAAACAAAAAAGCCTACAAACAAAAAAAGGACACCGCCCACGCGGTGTCCCACCTACCAGCAACTTGACTTACTTATTCTCGTTGAGCGATCCGGCTCCAAACTCCTTGCGTTGTATCACCGGACGCGCCGCTCTTGCTGCCGCTACTGCCGGCATGGCCGCCGCCGCTCCGTAACGCTCGAGCAGCACGGGCACCATCGCGCCTTCGGCTTCTTTCACAAAGGTGAGCTTGCTTTCGCCCAGCAGATCGACGCGGACGAAATCTCCCAGCTTCACCTGTCCAGTCGCCACCAGGTTCGCCAGCGGAAACACCAGATGCCGTTCAATCGCCCGCTTCAGGTGCCGCGCCCCGTACTTCGGATCGGTGCCCTCCGCCAGCAGGAAGCTCTTCACCTGCGGCGTACAGTTGAACACGAACTGGTGCGCGCCCGCCGCCATCAGGACCCGCTGCTGCACCATCCCCAGTTCGATTTCCAGAATCTGCCGCAGGTGCTCGGGACGCAGCGTCTTGAACACCACGACTTTGTCGATGCGGTTCATGAACTCGGGCGCAAACTTGCGCCGCGCCGCATCCACTGCCGAGCGGTTAATCTTTTCGTCGAGCGAGTTATCCACCTGCACCGGTTTCGGCGCGAAGCCCAAACCGCCATCCACCAACCCGTTCATCTCGGCGGAGCCCAGGTTCGAGGTCATGATGATGATGCAACTCGAAAGATCCACGCGCCGGTTATCGCCCAGCGTCAGCGTCGCCTTGTCCAGGATTCCGAGCAGCAGTTGCCACAGCGAGTCGGAAGCCTTTTCGATTTCGTCGAACAGCAGGATCGACAGCTTCAGCTTTTCCGTGTGCCACTGGTTGAGCGCTTCCTGTGTCAGCAGCGGGTGCGTCTCGCGGTGTCCCAGGTATCCCGGAGGCGAGCCGATCAACTTGGCAATCTCGTGCGAGTGCTGGAACTCGGCGCAATCGATCTTGATGCAGGCCCGCGCGTCGCCGAACAGCGACTCGGCCACCGCTTCCACCACCCTCGTCTTGCCCGAGCCGGTCGGCCCCAGGAACAGTAGATTGCCCACGGGACGGCTCGGCGCATTCAGCCCGGCCAGAAACATCTGATAGATTTCCGCGACCTTTTCGATCGCCTGGTCCTGGCCGACAATCTTCCGGCGCAGGGCGGTCTCAAAGTCACGAGCGTCGTTGCTGCGGCGGCTGGGATCAAGCACGGTTGCAAGGTTCGTTCTCATCGTTTCGGGCCCTTGTTTCCTTTCCGGGAACTGCATCTTTTCTGGGAAATTGCTCATTTTTGTTACTCGGTTGTCACTCGGGAGGAAGGTCGCATTTCCTTACCCGCTCTCTCCTTGTGCAAGCCGCTAGCCATCCTCCGGAAGCGCCGTATTCCCCCGCTTCTCATCGTTTTAGATGCAGCTAGCCCGCCTCATGTCAGGCCGGTCACGTTACCCACAGTTTCCCCAAGAGCAATTGTTTGCAGACTGCGGGAACTTTACCTCAGCGCCCTAACCACCCCTACGCCCATGTCCGGCAACCCGTAGCCTGCTTGGCCGGACGTAACTGGCAGCCCAGGTTACCGCCGGTGCACAATAGAATCAGATTTGCTCTCTGGAGAATATCCTTGTCCCAAATCTCGACGGCTAGCAGGCTGCTGCAAAACTCGGGCTTCGTATCAGGGCATCGCTTCAGCGATGCCGTAAGTTCTTCGAAATCAAATGCCCCTTCAGGGGCTGGCATCTCGAAATCCACGCTCTCGCTAGCGAGCGTTGCTGTCTTCCTGCTCCGACTGGCCCTGACCAGCTTCGGCTTCTTTTCTCCAACCGCGGCCGGAGTACAAAATCCGCACGGCGTGCAGTTGGTCCAGGTGAAAGCCAATGCCACCAAGAAGCTCGAGCCCCCGGTGCCCGTTATTGCGCCCCCCGGCTCCGATCTTTACCTCGCCCAGCGCGGAGACAGCATCCCGTCCGTCGCCCGCAAATATCTGAAGCGGACCAAATACCTCACCTCATCGGAACTGGCCGAAGCCATCCGCGCAGCCAACCACAACCGCCAGGGGGTCTTCCTCAAATCCGGAGAGCAGATCGCCATCCCCGGAATTCTCGAATCCGCAATTGTAGAGAAATCGGTCCCAGTTGCAAGAGATTTCGAAGTCCGCGCCGTTTACCTGACCGGGGTGATGGCGGGCAGCGATCATGGAGAGCGCATCATCCGCCATTGGCGCGAAGTCGGCGGCAACGCGGTCGTCTTCGACATCAAGGATAGCGACGGCATCGTCAACATTGCCTTCGACCACCCGCTCGCCAGCGGACAGCGCCACTATATTTCCGACCTGCCCAAGTTGATTCACTTCCTGCATTCTGAAAACATGCACGCCATCGCTCGCATCGCCATCTTCCGCGATGAGCATTTGGTCACCAGCCATCCGGAACTGGCCGTAAAGTCGCAACGCACCGGGCAGAGCTGGCGCGAAAACGGCAAGCTCGTCTGGACCGACCCCTCGAACCCCAAGGTCCAGGACTACGACATCGCCCTCGCCAAGTTCGTAGCCCAGGCCGGAGTCGATGAAGTGCAGTTCGACTACGTCCGCTTTCCCGCCGAAGGCGACCAGAAAGACACCGCTTTCGACTTCCAGACCGATCATCCCAAATGGCAGCGCTCGGAAGTGATCGCCGATTTCCTCCAGCGCGCCTATGCCCAGATCCATCCCACCGGCGCCCTGTTCTCGCTCGACGTCTTCGGAGTCATGGCGTGGCAGCGCCCCGTCGATCTTTCGCACACCGGACAGGACATCGTAGCCATGGCCAAGCACTGTGACGTGCTCTCGCCCATGATCTATCCCTCGCACTTCTTCGGCATGGACGGCATCGCGCACCCCGGCGATGCGCCCGAGCATTTCATCGGCGAGTCCATGGACCGCTTCAAGCTCATCACGAAAGACAGCGGCGTGGTGATTCGCCCCTGGCTGCAAGCCTTTGCCTGGCGCACCAGGACTTACTCACCCAAGTATGTTGAGGTTCAGATCGAAGTAGCGAAACAAAAGGGCGGCATCGGATTTCTTTTCTGGAACGCCAATAACGACTACTCGAAGCCCTACACCGCCATGCCGGAAATGCGCGCCGCCAAAGGCCGCTACTTCCGCGGCGACGAAGTAGGCTCCAAGCCCGAACCCGCCACCGCCACGCCGATCGCCTCCACCGCCGCGCCCGTCACCGCACCCAACACAAATGTAGAGACGGGGCTTGCCCCGTCTCCCAGCGACAGCGCCCACCGCGCTCAGAAAATCTGGCGGCACTAGAACTGGTTTCATAAATTGCGGCGTACAGCAAGCGTTGAGATTTGTGATGTTCTTTGCAAATTAAAATGTCCGCTTTTTGTAGCAAGTGAAATCTCCGGTTTAAGTTAGTCTCCCACGGCCTCTCGTGCCGCCAGTTTCGGGTTGAGGATGGGGCAGCCCCGCTCGTCGTAGCGACCGAGTGAGTGCGACCCATAGCTGAGACTCAAGGTTCCATCCAGGTGTTGGTGCACGGTCACGAAGCGACGGTGCCGGTGCTGACGGCACTGCAAGAAAAATCCTTACTTCACGCCTTGGTACATGCCTTCGTCGCCGAGCAGGGATCCATTTAGCATAGGGATGTGAGCACACAGAAACGAATTGGCCTGGCGCGAGCGCTTTCCAAAATGGGGTATTGCTCGCGGTCTCAGGCGGCTGTCTTGATTCGTGCTGGGCGTGTCACTTTGAATGGGCGCATCTTCCGCGATCCGGAAAGGCCCGTGCGAATGCCTCAGGACCGGATTGAGGTCGACGGTTCTCCGCTCGACAAAATGCCGGCGCTCTGCATCATCATGAATAAACCGCGCGGCGTGGTGACGACCGCGTCCGATGAGAAAGGGCGCGCGACGGTTTACGATCTGCTTGAGCCGGGGCTGCCATGGGTTGGTCCCGTGGGGCGGTTGGATAAGGCGAGCGAAGGGCTGCTTCTATTGACCAATGATTCGGAGTGGGCGGCGAAGATCGCCGAGCCATCCAGTGATTTGGACAAGAAATATCATGTGCAAGTGGACTGCGTTGCGGACGCCGATCTGCTCGCGAGAATCACTCGAGGGTGCGCGGTTGAGGGCGACTCGTTTGAAGGCGACCCCAGCGAACATTTACGTGCGAAGGGGGCGCGCCTTCTGCGGCACGGCGATAAGAATAGCTGGCTGGAGATTACGCTGGACGAAGGCAAGAACCGGCAAATTCGGCGTCTGCTCGAAGCGCTGGAGGTTCGAGTTTTGCGTCTGGTACGAGTGTCGATCGGGCCGCTCGAACTGGGCGATCTGAAGAAGGGATCGGCGCGACGGTTGACGCCGGAGGAAAAGAAGGCCATCGATCGGGCGCTGCGAGCGGTGACGTAGGGACAGCCGCCCTCGGCTGTCCAGGCGAGCGCAGCTCGCTAGGGTTTCGTTTGTCCATCCTTGCACTCAAGAGCGTGGCGGGGCTTCGCCCGGGCGAAGCCCCGCGGACAGCCGAGGGCGGCTGTCCCTACGTGGGTTTCGCTCTAGATGACAGCGGATTTCCTAAGCAGAGAGGCCCTGTGTTTCCAGGTAGTCCTGTGCCTGGCGAAGCACCTTGCGCTCGTTGCTGTATGCAAGCTGGCTGGCTGCGTCGGCGAGGGGCACCCAGAGAGCACGCTTGACTTCGATCCGCATGTCGGAAGTGAGGTTGTCGATTTCTCCGGAGACATAGCGCATCAGATAGAAGCTCACGATTTTGAAAACCCGTTCGCCATCGCCCCAGGTGCGGACGTAGACATACTTGTTATCACAAAGTTTAGTGAGTGGTTCTGCCACGATGCCGGTCTCTTCCCGCACTTCCCGTACTGCGGCAGCCTCCGGTTTTTCGCCCGGATCCACCAAGCCTTTGGGGAGGGCCAACACGGAACGGCTGCGCTTGCGCGGCGTCTTCGCTGGTTTGGGGGCAGGTTTGGGGCTTTCTTTCTGCGGCTCAATCAGGGCGACCTGCCAGACTCCGGAAATCTGCCGAAGCACGACACCGCCTGCTGAAATTTCCCGTGCCATAGCGCTTACCTTATCGCGAGTCCAGAAGTTGCTGTGGCCACTGCTCGTTGCCGAGCTGCGCTCGGCTTGGACCCTTCGACTTCGCTCAGGGCAGGCTCGCGAGGGCGCCCGTCCCCACACGAGCTGGGTCTAGAGGACACGGTATCAGGAATTCCCGAGGTTCCCAGTCTCTTGCTGGATTCGCTGCCAGGCGCTTTCCACATGGCGGGCCTGAGTGTTGGTTTGTCCGACGCAGAATCGAAGTGTGAATTTGCCATCGAGCTTGGTATGCGTGAGGTAGAGATCGCCGCTGCCATTCAGCCGCTCCATCAGGAGTTGATTGGCATGATCTCCCGAGCGCAACCGGAAGCAGACGAGGTTGAGCTGGGCGGGCGCGGCGAGTTCGAAGCGCGAATCGTTGCGTACCCAGGCGACGAATTGCTGGGCTAGGCGCACGTGCTCGCGAATGTGGTGCTGCAAGCCTTCGATCCCGTAATAGCGGATCACAAACCAAAGCTTGAGCGAGCGAAAACGGCGCCCGAGTTGGATGTGCCAGTCGCGATAATCAATAACAGCGCCGGATTCCGTGGCCTGGTTGCGCAGGTACTCCGGCAGGACGGAGAGCGTCTGGATCAGGTGCTTCCGGTCGGAGACGTAGAAGCAGTTGCAATCGAAGTTGGTGAACATCCATTTGTGCGGGTTGAAGGCGTAGCTGTCGGCGAATTCCACGCCATCGTGAATGAAGCGGAATTCCGGGCAGAGCGCGGCCGTGCCGCTCATGGCGGAGTCCACGTGCAGCCAGAGATTGTGGTCGCGGCAGACGCGGGCAATTTCGCGGACGGGATCGATCGCGTTTGAAGACGTTGTCCCCACGGTTGCACAGACGAAGCAGGGAATCAGGCCAGCCTTGATGTCTCGCTCGATCTGGCGTGCCAGTGCTTCGGGGCGCATGGCGAAGTTCTTGTCCACTTCGATCTGGCGCAGGTTGTCCGAGCCCATGCCGGCGATCTTCATCGCCTTTTCGACGGAGGAGTGCGTTTGTGTGGAGCAATAGGCGACCAGGCGTCCATCGCAGCCTTTGCGATTGCTGGCGAACTGTGTTGTACGCTCGCGGGCGGCCAGCAGAGCGCAGAGCGAGGCGCTGGACGCGGTGTCCTGAATCACACCGCCTCCGCTGCTGGTGGAAAGAAATTTTTCCGGCAGGCCGAGCATGGGAACCAGCCAATCGAGTACGTGCGTTTCAAGTTCGGTGCACGCCGGACTCGTGGACCAGAGCATGCCTTGCACTCCTAGTCCGGAGGAAAGCAGATCGCCGAGAATTGCCGGACCGGAGGCGTTCGCGGGAAAGTAGGCGTAGAAGTTGGGCGACTGCCAGTGCGTGATGCCCGGAAGGATGACGCGCTCGATGTCGCCAAGAATCTGGTCGAAGGCTTCGCCCTGCTCTGGCGCGTTTGGGGGCAGCTTCGAGCGAATTTCTCCCGGCTGCACGCGCGACAGAACCGGGAAGCTTTCAACGCGGGAATGGTAGTCGGCGATCCAGTCCACGACAGCGTGGCCCTGGCGGCGGAACTCCTCGGGAGACATGTGGAAAGACTTGGGTTCAGACATGGGAATCGGCAATTTGTAATTTGTGATTTGTAATTGGTAATTTGAAACCCAACGCCCTTAAATTACAAATCACAAATTACAAATCACAAATGTCCGTAGTACACACGCGTGTTGTATTCGAATTCGACCTTGTCATCTTTAGCATGGGCGCGAAAGATCCGCTGGAGTTCCTGCATCATCGGCGCGTGGCTGGGGTGACCCTCGAGCGGCGCGTACGAAGAAGACAACAGCCGTCCGGCGGTGCCTTCGTAGTCAAACTGCTGGCGCAGGCTGAAGACGCGCTCCTCGGACAGCGCGGGCGCAAAAAATTCATGGATCAAGGCGTTCGTGCGTTCGTGGCGCACTTCCTTATAGTCGGTGCCGTAGGTCAGCAGGAGTTGCTCGTAGTCACGCAGGAAAGGAGTGGTTGCGGTGCGGCGCTCATTCCATATCAACACGCACCATCCCTCCGGCCTCAGAATGCGGGCGAATTCCGCGCGAGCGCGAGGCAGATCGAACCAGTGCGCTGCCTGGGCTGCGGTGACGAAGTCAACGGAAGCGGAGCGCAGCATCGTCTCCTCGGCCGTTCCGGCAATGGACACCAGCCGGGCGTCGGATTGAAGGGATTCGAGCTGATGGATGCCCATTTCGCGCATTTCCGGGTTGGGTTCGACGGCAAAGACGGAATTTCCGTTTTCCAAAAGAAGGCGGGTAAACACGCCTGTCCCGGAAGCGATGTCGGCGACGGTGTGACTCGGCAGCAGTCCGCATTCGGTGCGAAGAAGGTCGAGAACTTCAGGCGGATATCCCGGGCGATAGCGGACGTAATTCTCCACCCGATCGGAAAAACGAGCCGTTGGCGACTTACTCATCGCTCTTTAGTGTAACGCGTCAACTGGCGGCTCTCTCCGCACGGTACAATCTTTGTTTCTGAATCGGTGTCTCCTACAAGGAGCTTCATGAAACTTCTCTCGGGTGCAGTTCTGTTCTTCGTGTTGATTGGTTCGAACCTGCAAGCGTTTGATCATGCCGGCAAAGATAAGGATAAAGAGCAGCCGGAGAGCCCGGCCATCACTGGGTTCCGCGATGTGGCCGGCGAGCGGGAAGTCGAAAAGAAGTTTATGGCTGTGCCCGATTCCAAGCTGGCGGAAGAGCATCTGCGCATTCTGACGCAAGCCCCGCACATCGCCGGATCTCCGGAGGACAAAGCGACCGCCGAGTACGTGGCGAAGAAGTTTCGCGAAGCTGGGCTGGACACCGAGATCGTCGAATACAAAGTGTGGCTCAACTATCCCGCGGAGATCCGAGTGGACCTGACCGCGCCGGACGGAGTGGAAATGCATGGGCCGCGGCGCGAGCATGTCGACGACGATCCGTTTCAGGACGATCCGCGCGTCGTGACCCCTTACAACGGCATGTCGCCCTCGGGCGACGCCGAGGCGGAAGTTGTCTATGCCAACTACGGCTCGCCGGCTGACTTCGACAAGCTGAAGCAGATGAACGTCGATGTGCGCGGCAAGATCGTTATCGTCCGTTACGGTGAGAATTTTCGCGGCGTGAAAGAGTTCGTGGCGCAGGAACGCGGTGCGGCGGGAGTCATCATTTATTCCGACCCGAAAGACGATGGCTACTACCGCGGCGACGCATATCCGAAAGGGCCGTGGCGCCCGGCGAGCGGGGTGCAGCGGGGATCGGTCGGATTCATGTTCCAGTTTCCCGGAGACCCGACCACACCGGGAGTGGCGTCCACTCCTACTCTGCCGGATGCCCAGCGCGTTTCTCCCGCCGCATCCGAGCAGTTGCCGAAGATTCCCGTGACTCCGCTCTCTTACGCCGATGCCTCGCCGATTCTCGAGCACCTCGGCGGGCCGCCCTCGCCGCGAGAGTGGCAGGGAGCGCTGCCGTTTACCTACCACGTGGGTCCCGGCCCCGCGAAAGTGAAGATGCACCTCAAGCAGGACTACCAACTCCGCACCATTTGGGATGTCATTGGCAAAGTTAGAGGAACGTCTTCGCCCGATGAGTGGGTGGTGGCGGGCAATCATCGCGATGCCTGGGTGTATGGAGCGGTCGATCCAAACAGCGGCACGGCGGCGATGCTGGAGACGGTGCACGGGTTGGGTGAGCTGCTGAAGTCCGGCTGGAAGCCCAAGCGGACGATTGTGTTCGGAAGCTGGGACGCAGAAGAGGAAGGACTGATCGGTTCCACCGAGTGGGGCGAAGATCATTCGCAGGAACTGGGGAACGCCGCCGCTTATTTCAACATGGACGTGGCCGTTTCAGGCAAGAAGTTCGGAGCTTCAGGGGTGCCCAGTTTGAAAGAGTTTATCCGCGAGATCGCGAAGGCGGTGCCTTCGCCGCAAGGCGGAACCGTGTACGACGCGTGGAAAAAGACGAGCGAGCCGAATCCGGAGAACAACCGTCCGCAGGAAACCAGCACCTTCCGCCCGCCGCCGGCGGCAATGCAGAACGATGTGCCCGTGGGCGATCTCGGCAGCGGTTCCGACTACACGGTATTCCTGCAGCATCTGGGTGTGCCTTCCACCGATGTCACTTCGAGCGGCGATTATGGCGTGTATCACTCGGTGTTCGACAACTTCGCCTGGTTCAAGAAATTCGGCGATCCCGACTTTCTCTACGAGCAGCAGATGGCCCGCATTTACGGTTTGGAAGTGCTGCGCATGTCCAGCGCCGACGTGCTTCCCTACGATTACGAAACCTACGGGAAGGAAATTCTGGTCTACCTCGATGCTGCGAAGAACAAAAGTAAAGAGCGCTTTGGAGACAAGGCGCCGGACTTCTCGGCAGCGCTCGAAGGCGCGCGCCATCTGCAGGAGGCGGGCGCGAAAATGCTGCAAAAGCAACGGAAAATGCCTGGAGCGCCGGATCGCATGAATGTTAAACTGCGGGAAACAGAGCGGGCGCTACTGATTCCAGAGGGGTTACCCAACCGTCCGTGGTTTCACCATGCTATTTACGCTCCGGGACAATACACAGGATATGCGGCCGTTGTTATTCCTGGAGTGAACGAGGCGATTGATCGGGGTGATCTTCGCCGGACCGAACAACAAGTCGCTGCGCTGGCCGTAGCCTTGAACCGAGCCGTTCTCGTTCTGGAGCAATACCGCTAACCGCGGATAGGAGCCCGTGGTGAAACTCCAATCTCCGGCCTCAGCGCTCCATCGCGGCCCATTAGTAGGTTCGCATTGCTATAATCCACGACCGCAGCTTTGTACAAGTGTACAAAAGTGACCATCTTTCGCGATCGCGATTCGGAGATATTTGGCATAATAAGCCTTGCTCCTGGCAGGCTACCTTGCACCACGGACTGCTACAGGGCTCCGCTTCAACCGTGCGCCAAGGTAAACGCCGAGGGCGATACGAGCTATGGCACTGGCAAGGATCATTACGCGCTCTCATCCGTGCTCGCGAGAGCTGGCGCTGGATCTGCTTGCCCGCGGTTACGCCGTCGAAATTGTTTCTCCCGAATCGATCCCCGACAATATTGCCGATCTGGAATTGCGGCTCGAATCCGGTCCCGGGGATCAGTTGATCGCGAGCGTGGAAGCACACGATGGCGAGCGTTCGGCTTCGCTTGAATTTCTGCATTATTTGAAAGCACCGATGGTGGACTTCATTCGCAGGCCGCCGGAGCCTGGTGAAGCGGTTCACTTTCCGGAACAGCCTGTCAGTTTCAACGCCGAGCCGAGCATCGAAGAGGTGGAGCTACCTGCGGAAGCTCCGCAACTGGCACCCAAAGCCGTTACCCCGGCAGCCGAAACTCTGCGCGATCCCGAACTCGATCCGGAAGAAGGCGCGCGTCTGATCTCGCCGCTGGATCCATTGCCATCGCTATCGGTGGAAACGCCGAGCCATTTTGCGGTAGAGGCCTCAACGATTGCCCGGCCGATTGCGCGGCCGACTGCACAGCCGATTGTCCAGCCAACGCGGGTCCGGCCAGTGCGGGAGTCGCAGCAGCGCGGTCGCTCCGCGGGATGGCGCTGGCGCGCTGCTCTAACTTTTGCCAGCGTCGTGCTGCTGGCCCTGGTCGTCGGGTTCGGTATGCGCCGGACCGGTAAAGCTCCCGCTCAGAGTTCCGGAGCAGCGCCGGCGGAGAAAGTCGCGGCAGCGCCGGCCGCCAGAGCTTCGACCGATGTGGACTTGTTGAGAGCCCCGGATCCGGAAAAAGACCCGGGAAAAGATCCGGGACAAGTCGCGGCTTCCGCAGTGTCGCCGAGCCCCATAAGATCGGAAGGCAATTCCGACCACGCGCCGAAGGAACCGCCAGTCGCGAAGGCCGGAGCTGCGACCGCCAGAGTTAGAGCGAGTGTCTCAAGCAGGCACGGTGACGGCTTGATCGCGCGCGACACCGTCACCTATCTGGACGAGCGCTACAAGCCTGCGCCGAAAGCCAAACCGGCGAATCATTTTGCTGGCCCGCATCCGAGTTCGCGCAAGCATGGCGGCGTGATCGCAGCGAATACCGTCACCTATCTCAACAACAAGCCAGCTCCGAAAGCCGCAAAGTAGGACTTCGGCATCAGGCACCACTCCGAATTGCCCGCCAGTTGGGCTGGTTCGAGCCAGCACTTAGCCGACAGGTCGTCGCGATGAAAATGGTCATGATATTATGACTATGTAGTATTCCGATGTGGAGGTGGCGCTGTGAAGGAAATGGCAGCCGGTACATTCAAGGCGCAATGCCTGGCGATTATGGATCAGGTTTTCCAAAGCGGGGAGCCGGTGTTAATCACCAAACACGGCAAGCCCGTAGCCAAACTGGTTCCCGCCGAAAGGCAGGCCGACGATATTTTCGGCTATATGGCGGGCAAGGTGAAGATCGTGGGCGACATTGTGAGGCCGGTCACTCCGCTGAAAGATTGGGAATGCAAGTGATTATTCTCGACACTCACGTTCTGGTTTGGATGGCGAGCGACCCGAAGCGGCTATCCAAGAAGGCGACTGACGCTATTCGCGAGGCGCGGCAGAAGTCAGGAGTTGCCATCGCTGCAATTACCCTGTGGGAACTGGCGTGGCTGGCGGAGAATGGCCGGGTTCAGGTTGTGGGCAGCGTCGAATCGTTTGTTCGGGAAACCGTGGCGCGGGTTATCGTTCGGCCTATCACCCCGGAGATTGCCGCGCTCGCTGTCCAATTACCGGCCGGCGTGCCAAAAGACCCGGCGGACCGACTGATCGCCGCCACCGCCATGTCCGAGGGCGCGCCGCTGGTCACGGCGGATGAGCGAATCCGTCAGGCAAAGGTAGTACAGACTATCTGGTAGGGCGTAGTCCCCGTTACCCACCCTTTTCGCAAAGTGCGCGAAAAGGATGGGGCACCCACGTTTTCTTCTCTGCCAACAACAACTAGCTGCGTTATACTTTTCGCCGAGACTTGGGCCACCCGCCAACTCTTAACTCACAACCCAGAAGTGGGCCGCCCGCCTTATAATCCAGTGTTCACACGCCCAGGATCATCAAGCGAGGATTAACAATGAGCACACAGGCTGGGCGGGTGGGCCACCTTAACGGAGAAGTATAACGCGGGTTTGTTTTTGAACATTGACCGAAATAACTGGG
>PKUV01000067.1 GCA_003131315.1 Acidobacteriaceae bacterium
CCTTTTATAATGCGTGCCCCACGTCTCGCGATGTTCGAGACGTGGGTGCTAGCCGCGCCTCTGGTCTTTCGGGTTGGCGGGCGGCCCACATCCCCGCGTGACCTGAATTCGAAACGTGCGGTCAGCTGCGCCACGGTTCAATCCTTGCCAGCGGCTGCTTTCTTTACGTCCTCGAACTGGATGATCTCGACGGTTGCTTCCGGGAACTTGGCGGTGATTTTTAGTTCTCCGGGCAGGGCTTTGACGAAATTCTGAAGCGTGGTTACGTACATATCCGCGCGGCGGTTGAGCTTGGATACGGCGGCCTGGTTGACGCCGAGAATCCTGGCAAGATGCGGTTAAGAGGGCCAAAAGTAGGTCCTTCGCTTCGCTCAGGATGACAAAATTGAGGTGACGCGGTAGGGAAGCAGGTCCTTCGCTTCGCTCAGGATGACAAAATTGAGGTGACGCGGTAGGAAAGCAGGTCCTTCGCTTCGCTCAGGATGACAATTTATGGGCACGGCAAGGTTCGTGGCTTCGGGCGGGGTCCCACCCTTCGGCTGGCGCTCAGGGCAGGCTGTTTGCAAAGGTGGCAAACGTGGGCACCCGGCGTGGGCCAACCATTCGCGGCGAAATCCCACTCATCGCAAAGTGCGCGATGAGTGGGGCACCCGGCGGGAACCCATGCGATTCTCAGCCTAGCTCTTCTTCCCGGTCACGGCATAAAAGGCAGTCGCTTTTTGCTCAACGTTCTTGCTACCGCACTTGGGGCATTTCGCCTCTACTTCGTGTTCCTTCAGGGTAAGAATTAATTCGAAGGTTTTGTGACAATCGTGGCAAACGTAGTCATAAACGGGCATGGGGACCTCCCGCTCGATTGCGATCACGAGCTACGGTTGGAATTGTAGCGCCAATACCCGCCGCTTGTCCGTGATCCCGAGATAGCGCCGGCGTCCCGTCTGAGTCCTGCTCGCCCGCCGAGTGTGCGGACGTAGAATCCCACCCTTCAAAAAGCGAAGGGTGGGCACCCGGCACAAGTTTGTGCGAAGAGGATCCTGCGAAGATATTCCCCCGGTACCAAGTAGTGAAGAGGGCCAAAAGCAGGTCCTTCGCTTCGCTCAGGATGACAAAGCTGCTGAGAACCGAGAACTGAGAACTGACAGCCAAGAGCCAAGAGCTAAGAGCTAAGAGCTAAGAGCTGCTTTTTCGAAAATGTTCGAGGATGGCTTCGGCTTGGGATTTGGTTACTACCGCCGACAGCGCCGCTACGTCCGCTTGCTTCACGGCTTGTAGGCTGCCGAAATGTTCTAGCAGGCGGCGGGTGGTTGATTCGCCTACGCCGGGAATTTCTCGTAACTCGGTGGCGCGGTCGCGGATCTGTCGGCGCTTGCGATGGAAGGTTACGGCGAAGCGATGGGCTTCATCGCGGATCATCTGCACCAGATGTAAGACGGGAGAATGATGGTCGAGAACTACGGGATCGTCTTCCTGTCCGTGGACGTAGATGATTTCTTCTCGCTTGGCGATGGCGGCTAGCGGCTGGTTGATGATTTCTAGCGCATCTAGCGCCTGGGCGGCGGCGTGGAGCTGTCCGAGGCCGCCGTCGATCAGCAGCAGGCTGGGCATGGGCTTTTTTTCTTCCTGCAAACGCTTGTAACGGCGCGTGACCACTTCGCGCATGGAGGCGAAATCGTCCACGCCGGCTACGGTCCTGATGATGAACTTGCGGTAATCCGATTTTTTCATCTTGCCGTCTTCCCACACCACCATCGATGCCACCGTTTCCGCTCCCTGAATGTGAGAAATGTCGAAACACTCGATGCGCTTCGGCAGCTCGGGAAGCGCGAGCGCGTCTTGAAAGGCTTCCTGAATGGCGCGGGCGTTTGGCTTGAGGACTCGGAAACGCTGGTCGTAAGACTGCTTGGCGTTGGTGCCGGCGAGATCGATTAGCTCGCGCTTGTCTCCGCGCTGCGGAACGGTGATGTGGACGCGCGTGGCTCGTCCACCTTCGCCGGCTAGTTGCTCGCTGAGCGCCTCTTCTAGTTCTTCGCGGTCTTCGAAGTCTACGGGGACGTAGATGTTTCTGGGGACGTAGGGCTGGGCTAGATAGAGCTGCTTGAGTAGGGCGGAGAAGAATTCGTTGGGATGGAAGGAGTCGGAGGTGGGACGGGCGGGGGCGCCCGTCTCTCCATTATTTTGTTCGTTTTGTTGCGAGGCGAATTGTTGCGACGCTAACTCGGGCAGGTCTTCCCAGAAAAATTCGCGGCGGTCTAGAACTTTTCCGCCGCGCATGTGGAACAGGTTCACGGCGAGCATCTGATTTTCGTAGTGATAGCCGAAGACGTCGGCGTCGTCGCCTTCGGCGGCGGCGATGCGCTGCTTCTCCTGCAACTGCTCGACGGTGGAGATGAGGTCGCGATAGCGGGCGGCGCGCTCGAACTCCTGCGCTTCGGCAGTTTCCGACATGCGCTCGCGCAGAGATTTGACCAGGTCGGTTTGGCGGCCTTCGAGGAAGAGCTTTACGTCGCGCACCGCTTCGCTGTAGATCTCGAGTGTTGTCAGCTCCTTCACGCACGGACCGAGGCAACGCTTGATGTAAAACTGTAGGCATGGGCGCGGATGGACGCGCGTTAAATCCACTTTGCACGATGGGACCATGAAGTGGCGATGAATCAGGTCGACGATGCGATAAGCGAGATTGGCAGGGAAGTACGGGCCGTAGTATGCGCTGCCGTCCTTGCGCAGGCGGCGGGTTACGTACACGCGCGGGAAACGCTCGGCGAGAGTGAGCTTCACGTAGGGGTAAGTCTTGTCGTCGCGCAGCAGGATATTGAAGCGCGGCTTCTTCTGCTTGATGAGGTGGTTCTCGAGGGCGAGCGCCTCCTTGTTATTGGCGACCACGATGTAGTCGACGTCGACGGCCTCGCGGACTAGCGTGCCGGTTTTCGCGTCCTCCCAGCGGCCCTCGTGAAAGTAGGAAGAGACGCGCGAGCGCAGGTTCTTGGCCTTGCCGACGTAGATGACTTCGCCTTCGGCGTTCTTGTAGAGATACACGCCGGGAGAGGTGGGGAGGGTACGGATTTTCTGCGGGAGGTCCATGGCGCCACGGTCTATGATAGAGCCTAAGAGGCAAAGGATTCAGGGCGATGGCGAAGCGGAAAAGTTCCATTCCAAAATTTATGAAGTACTCGGGATCGATACAGGGGCCAGCGGATCTGTCTTCGCGACGCGGCTTTTCTCGGGTCGCCGAGGAAAAGGCTGAGGTCAAGCCGTCGAAGAAATCCCTCCGCAGGCAAACGCTGCGAGCCGCGCAGTAGCCGAGCTGCGCTCGGCTTGGACGGGCGAGGGCGCCCGTCCCCACATGAACGGGTCGAACCTTCTACGCGCTCCATCCTCTTACGAATTCCACCAGACTGCGCAGGGCGATTCCGGAGGGGCCTTTGGCGATCCACGGTTTGGCCTCTTCCATCCAGGCGGTGCCGGCGATGTCGAGGTGTATCCAGGGTGTGTCTTCGGCAAATTCCTTGAGGAACATGGCGGCGGAGATAGCGCCGCCGTAACGGCCACCGGAGTTGACGATGTCGGCGATGTTGGATTTGATGATCTCTTTGTATTCGTCGTCGAGCGGTAGGCGCCACATTTTCTCGCCGGCTTGTTTGTTGGCGTTCGCGAAGCGCTCGTACATCTGGTCGTCACTGGCGAAGATTCCTGCGTTCACGTAGCCGAGGGCCACGACTACCGCGCCGGTCAGCGTTGCGGCGTCCACCAGATGAGTGCAGCCGAGTTGGCGGGCGTAGCAGAGGCCGTCGGCGAGGATGAGGCGTCCTTCGGCGTCGGTGTTGATAATTTCGATGGACTTGCCGGACATGGCGATCTGCACGTCTCCCGGCTTTTGCGCTTTGCCGGAGGGCATGTTCTCAGTGGCGCAGACGATGGCGGTGACTTTGACCTTGGGCTTCAGCAGCGCGATGGCGCGCATGACGCCAATCATGGTGGCGGCGCCGGCCATGTCGTATTTCATTTTCTCCATGCCGTCGGCGGGCTTGATGGAGATGCCGCCGGTGTCGAAGGTTACTCCTTTGCCGACCAGACCGAGGTGAACATCTTTTGCCGCACCCTCTGGTTCGTAGCGCAACACGATCAGCGCGGGAGGTTCGTCGGATCCCTGGGCCACTCCCCAGAATGCGCCCATCTTCAGTTGTCTGATCTTGTCGGCGCCGTAGGCTTCGCACGTCAGGCCGACTTCCGCCGCCATTTTCTTAGCGCGCTCGGCCATCATGGTCGGCGTCATGCGATTGGAGGGTTCGTTGACCAGGTCGCGCGTGAAGTTTTGCGATTCGGCGACGATGCGGCTGGCCTGCATTGCGCTTTCCAAGGGTTTGGGATCGCCTTGCACGACGATGGTGAGGGCGTCGATCTTCTGGTCCTTGCGATCGCTCTTGTAGTAATCGGGATCGAAGTTGCCGACGAAGGCGCCTTCCACAACCGCGCGCACGGCGTCATTGGCGGGGATTCCGGCGGCGACTCCGTTCTCAGGCAGAGCGAAGGTAAAGCTGCGGATGCTTTTCTCCTTCAGGGTGCGCACGGCGGCGCCGGCGAGTTTGCGTAATTCCGCGGCTGAAAAATTCTTGGCTTTGCCGCCGCCGACGAGGAGCAAGCGTTTCGCTTTCAACCCTGCGGGGCGATGCAGCAGCGTAGTTTCGAACGTTTTGCCGGTGACTTCGCCGCTCGAAATCACGTCCTTGACCGCTTCGCGTACGGCGGCATCACTGCATTCGACCGAAGGGGCCGGCTTGTCTTTTTCGCTCTGATCTTTTTCGCTTCGATCAAGAACCACCACGACCAGGCAATCGGTTTCGAGTTGAGACGGAACGGAGGAAGAGAGGTTTGTATTCATGATGGACTATCTTCAGTATCCACGGTGGAAGGGGGAACGCGCAACTCTAGCCATGGCGGGAAAGTGGGTCAGTTTCCGGTTGGCCGACGATACAGCCAGATCAAGAGTCACGTTCCAAATGCCCGTCCCCGAAAGTGGCAGATATTTCGTCTACGTTCCAATTCGGTCTATGTCCGGGCATAATGACTTTGGTAAAGGGTTAGTTCAATGGGAGATTACTCAAAGACAAGAATCTGGAGATATATGGACCTGGCGAAGTTTGTTTCTTTGCTCACCACCCGGTCCCTCTACTTTGCGTGTCTGGAAAAATTGGGAAAAACGATTTGTTCGAAGGCATGCTTCCAAGGAGCCACATTGAGGCATTGTCGAAGGTGCTCCAGGGCCACGTTGACCAAAGTCTGTCTTTTTGGAGGGAGAAGCTTGCCGCTCGGGCAATCCCCTCGCATTACCTTGACGATTTGTTCAACGCCCACGCGGATCAAATTCGGACGGCTCCAAAGAAGGCAGCCTCGAAATTCGGTGTGAGCTGCTGGCATGAAAGCGAACATGAATCAGACGCAATGTGGAAGCTGTATTCTTCCTCTGGACAAGGCATTGCAATTGAGTCAACCATCGAGCAATTGAGAGCCTCCCTTGGGAACCTGCAGGGTCTGCAAATTGACCGTGTGCGATACATGGACTTCGACCGAGACTCGATAGAAAAAGGACACAGACACTATGCCTTATTCATCAAGAGGAAGGCCTTCGAGCACGAAAGGGAGGTGCGAGCAACGATCCTTCCACCCGACGAGGGAAGGGGCATCCTCGTTAAATGTGATTTGGACGTCCTATTGAGTCTCGCATAATAC
>PKUV01000078.1 GCA_003131315.1 Acidobacteriaceae bacterium
TGTGCACGGTTTTACTGATGACGGGAGCGCGCATGCTGTGGGCGTAAAAGGCATTGAATCATTGAAGCATTGAGTCATTGAGACATTGCTTCAATGTCTCAATGCCTGCTACTGGTTACTTATTCACGGAGAACGAATGACCTCATCCTCATCCGCAGAAACTCTCGAACGCATTCACGCCGGTCTCGAAGCGGCGCGGGCCGTGCTCAACCGCTTCACTCCCGGCGCCATTGAAACCGAATACAAAGTTGGGCACGATCCCGTCACCGAGGCCGACCGCGCTGTCGACGACATTCTGCGCAAGACCCTTCTCCGCGCGGGCGAAGGCTGGCTCTCGGAAGAGACCGTGGACGACTTCACTCGCCTCGACAAACAGCGCGTCTGGGTCGTCGATCCGCTCGACGGCACGCGCGAGTTCGTGCAAGGCATCCCCGAGTTCTGCGTTTCGATCGCCATGGTTGAGAATGGAATTCCGGTCGCTGGCGGAATCTGCAACCCGGCAACCGACGAACTCATCCTCGGATCGCGCGAAACGGGCGTGACCTACAACGGCAAGCCCGCACAGCCGAGCCAGCGCACGGATCTGCACGGCGCGCTCGTGCTCGCCAGCCGCAGCGAAGTGAAGCGCGGCGAGTGGAAGCAGTTCGAGTCGGCCGAGTTCAACATTCGCCCCATGGGATCGGTCGCCTACAAACTCGGACTGGTCGCCGCCGGTCGCGCCGATCTTACCTTCACGCTGGTTCCAAAAAATGAGTGGGACGTTGCCGCCGGGGCGGCGCTGGTCGAAAGCGCCGGAGGGTGGGTGCTGAAGCTCGATAATTCTCCGCTGCGCTGCAACCAGAAGAATCCGCTGATCTCCGGCCTGCTGGCGGGGAGCCCTTTTCTACGCGATCCGCTGCTCCTCCTGCTCGACCGGCACTCGCAGACGATCGGCGCCGACAAACAATCGTAAGAGCCTGCGGAAGGTCGGGTCCGGAGCGGTGCAGTAGCAACACCTTTTATGAATTGTCATCCTGAGCGAAGCGAAGGACCTGCTGTCTCGTGCGCTGAGAAGAAAGCAGATCCTTCGCTTCGCTCAGGATGACAAAGTCCGTCGAGAAGCATATGGCTGCCTCGCGCATTGTGTTCCTGATGTACCACGAGCTGGAGCTCGCTGGCCGTAAGCTCTGCCAGTCCGAGCCCGGCTACGTGCGCTACATTCTGCCGCTTGAAACTTTCCGCAGCCAGATGGCGTGGATGAAAAAATCCGGCTGGCGCGGCCTGAACGTCGGCGAAGCTCTTCGCTATACTGCCGAGCCGAGCGTTTGTATCACCTTTGACGACGGCTGCGAGACTGACCTTGTCGCCGCCGCCCCCGTGCTCCGCGAGTTCGGCTTCAACGCAACCTTCTACCTCACCGCTGGATTCCTGGGCACGCCCGGTTACCTCAATGCCAGCCAGGTACGCGATCTCGACGCGCAGGGTTTCCAGATCGGCTGCCATTCGATGACGCACCCTTATCTCTCCGATCTCCCAGGACC
Source organism: Acidobacteriaceae bacterium (assembly GCA_003131315.1). Classification (GTDB taxonomy): domain Bacteria; phylum Acidobacteriota; class Terriglobia; order Terriglobales; family Acidobacteriaceae; genus Acidiflorens. The sequence goes on from PKUV01000078.1 coordinate 1,521, forward strand.
GGAACTGAAGCGCGAAGTCGTGGATGCGAAGCTCCAGATCGAAAAAATCGTCGGGCACCCAATTGAACACTTCTCCTGTCCGGGAGGACGCTATGATCAGCGCACGCTCCAGATGGCGCGCCAGGCCGGATTCGCAACCGTTACCAACAGCCAGTTTTATGCGAACTCGTCCAGCACCAGCCCCTACGAACTCGGTCGCGTAGCCATGCTGCGTGACCTCACCATCGAAGAGTTCAGCGCCACCTGCCACGGCCGCGGGTTGTGGAAGAAACGTCTTCAGCATCAGGCCCGCCGCAGCGCGCAGCGCGTGCTCGGAAACCGCGCCTACGATCACGTGCGCGCGGTCTTGCTGGGGGAACCCCGCCAGTAACCTTGCCGTTGGTTATTTTGGTTCTCCCTGCTCTCAGCCTCATTTTCCAGCCATACCGCAATCGCCGCATCGCCCACACCGCCCGTCCCGCACCTGTTTTCGCTTATTCGCATAAAAACACCGGTGGACACTGGCGCACGCGAATCTGTACATGCCGCACACGCATGTACTAACGCGTCCCCGATGAACTTCTGGCATCTGGGAACCCTTGACCCATCTCGATAGATTCAGCTTGAGGACAATCGACTAGTCCCCCATTTCTGTAAGGTCGAGGGCTCGCAATGTTTAAAACAGAAGTTGCTTTTCTAAACGGTCATTATTATTGTCATTCCAGATTTTCGCGAGCGCTCGCACAGCGCCTGAGCGTTTTGATGCTCCTGCTGGTGGTCGCACTGATAACCACTTCGTGCGGTACGGTGGCGCAAGCCGCGGGTGGGCAGAGCAGCCTGAATCTGTACGGGAATTTTCCCGCAGGCACGGTGAATCAGTCTTACAACTCTGTGCTCGCAGTTGTTGGCGGAAGCTCCCCCTACCATTTCTCGGTAAAAACCGGTGCCCTTCCCCCGGGCATCGGTTTGAACCCAGCCACGGGGACGCTCTCGGGCACGCCTACAACGGCGGGCAACTTCTCGTTCGAGGTGATTGTGACCGACTCCCCGCGGCTCGATCAGGGGAGCCAGTCGTTCGCCGTTGTCGTCGGTAGTGGCGGTGGCGGGAATGTCAAGGTCAGTGTGTCTCCGGCCAGCGTAACTTTGTTCTCGAATCAGAAGCAGCAGTTCACCGCTGCCGTCAGCGGAACTTCCAATACCGGGGTGACATGGTCGGCGACGGCAGGCTCGGTCGATGCCAACGGTCTTTACACCGCCCCGACAGTGAAAGCGCAGACCAACGCGGTCGTCACCGCCACTAGCAAGGCTGACTCCACGAAGTCAGCCAGCGCCGCAGTCACCGTTGACCCGGTGAATAACCAGCCACTGAAAATCACAATCGGGAGTCTGCCCCAGGGCCAGCAGGGGAACGCTTATAGCGAAGTCTTCACCGCGACCGGCGGAACCACGCCTTACAGTTGGAGCATTTCCGCAGGCACTCCTCCTCCGGGAATCGCGATGAATACGAACGGGGATTTTGCCGGCATGCCAACCACAGTCGGTACCTTCAACTTCACGGTCACGGTCACGGACGCCACCAACAAAACTGCAAGCGGCAATTTCAGCGTCACCGTCGTTACCGGTGGCAATTTCGATGGTCCCGCGGAACTGCCACGAGTGACCGTTCCCAGTGCGATGTCCGACACGCCCGCGCTGGGATCGGACATCGGCGTCAACGCTGGCGGCGATCTGCAATCGGCCTTGAACAACGCTCGCTGCGGCGACGTGATCAAACTTCAGGCGGGCGCAACCTTTACCGGCATGTTCACTGTGCCAGCCAAGAACTGCAACATCAACCATTGGATCATCATCCGAACCAGTGCTCCGGACAGCGCTCTACCTGCAGAAGGGCAGCGCGCCACGCCCTGCTACGCCGGGGTCGCTTCTCTCGAGGGGCGCCCGCCGTATAGCTGCCCCAATCCAAAGAACGTGATGGCGAAAGTACAGATTCAAAGGAGTGGCGACGGTCCGTTCCAGTTCGCCACCGGCGCCAACTATTACCGCTTCGTCGGTCTGGAAATTACTCGTCCCGCCGGAACCCCGGGGTCCGCCCGGCTGATCTCGATCTCAGGCAAGGGAGACACCGCGGATCACCTCGTGTTCGATCGCTCATGGCTGCATGGAGCGCCTCAGGGTGAAACTCGCGGCGGCGTGTGCCTGGGCGGTATGACCAACGTAGCGGTCGTCGATTCCTATTTCAGCGATTTCCATTGCATCGCAGGGACCGGGACTTGTACCGACGCTCATGCGGTCGCCGGAGGCGTCAGCAACACCCAGGATGGTCCCTTCAAGATCCAGAACAACTTCCTGGAAGCCTCGGGCGAGGCCGTCATGTTCGGCGGCGGACCGGCCACCTTGTCCCCCACCGACATCGAAATCCTGAACAATCACTTCTGGAAACCGTGGCAGTGGATGCCGGGCAACCCGAACTTCGTCGGCGGACCGGACGGCCATCCCTTCATCGTCAAGAATCACTTTGAACTCAAGAATGCGGTTCGCGTGCTGGTCGAGGCGAATCTTATGGAAAACAGCTGGGGTGGCTTCAGCCAGACCGGCTTCGGCATTGTGCTCACCCCCAAAAACCAACACACCAAGAGCGGCTCCTACGTTTGTCCGCTGTGCCAGGTGACCGACGTCACGATCCGCTATGTACGCATCTCGCATGCCGGGGGCGGAATCCAGATGGCAACCTCAGAGGAGATCGGACATGGACCGCCGGCGCTGGCTGGCACTCGCTGGAGCATTCATGACGTGGTCATCGACGACCTCAGCACCAAGTACGTGGGCGGCGGCGGCGTGTTCGAGATCCTGAACGGATGGCCCAAGAACCCGCTCAACACCGTCACCATCAATCACGTCACCGCTTTCCCGGATCCCCAAGCCCACCTGATGATCGTGGGGAACAAGGAAGTAACTGCGCCAATGTATGGATTGGTCTTCACCAACAACATCGTAGGCACCGGCCGATACCCGGTGTGGAACGCGCAAGGCGGCACTGGCAGTTGCGCCCAAGCCGACGTGCCGATCACCAGCATCACCAACTGTTTCACCACCTATACATTCAGCAACAACGCCCTGGTTGCGACTCCGACGGCGTTTCCCCCGTCGAAGTGGCCAGCGAACAACATGTTCCCGCAAACTGCCAATGATGTCGGGTTCGTCAACTTCAACAGCGGCAATGGCGGAAACTACGAGCTTCAGCCGAACAGCCCTTACAAGAACAAGAGCACCGACGGCAAGGATCTCGGGGCCGACATTGCTGGGCTCAACGCAACCCTGGCCAACGTCGAATAACTTTTTCATCTTCGCCGGATCCTTACCTTCCCCAATCGAGGTCCGCGGTTCGCCGCGGACCTTCCTTTTTTTGTGACGCGAACTACTCGGAATCTGACCGATCCAGCCCGTGCTATCATCCCCTAAAACCGTTTCAACGTGGACGGAAGGGAGCAACCGGATGAACGGCACCACCGACTCGTTGGAATCGCTACGCTACGCCCTGCGCGCACTGCGGAGCGAGATTCTGCGCTTCCGCTTCGACTACCCGCTCGAGATCGATCCTGACGCTGGCCCGAAAGAATCGCTTCATTACTATCTCTATAGCGAAAGACTCTCTTGGGACATCATGAGCATGGACCCCGCCGGAGTTCCGAGAGCCCGCATTCGGCTGGCCGGGGTGGTCTACAAGCCCGCCTACATCGCGTGGTGGGGGCTCGTCCAACTCGGGCACTTTCTGCGCCACCACGACGAAGGCAGCCGCGAATCGTTCCTCAAGCAGGTGGACTGGCTGGAATCCCACGCCGTGGTCCGCGCCGATTGTTCTGTTGTGTGGACCAACAATTTCGGTATCCTACATGGCAAGACTCTTCTCAAGTCTCCGTGGATCTCGGGTTACGACCAGGGCCTGGTGATCAGCGCGCTGGTGCGGGGCTACCGCCTCACCCGGCGACCGCGTCTACTCGAACTGCTGCAAGGTGCGGCACAGGTCTTCGCGCTCGATGTTTGCGAAGGCGGGGTGCGCGAACCTTTGTCCTCAGGCGTCCTTTATAGCGAGTTGCCCGGGCAAGCAATCCCCGGGATTCAAGACGGTTTCATGACTTCCCTGCTCGGCTTATACGACTTATATGTAGAGACGGGAGACCCGGCAGCCGGCAAGTTATTCACCGACGGAATCAAGGGCCTGCGAGCGATGCTTCCCGCCTGGGATTACCGCAAGCGCTGGAGTTGGTACGGCTCCCGCGCCTACTTATGCCCGCCTTCCTATCACTGGCTGAATCGCGTATTGCTTGAGGTCCTGGGACGTCTGACCTCCGACCCGGTCTTAGCCGAGTACGCAGACGCATGGAAGCCGGAACGCCTCTCCGCACTACAGCGAGTGGAGATATTCGTCGCTTTCCTGGTCACCAAGAATGCGTGCCGAGTGCGCAACCGAACCTGGCGCTTCAACCGGGCCAAGGTACAAGCCCTCGCCGCTGGCGAAGCGGCTCGTCCCATCCAAAGCGAAGTGGGTATTCCGTATAACTAGACAGACAAAGGAGAAACCAAAACATGACTCCGCTTCCTTCGCAATCCTCTCGCTCTGTTGCCGTAGTGAAAAGCGCTCCGCCGGAAGGTTTTCGCTTTTTCTGTCTGGTCTTCTGTTTGGCCTCCGCTGTTGTAGCCGGGTCCGCGCTGCCGGCGCTGGCGGCTGCGCCTCCCACCGGAGAAAATGCATATTGCGGCAAGGGCAACGTCGCGCGGTTTGGCGCCAGGGACGGTGTCGCCGAACTTCCCAAAACCTGTTACTACACCGCGCTCGACGGAACGCCCTCGCCGGGGAAACAGATTCGTGTCGCCGCCAAGTCCGATCTGGCCGCCGCCATTGACGGCGCCAAGTGCGGAGACACGCTGCTTCTGCCCGCCGGCGCCTCTTTCGACGTGAAAGTTCTGCCCGTAAAAAAATGCGACGACCAGCATTACATCACGGTGCGAACCGACACGCCCGACGCCAAGCTTCCCCCCGAAGGCACGCGCATCTCTCCGGCATGGGCCGGAGTTGCCAGCCTTCCCGGGCGTCCTCCCTTTGCCCAACCCTCTGGGGGACCGGCCAAGCTGCTTGCCACCCTGGTGACGCGGCGTCCTGAGGGCGTGTCCGTCGGAGATCACATCCGCTTCATTGGAATTGAGTGGACTACGCCTCCCGGCGCCGACATCGGCCGTATCGTGACCGCCGAACACTCGGACCACGTCATCTTCGATCGCAACTGGATCCACCCCGCCGATGGCAGCGAAGTGGGCCACGGCATTGGAATCCTCCACGGCTCACAGACGATTGCGGTCATCAACTCCTACATTAACGGACTCAATTGCATCGCGCGCACCGGGAAATGCACCGATGCAACCGCCGTCGGTGGCGGCCGCGGCGACGAACCCATGTCCACCTTTAAGATTTACAACAATTTCCTCGAGTCCGCCGGAGAGAACATTCTATTCGGCGGCGGGCCCTCCGCCATCAATCCAACCGACATCGAGATCCGCCGCAATCATCTGTTCCGCCCCATGCTCTGGAAGGAGGGCGAACCCGGCTACACGCCGACCGCTTCGGGACAGCCCTACATCGTCAAGAACAACTTTGAGCTCAAGAGCGCGATCCGCGTCTTGTTCGAGGCCAATCTGCTCGAGAACATCTGGGGCGGTTTCAGCCAGACCGGATATTCCATCCTGCTCACCGCCGTCAACCAGGCCGACCGGTGCCCGGTGTGCCGCGTCAACGATGTCACCGTCCGTTTCAACCGGATTCGAAATGTTGCCGGAGTCCTGCAGATTGCCGACGCGCTCTCCAAGACCGGCGGTGCTGCCGCCGACGGCGGCCGCTACAGCATTCACGACCTCTTCGCCGACCATCTCCACGACAAGGATTTCAAGGGCGGCGGCACCTTCCTGATTCTGGTCTCCAACCGGCCACCGGTGCATGACGTCCAGATCGATCACGTAACCGCGTTTGTCACCGGCGCTCTGCTCTCGGTCGCCAACTACGGAGCCAAGCTGTCGGGCTTCAGCGTAACCAACAGCGTGTTTTCCGTCGGAGATCGGCGGCCGCCGCTGGCCTCGGCTGGCAGATCCGATAGTTGCGCGGCCAGAGCCCAAGCGCTCGGCTCGGAAGCCGTCCTGCAAGCCTGCTTTGACCCCTATAAATTCGATCATAACCTGATCATTACCGGGCGCGGATCCTTTCCCAAAGGAAACATTACCGTCTCGTCCCCCGAAGCGGCCGGCATCCGCGACCTCAAAGACACCGTCAGCAAAGATCCAAGGCTCTGCCACGCAAAAGGGCCGGGCTGCCCCAAGGTCTCTCCCGGAGCAGCCGCTGCTTCCGATGGCCGTGACTTGGGGGCGGACATTGACGCGGTCGAAGCCGCGGTTGCTGGGGTGGAATAGGAATCCAAGCACCGAGTAAATCGATGCCAAACAGGTTCTGGCCTGGTGCCCCGGCTTCTAGGCTTCCGGTGGCGACACTGAAAGGGAATGACTTCGGTAACCCCTGTTTTAACAAGGGTTTCAAACGACCCAGGCCGCCTTGCGTGATAAGATTTTTAGGGTGCCCATGCCCAGCCCAAGCGATCGCCAGCATGCTCCTGTCTTCGTGATGGGCTGCCACCGCTCTGGGACGAACCTGCTGTACGACATGTTGTTGTCCTCCGGCGGGTTTGCCATCTACCGCGGTTTTCTGCCGATTTACAAAATTCTGATTCCCCGCTTCGGCTCCATGACGAGCCGCGCGCACCGCGAAAAGATCCTCGAAACCTGGCTCCAGAGCAAGGGTTTCCGGCGCACCGGCCTCGATGCCGAGCAGTTGTCGGCGCGCATCCTGAACGAATGCCGCACCGGAGGAGACTTCATCCGCATCGTCATGGACGCGGTGGCCCGGAGCCAGCAAGTGCAGCGCTGGGCGGTGTACGATCCTGACAATGTGCTGCACGTCGAACGCGTGAAGCGCGACATACCTAACGCGCTGTTTGTGCACATCATCCGCGACGGGCGCGACATTGCGCTCTCGCTCAAAAAAATGGGTGGCTTCACTCCTCTGCCCTGGGACCGCGGCCCGACCGAAAGCCTGGTGGCAACTGCGCTGTATTGGGAGTGGATGGTTCACCAAGGCCGCGCCCATGGCCGCAAGTTTTCTGCCGATTACATCGAGATCCGCTACGAAGACCTGATCACCAGCCCGCGCGAAACGCTCGGCAAACTCGGCGGCTTCCTCGATCACGATTTGGACTACGATCGGATTCAGCGTACCGGCCTGGGCCGCCTGTCGGAAACGAACTCTTCGTTTCGCGAAGAAGGCGCGAAAGAACAAATCAACCCGCTCGGCCGCTGGAAAGAACGCCTGGCGCACGCCGATGTCGCCGCTATCGAAGCGACCGTGGGCGAGTGCCTGCAGGAAAATGGCTACGAACTGTCGCTGCCCGCCGCCGAGCGCCGCCGGAGCTTGCGCCAGTCGTGGATGCGCGGAATGTATCCCGCTTTTCTCGGCAGCAAGCTGTGGCTGAAGTTGCATACGCCCGTCGGCCGGCTCGCCAACATGTCTGCGCTCGAACTCGAAGAAGAACCGGTGCATTCGGCCGAGTCGGTCCGGTCCTGAGGATCGGATACTCCGCTCGCCCGCATCGCCGACAAGGGGCGCATGGGCATCGCCGAGTCCGATGCGAAGTCCGAGGCTAAGTAAGGTTGCGTCCCACCAGCAATGAGCTCTGACGATGAATGCGATTTCACTAACCTGGCAGCCCGAAGGCGCGTTTCACCACGTTGGCTTCGTCGTGGCTTCGATTCCGAATTCCGTGCAGGGCTTCGCCAGCATGTTGCAAGCGAATTGGGACGAGCGGGTTTTTCATGATCCCAACCAGGGCGTTCGCATCACGTTCCTGAAGAGCCGCCGCGCGGGCGATCCGCTCTGGGAACTGGTGGAACCGGCCGATGAACAATCGCCCGTGCACTCCTTCGCTGCCAAGGGAGGCGGTCTGCACCACGTTTGTTATGTCGTAGAGAATCTGGAGCAGTCGCTCGCCGGCGCGCGCTCGCTTGGAGCGATCGTCACGCGGCAGCCTATGCCGGCAGTCGCATTCGGCGGCCGGCGCATCGCCTGGATCTACACTCGGAACCGTCTGCTGATCGAGTATCTGGAACGCTGATTCGATTTCTAATTAGATGTCCAATTCGACTTCCAATTCGACGCCCGCCGAGCATAACCCGCCAAACCTGCGGGCCGAAGTCGACGGCCTGATCGCCGAAGGCGCTTTCGATCTTGCGTCGCGGCGTCTGGCCCAACTTTGGCGGCGCGATCCCGCGTCGGCCACGGCGAGCTTCGTGACTTCGCGACTCGAGCAGTTGCGCGACAAGACGCGCGACAAACTCGCTCTTACAAAATTTAAACTGGCGATCCTGCGCTCGTTCACGGTCGAGCCCATCGTGCCGCTGCTGCGGGCAGAAGCATTCGCGTACGGTATCGATCTGGAAGTCCATGTCGGCGATTTCAATACCTACGTGCAGGACATGCTCGACAGCCAGAGTTCGCTTTACCGCTTCGCGCCGAATGCGGTCGTGCTGGCGGTGCGCACCGACCAGGCCGCGCCCGAACTGTGGCGCGACTTCGCCGATCTGGCGCCGGAAGTGGCGCAGCAAGCCGCCGAGCGCGTGGTTCGCGGCTATGAGCAGTGGATCGGCGCGTTTCGAAAAAACAGCCAGGCAACGCTGATCATTCATTCCCTCGAGCGCCCCTCCACTCCGAGCCTGGGCGTTCTCGACGACCAATCCGAGGCGGGCCAGTCCGGACTCATCCGGCAGATCAATCGTGAACTATTGCGCATCGCCGCAGGATTCCACGGAGTGTACACACTCGACTACGACGCGCTGGTGGCGCGCCAGGGCAGCGAGCATTGGCACGACGAGCGCAAGTGGCTGACGGCGCGGCTCCCCATCGCGGCTGGTCATCTTCTTCAGATGGCGCGCGAGTGGATGCGTTTCATCGTACCGCTCAGCGGCCGCACCGCCAAAGTTCTGGTCGTCGACCTCGACAACACACTGTGGGGCGGCATAATCGGCGAAGACGGCATGAACGGTATTAAAGTTGGCCCCGAATATCCGGGCGCGGCGTATCAGGCCTTGCAGCGCGCCCTGCTCGATCTGTCGCGCAAAGGAATTTTGCTCGCGGTGTGCAGCAAGAACAATATCGACGACGCCATGGAAGCGCTGGAGAAGCATCCCGGGATGCTGGTGCGCGCGAAACATTTCGCGGCGCTGCGTATTAACTGGACCGACAAGGCGCAGAATCTCCGCGAGATCGCGCAGGAACTGAACGTCGGCATCGATGCGCTCGCCTTCCTCGACGATAATCCCTTTGAGCGCGAGCAGGTTCGCGCCGCGCTTCCGGAAGTCACCGTCATTGATCTATCGCACAATGATGTGCCGCGGAATCCTCTGGAGTATGCCGCCGCAGTAAGGAATTGTGCGGCGTTCGAGCGGCTGACCCTTTCGTCCGAAGACCAGCAGCGCACCGAAATGTATGCTGTACAGAAGCAGCGCGCCGGCGCCGAGCAGAGCTTTCAATCGAAGGAAGATTTCTTTCGCTTCCTCGAGCAGGAAGCCGAACTGGAACCCGTGTCGGACCTGACGCTGGCGCGAGTCGCGCAACTGACGCAGAAAACCAACCAGTTCAACCTGACCACCCGGCGCTACACCGAGCCGCAGATCGCGCAGATGGCGAAACAGCCGGAGTGGCACATATTTTCGATCCGGGTGCGCGACCGTTTCGGCGACCACGGGCTGGTTGGGGTCGCGATCGCGCACGACGAAGGCGAGCAGTGCGAAGTGGATACCTTCCTGCTGAGCTGCCGCGTCATCGGAAGAACGGTGGAAACTGCACTTCTCGCCCATCTCGCCGAGAGCGCTGCCCAGCGCGGACGCAAGCGGCTGGTGGGTTGGTTTCTGCCGACGAAGAAAAACGCTCCAGCGCGCGATTTCTACCCGCAGCATGGCTTCGAGCGGCAGGAGACAAATGGCGCGGGCTCGCTGTGGACGCTGGATCTGAAGAGTTCCAATTTGCGCTGCCCCGATTGGATTAAGCTGAAGATAACGACGGATTTGAAAAACGGAAGGTAAACCGGGAGGAAGGAATTGACAGCAAGTACGTTTGAGCAGGTGCGGAACGTCGCCAGCGACATTTTCGGAATTCCGGCGGACAGAATCACGGCGGAATCCTCGCCGGAAACGATCGAGAATTGGGATTCCATGCAGCATCTGAATCTGGTTCTCGCCATCGAAGAAAAGTTCGGAGTGCAGCTCGAGCCCGAAGATATTGAGCAGATGAAGAACATCGGTGCGGTCGCAACGCTGGTCGAAAAGCTGCAGTCGACCGCGCGATAGAACGTTTGTGTTGTCATCCTGAGCGAAGCGAAGGATCTGCTGTCTCTTGCACCGACAAAAAAAGCAGGTCCTTCGCTTCGCTCAGGATGACAAGTATTTGGTAATACCGCGAACTTGCGGGATACAACGCAACACCCCAACGCTCACACCTTTCATTCATGGCCATCGTCATCCAGCCCTATCGTCCCGAGCACGAGCCCGCGGTGGCGGAGTTCAATCAGCGCCTCCGGCAGGCGGGCGAGGACGAGAACATGGTGTTCTATCGCTGGGCACAGCCGCGCTGGCTGGCGCGTACGGCGGAGTCCCGCATCTACAACGAATTTTTCGTCGCCGTCGATGGCGGAATCGTGCGCGGCGGATACGTCCTCAAAACCCAGGAGTTCTTTTTCCCCGACGGACAGATTCGCTCGATCGGCTACTATCACCATCCGCTGTCCGAGGGCATCGTCAATAAGGCTCATGCCATCGTGGGCACGCTGCTGCTGCGCGACGCGATGCAGCGCGCGCCGCTCGTCTACTGTCTCGGCATGGGCGGGTACGACCGTCCGTTGCCGCAGATGCTGGTTCGTCTGGGATGGGCGCATTGCCCGGTGCCGTTCTTCTTTCGCATCGTGAATCCCTCGCGCTTTCTAAGAAATATGCAGACCCTGCGCTCGTCGGCTTCGCGGAAGTTTCTTATGGACGTCGCGGCATACAGCGGCGCCGGATGGGCCGGCTCGAAGCTGTTCCAGGGCTATCGTGCTCTCGGAGCACCCCGGTCGCCGGCAACCGAGGGCTGCGAAGTCACGAGCTTCGAAGTAGCTGACGTCGCCGAGACCTTGCCATCTCTCTGGGAAAAGGCGCGGCAAACTTGCTCGTTCACGGCGGTGCGGGATGCCGAGGCTTTGCGCACTTTGTATCCTCCGACACAAACACATCTCACGCGCCTGGTCGTGAAGCGCAACGGCGCGGCGATTGGCTGGGCGGTGGTCGGCGAGCGCCGCAAGGACGCGAAGTACGGCAACATGCGCGTCGGGTCGGTCGTCGACTGCTTCGCGCTTCCGGGAGAATGGTTTTCAGTTGTGCGCAGCGCCACTCAAACACTCCAGCGGCAGGGATTCGACCTGATCCTCAGCAATCAGAGTCACCAGGCCTGGGGCGCGGCGTTCAAGACGGCAGGCTATCTGCCGGGACCGTCCAATTTTGTCTTCGCCGCTTCGAAGAAGTTGGCGGAATTGCTGGCTCCATTTGACGAAGTGCGTCCGCGAATGCATCTGACGCGCGCAGACGGAGATGGGCTGCCGGGGAATTTCTAGAGCAGCTGTCAGTTTTCAGCTTTCAGCTTTCAGTTCTCGGTTACACACCATCTTCACTGGGTCGCGTGGGTTATTTCTGAGGGTTCTTTTTCCGTTTCGGTGGAGAGCTTGTAGCCCAGTTGTTTCATGATTGGGGCCCAGTGGGCTTCCATGTAGGTGACGGTTTTCTTAGGGAGGATGGCTCGCCATCCGCCGGAAGATGCCTTGCGGACGAAGGGTTTATCGCTGCGGGTGTGGAATGTGGCTACCCATTTCTTGCCCTGCGTTTCTTCCATTTTGCGCATGTTGGCGGCGGAACTTCGTTCGATGGCTTGGTTGATGCGCTCCGGGTCGGGATTGAGGCCCATGAACTGGGCTACGCGCGTCAGTTCGCGCTGCTGATTCGCCTGCAAATCTTCGTAGCGCATCAGGAGGAAGCTGTCGTGCCCCTGGCGCGTCGCCAGCCAACTGTTGACGTGGTCGGCCCAGGAACCGATGCGGCGCCAGAAGTTGCCGTCCATCCAGAGGGGAACGAATTCTTCAATGGGACAGCCTTCGGGGATCGAACGCAGCTTCATCTCCCAGTGATAGTTGGAAATGGCCACGTCGCGCGGGTCCCGCACAATGTAGATGACACGGCGGTAGCGGGCGTCGAAAGACTCGTGGCTTTTGAGCACGCGCGGGCGGGGACGGCGGCGCAAGACCCAATCGGCGGTCTTGTACATGTCGGGAACCAGGCGTTCTACATTCAGGAAGGTGATGGGCTCATTCGGGTTGACGAAATTGCCGACGAGGAAACGCGTCCAGGTGTTGCCCGACCGCGGATAGGACGTGAGAAAAACGTCGTCGTCGAAAATGGTGATTTCGCGCTCGAGCAGCGTGCGGCGAAACAGCACGTCGTGAACCCGCGATAGATGCCGGAATGCCCTGCGAACGAGTAACGCCATTGGTGCTTCCCCTCGGTGTTGTTATTCTTCGGCCGGGCTGCGTTCGGCGGCGGAACGGTTGCCTTGCAGCCATCCGAGAAATTTTTGCTTGCGCGCAAACATGTTGCGAGCCTCGTTGCGCAACTTGCCTACGATCTGATAACGAGACTTGGTGAACCATGGCACGCGATGCGGTTTGCATCCGTATTTTTCCTTGTACGTGCCTTCGCCGCCCCAGTCGAAAATGGAGGCGCCGCGCTTTTTCCAGTAGCGCATGGCGTACCAGTGGCAGGCTTCGTTGGGACGCAGGCTCTGATGCGAACGGAAGCTGGCGTTGCCCCAGAACTCGGCGATCTGGTTGAAGCCGGGATAGATTCCGGTGGCAATGCACTTCCCTTCGGGATTGCGCGCTCGAATCAGCAAGATGTTGCCGCCCGGCTCCAGGTTGCGAACCAAGGCGCGCACGCGCTCGACGGAATAGGTGGGAACCAGCGACTGTTTGGCGAAGACGTCCTGGAGCTGCTCGTAATATTCGTCGGCGAAGGCGAGGTCGTGGGCCTCTTCGATTTTGAGGCCGCTTTTGTCCGCCTTGCGAATGCAGCGGCGGCAGGCGCTTTCCATGCCGTTGAATAAATCTTCTTCCGAGCGGGTCAGGTCGGTGCGGTAGGAAGCGTAGTATTCGGTTTTGAATCCGGCGGTTTCGCCGTCTTCGAAAGTGAAGTTCGGATCGGAGACTTCCAGATGGAGGCACTTGAGATCGTCCCAGGCAAACTTTTCCAGGGCTTCGAGCGCGGCTCGACGCGGGACGTCCGGGTTGAGATTGAAGCCGATATAAGGAGTCGTCCAACCGGGAAAAGAGCTGCCCAGAACTTTCATGCCGAACTTCGAGAAGGCGAGCCCGCTAAAGTATCCGAGGACGTCGCTCTTTTCGCGCAGTTCGGCCAGTACGGGCTGGGCCTTCTGCGACTCGGCAACGAATTGCAGCCATTCGCGCGTCTGGAAGACGGTGCGGTCGGCGAAAGCGTCGAGGCGCTTCCAGTCGGCGGATTTGATGTCAATGGGATAGAACTTCATTCTTTTTCCGGTCGCGTCGTCAAATTACTGTAGAGACGGGGCTTGCCGCGTCTCTACGGGAAATCTCCCGCAACTTCCTACCAGCAAATTCCTTCATACGTCCGGGCGCCTTCCGGACGCCGTGTCTTATCCAGATGGATCAGGTCAATCACGATCTGTTCGGGGCGAAGGTACTTGGCAAGCTGATCTTTGCTCGCCGATTTGTTGCCGAGGATCACGACTTCGGCGGTGCGCAGTACGCCTTCGAGGTCGGCAGAGAGCACGGATCCGATATGCGGGATAACTTCTTCGATGTACTGGCGATTGGAACCGGCGAGGCGGCCGAGGGAAACGTCCTCGTCCCAGACTTTGACTTCGAGACCCTCGCCCAGGAGACGCTTGATTAGCTGCACCTGCGGGCTCTCGCGCAGATCGTCGGTGCCGGCTTTGAAGCTCAGGCCGAGCTGCGCAATTTTCTTCTTGCCCGTGCTCATCACCATTTCCACGGCGCGATCGACGTGCTCGGCGTTGCTCGGCATCAGGGATTCGAGCAAGGGAAGCTTGAGATCGAGTTCTTTGGCCTTGTAGGTGATGGCTCGCAGGTCTTTCGGAAGACAGGAACCGCCGAAGGCGAAGCCCGGGGAAAGATATGCGGCAGAAATGTTCAGCTTAGTGTCGGAGGTGAAAATTTTAGTGACCGCGTGCGCGTCGACGCCGAGATGCTTGCACATGGTTCCCATTTCGTTGGCGAAACCGACTTTCAGCGCGTGATAGCAGTTGGAAAAATATTTGACCATTTCGGCGACCGGAATGGTTGTCTCGTAGAGCGTACCGGGAGTGTTCTTGTAAAGTTCACGCAGCGGCGCGAGGTGCTGGGTGTCGCTGGCTCCGAGAATGGTATAGGGCGGGTTCAGGAAGTCGGCGACGGCGCTGCCTTCGCGCATGAACTCTGGGTTATAGCAAACGGTGAAATCCTGGCCGCACTTCTTGCCGCTCTCTTTTTCCAGTATGGGAAGCACCACCGTTTCGGTGGTTCCGGCCAGCACCGTGCTGCGCAGAACAAAAACGTGCGGCGATTGTTTCTGGCGGATGGCGGCGCCGATTTCCCGGGCGACGTGCTCGATATGACTGAGGTCGAGCTTGCCATTTTTCAAGCTGGGCGTTCCGACGCAGACAAACGAGACTTCCGAATTTAGCACGGCCGCGGTGGCGTCGGTGGTCGCGTGCAGAAGGCCGGCGCGGTTCGCTTCGGCGACCATCTCGCTCATGCGAGCTTCGATGATCGGGGTGCGGCCCGAGTCCATCATCTCAACTTTGGCGCGGCTCACGTCGACGCCGATGACTTTGTGGCCCATGGAGGCGAAGCAGGCGGCCGATACGGAGCCGACGTATCCCAACCCAAAAATGCTAACGGACAAACCCAAGCGAATTCTCCTGGCAATCGAGTATCTGGGGCTACTGCGTGGCACTATGAACTATACCAACCCCCAGTTAAGCGGTAGCAAGCTGCTCTCCATCGGGGCGCTGGACGGTCTCAACCACAGACAACAACATCCTTATTTTCAATATGTTACAGAATATCCTCCAAAACCACCGGAGTCCAGGCCAGCGGTGGGGCAAAGAGTGGACAACTATTTCCACTGGGTGGGAATTCTTCTGGGTCAAATTGCCCACAGCATCAATCGTAGCGCAGCGGGCAGAGTCCCCGTCAGAGTTAGAAACTGGCGAGGTACCAACGGTAACCGGTGAGTCTAGAGCGGCCTTTTCAGCATGTAAGATAAGTGAATCTGTGGCTTCTGGATGGCAAAACAAGTTGGCGCGCGTATCCCGAATGGACTGGGAAGAGGTGCGCGTGCGCCTGGCGCAGGAATTGCACAAGCAGAGCGACCTGCTCATGCACCGGACGGGCGTGCGCGCTGGGACGCCGCGGCTGAACGCGAATTCGCCGACACGGCCCGGCCAATTCTTTTTTCCTGGCAGTGAAAGTTTAGAGCGCGCGGAGTTGTTGCGCGAACATCTGCCCGACGAAGCGACCGAAATTCTGCGCGAGGCCGATGAGATCTGCGGCCATCGTTTTCGCCTGCTGGGTTACGAACATCTTGATTACGGTAGCGACATCGACTGGCATCTCGATCCGGTGCACGGCAAGCGTGTGCCGCTGGATCCGTGGTTCAAGATTCCTTTTCTAGATTTCGCCGTGGTAGGCGACCACAAGGTCACATGGGAATTGAACCGGCACCAGCACCTGGTACCGCTGGCCAAGGCCCGGCTGCTGAGCGGGAACGAGAAGTACGCTCGCGAACTGATGGCGCAGTGGCGCAGTTGGATCAAGGCGAATCCGTATCCGTTGGGGATCAACTGGGGAAGCACGCTGGAGGTTGCCTTCCGCAGTTTGTCGTGGATCTGGGTGGACCAGTTGCTGGCGGGAGCGGACGAGTGCGCGGAATTTCGCTCGGAACTAGCGCCGGCGCTCGCGTTTCACGGGCGTTACATTGAGCGCTATCTATCTACTTATTTTTCTCCGAACACGCACCTGCTGGGGGAAGCGGTGGCGCTGTTCTTTCTGGGCACTTTGTATCCGCAAATGCCGAGGGCCGCGCGCTGGAAGGAATCGGGGTGGCAGATTGTGCTGCACGAGGCGGAGCGGCAGGTGCGTCCGGATGGCGTTTACTTCGAGCAATCGCTGCACTACCACGTTTATGCGCTCGACTTCTTTCTGTATGCGCGGTTACTCGCGGCCCGGAATGGAACGGAAATTCCGCCGGCGTATGACGCGGTGCTGGGACGAATGCTCGATGTAGTCGCGGCGCTCGCGCAGGCAGGACCGGCGGAAGGCTTCGGCGATGATGATGGCGGGCGGCTGTGGAATCCGAGGCGCAACCGGACGGAGCAGATGACGGACCCGCTGGCGCTCGGTGCGGTGATGTACTCCAGGAACTATTCTGCGGCGCGGCTGACGGAAGAATCGATCTGGTTGTTTGGAAATCAAGCCGTCGAGAAACTCTCCGGCACACACTCGAGCACACAAGTGAGCCCGGCCCCGCATTCGCTCGCCTTTCCCGACGGCGGCCTTTACGTGCTGGCGGATTCACAGCCGTACGCGCAGACGATGGTTGTGGATGCCGGTCCGCAGGGCGTGGGCCGCTCGGGGCACGGACATGCCGACGCACTCAGCCTGCGGCTCACCATGGATGGACGCCGCTGGCTGGTGGACGCTGGGAGCGGCGTTTACATTTCGAAAGATCCGGCGGACCGGAATACATTTCGCGGGACGGGTGCGCACAACACGGTGCGCGTGGATGGAGTCGACCAGGCAGTTGCGGATGAGCCTTTCTCATGGACTCACATTCCGAGCACGCAAGTGGAAAACTGGACGGTGGGGAAAAGCTTCACTTACTTTGTGGGCAGTCACAATGGATATGCGCGGCTGGTGGATCCGGTTGTGCATCGGCGACACGTGCTGAAGATCGCGGGCGGTCCGTGGCTCGTACGCGATGTTGTGCTCGGTCAAACGGAACATGAAGTGGAGATACGGTGGCATTTCGCCGCCGATCTCGAAGTTCAAGCCGTCGGCCTGGGACGGGTGGAGATATCGAGAGCCGTCGTTGCGTCGGGTGAATCGGGGTTGCGCCTGATCGTACCGGAAGAAACGGTCTGGCATACCGCGACAGAAGTTAGCCGAACTCTGCTCTCGCCCGCTTACGGTGCGTTACAGCCTGCACCGTTGGTGCGATGCCATGCGCGAGTATTGCTGCCGACAGAGACGGCGACTGTGCTGGTGCCACGCCAGGGCGCAATCCGGCAGGAGGGCGGACCGCTTATCGAACCACGATTGGCCAGCATGGCGCAGGCGGCGGTACAAGTGTACAAACTCGATTATCATGACGAAAGCCACGGATTCTTTTTTGCGCTCGGCGACGAGGCGTGGAGTTTCGGTCCGTGGTCTTCGGACGCGCAAGTGCTGTATTGCCGCATCGAAAAAGAGAAGCTCGCGCACTTGGTAGTGATCGGCGGGACGTACGTCGCGTGGCAGGGACAGCCTCTGCTGAAGGCGGCGGGGCCATCCGCATTTCTCGAGTGGCGCAAGCTGGATGCAGTGCTGAACGCAGAGCCAGGCGAGTTTTCGGTTACGTCCTTATTCGAAGAGCTGACGGGCGGCTCGGGTTCGTCATCGGCGGACTTGAATCAAGGTTCGTCGAATCGCAATTCGTCGCCATACGCGGAGAAACACTAAATGTGCGGGATCGCTGGGATTCTTGAATTCGGACGGGACGCGCGGGCGAGCGCCGCGGCTCTGCGCGAAATGTGCCGCGTGATCACCCATCGCGGGCCCGACGACGAAGGCTTTTATACGGACGGCGCGGTGGGCATCGGCATGCGGCGGCTCAGCATTGTCGACGTAGCGGGCGGGCATCAGCCGATTTCGAACGAAGACGGAACGCTGTGGATCGTGTTCAATGGCGAGATCTACAACCATCTTGCCTTGCGCGAGCAACTCATCGCGCGCGGCCACCGCTACAGCACGCACAGCGATACCGAAACCGTCATCCACCTCTACGAAGAGTACGGCGCGGACTGTGTGCAGCACCTGCGCGGCATGTTTGCCTTTGCTATCTGGAATCGCAATACGAAAACGCTCTTCATCGCGCGCGACCGGCTGGGCATCAAGCCGCTGTACTACAAATTGACGCGGGAGCGGCTGCTGTTCGGATCGGAAATCAAAGCGCTGCTGGCGCATGGTGGGATTCGTCCGGAGTTCAATCGGGCGGCGCTGCCGGAGTATTTGGCGTTTGGATATTTGTCGGGCGAGGAAAGTTTCTACGCCGGAATTCTCAAGCTGCTGCCCGGAAACGCGATGACGATTGGTCCGGACGGCAAGGCGGAAATTCGGCAGTACTGGGACCTGGATGCATCGAAGACGCATGAATCGCGAGATGAGAGTTACTACGTCCAGAGCTACCGCGAGTTACTGGAAGACGCAGTCAACAGCCACCTGATGAGCGACGTGCCGCTGGGAGTGTTCCTGAGCGGCGGCGTGGATTCGAGCGCGGTGGCGGCGCTGATGACGAAAATGCGGCGAGAGCCGGTCGAGACTTTTTCCGTCGGCTACACCGAGCAGACTTACAGCGAACTGCCTTTTGCGCGCACGGTATCGGATCACATCCATTCGCGGCATCATGAAGTGTTTGTCGGCGAGCAGGATTTTTTTGCGGCGCTGCCCCATTTGATCTGGCATGAAGACGAGCCGATCGTGTGGCCTTCGAGCATCTCGCTTTATTTTGTCGCCAGGCTCGCCCGAGAGAGAGTTACGGTGGTGCTGACCGGAGAGGGCGCGGATGAAACCCTGGCGGGCTACACGCGCTATGCCTTCACTTTGAAGAATGCGGCTATGGATCGCGCTTACCGCAGCGTGGTTCCGGGTGTTCTGCGGCGCGGATTGCGCAACTCGGTTGCGACCTCTTCCCTGCTGGGAGCAACCCTGCGCCGGAAACTGGAACACACATTTCTGGCCAAGGATGGAAATTCCTGGGCTTCTTTCTATTTCGACAATTTCTTTTCCGCCTTCGGCGAAGCGGAGCAAAGCGGATTGCTGACGAGCGAGTTCGCGCGAGAAGCCGCGCCCAGCACCGCATATAAGAATGTCCTCAATTACTGGGACCAGTCGTCGGGCGAAATGCTACAACGGCTGCTCTACACCGACATCAAGACTTACCTGGTGGAACTGCTCATGAAGCAGGACAACATGAGCATGGCCGCATCCATCGAAAGCCGGGTGCCGTTTCTCGATCATGTGCTGGTTGAATTCGCGACTCGCATTCCGCGCGAAGTGCAGATCCAGGGACTGGCCGGCAAGCGGATCCTGAAGAAAGCGGTGGGAGATCTGCTGCCGCACTCGATTCTGTACCGGCCGAAGCTGGGATTTCCGACGCCGTGGAGCGGGTGGCTGGCTGGATCGCGACTGGAAACGATTCGCGAGATGCTGCTTGAACCGCGCAGCCTGAATCGCGGATACTTCCGGCGCGAAGCGATCGAAAAGCTGTTTGACGAACATCGCGCGCAGCATCGCGATAACTACGATCGCATCTGGCGGCTGCTCAATCTTGAGTTGTGGCATCGCGTTTGTCTCGAAGGGGAAGCGCACGGCGAGATTGGCGAACCTGCGATGAAGATGGCATCGACGCGGTAGCGGTGTCGGCCGAATACGGGCCCTTGCCAGTGAATCTTGTCGCCGGCTACCTCGATGCTTGCGCTGAAGCCGGGGTGATCCAGTGGAAGTAAGGCGACTGAAGGATGTCACGAGGGGCAATTGCGCCTAGTGTTTCACGTGAAACGTTTTGTATGTACTTACATAACTGTACATACACTTGCGGCCGGTACATTGTAAACTTCGAGCCCGGCTCGGCAAGAAGATCAGTTGCAAAGCGGGCGCGGGGGCACTAGAGTACGTCCAAGACGGAGACTGGCCGCAGCAGCCGGGCATCCCAGAAAGCTGCTGGATAAGGATACAAGATTGAAGATCTCGCAAAAAGGGCTTTACGCGCTGCAAGCGATA
The DNA here is from genome assembly GCA_003131315.1 of Acidobacteriaceae bacterium. Taxonomy (GTDB): domain Bacteria; phylum Acidobacteriota; class Terriglobia; order Terriglobales; family Acidobacteriaceae; genus Acidiflorens. The sequence goes on from PKUV01000078.1 coordinate 21,740, forward strand.
ACGACCCTTGGCCGCCGATACGGAACTGAAACCGTCAAGATCCGGGACATCGCCCTTGATAGCGACCTGCCGGAGAAGTTTCTTGAGTTGATTTTGCTGGAACTCAAGAATGCGCGCATCGTGGAAAGCGTTCGGGGCGCGAAGGGCGGCTACCGGTTGCGGCGCGCGCCAGCGGAGATTAAACTCAGCGAGATCATTCGCCTGGTTGACGGTCCACTCGCACCCTTTGGGGATGCGGATCAACTCCGAAGCCTGATCATCACCGATCCCGACCATCGCGCGCTCTATGGTGTGTTTTTGGAGGTGCGAGATGCCGCGGCCAAGATACTGGAGAGCACCACCGTCGCCGACATCGTCGGTGATTCTTCTAAATCCCGCAAAAGACCGAGCGCAAAGAAGAAGGCGAAGAAAGGTCCTCTTCTGTCGATCGTTCACAAGGACGCGAAGAGTACGTAGCAATTCCGCAATGGTGCCAGAAAAGCAGGTCCTTCGCTCCGCTCAGAATGACAAGTTCTTTCGGGGCCACCTGCACCCCAGCCTGTTTAAGCGAGAACGGCCTGGTACTCGCCGTATGCGCCTTTGAAATCGGTGATTTCATGGGCGCCCTCGAAGTGCCAGATCCTGGTCGCAACTTCATCAATCAGATCCTCGTCATGCGTGACCAGCAGCACCGTTCCGGGGTAACGCTGCAGCGAAATGTTGAGGGCGTTGATCGATTCGAGATCGAGATGGTTGGTCGGCTCGTCGAGCACGAGCACGTTCGGCTTCTGCAGCATCAGTTTGCAGAAGAGCAACCGCGCCGCCTCTCCGCCGGAGAGCACGTCGGTGCGCTTGTCGGCATCATCGCGAGGAAACAGCATCATGCCCAGCAAGCCGCGAATCTCTTCGGTTGAAGCGGCAGGATCCCACTGATGGAGCCACTCCAGAACCTTGATGCCGGGATCGATTAGGGCCCTGTGATCCTGGGCGAAATATCCCACTGCAGCCTCGTGACCCCAGATAACCTTCCCGCCGTCCACAAAGGGCCCATCGTAGCCACTCGTCTTTCGCAATTCAGATTCTGAAACCGTCGGCGAGTTCGCGAGCAGCGCGTTCACCAAAGTGGTCTTGCCGGAACCGTTCCGGCCCATCAGCGCGATTTTTTCTCCGCGAATCACGCTCGCCGTGAAGCCGGAAATCACTTTCGCTTCTCCGTACGACTTCGTGACGCCTTCGATTTCGAGAATATGTTTGCCGGAAGGCCGCTTCTGCTCGAACTTCAGGAACGGGCGTTGGATGTTGGACCTCGCCAGCTCGGTAACCTGCAAGCGCTCGACTTCCTTGCGCCGCGACTGCACCTGGCTGGAGCGGGTTCCGGCGGCGAAGCGCGCGATGAACTCGTTCAACTGGTCAATCTTCTTTTCGCGCTGAGCGTTTTGCGATTCGATCTGCGAGCGAATCTGCGTCTTCGCGACCACCATGTCGTCATAAGTACCGGTGTAAGTAATGATGGTCTCGTAGTCGATGTCGGCGATGTGGGTGCAAATGCCGTTGAGGAAATGACGGTCGTGCGAGATCACGATCAGCACGCCCTCATATTGATTCAGAAAATTCTTCAGCCAGTGGATTGAGTCGAGATCCAAGTGGTTCGTGGGCTCGTCGAGCAACAGCGCCTGCGGATGTCCGAACAGAGCCTGCGCCAGCAGTACGCGCATTTTTTGTCCGCCCGGAATCTCCGACATTTTCCGCTCGTGTTGTTCGTCGGGAATGTCGAGGCCTTGCAGCAGAATCGCAGCGTCGCTTTCGGCGGTGTAGCCATCTTCCTCGCCGACGATGCCTTCGAGTTCGCCGAGTTTCATGCCGTCCGCGTCCGTCATCTCATGCTTCGCGTAGATGATTTCGCGTTCTTCGAGAGCGGCCCACAAGCGGCGGTTGCCCATGATGACCGCGTCGATCACGCGATAGCGATCAAAGGCGAATTGATCCTGGCTCAGAACGCCGAGCTTGCGCGGGCGGACGACGGTTCCCTTCTGCGGGTCCAGTTCGCCGGTCAGAAGCTTCATGAACGTGGATTTGCCCGCTCCGTTGGGGCCGGTAAGGCCGAAGCGCTTCCCCGGAATAAAGCCGGTGGAAACTTCGTCGAATAGAACTTTGGCGCCGTAGCGCATGGACACATTGCTGACTGAAATCATGATGTTTAGGGAACTGCGGGAATCGATCCAATCGGAGGAAGACGCAGCTACTGTTATAAGAATATCACGAGCTGGGTGCCCCACTCATTCGCGTTCTTTGCGAATGAGTGGGCGGGCCGCCAAAATCAAAGGCATTACCACAGGGGGGCACGGAGGGACACAGGGGAAGAGCGATAACCACTAAGGGCACTAAGGTACACGAAGGAAAATCAGGGATTCATGTTAGCCTTTTCAAAACAATGTTCTCGGAAAGCGGGGCGCAATGAACGATTCTCGTCCTTCTCCCATCAATCTTCAGGCAATGGCGCGGCAAGTCATGGTGGCGCAGGGTTTCGAGCCGGATTTTCCGCCCGAGACGCGACAACAACTGGCCGATATCAGCGCCCATCCGCCGCAACTCGCGCCTTCCGATAAGGTGCATGATCTGCGCGGCCTGCTTTGGTCCTCCATCGATAACGACACCTCGCGAGACCTCGACCAGATCGAAGTTGCCGAACGCTTGCCTAATGGCGACGTCAAGGTGATGGTGGGCATCGCCGACGTGGATGCGTTTGTCGCCAAGGCTTCTCCCATCGATCAGCATGCGGCCAAGGAGACGACCACCGTCTATACCGGCATCTGCAATTTCTCAATGTTGCCGGAAGAGCTCTCGACGGGCGCGTCGTCTCTGCTCGAAAACGTGGACAGGCCCGGCGTGGTGGTTGAATTCGTCATCGCTGCCGACGGCTCGCTGGATTCTAGCGACGTGTATCGGGCCATCGTTCGCAACAAGGCGCAACTCACCTACGGCGCGGGCGGAGCATGGCTGGAAGGCACGGCGACCGCTCCGCCAAAAGTCGCCGCGTCTTCGGAACTGCAGGCACAGCTCAAGCTTCAGGACGAAGTTGCCCAGGCGCTCAAGAAACTGCGCTACGAGCACGGCGCGCTGAACATTGACACCAGCGAAGTTCATCCGCTGGTGCTCAACCAGCAGGTTGTCGATGTCGTGAAACAGGAGAAGAATCGGGCCACCGAGTTGATCGAAGACTTCATGATCACCGCCAACGGCGTGGTGGCGCGGCTGCTGGAAAAAGTTTCTTCTTTGCGCCGCATCGTGAAAACTCCCGAGCATTGGGACGGCATCGTGCGGCTGGCGGCGGCGCAGGGAGAAAAGCTCCCCGCACAGGCTGATTCCAAGGCGCTCAACGATTTTCTGCTGAAGCGCAAAGCCGCCGATCCCGATCACTTCGCCGACCTGTCGCTCGCGGTCATCAAGCTGATTGGGCCGGGCGAATATGTTCTGGAGCGTCCGGGCGATCCCGAGCAGGGGCACTTCGGACTCGCCGTGCAGGATTACACGCACTCGACGGCGCCCAATCGGCGCTTTGCCGATGTTGTTACGCAAAGGCTGATCAAAGCGTTGCTCGACGGGAAGCCCGGGCCCTACTCCGACGACGAACTCGCCGGCATCGCGGCGAACTGCACGCAAAAGGAAGATGCAGCGCGAAAAGTGGAGCGGGAAATGTCGAAGCGGTTGGCCGCCGTGGCGATGAGCCATCGCGTGGGTGAAACCTTCGACGCCATCGTCACCGGAGTCACTCCGAAGGGGACGTTTGTTCGCGTTTTGCAGCCGCATATCGAAGGATTGCTGGCTCAGGGAGCTCAGGGGTTGCACGTTGGCGACAAAATTCGGGCGAAGCTTACGCGGACTGATGTGCAGCGCGGGTTTATTGATTTTGTTAGAGCGTAGGACTATCCGCTACTTCGTGGACGACGATCTCTCCATCAGTTGGTGTCGTCTGTTCTTGCCTATTTACTTATAGGGTAATAACCAACTCATATAAGAAAAAACTCCTCCCCGATCTTTTAGAATCAATGAGTTAGATAAAAACTCCCGCAAAATCTTTGAGTTTAAAGGACTTATATGGAAAATATTCCAGAATAAGGACTTAGCGGCTAAATTTTGCTCTTCGGTCAGGATTTCGGCGGCGGGCTTACGCCTGTTGTTCGCCTCAACTTTCGGTTGTCAAAGAGCGCTGAAAGTGGTTTGGGGCAGATTCGAGTACCGTCTCTGGAGACGGCCACACTTCGGCACTGGCCCTTCAGGGGAACATTGTCGCACCGGGTGGATGGGAAGTCTGTGATGGGGCGCACAGGCTGGGTGTGATGAAAAAGGCGAGAGCCAAGAACTTGAATCTGCTGTCTCAATGGCTCGCGGGGAAAAGTCGTTGGGTGAAGTCGAGGGGTGG
>PKUV01000052.1 GCA_003131315.1 Acidobacteriaceae bacterium
CTCTCCACGTGGTCAGAGACCTGGTCACCTGCGTTCACGTTTCTCCTCTTGTCGAGGCATTTGTCAAAGACGCCATCGAGGCCCTTTGCATCGGCACTGCACACTGCCTTAACAAACCCGTCTGCCAGTCGCCCCTGTATCGTGCCCCAAATTACGAGATTAACGTCAAAACCGAGTGACCGCACCGCAAACCGGGGCCTCTTTACAACCATCCGCTACCACCAACTCGGAGCGCCGCTGATGATGCCGCGATGGGTGCGCGTTTCGACGACGAGCCCCTCAGGGCCAAAATATGTCCGACGAATCGGATGACGCGTCATCACCTCTCCGAGAAGTTGGCCAGTATGAGTAAACCACGGGAACTGCTTTGGCTGTAGCAAGCCAAATCCCCGATCACCCATGATGAGTTTGCCTTTATCCAACACGTCCACGAGCGCCACGAGCTGATCTTGGCAAAGAACGTAGAGCCGTGTGTCGGTAAGGATGTAACGATGTGCCGGCGTGTCCGCAACGTGCCGTGGAACAGCGCCGATGTCGTAGACACGCAAAGGAATTCCGGAGGGGTCGACTTCGATGACCCTCCCACTGTAACCCGCTAAAAAGGTGCTGTACCCCCCGTGGGTGAAGTTTGCAGCGTAGATCCAATCCACACCAAACGCGCCTCCAACTTGCAATGCTATGGACATCGTCACCCTTGTTCCGTCAGGGAGAGTGATTGAACTGTTGTGCAGCATCTGTTGATAGGCGACCCGCTCGATCTCTGTGCCAGAAAGACGGGACAGATCGACACCCGTAAGCAGCTCCATCGCTGCACCGAGATCCTGAAATTTCCGTGTAGACTCCGGATCCTGCGGGTTGCGGTCGGGGTGCCATCGCATCGCAAGTGCTCTATATTGATGTGTGATAGCTTCGGGGCTTACAGGAAGTGTGAGTCCCATTAACCGCAAGGCATCGCTGACTTCGGCGCTTGCACCAACACGCTCCGAGCGCTCGGCAGCAATCTCAGTCCAGCCCTCTTTCGTCGGGAAACGAAGCCCCCAGATGGGCTGACCGGTCGTCAGGTTGTAGCACCACGCCTCATCGACGACCGTGATCAGACCTCTCGACCGATCGGTTGAGAGCGCCACACATCGAACGTGATTCTTGAGCGTTTGCGGCCCGATGCCGAAACGATTTGCCTGCACGGCATACTCCGGTATATCTGCAACAGATTCAGTCAATATTTGGTTCGAGCATCTCGGTGTAGCCGTGCAGGATGCCGTCGCGAGAGAGAAAGAGCATGCCCGAACCATCCGCATTCACATCGGCACGATATATGTCATATGCGAGCCCGCGTTCGGCGAGTTTGGTACCCGCCCGGTCCGTCGTCAGTGCGACAGCGGGTGCCGACGGAAACTCCACACGTCTCCCCTTGGGATCGACCCAGACGGTCGAGCCCGCAGTGTGGAACGTCTCCCTGTATACCGGGTTGGGCCGATCCTTCGGTGCGAGTGCCTCCTCCTTAGTTAGCATCCAACTATTGCCGGAGGCGACGAAACGCGGGAGGTGGCTGCGCGGCCCTTCAGAATCCGTGTCGCTCGTCGGGACGCCTGTGGTGGCGTCCACCACCGCTTCGGACTGCATCCTTGATCTTTCCTGCCAAGCGATCGGCGCTTTGGGAAGGCGAACATATGGAAGATTCTCTAGATTTATGCATCGGGCGCGAGCTGCAGAGCGAGATCGGGCACGCCGATTCACAGGCACCATGATCGAGTTGGAAAAACGTGAGTCTTCGGCAACCGGAGCGGACGGGCGTGTTTGGTCAAATGTGGTATCGGGCACCGGTCGTGCAACAGCGGACTGCCCAAAGACCCGCTTCAAAAACTCGAACATGATTACCTACCGTTTGTTACTGTTTCTCTGGTTTCGACTCGATGGTATGCCGTTCCCTCAACATTGAGAAGATGCTCTTCCAACTTGCGGTGAGAGACAGCTAGCTACAGGCCCAATGTGCGGCGCGTCCGTCGCCTGAGGTCGGATTGTCCCCAACTCGAAAGCAAACCACCCCCGGATAGATACTGCGAAGTCGGCCTGTCGGAAGCCTTGCCAGCGGTTGCTGTTGATTCCGGGAGGATCACGGGCCAACCGGAAGCAATCCACTTGATCATGTAGCGCCCGCCGGGAACCGACCCAATACCCATGGCGGTGAAGGCCGGCTGTTGGCAAGAAAAAAGGAGCTTCGAAAAAGGGAGTATTCCCGGGTGTCAAGCAGGTCGCCGCAATTATTTGCACATCATTCCCGACTACGCCTGTTTTCTGCTTCTGGAGATGGCTTCGCGGGCTTCCTTGTCGGCGGTGCGACGGCGCTCGGTCTCGCGCTTGTCCCACATCTGCTTGCCTTTGGCTAGGGCGAGTTCGACTTTGATTTTGCCATTCTTGAAATACATGCGGGTGGGGATCAGAGTGAGTCCCTTCTGCTGGGTCTTGCCAATGAGCTTGCGAATTTCTTCTTGGTGAATCAGAAGTTTGCGGGTGCGGAGGGCGGCATGATTGGCGTAGTTGCCGTGCTCGTAGGGGCTGATGTGGCAGTTGAGGAGCCAGAGTTCGCCGTCCTTGATCAGTCCGTAGGCGTCCTTGAGATTTGTCTTGCCGGTTCGGACTGACTTTACCTCGGTTCCGGTGAGAACGACTCCGGCCTCGAATTTTTCGAGCAAGAAATAGTTGTGACTCGCGTTCCTGTTTACAGCGGCATCCTTTTGTCCGGAAGCGGTGGGCTGGCGGCGAGGATTCTTCTCCCGATTGGGCTGGGTCTGGTGGGTAGTCTGCTTGGCCATGGTACTGAAAAGAAAGTATCACGAAGGCGGCAAGAAGGTCTTAGGTGTTAGGTCTTAGGTCTCAGGTCTCAGGAAGAACTCGCAATGATCCCACTTTCGAAAGGATCGGTAGCTTGCTTTCCCGAGACCTGAGACCTAAGACCTGAGACCTGCACTCCGGGACAGGTACTAATGAGTGTAAACACTGCCCTACCAATCACTTCGGGTGCACGTTGATGCAATGCTATAATCCGAATTTCAGGTACTTTTTGCGCGTGACCGCCCTTGGGATGCCCGGCCGGTTGGCTTTTACGGGTGGTTGGATGAGTCTTGGTTGGAGCGTCTGGCCGGTGCCGCCGGCGAGAGAGATTTTCATGAGGACTGCTTGATGAGACGTCTGATCCGTCCGGCTCTGTTTGTTCTGCTGCTGCTCTGCTTGAGGCTTCCTGTTCTTGCTCGTCATGTTGATTCTGCCAAGGCGCTCTACGAGAAGGGTCAAGATGCCGAGGCGCGGCAGAACTACGAGCAGGCCTTCGACTATTTCAAGCAGGCCTACAATCAAAAACCGAAAGACCTGAGATATCGAACCGCGTTCGAGCGGACCCGCTTCCTGGCGGCTTCGGCGCGCGTGCATCGCGGGCAGATTCTGCGCGATGCGGGCAAGCTCGACGAGGCGGCGGTGGAATTCCAGAAGGGATTGGAGACGGATCCTTCTTCGTTCATCGCGCAGCAGGAGTTGAAGCGCACGCAGCAGATGATTCGGGAGGCGGAGAATCCGCAACCGCAGGCTTCGGCGCCGGGTACGACCGCGTTGCGCAGACGGTTGGAATCGGCGCAGGGCCCGGTGGAACTGGCTCCAATCTCGAACGTGCCCATCACGCTCAAGGTCACGGAGAAATCGAACGTGATCTACGAGACGGTGGGCAAGCTGGCCGGCATCAACGTGCTTTTCGATCCCGATTACACGCCGCGGCAGGTGCGTATCGAGCTGAACGGCGTGACGCTGGAAGACGCGCTGGAAATCATTTCGTTTGAGACCAAGACCTTTTGGCGTCCGGTGACGCCCAATACGATTTTTGTCGCGCAAGACAATCCTGCGAAACGGAAAGAGCTGGAACAAAACGTCATCAAAACCTTTTATCTTTCCAACCTTTCCCAGCCTACCGAATTGCAGGACGTTGTGAACGCGATGCGCACCATCCTTGAGGTGAGCCGAATTCAGCAGTTGCCCTCGCAGGGAGCGATCGTGGTGCGGGGCACGCCGGATCAGGTGGCGCTGGCGCAGAAACTGGTGGACGATCTCGACAAGGCGAAACCCGAGGTGCTGATCGAAGTGGCGGTCATGCAGGTGAGCCGCGACAAGATGCACACTCTGGGAGTCAGCCCTCCGACCAGTGTCACGGTGGCGCTGCAGCCCAATGTCAGCACCACCGCTGCGAGCACTACAACGACCACGGGCACTACGTCGTCGTCGACGAACGGCATCAGCCTGAATTCGCTCGCCAACCTGAATGCCACCGACTTCCAGGTGACGATTCCGCAGGCTACGGCGACGGCATTGCTGAGCGACAGCAATACAAAGATCATCCAGAATCCGCAGATCCGCGCGCTGGACGGGCAGAAGGCGACACTGAAGATCGGCGATCGCGTGCCGGTGGCGACGGGATCCTTCCAGCCGGGTATTGGCGGAGTCGGTATTAACCCGCTGGTGAATACTCAGTTTCAGTACCTCGATGTGGGCGTGAACATCGACATCACGCCGCGGGTGCATGCGGGACGGGAAATTTCGTTGAAGCTGTCGCTGGACGTCTCGGCGGTGACCTCGTACGTAAGCATTGGCGGTATCAGCCAACCGGTGATCGGACAGCGCAAAATCGAGCACGAGATCCGCTTGAAAGATGGCGAAGTAAACCTGCTGGGCGGGATGCTGGAGGATACGCAGACGAAGGCGCTGACCGGTATTCCGGGTCTGGCCTCGATCCCGATCCTGAAATACCTTTTTTCGCAGACCGACAGCAAGCACTCGGAGAACGAAATCGTATTCGTCCTGATACCGCACATTATCCGTGGGCCTGACATTTCCCATGGCAATGTGGACATGATCGACGTGGGTACGGCCAATGCGCTGTCGCTGAGACATTCTGGCAGCAAGCCGGCACCGCCGGCGAGTTCGGTTGCGCCCGCCCCGGCTTCGCAGGCCGCACCTGTAGCCGTACCGCAGCCGCAGGTGGCGATGCCGCAGAGGCCAGCTCCTCAGGGCCAGGCTACTCAGAACTTGAATCAGGCTCCGCAAAGTCAGGCTGGCACTGGTGCAGGAACGTTCCTGTTTGATCCGGCTACATTGAGCCAGGCCAAGGGTTCGACCTTCACGGTGAATGTCATGCTTTCCGGCGGGCAGAACGTGTACTCGGTGCCCGTGCAACTCAACTACGATCCAAATCAGTTGCAGGTGGTCAACGTTTCGAACGGCGGATTCCTGTCCCAGGACGGGCAAGCGGTAGCGTTAGTACATCGCGACGATCCTGCGACCGGCACGCTGCAAATCACAGCCACGCGGCCTCCGGGCGCCGGGGGCGTTTCGGGACAGGGCGCGGTGGTGACGCTCACATTCATGGCGAAGGGGGCGGGCCAGTCCGCTCTGACCATCACTCGGGGCGGAGCGCGGGATCCGGCGATGCAGCCGATTGCGATGAGCGGAGCGCAGGCGGCCATTACGATTCAGTAACGATGCCCAGCCCCTAAAGGGGCGTCTGATTTCGGAGAACTTGCGGTATCGCTAAAGCGATACCCTGATACGAAACCGGAGTTTTTCAGCAGCCTGCCAGGAGCGAGCGGAGTTCGGTTATGAACCAGTCGATAAACATGAGGAGGGATAGGTCCGTGGTTGGCCGCCAAGAACACGGGTTTACGCTGATCGAGTTGATTGTTGCGACCGCCATCCTGGTCATCCTCGTCGGGGCGGCGTTTCCGCTGGTAAGAATCACTATTTATCGGGAGCGCGAGCACGAGCTGCGCGAGGACCTTTGGATGATCCGCGACGCGATCGATCGCTACAAGGACGCCGCCGATCGTGGCGCGTTCCAGATCAAGGTGGGGAGCGAAGGATATCCTCCGGATCTCGATACGCTGGTCAAAGGTGAGGATGTTGCCGGCAAGAAACTGAAATTTCTCCGCCGGATCCCGGTCGATCCCATGACCAAACAGGAATGGGGAATGCGTTCCATGCAGGACGATAAAAACTCGGATTCCTGGGGTGGGCAGAACGTTTTCGATGTTTACAGCAAGTCGGACCAAGTCGCTTTGGACGGCACGAAATACAAGGACTGGTAGATGAAATTCAGGTCTAAAGCCCGCGATCCCAAAGTCCGCAATCGGGGTTTCACGCTGCTCGAGATGGTGGTGGTCATCAGCATGATCCTGATACTGCTGTCGATCGCGTTGCCGATGTACAACCAGAGCATCATACGCGCGCGCGAAACCACGCTGAAACAGAATCTGGCGACGCTCAACAAAGTCATCGATCAGTACACGCTGGACAAGCAGAAGGCGCCGCAGTCGCTGGAAGATTTGGTCTCGGCCGGATACCTCAAGACGATCCCGAAGGACATTGACGGCACCACGGACTGGGCGCTGGAACAGGAAGACTCGCTCAAGTCCATCGACCAGACCCAGCCTGGCATCGTGGGTGTCCATAGCAAGTCCGACCAAACCTCCTCCGATGGCACCGCGTACTCGAGCTGGTAGATGAGGTCTCAGGTGTCAGGTCTCAGGTCTCAGGAAAATCTCTTCGTCCAAAGTCCCCGCGTTTTTTGTGAGCATCTGGCACGCTATTGACTGTCGATTCGTATGAGGTCAGCCTTTTCTGAGACCTGAGACCTGAGACCTGAGACCTGAGACCTGAGACCTGAGACCTGCTCTGGAGGTGAACGTGGATTTTCTCAATCGGCTGCAGCCCCTGGCGCTGCTCGTGATGCGGCTCGTTCTGGGAGCGATCATGATCGCGCATGGTTATCACAAGGTGTGGGGCGGGTTTCATCATCACATGGAGTTCGCTGCCTGGACGGCATATCTTTTCGCGGGGACGGAATTCTTCGGCGGAATCGCAATCGTACTTGGACTGTTTACGCGCTTCTTCTCGCTGGCGATCCTGATCGAGATGGGCGTGGCCATGTGGAAGGCGCACTTTAAGAACGGGCTGACGGGCAATAGCGGATTCGAATTTCCGCTGGCGCTGGCCACGATCGCTCTGGCGCTGCTTTGTTTTGGCGGCGGGCCGTGGGGGTTGACGTTTGGCGGGAGGTCGGGCGGCCGGAAAGCAAAGAAGGTTTTGTAAGGTTGGGTCCGTATTTCACTAGCTATTCAACCATAAATATGGCAGAATAATTATCGATGCGGACCACCGTCGACATTCCCGACCCCCTTTACCGCGACCTGAAAAGCAAGGCTGCCGGGGAAGGGCGAAGCGTAAAAGAATTGATTCTTCGCGGCGTCGAAAGCGAGCTGCAGTTGACGCCGAGGCGGCGCCGGAGACCGGTGTCATTGCCATTGGTCCGCTCCAAGCAGCCGGGGACGGTTGCGCTCGACAATGCCAAGATCTTCGAGATCATTCCTTTTCCCTGATGTGAACGTGTGGATTGCCCTTACGTCTGACAGGCATATCCACCATGTCGTGGCTGCGCGTTGGTTTGCGAGTCTTGGCGAGGACTCGCGTCTCTGTTTCTGCCGGATAACCCAACTCAGCCTTCTGCGGCTGCTTACGACACAAGCTGTGATGGGTCCGGAGGTGATGACCCAGCCAGAAGCGTGGCAGATCTATGACCGTTGGCTGGACGACCCGCGCATTGCCTTCTTCGACGAACCATCTGGGCTGGAAGAGGCATTCCGCTCCCACTCGCGACGACGAAGTCCCGCCCCTAAGGAGTGGGCCGATTCCTACCTGCTGGCCTTTGCTAACGTATCCGGTTTACGACTGGTCACCTTCGATCAGGCATTTCACGGCAAAGCGAAAGGCCTTCTCCTCCTGAACAGCTAGTGCGGATCTGGAAATGGATGTTCTGGGTGGTAACCCCGCCCGGTCTCGGCCGTCCCTCCGGGACTTGGTGGCGTTTTCCGCTTTACCCAGCGCTGAAGCGCTGGGCTAAGCTTGGTCGCCCCTCCGGGGCTCGGTGAAGATTTCCGCGGAGACGGGGCAAGCCCAGTCTCTACAAGGGAGCCGAGAGCTAAAGGCTAAGAGCTAACTGCTGAACCTAGAATTCCGCCAGCTCTTTCATCGCCCGGAACAGGTCGCTGGCCTGGGGCAGGATGGCATTCTCAAGAATCGGCTGATAGGCGACGAAGGTATCGGTCGCCGCGACTCGCTTCACCGGGGCATCGAGGTGATGGAACAGTTGGTCGGCGATACGGGCGGCAATTTCGGCGCCGTATCCCCAGCTCAACGAGTCTTCGTAGGCAATTAACGCGCGATTGGTTTTCTTCACCGAAGCGGCAATCGCATCCCAGTCAAACGGATTCAAACAGCGCAGGTCGATCAGTTCGACGCTGACGCGATGCTCGCGCTCGAGTTTTTGCGCCGCCTGGAGCGCGCGCGGAACCACGGCGCCGTAGGTGATGACGGTGAGGCCGGTTCCGGGCTGCACGATCTTCGCTTTTCCGAACGGAACCATGTAGTCGGGGCCGGGATAGGGCGCGCGCCCGTAGGTTTCGCGGTAGAGGCGTTTGTGTTCGAGGAACAAAACCGGGTCGTCGCACCGGATCGCAGTGCGCAGCAGACCTGCGGCATCGAGTGCGTTGGAAGGGAACACCACGCGCAGTCCGGGAGTATGCGTAAAGATGCTCTCGCCGCACTGCGAGTGGTAAATGGCGCCGCCCGTCAGATAGCCGCCAATCGCGACGCGGATCACCAAAGGCGCCGAGAAGGCGTTGTTCGAGCGCCAGCGGATGATGGGGAGCTCGTCGCGCAACTGCATCATCGCCGGCCAGATGTAATCGAAGAACTGGATCTCAACCACGGGCTTCAATCCGCGCGTTGCCATGCCGGCGGCGCGACCGATGATATTGGCTTCGGCCAGCGGAGAATTGAAGACGCGGTCCGAGCCGAACTCGATTTGCAGGCCGGCCGTTAGTTTGAAGACTCCACCCTTACCCTTTACCAGCTTCTGCTTTACGTACTCTTCGCGGCTGGCGTCGGCGACGTCTTCGCCGAAGATGACGATGCGCTCATCGCGGCACATCTCGTCGCGCAGCGTGGTGTTGATGAGGTCCGCCATAGTCTTGTTCGACGACTTGTTTTGCGCGGCGGAGCCTTTGCCATCCGCGGCGGTCTCGGGGGCGGCGTATGCGGGATGAGTCTCGAACGCCGCTGCGGTGGGATCGAGATGGGGCGAGTACACGTAGTTGTAAATCGTTTCCGGCTGCGGCAGCGCGGCTTCGAGCGCGCGGTCGGCATCGGCCTGGATCTGCTCTTCGATTTCCTTCTCGATTTTGTTGATCCCTTTTTCGTCGAGGATGCCTTCACGCAGCAGGAACATCTGCAGGCGCGGGACCGGATCGCGCGCGGCATCGGCCTGGCGCTCGGCATCGGGGCGGTAAAGGCGCTCGTCGTCGGAGAGCGAGTGGGAATAGGGACGGATCACATGGGCATGGACAAACGCAGGACCATTGCCCGCGCGGCAATGGTCAGCCGCCCGCTGGAAAGCCGCATAGGCGACGACGGGATCGGTGCCGTCAATCTCTTCGAAATGGAAGTTGGGGAAGCCGGAGACCAGGCGCGAAATGTTGCCACCGGCGGTCTGCACTTCGACGGGCACGGAAATCGCGTATTCGTTGTCTTGCACGCAAAAAATTACCGGCAGGCGGAAGTTGGAGGTAGTGTTCAGCGCCTCCCAGAATTCGCCTTCGCTGGTAGCGCCGTCGCCGAGCGAGACGTAAGTGATTTCGTCGCCCTGGAATTGGACATCCTTGAATTGGCGGTAATCGCCCTCAGCTTTTTGCGAGGCGTTTGGATGTTTGGCGAAATAGCGGCCGGCTTCGGCGCATCCGACGGCCTGCAGAATCTGGGTGCCGGTGGCGGACGATTGGGTGACCACGTTGAGCCGCTTGTAGGCCCAGTGCGAAGGCATCTGACGCCCGCCGGAACTGGGATCGTCGGCCGCGCCGACGCCCTGCAGCAGCATCTCGTAGGGTGTTGCGCCCAGGGCGAGGCAGAGAGCGCGGTCGCGATAATAAGGATAGAACCAGTCGTAGCTGGCTTTCAGCGCGAAAGCGGCGGCGACTCCGATGGCTTCGTGGCCCGCGCCGGAGATCTGGAAGAAAATCTTTTGCTGGCGCTTGAGCAGGATCTCGCGGTCGTCCACGCGCCGCGAGGTGAACATGATGCGATACGAGTCGATGAGCTGCTGACTCGTCAGGCCCTGATAGGTCCGGGCCTTTTTCGCGATGTTGGTTTCGTTCAGCTTGGGATCGACTTTGGTCGTGGCCATGCTGCGTTCTTCACCCCACTGAGTTTCAGCCCCGCATCATTGTAAATCAGCTCTCAGCTTTCAGCTCTCAGCTATCAGTTCTCAGGAGAATCTCTTCATCTTGAGTCCCGGGGTTTTTCGTGAGCATCTGGCACGCTATTGACTGTCCATTCCTATGAAGGTCAGCCTTTTCTGAGAACTGAGAACTGAGAACTGAGAACTGAGAACTCTTCCTCCCGATCGTTTATTCTGAACAGTCATGATTCGTTTCGTGCGCCAGTTTGATCCGCATTGCGTCCGCTTGTTGGTGTTTGATCTCGATGGCACGCTGATTGACTCGCGCCTTGATTTGATTCACTCCGTGAATGCGATGTTGCGCCATATCGGCCGTTCCGAACTGGACGGCGACATCATTGCGAGCTATGTGGGAGATGGCGCTCCCGCGCTGGTGCGCCGCGCGCTCGGCGACACGGACGACGAGGCGTTGTTCCGAGGGGCTATGGAGTATTTTCTGGGCTACTACCGCCTGCACAAGCTCGACCACACCGTGGTTTATGAGGGGATTCCAGAGGTGCTGGCGAGCCTGGCTAATCCCTCGCTGGCTAACCCATCGAATGACGTTCAGCCGAATGGAGTGCAGCGGCTGATGGCGGTGCTCTCGAATAAACCGGTCCATCCTTCGCGCGATATTGTGCGGGCGCTGGGGCTTGGAGACTTCTTTGTGTGTGTATACGGCGGCAACAGCTTTACGACGAAGAAGCCCGATCCGCTGGGGGTGCGGACCATCTTGCAGGAAACTGGCATTGCGGCGGATGAGGCGCTGATGATTGGAGACTCGTCGATTGACGTTTTGACGGGGCGCAATGCCGGGTTGTGGACTTGCGGCGTAACCTACGGGTTCGCTCCGCGGACGCTGGAGGAGGTGCCTCCGGATGTGCTGGTGGAGACGCCTCGGGAGTTGGGGGAGTTGCTGGGGTAGGGGTCGGGCGGACCCACTTCCAAACCCGCAATGTACCAAAGTTAGCATGTTTATGTAAAAACTATAAATTTCGTAACTTTGGTATATATGTGGTTCTGCGTTTTGACGGGACGCAATGCCGGGTTGTGGACTTGCGGCGTGACGTATGGGTTCGCTCCGCATTCGCTGGAAGATGTACCTCCGGATGTGCTGATTGAGACGCCTCGGGAGCTGGGGAGTTGTTGCGGTAGACGGATGAGTTGTGAATTGGCACGCTTCCGCATAGAGTGCTGATGCGCCTAAGGGTCCGACTTTACGGAAGAAAGCGACACTCGCCGTTTGGACCAGCCGGCACAATTTCAATTTTCAGAAGGTAAGGATTTGCAAACCGTCTACCCAGGTGCAACAATTCCCGCACGGCCCAACCCTCGTGCAAGGAGTTGCACTTATGCGACGGCTCTTGTCCGCGGTTGTTGTTCTCGCGCTAGCCGCGGCTATACTCCCGATGGCAGGCTGCGACGACATTGCTAAAGAGCTCGGATATACTCCCGCGAAAGCGACCGCACCTACGCAACCAGCGGGGGCTGGTCCGGTTACGCAAGGCGAATCGAACTCCGCGTCCTCGCAACAACTAACTGACGCGGAAATTGATGACATGGCGCGCCGCAGCGGGCAAATGACCATTGTCTCTTCGCCAACAATCGTTCTCAGTGGAGATTTACGCCCCCGCTATATTGTAAGCGGGCACATTAAGAACAATGATTACCGCGATTTGAAGAGCGTAAGGGTGAGAATTATCGCGCACCCCAAAGACAAGAGCGATGACGATGCGTTGGACACGGCCGAATTTGACGTCGAGGACGTACCGGCTCATGAAGCGAAGGCATTTCGGCGGGAGGTTCCCTTGCTGGTACCCAAAGACTTTCGTTTTGAATGGACGATCCTAAGTGCAACAGCCAAGCCAGAAAACCGATGAAATTCGATTTACGCGCCTTGAGGACATCCCCATTGAGGATGCATCTCACGAAAAACTTGTATTCGAAAAGGGAGAAAGGGAGCGAAAGCTCTGTCCCCAGCGTTACACCGGCCCGATATTAGTGACTGCGGATGCAAGGTGCCGCCGAATCCTTGAAGTTTATAAACGCTGCTTCGAAGAAGCAGACGATGACACGCGCGAGAAGGTAATAGGTGACTTTGTCGCGCATTTTCCTCATCTCAGTTTCGATGCCGACTGGCTCAGCGACCTGGTCAGAACACAGTCTGCGCTCCCCGGTGCTGCAAACGAGAGCAAGAGGACGAGAACTCTCCTTGCCATGGCGAAGGGATTTCGCAGAGCCGCTAACACCAAGAAGCGTCAGCCTGCCATCCAGAAATCCTATCGCCTACATGCGGCCCGAACTGTTCAGCGCGCATTTTGTGACGAACTGACGAGGTGGAAGGTGGGCTTAGAGAGGCCCGCCAGCACCCCGGCGTGGATCGCCGAACGTGCGGCCTCAAAAACCGAAGAACTTGCCGACACGTATCGGCAGTTACTTCGGAGTGACAAACAGCGGTTGACTGCATTGCTTCAGCAGGGGCATTGTTACGAGGCCTCGGTTCTCGTTGCGTCCAGGGTGTTCAACGTCCGGGAGCGCGATCTTCAGCAAAAGTCTGATTAGCCCCTTTTAAGACCGCCAGAACTTTGCCAGCAAAGTGACGGCTTAGAGGCCTTGGCTCCAACGCCCTCTTGTGGGATCTTGTGCTGGGCCGCGATTGCAGCGGCCAGAGAGGAGTACTGATGGAGCCCTATAGATTCCTTCTTGATCGTGATGTATCGAGGGCGGCTTCACTGTTCCCGGCTCGACGGACGCGCACAGTTGCGGATGTCGGACTGCCAGAGAACGCGAAGGATGCAGCGATCGTGGAGAAGGCGTGGGAACTGGAAACAATAATCGTCACCTCCAATGGAGATGATTTCCTACGAGAGACCCGCAAGTTCCTGCGGTCAACCAAGAAGAAGGACTGCCACGACCTGTTTGGACTGGTCATCCTGCCCAATAAATATGAGATCCAGAAACGCACGCTGGACGAACTGGGGTCGCGCCTAAGATTTCGGAACAGGGGAATAGGCTGGAATGAAGTCTGGCGGAAAAACCTGTGCGTAAGAGTTAAGGCGACCGGAAATCCAGAGGTCACGCAACTGCCACGATGTTTCTACTGCAACAAAGCTGATTCGACCTGAGCGGGGCTCCGCACGGACCCGCTCCTTTATTCCCAATCCTCGCCCGATCCTGCTACCTTCAAGTGACTCTGCAATCCGCGGGAGCCGCGGCGAGACGCGTCTCTACGGGAAAATTTGGGATGAAGAACGTCGACTCCTGGGGCCTGACCCCTGCCGAACTTCGCAAGCTGCGCGGCTTGAAGACTCCGCACGGCATTCAGCGCTTGCTTGACGACATGCCTTACCACCTGGAGGACAGCGCCTGGTCTCCGCGACGCGTGCTGCGGGAGAACACTTCGCATTGTTACGAGGGAGCGCTGTTTGCGGCGGCGGCGTTGCGCGTCATCGGATATCCTCCGCTGATTCTCGATCTGGAAGCCGAGCACGATACCGACCACGTGATTGCCGTGTACCGCAATTCCACTGACGGACACTGGGGTGCGCTGGCCAAATCGAACTACACCGGATGCCGCTATCGCGAACCGGTGTATCGCTCGCTGCGCGAACTGGCGCTCAGTTATTTCGACGTGTACTTCAATCTGCGGGGGGAACGAACTTTGCGGACTTTCTCCCGGCCCGTGCAGATGCGGCGGTTTGATTCTCTCCAGTGGATGACTACGGAACAGCCTGTGTGGTTTGTGGCGGAATACCTGCTGACTATTTCTCATTATTCGCTGATCACTCGCGGCCAGGCTAAGCGGCTGCATCGGCTGGATGGACGGTCGTTCCGGGCGGGGTGTTTGGAGCGGGCCGAGAAAAGGCTTTAACCACAGGGGTGCACAGGGGAAGCTGCCTTCTTGAGGAACTGCGAGTGGAGTCTCTTCGTACATCTTTCATGCGTTTTTGTGTCGGCCTCATCTTCCCGGTTGTTCTGCTGACGGGCTGCGTTTTCGGGCAGGATTCGGCTTCAACTCCAACTTCAACCTCACCTCTCACTTCAACACCAGCAGCGCCTGTTTCGCGGCCCATTGATCTGAAGCCCGATGCCACCGGCGCTGTGCCTCCGGAGCAGATCCGGGAACTTTTGCGTCGCGCCGAAGAGAAAGACCTGGAAAACGATAAGCGGCAGCGCGATTACACCTACGTCGAGCGCGCGGAGCGGCACAAACTCGATGGCCATGGCGGGGTAAAGAAGATCGAATCCCGGACCTCGGAGGTTCTGGAGATCTATGGGGAGCCAGTCGCGCGGCTGACTGCCAAGGATGACAAACCGCTGTCGGCCGACGAGGCGAAGAAGGAAGACGAGAAGATTCAGAAGATCATCGACAAACGCAAGAACGAATCCGAAGAGGATCGCCGCAAACGGCTGGAGAAGGAAGAGAAGGGCCGCGAAGAGGATCGCAAGTTTGTGCTTGAGATCGCCGACGCGTTCAACTTCCGGTTGATCGGCTCCGAAGTGTTCGACGGGCGCGATACCTGGGTGCTGGAGGGCGAACCTCGTCCCGGCTACGAGCCCAAGCAGCGCGCCGCCAGAATACTCAGCAAGTTCAAAGGCCGCGTCTGGATCGACAAAGCCGAGGCGCAATGGGTGAAGCTCGACATTACGGCCATCGAGACAATATCGGTTGGCTTCGTACTCGCCAGGATCCACAAAGGCACGCATGTTCTCATTGAGCTGACCAGGGTGAACGATGAGGTTTGGCTGCCCAAACACGTTCAGCTCCACTTCGACGCGCGGGTTGCACTCTTCAAGAGCTACGACGAAGATGTCGAACAGACCTACCGTGATTACAGGAAATTCCGAACGGACACCCGGATCACCGTCATTGGCGAGCCGCAGTGACGGCTGTAACGAATCCAGAGTTGCTGTGACCACAGGCAGCTGCCGAGCTGTGCTCGGCTTGGGCGGCCGGGGGCGGTCGTCCCTACACGAGCGTTGGACGGGCGAGGACGCCCGTCCCTCCACTAGCGAGTAGCAAGCGCCGCTTGATGTTCGAAATTCGCAATGGAAAAGTAACTCAGGGAGCGCAATTTCTGACCATCGCGGGCGAGCTTCGTGCGTGTGTTTTCAGGGGTTTGCGCGTCCGTTCAAGTACTTCCGTACCGTCTCTAGTACCTTGGTTACTCCAACTCGGGTGACCGGTGCCTCATTTGCGTAGAGACTACTACCTGTAGCGGTATACGAACGTAGAGGCACAATCAGTAGAGATGAAGTGCAAGCCCACTTTTTGTAGATTCCAGAAAAACCCCATAAAACCCAGAGAAACCGGGAGATTCACGTGGAGAGGCCCTCGGTTCCGGTTGAGATATGCTCAGCACACCAAAAGACACTCGAACGCGTTTGGATCGAGGACTTGGTTCTCCCAATTTCCTCAGCGTTGCCGGGAAGAAAAGGCTGGGCTGAGAGCTGGATTTTGTGGGAGGGGGAAACGCTATGGCCGACTCGCGAGAAGTGATGAACATTCGCCAAGCTTCGCAGTATCTGGGAGTGAGTCCGGACACGCTGTACAAGTACGTGAACGAGCAGAAGATTCCGGCATTCAAGTTGGGCAATCGCTGGCGCTTCAAGAAATCGAAGCTGGATCAGTGGATGGAAGAGAAGTCGATGGAACTGGAACCGCAGGGCAAAAAGAAAATCAAGGCAGCCGTGAAAGCTGCCGGAACTCCGTAAGCGAACTCGGTAAACGAACTTCGGTAAAAGAAGGGCGGGCACATGTTTGGAATGGGATCGAAAACGATAGTGGGTCTGGATGTGGGCTCTTCGAGCATCAAGGCCGTCGAGCTCAGGAAGACACGCGCTGGAATCGAAGTGGCGCACCTCGGCCTGGAGCCGATCGCGCCCGATATCGTGGTCGATTCCATGATCGTGGATTCGGGTACGGTTTCGGCGGCCATCTCCAAGCTGTTTACGGACACCCAGATCAAGTCGAAGGCGGTGGCCACGGCGGTGAGCGGACACTCGGTGATCGTGAAGAAAATTTCACTGCCCTCGATGAGCGATCAGGAACTGGCCGAGACCATCCAGAAGGAAGCCGCCCAGCACATCCCGTTCGATCTTGCGGACGTAAACCTCGACTACCAGATTCTTTCCGACGACGCGAGCAGCCCGCAGATGGATGTGCTGCTGGTGGCGGTCAAGAAAGACAAGATTCTGAACTACACCAACGTACTCTCGATGGCGGGCAAGACTCCGGCTATTGTGGACATCGATGCGCTGGCCC
Source organism: Acidobacteriaceae bacterium (assembly GCA_003131315.1). Lineage (GTDB taxonomy): Bacteria > Acidobacteriota > Terriglobia > Terriglobales > Acidobacteriaceae > Acidiflorens. The sequence continues at coordinate 16,569 of PKUV01000052.1, forward strand.
TGCAGAACTGCTACGAGTTCAACTACGAGCCTGCCCCGACGCAGGTGGTTGCCCTGCTCAACCTGGGCGCGAGCGTGATGAACATCAACATCGTCAAGGGCACGACGCCGCTGTTTCCGCGCGACGTTTCGGTGGGCGGCCATCAGTACACCGACTCGCTGCAGAAGGAACTGGATCTCAGCTTCGATGACGCGGAATCGCTCAAGCTGGGGCGCAAGGTGGGCACGGTGCACGACGACGCGAAGACGCCGATCCTGCAGCAGGTCACCGAAATTATCGTGCTGGAAATTCAGAAGACATTCGACTTCTTCCGCGCCAGCGCCGCGGGCGAGCACATCGAGAAGATTTATCTGGCCGGCGGTTCGGCCAAGGTTCCGGGCCTGGTGGAAGCACTGCGCCAGGAGTTCTCGATGCCGGTCGAGTTGTTCAACCCGTTCCAGAAAGTGCTGGCTCCGGTGGAAGGCGCCGGGGCGGAGCTGGTCGAACAGAACGCCGGCCAGTTGGCAGTGGCCGTGGGTTTGGCCCTGAGGAGCTTTGAAAAGCTATGATCCGAATCAACCTGCTGGGTTCTCCGAAACCGAAAGGCAAGAAAAACTCTGCCGTCAGCATGCCGAGCATGGATTTCGGCAACCTCGGCGGGCCAATGGTCCAGGTGGCTGCCGTGCTGCTGATTGCCGGCGTCCTCAATGCCGGGTACTGGTACCAGCTCGACCGGGAAAAGAAATCGATCGAGGTGCACGCCCGGCTGGCGGAACAGAAAAATCGCGAACTGGCCGACATCAAGGTCCGGTATATGGAGCGGCAGAGGCAAGCGGACTCTTACAAGCGGCGGGTCGACGTCATTGACACGTTGCGCAACAACCAATCCGGCCCGGTCAACCTGCTGTCCATGATCGGCGATACGGTCAACAGCACCGAGGCGGTCTGGTTGAACAGCATGCAGGACCAGGGCGCGAGCGTCGCCATTGACGGCACGGCGCTGAGCAGCGATGCGGTAGCCAACCTGATTTCCAACCTGCAGAAGACCGGTTTCTTCCGCAACATCGAGATCAAGGAAAGTTATCAGGACGAATCGGTAAAGGACATGCAGGCGTTTCAGTTCACGCTGACCTGCGAAAAGGCGAAGTCGTAAAGGCGGAACCGACTATGAATCTTGGCGAATTATCAGGTGTGAAGCTGCTGGGAGTTCTGCTGCTGACGGCGGTGGTGGGCACGGGCGCTCTCTACTACACGGTCTTCAAGTCGCAGCGCGATCAAAATGCGGCGGCCCAGATCAAGCTGCAGCTCAAACTGCGCGAGAACGCGGAACTCGAGGCCTACCGGCCGAAACTGGCCGACATGGAGCGCCAGCTCGCCAGCTTGAAGCAGCAACTCGAAATCGAGCGGCGCATCGTGCCCGATGAAAAAGAAGTGGACAATTTCATGCGCATGGTGAGCGGAGAAGCGCGCAAGTCGGGAGTGGAAATCCGCCGCTATACTTCCCGTCCGTACGTCGCGCGCGAGTTCTACACCGAAGTGCCGTTCGAAGTGGAGCTCGACGGTCCGTACTACTCGATGCTTGGGTTCTTCGACCGGTTGGGAAAAGTGGAGCGCATCGTGAACGTTTCGAACCTGTTGGTGGCTTCGACCCGCAAGCCGACCGAGGCGAAGGCGAAGCATACCTACCAGTACGCGCCCGGTGAGAGTGTTGTGGCCACCTGCCTGACCACCACGTATTTCAGTCATGACCTGGATCCGGGGACGCCGGCCAGCAAGCCCGGACCACCGGTGAAGAAATAGGAGGGACAGGATGAAGCCGACGGTGACAATTCTCGTTTGCGTACTGGCTGCGGGCTTGGCCTCGGCCCAGCGTCCCAGCATTATCCAGAACACGCGCAACACCATGAACACGGTGCGTGACCATGCCACGGCTGCCTCGAATGAGGCTCTGGGCATTCACCAATCAACTCCGGCGGCAGCGAGCGCCACGCATGCTCCGGTCAAGTCGAGTGGAGTCGCGGTGGTTACGCCGGCGAAGTCTTCTTCATTCCGGGCGGGTGCGAGTCCGGTGGGAGTGAAACACCCGGGCGCGAGGAAGCGGGTTTGGGCAGTCGCGGTGATAGAGAGCGCGCCCGCGAAGCCATCCGCCGAGGTTCCCCAAAGCAATCCGCCAGCGGCCGCAACCGTGGCTGGCAACGGCGCTTCGGGAAGCGGAGAAGGCGAGAACGCGGAGAGCGAGCAGCAGGTCGCCCCGGACAGCAAGTACAACGCGAACGGGAGACGGGATCCTTTCATCAGTCCGGTGGTGAGCCACGCGGGCGGTTCGGGTTGTAGCACCGGCAAGAAGTGTCTGGAAATCGGGGCCATCAACCTGCGCGGTGTGGTGCGTTCCGAAAACGGTTTCATTGCTGTAGTCAGCAACGGTCTGAATAAAGCTTATTTTCTGCGGGAAAACGATCCGGTGTTCAACGGCTACGTGATGAAAATCACGGGCGACTCCATCGTTTTCCAGGAAACACTGCAGGACCGGTTGGGCAAGACCTTTACGCGGGAAGTAGTGAAGAAGATTACGACTCCGGCAGTGTAGGCCTGGAGACAAAAGACTTCGAAGAAGCACATGGAGGCGAAACGGCCTCGCATGGGGAGATAGGGAAATGCGAAAGCAACTGCTGGGTCTCTTGGTTCCGCTGCTGACGTTCGTACTGATCGCAGCCGCGGCTGACATGACGGGCAAGGGGGTGGCCGCGAGCGCTGCATTGCAGAGGCTCGAGGTCGCGCACAGCCAGGACGGATTGCGGGTCGAGTTCAAAGCGAAGGGCACAGTGGCGCCCAAAGTGACGACGCTCGATTCTCCGGCACGCATCGTCGTCGACTTTCCCAACACCGTGATGGCCACGGCGCAGAGCCGAATCAGCGTTGGCAGAGACGGCGTGAAAGACGTCCGCGTCGGGATGGACGGGCAAGTCCCGCCCACGACGCGCGTGGTCATTGATCTCGCCGCCAGCCGCCAGCATGAACTGGTGGCGGGACCGGACGGCAGCTTCATTCTCAAGATCCACGACGCCGTGCTGGCCCATCGCCAACCGGCGCCGGCCGCAAAATCGGTGGCCGCGAGCGCAGCGCCGAAACTGGTGCTGGCTTCGGCTCCGGTCGCTTCGGCTCCGGTAACTTCGGTTCCGGTTGCTTCGGCTCCGGTAACGGCGGTTGCGCAAACTCCGGCCTCGGCAGAGAACCCCGAGAAACCGGCGGACTTTGCCTTCGTCGAACCCAAGTATTCGGTGAAGGACGACAAAGCTGCCCAGCCGGCCGCGAAGGCTCAGGAAGCGGCGGGTCGCTTTGCCGACAAGACGGCGGCGGAACTGGTCGCCACCAATGCCAATGCCGCCATCGCGCAAGGTGCGGGCAACGGGCAGGCCATTCAGCCGGCCGTGAACCTGGCCGCTGAGCAGAAGGTCCAGCTGGCGCAGAAGCCGGCGGCGAACGGGGCCAAGTACACGGGCGAGCCGATCTCGGTCAATCTTAAGGATGTGGATCTGAAAGATTTCTTCCGCCTGATTCACGAGATCAGCGGTCTGAACGTCGTGCTCGATCCCATGATCCACGGCAACCTCACGATCGTGCTCGATGACGTGCCGTGGGATCAGGCGCTGGACATCGTGCTCAAGAACAACGACCTGTCCCGCCAACTGGACGGCAATGTACTTCGCATCGCCACCGTTGAGACATTGAAGAAGGAAGCCGAGAACCGGCGCGCCCAAATCGATGCCGAGGCGCTCGCGGTAGACAAAGTCAGCATCACCCGCTTCCTCAGCTACGCCCACGCCAAGGACCTATTACTGCCGATCAAGAAATTCCTAAGTCAGCGTGGCGACATAGTCGCCGACGAACGCACCAACTCGCTGATCGTTGCCGACATTCCAGCAGTTCTGCCGCAGATTGACCGCCTCATCCAGCAGATGGACCGCAAGACGCAGGAAGTCGAAATTGAAGCCCGCGTGGTAGCGGCCACTCGCAGCTTCGCTCGTGACATCGGCGTGCAACTCGGCCTGGGCTGGGGTAACGGCACAACCGGCGTTGGCGGCGTGCAAGCCGTTGGAAAATCGCCGATCCTCGTCGGTCCACAGGTAGGAAATCCGTTGTACCCCGTCATCGGCACCCCCGCGACCGGGACTTCGATTCCGTTGTTTTCGAACTTGGGCGCAACCGGGCCGACCAGCGGTATGGAATTTGTGAACGCCACTAACAACATGCGGATCGACCTTCTGCTCACCATGGCCGAGTCGCGCGGCTTGCTGAAAGTTCTTTCCCGTCCGCGTATCGTCACGCAGAACAACATTCAGGCGGTGGTGAAACAGGGCGTGAAAATACCGATCGTGACCACGGCCCAGTTGAGCGGTCCGCCGACCACTACCTACGTGGATGCTTTCCTGCGACTGACGGTGACTCCGCAGATCACATCGGAAGGAACCATCTTCCTCAACGTGGATGTGGAAAACACCTTGCCTGACTTTGGCCACGAAGACACTAGCGGCAATCCGACCCTGATCACACAGCAGGCGACCACACAAGTGCTGGTGACCGACGGCGGCACGGTTGTGATTGGCGGTGTGATCCAGACCCAGAACTCGCTGGCCGTGTCGCAGGTGCCTTTGCTCGGGGATATCCCGTACCTTGGCAACCTGTTCAAGCATCGCACGGTGACCACTTCAAACCAGGAGCTGATTTTCTTCATTACTCCGCGCATCATTCAGACATAAGCGCGAAGTTGAAACGAGCCACAGCCGCCGGCTTTCTCGGAGAACCTGCCGAGAGCCCGGCGGCTTTGCTTTTGCGGTGACCAGCTTCCAGCCACCCGCTTCGAGCGCCCTGCTACACTCCATGCCATGAACCACACTGCCATGGACCCTACTGCCATGGACCATACTGGACGCCTGCGCCGGCTCCAAGCCTCGCTCTCGGGCCACAAGCTTGACTCCCTGCTGATCGCGCACCTCCCCAATGTTCACTATCTCTGTGGTTTTACTGGCAGCGCAGCTGCTTTGATGGTCGCGGATCGTGGTTCCATCCTCTTTACTGACGGCCGCTACAGTACCCAGGCAAAAGAGGAAGTCCATGGTGCGAACGTCAATAATGTGAACATTGTCATCGCTCGCAAGTCGCCACTGGTGGCGGCAGCGGAGTGGCTGGCCGCGCACGGAAGAAGTTCGACGCCAGCGTCTTTGAGGCCAGTATCAGTGGGCATCGAACCGGAGTCGATCACCGCCGGCATGCGCGACCGGTTAGCCTCGGCGCTGAAAGGGAAGGCGCGCCTGCGTTCCGTGCCACCGCTGGTCGAGCGTGCCCGCATGGTGAAGGACGCTGCCGAGATCCTGCGCATCCGGCGGGCGGTTGAACTTGGCGCCAGTCTTTTCCGGATCGCACGCAGGAAAATTCGGCCGGGTGTGAGTGAGGTCGAGGTCGCCGCCGCCATGGAATACGAGGCCCGTTGTGCCGGGGCAGAAGGGATGTCCTTCCCGACGATACTCGCTTCCGGGGCTCGCTCGGCGATTGTGCATGGCCGGGCCTCTGGCGCACGCATTCCCCGGCGCGGGTTCGTGGTCTGTGATTTTGGTGTTATACTCGCCGGTTATTGTTCGGACCGCACGCGGACTGTGCACGTCGGACGGCCGTCGGGAGAAGCTCGACAGCTCTATGAGGCCGTACTGGAAGCGCAGCAGGCTGCTATCTCGGCGGTTCGTCCGGGCGTGACAGCCGCCGAAGTGGATGGCGCGTCGCGTCGTGTGCTTCGCCAGCGGAAATTGGCGCGGTACTTCACCCATTCGACCGGGCATGGTTTAGGATTGGAGATACACGAGGCGCCCAGGTTGGCAGCGGGGCAAGCCCAGAAACTGGAACCGGGAATGGTCATTACGATTGAGCCTGGCGCGTACGTTCCTGGGAAGTGGGGTGTGCGGATCGAAGATGTGGTGGTGGTTACCTCTTCGGGCTGCGAAGTGCTGACTCCCACAGATAAAGAACTGGTTATTATTTAGCAGGCTGCGGAAAAAGTCGGATATGGATGCCCAGCTCCTAAAGGGGCGTCTGGTTTCCCGTAGAGACGCGGCTTGCCGCGTCTCCGGAGACAACAGCCGAAAGAACTTACGGCATCGCTAAAGCGATGCCCTGATACGAAACTAAAGCGGAACCCGCCGTATACATGAATCAAAAAGAGCTGAAAGAACTCATCGAATTCTTAATCGAGAAGGACATCGCCGAGTTTGAATTGGAGCGCGGCGATGTCAAGGTGAAGATCAAGCGCGCCGCCGAACCTTCGCCCGCGGCGTTGCCAGACTCGCGTTACATCGCGGTTCACCCCGCGCCGACCACGGTCCCGGCTCCCGTGCCCGGCCGGGTCGATCTGGCAGCGAACGCCGGTGCGCCTGAACCTGAGGAAGTCCTGCACATTGTGCGGTCGCCGATCGTGGGCACTTTTTACGAATCGCCGTCGCCCGGGTCACCGCCCTTCGTCAAAGTTGGCGATTCCCTGGAAGTGGGCCAGGTTTTGTGCATTGTTGAAGCGATGAAACTGATGAACGAAATCGAATGCGACGTGGCGGGAGAGTTGGTCAAGAAGCTCGTCGCCAACGGCCAGCCCATCGAGTATGGTCAGGAACTGTTCGCCGTCCGGCCGGCAAAATGATGGACGTTGCTCCACCAGTAACGCGACCGCGTGATGAGTCATACGGTGGNNGGGGACGCCCGGCGCTCCACCAGCAAGGTCGGATCGACAGTAGTAACGGTCACGCGGTCGTAGCACTAAGAGCCCGAACCCCCAGGCAGATCATGTTCAAGAAAATTCTGGTAGCGAATCGCGGCGAGATTGCGCTGCGCGTCATTTGCGCATGCAAGGAACTCGGCATCCGCTCGGTCGCGATCTACAGCGAGGCGGACCGGAATTCGCTCCATGTGCGCTTTGCCGATGAAGCGATTTGCATTGGCCCGCCGCAACTGGCGCTGAGCTATCTCAACATTCCCGCGGTGATCAGCGCGGCCGAGATCGCGAACGTCGACGCCATCCATCCCGGTTACGGCCTGCTTTCGGAAAACGCCAACTTCGCGGAAGTCTGCGAGGCCTGTCACATCAAGTTCATCGGGCCCACTCCCGATGTCATCCGGCTGATGGGCGAAAAAGAAAAGGCTCGCGCCGCCATGAAACAGCACGGGGTGCCGATCCTGCCCGGCTCGGACGGCGTGATTGCCTCCGATGGAGAAGCGCGCGAGTGGGCGCGGGAGGTCGGTTTTCCGGTGATCCTCAAGGCCACGGCCGGCGGCGGCGGGCGGGGCATGCGCATTGTGCGCAATGAAGACGAATTGCCCGGGCTTTTCCGTCAGGCGCAGTCGGAGGCCTCGGCTGCCTTCGGCAACGGCGATCTCTACCTGGAGAAGTATGTCGAGAACCCGCGCCACATTGAATTCCAGGTGCTGGGCGACGAGCACGGCAACGTCGTCAGTCTGGGGGAACGCGAGTGCTCGATTCAGCGGCGCCACCAGAAGCTGCTCGAAGAGTCGCCGTCGGTGCGGATGACGCCAGAGCTTCGCAAGGAAATCGGCGACGTCATCAGCAAAACGCTCAGCCAGGTCGGCTACCACAATGCGGGCACCATCGAATTTCTCATGGACCAGGAGCGGCGGCTTTACTTCATCGAGATGAACACGCGCATCCAGGTGGAGCATCCGGTGACGGAAATGGTCACGGACGTGGACCTGGTCAAGAGTCAGATCATGATTGCCGCGGGCGAAAAGCTGGCCGATGTGTTGCACGGCCCGATCGTGCATCGCGGACACGCCATCGAGTGCCGCATCAATGCCGAGCATCCCGAGAAGTTCACGCCCTCGGCAGGCAAGATCACCACGTTCAATCCGCCGGGAGGGACGGGCGTGCGCATTGACACGGCCGCGTATGCGGAAGGCACGATTCCTCCGTATTACGATTCGCTCATCGCCAAGCTGATCGTTCGTGGCAAGGATCGCAGCGAAGCCATCTCGCGGATGAGCCGTGCTTTGGGAATGTTTATCGTGGAAGGAATCCACACGACGATACCGCTGCACCGGCGTATTCTGGCCGACCCAGACTTCCGCGCAGGCAATTTCGATACGGGATTTATTGAGAGATTTTTGGCGAAGAAGGAAGCTGCGGAGTCGCCAGGCAAATGATGCCATGCGAAACCTTATAATCAATCCCGAGCTTTTACGATGGCTTCTCTCGGTAATTGTTCCCGCGATAGCCGGCTTTCTTGGCGTGGTTGTTGGGGCCTGGTTAAGCGCAAGAAGGGAGAAGGGGCAGCGTCGCTACGCATTTAGGGAGCGACAACTACAAGATTTCTATTCCCCCCTGTTGGGGCTTCGGACGGAAGTCCGTGCCCGCAGCGAGATACGTGACAAGGTTCATGACCTAACTAAGTCCGAGTGGGGAAAACTTGCTAATGAGGCTCGTCAGAGTCCTGATCCACAAGCGGAGTCGGAACTTTGGAAGAGTGAGAGGCCAGCGTTCGAGAGGGTGTATAAATACAGCGATAAACAGTTCAACGAAGAACTCATTCCAACATACCGCAAGATGCTTTCGATCTTCCGAGACAATCTTTGGCTAGCGGAGCCGGAGACCCGCCCGTTCTTCAAAATACTTATGGAATATGTAGACTTCTGGGAAAGGTGTCTCGCATGGAGCTTGCCCGCAGAGGTTACGTTCGAACTGGATTCTAGCGAATCCAAATTGCAACCCTTTTTCGACCATCTGGAAAGCAAGCACGATGAACTCCGGACGCGTCTCTCAGGTGGTTCCGTGTGATGCATGGCCATTGATATTCCACGGCTCTACCCCATTCTCGACACTGCTTATTTTCCCGGCGCTGGCGACTTGTTTGCGGCCGCTGTAGAACTCGCCGCTGCCGGCTGCACCCTGCTACAGTACCGCAACAAATCCGGCAACGCCCGGCAAATGCTCGACGAGGCTCGCGAGCTCCGGGCGCGCCTCGGTGCGAGCGTCAAGCTCATCATGAACGACCGCGCCGACCTCTGCCTTGCCGTTGCCTTCGATGGACTGCATGTTGGGCAGGATGACCTGTCGGCTGAGTCTGCGCGACGAATTATTGGGCCTGTACGCTGGCTCGGAGTATCGACGCATAATCCCCAGCAACTGGCGGAAGCGGATCAAACTTCTGCCGACTACCTTGCCCTCGGTCCCGTGTTTGCGACTAGCACTAAGGCCAATCCTGATCCCATCGTAGGCGTCGAAGGCATTCGCCGGGCAAGGGAACTGACGCGCAAGCCTCTGGTGGCGATCGGCGGGATTACCCGCGCCAACGCCCGCTCCGTCATCGAAGCCGGCGCCGATGCCGTGGCGGTGATATCCGACTTGCTACGGGATCCCCGCAAATCAGCAGAGGAATTTTTGAGGGTTCTGGGGTAAAGTTGAAAGCTCTTGTAACGACAATGCCCAGCCCCTAAAGGGGCGTCCGATTTCGAAGAAATTATGGTATCGCTAAAGCGATACCCTGANNGCGATGCCCTGATACGAAGCCTTAGTTTTTCAGCAGCCTTTTAGGAGGTTCGTGAGCACGAACGTTCCACCCCCAGTTCCCGCGTCGAGCGTCAGCGATTGGGAGCGGCACACCCATCAGGACAAAGAGCTAGTCAAAGGTCTCGGCCTGACCAGCGCGACCATGCTGGTGATGGGCTCCATGATCGGCTCGGGCATCTTCATTGTCTCCGCGGAGATTTCTCGCGAGGTCACCTCGCCGGCTCTGCTCATTGGCGCCTGGCTCATTACCGGCTTTCTGACCATTGTCGGTGCGCTCACCTACGGCGAACTGGCGGCCATGATGCCGCGGGCTGGCGGGCAGTACGTTTATCTGCGCGAATCGCTTGGGCCTCTGTGGGGCTTTCTCTACGGCTGGACTCTGTTTCTCGTGATTCAGACGGGCACGATCGCTGCCGTGGGCGTCGCCTTCGGCAAGTTCCTCGGGATCTTCTGGCCGGCGATCTCCTCCAGTCATTGGATCGTCCACCTGTGGAAAGTACCGAAGTTTGCGATCGGCCCGATGATGCTTGGCGGCATGGATGTCGGACTGAACACGCAGAACTTCGTTGCCATCCTAGTCGTGGTCGTGCTCTCGATCATCAATATCTTTGGCGTGAAGACGGGCGCTTTCATTCAGAACATCTTTACCACCGCGAAAGTTGCGGCGCTGCTCGGACTGGTCATCTTCGGAGTGCTGCTTGGCCGGAACGCGCAGGCAATCGCCGCGAACTTCGGCTCGAACTTCTGGCGCAACGCCAGCCTCGGCACGCTTCACGACGTGGGTGGCGGCGTTCTGGTTTCAACCCTGACGGTGCTCGCGATTGCGCAGGTCGGTTCGCTGTTTTCCGCGGATGCCTGGAACAACGTTACGTTTACGGCCGGCGAGGTGAAAAATCCCAGCCGGAATCTCCCGTTGTCGCTGGCGATTGGTAGCGGCGTGGTGATCGCACTCTATATCGCGTGCAACTTTATTTATCTGAGCGCGCTGCCTTTGTCGGGCAGTCCCACCGGCGCGACGCTCGTGGGGCGCGGCATTCAATATGCCAGTGAAGACCGCGTCGCCACCGCGGTCATGACCCAGATGTTCGGTTCCGCCGGCGGAGCGCTGATGGCCGTCGCCATCATGATCTCCGGCTTTGGCTGCTGCAATGGCTTGATTCTCTCCGGGGCCCGCGTCTACTACGCCATGGCGAAGGATGGTCTGTTCTTTCGCAGCGTTGCCCGGCTGCATCCCGGCTACAAGACGCCCGCGGTTTCGCTGATGGTCCAGATGGTCTGGACGTGCGTCCTCTGCGTCTCCGGCAGTTACGGCCAACTCCTGGACTACATTATTTTTGCGGTGCTGGTGTTTTACGTGCTCACGATCTTCGGACTTTTCGTTTTGCGCCGCACCCATCCCGAGGCGGAGCGTCCGTACAAAGCCGTCGGATACCCCATTTTGCCCGCAATCTATATCGTGATGGCTTTGTTTATTGACATTGTGCTGTTACGCTACAAGCCGCAATACACGTGGCCGGGACTGTTCATCGTGCTGCTCGGCATCCCGGTGTACTTTCTTTGGCGGCCGCGAAGTGCGAGAGCTTAGCTTTTTAAGGAGAGATTCACGAAAATGGCCAATCTGCTGGCTACCAAGCCACTCGAAATGATCCTGGATGAGTCCGCCGAAGGTGGGGAACATTCGCTGAAGCGGGTGCTGGGCGCAACGAATCTGATTACGCTTGGCATCGGCGCAATCATCGGGGCGGGCATTTTTGTCCTGACCGGAGCGGCGGCCGCGCAGTACGCCGGACCCGCCATCGTGCTTTCCTTTGTTCTTGCTGGTATCGCCTGTGCGTTTGCGGGTCTCTGCTACTCGGAGTTCGCCGCACTGATTCCGATCGCCGGTTCCGCCTACACGTACGGCTATGCGACCCTGGGCGAGATTTTTGCCTGGATCATCGGATGGGATCTGATCCTCGAATACGCCTTTGGCGCGGCCGCGGTCGCCTCAGGCTGGAGCGGCTATGTAAACAGCTTCCTCCAGGACTATGGCATTCATTTGCCGCCGTCGTTGACTGCAACTCCAGGCACGGACATGGTGATGTACAACAACCGATGGGAGCGGCTGGCCACCGTCCTGCCAACTCTAAAAGCCCACGGAGTCGATCCGGCCACGCTTACGCATGTTCATGGTTCGTTCAACCTGATCGCCTTTCTGGGGATTGTTGGCGTGACCGCGATCCTCGTCATCGGCATTCAAGAATCGGCGAACTTCAACTCGGCAATCGTCATCGTCAAGGTTGCAATCGTGCTGACGTTTATTGCGATTGCGGGTGGCTTTCTTCTGAAGCACCCGGAAATCGCCGCCCGGAACTGGCACCCGTTCATTCCACCGAATACCGGGGAATTCGGACATTACGGTTGGTCCGGAATCGTGCGAGGGGCCGGAGTCATTTTCTTTGCCTATATCGGCTTTGACGCCGTCTCCACCGCAGCCCAGGAAGCGAAAAGGCCACAGCGGGATATGCCGATCGGCATTCTCGGTTCGCTGGTGATTTGCACGATCCTCTATATTCTCGTTGCTGGACTTCTCACAGGAGTTGTTTCGTACACCACTTTGAACGTCCCCGATCCAGTTGCGGTTGGCATTGATCACACCGGCGTGCGCTGGGGCAGCATCCTCGTGAAGTTGGGGGCGATTGCCGGCCTGGGCAGCGTGATGTTGGTGATGCTGCTGGGGCAGTCTCGCGTGTTCTACTCCATGTCGCGCGATGGCCTGCTGCCCAAGTGGGCGGGGGCGGTGCATCCCCGCTTCCGGACTCCGTGGATCTCGAGCATCACCGTGGGAATTTTCGTGGCAATTTTCGCGTCGCTGATTCCGATCGGCATTCTGGGCGAACTGGTTAGCATCGGCACGCTGCTGGCGTTTGTGATCGTGTGCGCGGGCGTGTGGATTCTGCGCGTGCGCCGGCCGGAACTGGCTCGTCCGTTTAAGACGCCGTGGGTTCCCTTCGTGCCAATTATGGGGATTCTAGTGGCTGGGCTCATGATGGTGAGTCTGCCGCTCGACACCTGGCTGCGGCTGATTATCTGGCTCGCGATCGGTATGGTGATTTACTTCGGCTACGGACGCCATCACAGTCGCGTGCAAGCCGCAGTATCCGGCCGCAAGGGAACATAAACAAGCTCCCGGTAGAGACGCGGCTTGCCGCGTCTCTCGCGGCGTGCAGCATCCCTTCTGCTGGAGTTCGTCCAGACGGGCGGGGACGCCCGTCGCTCCATCACCTACTACTGCTCCTGTGTTTTCCGGGCAATCGCGGTCACGAGGCGGCGTGGGGAGAAGCGCACCGACTGTGCCACCAGCCAATTCTTGAATCCCGAAATTACCACGGGTTTTCCAGTCAGCAATGCGCGATAACCGTCTTCGGCAACGGTGCGCGCATCCATCGATCCCATCTTCAGCAGGCGCATGCCGGTTGCATTCGCGCGCTTGTGGAACTCTGTGGAGGTCGCGCCCGGGCACAGGCAGGTTACGGTTACGCCCGACCCTTGGAGTTCATTGGCAATGGCTTCGGAGAAGTGCAGTATGTAGGCCTTGGTAGCATAATACACGGCCATCAGTGGCCCCGGCTGAAACGCCGCGGTGGACGCCACATTCAGGATGCGTCCGCTCTTGCGCTCGATCATCGCCGGCAGATACAGGCGCGTGAGGTGGGTGAGAGTCGTCACGTTGAGCTGGATTTGGCGCAGACATTCTTCCAGATCGTTCTCGGCAAACAAACCGTACTGTCCGAATCCCGCGTTGTTGACCAGCACATCCACCTGAATGTCCGCACGCGTGGTCTGATCCAGTACATACGCGGAAGCTCCCGGTTCGGTCAGGTCGGTCGCCAGAATCAGCGAACGCGTGCCGTGGCCCTTCTCGAGTTCGGATGCGAGTTGCCGGAGCTTGTCCGCGCTGCGGGCGACGAGGACCAGGTTGTAGCCTTCGCGCGCGAAGATGCGGGCGAATTCCATTCCGATGCCGAACGAGGCGCCGGTGATCAGAGCAGTCAGCATTCAGCACTCAGCATTCAGCACTTAGCAATTAGCGTCTAAGGAATCTCTGATTAAGTTCGTTTCGGGATAGCTTTGGGTAGGGCACGGCTTCAGCCGTGCCGTTAGGGCCCGCCAAACAAGCGGCTTTAGCCGCTGAGGCCCACTTTCGCAAAGCACCCCAACTCGCCAGCGCACACTTAATCGGACCTTCCTTAGTAACAAACAAAGGCAGGTCCGGAGACCCGCCTTTGCGCTTGGGAACATTTTTACTTACACGTGGGCCAGAGCTGGTTCGACCCCGTAGATCGAGTGCCAACTCGTTGCGGCTTTCAGGCGATCGTTGACGTTATTGATGTTCTTTACGCCTTCATTTTGCAGCCACTTCCGGAAAGCATCGGCGCCGTGTTTCGCGTAAATGGGGATGCCTTCCTTCCAAGTGGCGCGTCCGCAGAGCACGCCGTTGAATTTCACACCCGACTCGGCCGCGAGTTCCAGCGACTCGGTGAACTCGGAATTGCTCACGCCCGCCGACAGATAGATGAACGGCTTGGTGGCGACCGCGGCTGCCTCACGGAACAGCTTCATCGCTTCCTGTTTCGAGTATGCCTTTTCACCCTTGTAGGACTTGGTCCCTTCCACGAACTTCATGTTGATCGGGACTTCGACCTTCATTACGTCAACGCCGTAGCGGTCTTTGGTGAACTCGCGCATGCTTTCGAGGACCGCCTTCGGCTTCTTCTTCGCGAAGTCGAAGCCTTTCTCGTCCACGCCTTCTTCGTAAGTGACGAACTCCAGGAAGAACGGGATGTCATTGGCGCGGCACTCATCGCCCAGCCGCTCGACCCAGGCGTGCTTCTGGTCGTTCACGTCTTTCGGATCAAACGGCGTGTAGTAGAGCAGAATCTTGAGGCAATCCGCGCCCGCCTCTTTCAAGCGGCGCACCGACCAATGATTCAGCAGATCGCCCAGCCGTCCCGGTCCGGTCTTGTCGTAACCGGTCTTTTCATAGGCCAGCAGCAGGCCGGCGTTCTTGGCGCGCCGCTTCGAAGCCGGCAGTCCCCACTCGGGATCGAGCAGGATGGCGCTGGCATGTGGCGTCAGGACTTCGCTCACCAGTATCTTGAATTCTTCCATCATTTCGTCGGAGACGGCCGAGCCCTTCTCCTTGGCAAGCGACTTCTGCAGCGAGCCGCGCTGATCCATGGCGGCAGCAGCGATTACGCCGTGTTCATTCGATACCGCCTTCATTCCGGCGAGTTTGCCGGGGGTAAGCTTCATAAATCCTCCTATCATTGCAATACGACAAGTCATTCTAAACCACAGCCCCTGCCATGAACATGAGCAGTTTCTTGCAAAGGGACGTGTCCTGTCGGCAAGAGGGGGTGGAATTAGCGCTTCGGAAACTGATAGCGCAGGCCGATGCGGGCGAGGATGGGAGGGCCAAGGCTCGGGACCGGTGGAAGGTTCGGCACGGGGGTTAGAGCTGTGTAGTAGCGCTGATTGAACATGTTTTCGGCGGCGGCAAAGGCTTCCACGCCATGACCGAGCGAGCGGCCGAGGTACAGGTCGACGGTGAAGAACCGTTTCAGCAATAGGCTGTTGAGGTCGTCATCGAATTGCCGGCCGACGAAGGTCCCTTGCACGGTGGCGGTGACGATCTTGGGATTGAGGTAGCGCGCCTGCAGCGTGAACTGCTGGTGCGGCACCTCGGGTATCCAATTTCCCACGAGCGACGGGTTCAGCGAGTTTGGAGTGTAGCTGGATACCACGGCGTGGGCGAACTGGTAGCCTCCGGCGATCTGAAGCGTGTTGCTGATGCGGAATTCGCCGTCGAGATTCATGCCGGTCGAGAGCGTGCGGGCAACGTTTTCCTTCTGGCGCTTGATCGGCGGGGGCGTTTTGCTGAGCGTGACGTTCACGATGGCATCGGTGATGTCGTTCCAGAAGTAGGTGGCTCGCAGGTTGAGGCGGTCGGAAAGCAAGCTTTGCCGGACGCCGCCTTCCACTCCCGTCAATCGTTCCGCATGGAGAGCGGGGTTGCCCTGGGTCACGGCGTTGCCTTGTTGAAAAGGGCGATAGAGTTCGTTCAGGGTCGGTGCGCGGAAGGCGCGATAACCCGAAGCGGTTAGCGAAGTTCCGTGTCCGACGTGGTAGAGCAGCGACGCGCGCGGGTTGAGAGCGTCGGCACTGCGATCGGC
Organism: Acidobacteriaceae bacterium; assembly: GCA_003131315.1. Classification (GTDB taxonomy): domain Bacteria; phylum Acidobacteriota; class Terriglobia; order Terriglobales; family Acidobacteriaceae; genus Acidiflorens. The sequence goes on from PKUV01000052.1 coordinate 32,319, forward strand.
GTACGGGGACACTGTGGGTACGCCCGAGACGATCTGAATGAGCCGGGCATTGAAATCGCTCCAGTGATCGTAGCCGAGCGATAGATTCGCAATCAGGCGGGGAGTGAGTTGGAGAATGTCTTCTCCGAAAAGCCGCGTGGTACGTTCTCTTCCGCCGCTCAGGCACACGCTCGGTCCCAAGTCCGAGCAGAGGTTCGTAGCGACGGCGACGATGTCATTGCTGGAGCCATGCACTTCCCGCATCTCAAAACCTGCGACGAGCGTCTGCATCCGGCCGACGGGGCGTGACCATTGGGCGCTGCCACCGAGTGCCTGCGACGGAACATACTGCTCGTCGGTCAGCGTTTCGGTATTGCGGCCCGGTGCAACCGTTGAAAAAGTCTGGTAGTACGACTCGAAGAGTCCGAAGAGGCGCGCTGAAATCGCTCCTACGCTTTTCGTTTCGTAGTTCAAGCCGGTTGCGAAATCACCCAATTGCGTGGTGTTCAACTGGATGACCGTGCCGTTGTGCCGGTCTTCATTGAAGTACGAACCGCGAGCAAAGAAACGGCTGAAGTCACCAAAACGGCGCCCGAGTTCGACCGTGGTCAGTTCGTGGCTGGAGTCGGCGGGCGAATCTGCTGCGCCGCGCTGCGACTCGGGCACCGGGATATAGCCATTCGTGCGGAAGAGATCGGTGGAAGCGGAGCCGTACCACGGCCCCAGGCGAGTGCCGGCCCAGAGCGATAACTCGGGCGTGTTTTCACTTCCCCAGGAGCCTTCGGCGGAGATCGCGGTCTGTTCGGGCTCGCGAGTGCGGAACTGAATCACACCGCCCATTGCAGTCGAACCGTAGAGGCTGGCATCGGCGCCGCCTCGCACCACCTCGACGTCGCTGATGGACTCACGGGCGACGCGGTCCCAATAAACCCATCCGCCGAAGGGATCGTTGAGCGGAATGTCATCGACGAGGACGAGAGCGCGGCTGGCGCCGCTGGCGCCGACTCCGCGCATGGAGACTCCCTGCGTGCCAGGATTTCCCGTGCGGCTGCTGGAGCGGCGAAACAGCGTGAAACCCGGAACCTTGCGCAGCACGTCATCGAGCCCGACGGCCGGGGTCGTGGCCAGATCGTCGCGGGACAGGGTTACGCTGTCGGCGGGAGAATCTTCCAGTGCGGTGTTAATCCGGGTGGCCGTGACCAGAACGTGCTGGCTGGCGTAGTCCGATTCAAATTGAGGGTGCAGGACGAACTGGAGCTGCGATTCATGATTCCAGGGGCGCTGGAGGGGAAGGAATCCAATGGCTCTGGCGGAAATCGTACCGGAAGTGGCGGCGATTTCGAGTTGGAATTGTCCGACAGAATTCGTCTGCGCTGCAATGTGGTAGTGACCGCTGGTGAATTCCACGCGCGCGCCGACGATGACGGCGCCGGTGCGATCTTCAACGACACCCGTCACCGATGAGGGTGCGGCTTGCCCACGGGCGGACAGCGCGACGAGCACAAGACAAGCGGTGGCAACGAGGCTGCGGTTCTTGAAGTTCACACTCGGCACCGCTGCGGAGATAAGAGTCATCATTCTAGGATTGCGTCAACCACGGGCGTCAAGGTTTCAATGACGCAAGATATGCGGCAACGGAAATCATGTCGTCCAAGCTTAGCCTTGCAATCTGTCCCTTCATGAGCACCGCACCCCTTCCGGCCCTGGCCCCAGTCTGGATGTCGTACAACTGCCTTACCACGTAACTCGGTGAACGACCAGCGATCGACGGCACCGCGTTTTGACCTCTGAGGGCCTTGCCGTGACAGGTGGTACACGACGACGCTTTCTCGGTTCTTTTCCCATTTGCGATGGCGGCGCCTTCGCTAATACTGCCGGTCGGGACATAGGCGACGAACGTGGCGCGCGCGTCGCGACTTTCAAACCGTTCCAGATTCTCGGGAGTCTCGACGATCCGTTCTCCGAGCGGTTCACTTTCCTTGCCTTCCCGCGCCGCCAGGAACCAGTTGGCGACATACGTCTTCGGCACCCGGCCGGTCTCGACCACTCGAATGTTCTGTCTGGGTTTGAGCGAAGAAAAGTACTCGGCTGCTTCCCTGATTTCCTCTTCAGTGGCCGCCTTTGCCAGCGCCATCATCAAGGCTTGGGGGAGGCGATGGGGAAGCGCAGTCGACCGCCTTCCACTCTTGTAGTAGGACATCTGCTGCACGATGTAGGAATACGGCAAACCAGCGAGGCTGGCATTCTCTGGGCCTCCGGGCCCATCCGCCCGATGACAATAGCCGCACGCAAGAACATCGGGCTTACGGCCATGGGCAACGATATCCGGCATTGCGCGGTGATCCCCCGGGTGCCAGTCTGGGGCTAGAAATCGGTCGCGCAGTTGCGTCAGCGTGTACCCAGCGTTGCTGTCCGGGACCTTCCGAATCGTGCCGTCGTCAGGTGTGGGTTTGAGGTCAGCTGGAGGGACCGGATAAGCCCACGGTGGAGGTTCGCTGATGGCGGAGGGAGGAGCAGCGCCGACGGGCACTGCCAACAGACACAACAGGACGACGCCGCAAATCCGGATCAATCAGACCCCCTCCCCTGCACTTCAAGGGTACCAAGTAAGAGTGCGACCAGTGTTGTCACCGAAGTCACTGCCGCAGAGCGAGAGTTCCCAGCAACGCCTGCTGCTTGGCGATCAGCGACTGGATGCCCTGCCGGGCGAGCGAGATCATCTTCGCGAGTTGAGCGTCGTCGAACACCTGGTGCTCGGCGGTGGCCTGCAGTTCAACAATTTTGTTGCCTGCGGTCATGACGAAGTTCATGTCCACGTCGGCGCGCGAATCTTCTTCGTAGTTAAGATCGAGAAGCACCTCGCCGTCCACGATGCCCACGCTGATCGCCGCCACAAAATCCTTGATCGGCGCCGCGGTCAATGTTCCCGCATCGATCAACCGCTGCAAAGCCAAGCCCAGCGCGACGAATGCTCCGGTGATCGAAGCCGTCCGCGTGCCTCCGTCCGCCTGGATCACGTCGCAATCAATCCAGATGGTCCGCTCGCCCAGGCGCTTCAGATCGGCCACCGCGCGCAGCGAGCGTCCGATGAGGCGCTGAATTTCCTGGGTTCGCCCGCTTTGCTTTCCCTTGGCCGATTCGCGCGCGGTACGCGTCAGCGTCGAGCGCGGCAGCATCCCGTACTCGCCGGAAATCCATCCCCTGCCCGAATTGCGCATGAACGCGGGCACCGATTCCTCGACCGATGCCGTGCAGATGACGCGCGTGTTGCCCATCTCAATCAGCGCCGATCCCTCCGCGGTCGAGATGAAGTCGGGAATGATGTTGACGGGACGAATCTGCTCGGGAGCGCGGTTATCGCTGCGAAAGATCATTAGAGGGAAATTCTAACAGTCTGCGCGAAGATTGATGGCTGGTGCTCCGCCGTCAGATTCCTTGAATTTCTTACCTGTTAACTACTAAGGTATTAACGCGTGTTTACTACTACCCCCCTCCCCCCTAGTCTTTGGAATCATAGGGTTACGGGGAGTATTCCAGGCAAAGTCTAGAGCTTAAAGGACTTATTTCCAAAGTATTCCGGAATAAGGACTTAGCTCTAAATCCTATGATTGTTAGGATTTTGCGGCGGGCTGGGCCACTAAACGCCTCAACTTTCCGTTTTCAAAGAGCGTTTGACAATGGTTTCTCGGGCCGCTTCGAGGTCCGTCGTGACGACGGGCGCACTTCTGGATGCCCCGATCTGAGGGACATTGTCGCATTGGGCGGGGTTCGAGGTCTGTGATGGTGCGCACCGGTTGATTGTGATGAAGAAGAACGAGGCGGTGCCTGAAAGACCAATTTACGACGCGAAGGGGCCCAGCTTTCGCCAACTGAGATTGTTAGTGTAATGGGGATATTTCAACAACTAAGGGTTTTGTAGCGGGACGTGAAAGCTGACAGATTCAGCTTCGTGGAGGATGCCCGTTAATTCGTA
>PKUV01000104.1 GCA_003131315.1 Acidobacteriaceae bacterium
GCACACACCTCCACTCCAGCCGATCGTGTCCATTCACAAAAGAAGTGGACACGACCTCATTACTCACCTACCCGTCAAGACGGTGGTCGGTCCACGCTTACCCTTCACTCGTCGCTCCACGGTCTTTTCCTCCTCTCCGGCAGCTCCAGCGGCCCGCGTGCTGTATGGTAGATATGCTAGGACTCCATTTCTGTCAAACGGCCTCAACAAGTGCCCCGAATCTTGCACTTGCTCTCGCCAACCATCTCCGCCGGCTTCCCGGGTTGCAGAAGCCACCCGAAGCCGCCCCTCAGCAAACCGGGGCGTTCGACCAGGCTGAGGAAGTCGTACTCGCGCATCAGTACCTCAAAGTCTCCTATGCTGTAGCCGCCGTACTGCTCCTCCTCGAAGTCGACCCAGAGCCAGGCCCCCCTCTTCCGATACAAGACGTAAAACGCCCCGGACTGCGGGTCCCCCGTAACGATGACAAACACCAGAACTGCTGCTGGAAACTCTATTCATCGAACAGCTTGGGTCTCATCGGTTGCTTTGATGAGACTTCCCACCGCCTGCTTCACCGGACAGGCGGGCTTCACCCTGAGAATTGGTTCCGCTTTCATGTGACCGAACATGGCTCTTTTTCCTTTCTGGAGGTTTTCCACTCCTTATGGTTAAGGCAATCCGAGACCGAGACCGGCTCTGGTTCGCCTTCACAGGCTGATTACTCAACTTTGTCTGATATCGGTGGCATGTGGAGAGAGTTAGAGGATTAGACCTTGACCGAAGCGGGAAAGACACCTCATGAAGCCTACGTCCTCAATAATGAGCGAGAATGCACTCAGATCGTTCACGTGAGGCCAGCAACACAAGCACCGATCATCGACCGGCCGCACTTCTAGCGGCATGACCGGCTTCTCACCTAGGTTAAGCTCGTTTTGTGTCAAAGCGGATTACTTCAGAGTGGGCCGTCATCCGGCGATAATCCGCTATGGTGAGGGGCTGTTCTTGATTCGGTATGGTTCCGACGGCGCAGAAAACACCATTTTGAAAACGCCCAACAACATCGGTGTAGAATTCAGACTTGGTGAGACGTACGTGACGTAGAAAATACCCCTTACTGATACCTGACATCCGCACGGTGTCGAACCGAAACTCCTAAGATGTGAAGGACGAATGCTTGCCGACCTGCTTCTTCGCCACGGATCTGCACGGACATACCGATCGGTACGACAAACTACTCGCGTCGATCATCAGGGATCGCCCCGCTGCGGTGTTCGTTGGTGGAGATTTGCTTCCTCGTTCAGCGTTCTCAGCAATCCAATCCGGACAAGCTGATTTTGTTCATGATTATCTAGTCCCGAGTTTCACGAGAACCCGCGACGCCTTAGGCTTGGACTATCCTGACATCTTCCTGATCCTCGGCAACGACGACCCGCGCCGTGAAGAGGAAGCTTTCATCGCGGCATCAGCCGATGGCATCTGGCACTACATCCACCGGCAGAAACTCCTCTTCGGAGCGTTTCCCATTTATGGCCTCGCCTATGTTCCGCCGACCCCGTTCTTACTGAAGGACTGGGAGCGTTACGACGTTTCCCGGTACGTCCCGCCGGGCTGTATCTCTCCTGAGGAGGGCTATAGGAGCGTGTCGGCGGAAGAGAGCGAGATCAAATGGGCCACGATCCAGAAAGACCTGGCTTCACTTGTGGGCGAAGATCCTCTTGATCGCGCGGTATTTCTCTTCCATACGCCACCGTGCGACACGCCGTTAGACCGCGCGGCGCTGGATGGGAGGACTTATGAGCACGTTCCGCTGGATGTGCATGTGGGTAGCATTGCGGTCCAAAGGTTTATTGAGGAGCGGCAGCCTCTGCTCACCTTGCACGGTCATGTGCACGAAGCTGCGCGATTGACCGGCGAGTGGAAAATCCAGATCGGACGCACCGTCTGCATAAACGGCGCTCACGATGGGCCTGAGCTGGCGCTGGTGCGCTTTGATCTGGAATCACCCGAGGCCGCTACACGGGATCTGCTCTAGTTCAGGGCCTGGGCATCCTTCATCGGCAATTTACGCGCGGGATCCGTGACGGCGTCGATTTTGACGGCGAAGCTCGAACGTTCTGCGATGTCCCTGTCAGTAACCAGGTGCACATCAAGAAGACCGTCCGTGCGATACCCGCTCCGCAGGAAGTTGATTTCTGCGAGACAGCGACTCCAGCCTTCGAGCCAGAGCATCAGTTCTTTCATCTGTTGTTCGTTTCCCTGGAAATGCAGCAGGATGTCGATGTCGCTGGCGGGCCCCGCCGTGGCGTTCTTGGTGCTACCGATAAGGTAGAAGGCTTTCACCCCAAATTTTCGCGGATCGAGATCTGCCGCGATCCTCTGTGCCATGCGAAAACGCCAACGCCAGTGTTCATCCGTTCCCCGATCAATGAACTCAGCCTCGGATTCGATTGATCCGGCCTTTTGCTGTGGCGGTGACAGGAACCCAATCGCCTGATCCAAGTCGGCGTTCATGAGCACTCGCAGAATGAGTCCACTTGTTTCCAGCGGTACGTCGATTACCCGGAGCGTCTCCGCAAGATGCGCGAATTCGGGGAGCACCTCCTGAAGTACATTGCGTGACCGTCGAAAGAACAGTTCGTTGAACGCCGTCGTTGGATCGTCGGGGTACAGCGGCAGGTAGCGGATCGAAGCCTCTACGAGGTCCTGGAAGAAGTGGGTCCCGAATGAAAGTTCTGGCAGGTAATTTCCTCTCTGGCGTGCTACTTCGATTAACATTGCCGTGTTGTTGATATCGGAGTAGGTCACCGGAACCCCCAGTTTGATGTCTCCCCGACTACCCCAGCGTCCGGGCCCGACGAGGATGAACTGGCGTTTCGGCAACAGCTTATTCAGTCTGCCGACCGCACGGCCGACATCGCGCATTGCAGTTTGATCAGAAAGCTGGCTGTAGCCCTCAAGGTCGACATACACGATGTGCGTGATCTCCGGTACCTTGCCGTTCGAAACAAAATGGGCAGCCGAAAAGATGACTTTGTCCGACGGCAGGTTCTGCGGGATCGCGACCGGAACCGCGTCAGCCCCGAAGCTCTGGGGCCGGCACTGTAGCAAATAGAAATCCTTCCCGTCGTAGGCGAACTCGATGTCTACCGGTGTCCCGAGCTTGGATTGCAGCAGGTTCAGCAATTCGCGGATGCGGCCCACAAATGGAGTCGTTCGGGTTAGCCCTTCAAAGGTGAAGACTGCATCCTGAGCACTAAAATCAGGCAGAGGTCCGATTAATGGCTCAATCCGGTCGTGACTCACGAGCGAAACCAGATTGCGAATCTGTGGATACTTGGCACCGGCATGGCGCAGGAGATCGGCGGCGTCAACAGTTTCGAAGGCATTGGTCTCCAAATTGATGAGATCAACGCGCTTGGGTGAATACCTGAGCACTTCGTCAGCGGTCACGTTGACACGCAAACTCGGCTGGCCCGGAGCGATCAGCACGGGATAGTCATCGGCGACGCGGTCCACAGCACGTGTTCCCAGCCCAGGTACGAGTCGTATAAGGCCATCCTCGCGCTTGATGCGAGCGGACCAGCGGAATTCATTGTGACTGAGCGCAACCCCAGAGCACGCAGGCAGGAAGTACTTGCCGACGGGCTGACCGACTACTTCCTGGATCATGATGCCCATCTCTTCGTGGACATCCAGGAGACCGCGCTCGGCACGGTACTCGGTGGGATCCGGGCCAAAGATCGAGGCGTACACCTCGGCAATAGCGTCCATCAATGCCGCCAGACGCTCTTCCTTGGTCCCGCAGTTGCCCAAAAACAGGCTCTTGTACTTGCCGGAGAAAGCAGATCCGGGACGGTCCTCAAGCAAACTGGAACTGCGGACGATAAGCGGAACATCGCCGAGATCATCGAGCGCGAGGGCGAGTCCCTTGGCCAAATCCGACGGGAAAGAGGAACTCTTGAACAAAGCCACCAGATGCGGGTATTCCTGCCGAACCTCGTCGATCTCCATGTATTTCCGGTTGAGAACGTCCTCCAGATCGTTGTGGTGCACGAAATTCTGAATCCAGTCGGAGGTGAGGTACCAAGTCCTGGGCACCTTGACTTCGTGCAGAAGTGCGCTCGTTTCAGGGGTCTTGTCTATGATCTTCTTGGCCAGGAACAAGCCCGCACTCTTACCGCCCAGCTTGCCGTGGCAGCCAGGCGGGAAGATGACCTTACCTAACAGATCCAGATCATAGAAATCCTTAACTTCGATGAAATTCTTGGCGACATTGATGAAGTCGAGGTTTTCGGAAAAGAAGCGGCGGATCAGCGATACCCGGAGACCCTTCTGAGTATAGAGCGAAAGTTCGCCCTCCTCGACACCGATGTGCCGATAACGCTCGACACACTCCATAATCTCTCCCAGCGAGGTGTCCTGGTTTTCCAGCGCTCGCACCAGAAAGCTGGCCTTGTCCTCTTTGATCCATCGAGTCACACAATTGAGGATCTCGGTCTCGCTCAAATGCTCCCCGGCGATGCGGAGTGTCTGGGTCGTCAAGTCGTCGGAGTGGCCGGGAGCGTCCTGCGGAAGAGGCCGGTTCTCATCGGTGGAAAGTCCCGGCTCGGCAGGCAAGATCTCCCCACCCCGCCGCAGGAGTTCCTTGGCCTCATGGACTCCGCTCCAGCTCAAGTGATTGATCAATTTGCGGGAAATCCGTTTCAGTAGGGCGGGATCCGTGTCGCGCAGAAACTCGAGCACAATGCGCCACTCCCCTTGAGCGGTCGTGGCTGCATCCGCCGCTGCCCAGCCCTCGAATGCGGTTCTCAATCGCCGTTGGGTGACTGCGCTTGCGATTCGCTCGGCAATCGTCTCAATCAGCTTGCGCTCTTCTTTGAGAAACGGCCCTTCGTCCGATCTCGGCATCTCTCGCCGGTAGGAAACTTCGACCGTTCCAACCGTCTCACCCTGCGCGACGATGTTGGCCTTCTGAACCCAAGGCGTCGCTTGAAAATTCGGCGGCTGGATTGTCAGGTTCTCAAAGGTGATCCGCGCCTGACAGTCGTGCGGATATTGCCAGCCTGGCGGCAGGACTTCGATGATGCCGCGGAAAATCTCCTCAAGAGGTCGGGTTGACTGGCTCAGGAGCTCGCCCACCTGATACAGGCAGTTCAATTCCTTGGCTCGCTCTTGCAGAGCGTGGAGCATCGTCCCGAATTGGGTATCGTCCGGTTTCACTTTCTTGCTTGGCTCGTATTGTCTTGGGTCTGCGACAGGATTACTCCTCTCGCGGTCCGCCCATCGACGCGTACCGAGAGCCTCTCTGTCGGCCGCACATGACGAATGAGTTCGGTCTCGTGCACAACGGACTGCAGGTTCAGCCAATCCCAATTGATTCCAAAGGGGCGTCCGTGTTGCACCATGAAGTAGCTTGCTCGAAAGCTCGACAGGTTGTGAAAGAAGTGCGAGCCCTGGCTCAACTCCACATTCATCTCTGGCAGCGTGGCCTCGACGATCGCCCGCGCCCCGGAGATCTGACTCCAGTCTACGGGGATGCCGAGCGATGGATGGGAACTGCCCCAGCGGCCGAATCCAATCAGCAGGAAGGGCCGCTTCTGATCCCGCAGTTCCCGGTTTATCGACTCCAACTGCTGAGCGATGACAGGGGTGTGCAATGGGGAAAATTTGTCGGGCCGCACGAAGACAATATCTTGTATGTCATCAGCGCTACCGTTGCCCATCACCATGTCCGACGCAACAATGGCACGCGGATCGGAAAGGTCCTCGACCGTTACGTCTACCACCTGATCGGAAACCACCATAGAGCGAACCTGCAGGAATCCCAGGCGCGCCCGAGGCCGTTCACCGCGCCGCCCCTGCAACGTGATGGCGAACTCGATCTCGACCTTAGCATTGGCGGTCTTCTCCGATGCGTTGAGCAGAGCTTTCACCAGGTCGTTCAGGGGGAACTCCTCCTGCACCAGCATCGGAGCGAAATTCAGGATCCGCGGTCCCCGAGATCCAATTCCCGGGACGACTCGGTCGCGTTCCGGATCGTAGGTTGAGGCGAGGAAACACAAGGCCTCGTCGGCTTCGGCATCGGCCAAATTAGCGTGCACCAGGTATTCGGTCTCACTGACTGGATCGTAAGCGGGTGGCTTGCCCATGTTGACTGCCCAAAACTCTGTTTGGGTGCCCTTCAGCAACTCCTGCACCGAAGCGAATGGGGGTGGTTTCTTCGGATATGGAGGTGAGAAAGTCCAGGCTATGCCGCCATCCACAATCGTCTTTCCCAACCCCAGTGCCAGCGTAACGACGCCCTCTTCAGGGCGCGCGGGTTCAAACGCATAGAAGTTGTAGGAACGCGCCACGCCAGAAATGTCGGGATAAAAGCGATCTCCTCTGCGCTGGCCGACTACTTCCTGGATAATCACCGCCATCTTCTCTTCGCCTGGCTTCGTCCCAGTGGTCCGGATGTAGTCTCGGGCCTCGCGGAAGTACGTCGATGCGTACACAAACTTGATGGCCTCCACCAAGTGACGGAATCGCACGTCCGGATCGAACTGGTTGTTGGGGATCATTTTGGTTGCGTAGACCCCGGCAAACGGACGCTCCAGTGCGTCCTCAAGCAAGCTAGAGGAGCGGACCGCCAGAGGAGTCTTGACTTGAACGATCAGCGCGCGGAGATCACCGAGCAGTTCAACCGGGAGGTCGCCCTTCTGAAAGGCGTGGGCGATGCGGTCGTCTGGCATTTCTTCGAAGAGCAACTCGGCCAGACGGTTCTGGGCGATGAATTGATCAAAACAGTCCGTCGCGATGACCGCCATGGTTGGGACGTTGATATCAACATCCGGAAAAAAATCAGGGTCGATCTGCTTGGCAAGGAGATCTTTGATGAACACCAATCCGCTGGCCTTACCACCGAGTGACCCAGAGCCGATTTGTGTGCACCGGAAGGTACCGTCCCAGAACTTGCGGTCGAAGACCGGCAACTCCGCAACAAGAGACTTCAGGCCGCTCATCGACACCTCCCCCGCATTCCCAGCGGATGCCGCACGTTTCAACACGCATCGCCGGAGTGGCGCGCATCGAGCTCGGAGCTGGCGACGACCGTCACACCCAGCCGCGTCCGTGGCACGCCTTAGCTACGCGTCCAATTGCGATGGCGTAGGCAGCATCCCGCATGTACAGCTTCTCACGACGAGCCAGATCGGAGACCGCGAAGTATGCAGATGTCATCTTCAGGTCGAGCTTCCCGAGAACCTCGTCTTTCTCCCAGAAGTAGTTCATGTTGCTCTGCACCTGCTCGAAATAGCTGCAGGTCACGCCACCGGCGTTCGCCAGGAAGTCGGGGATGAGCAAGATGCCGCGTTCCCGAATCTGAGCGTCGGCTTCCGGTGTCGTGGGCCCGTTAGCGCCTTCGGCGATGATTCGCACGCGGGTGCTGATGCGGCTGACGTTGTCGCCGGTGATCTGGTTTTCCATCGCCGCCGGGATGAGGATGTCGACCTCCTGCTCAAGCCATGCCTCTCCCGGCAGTACTTCATAGCCAAGTTCCTTGGCTTTACCTTTGTTGATCCCGCCGAAGTGATCGGTAATCGACGATAGCTGGCTGAGATCGATTCCGTCACGCTTGCGGTAGGTGTAGGAACACTGGTCCGCCTGATCCCAGCAGGAGACCGCGATGACCCGCCCTCCCAACCGCTGGTACAGTTCGATTGCATAGTGGGCGACATTGCCGAACCCCTGGACGCTGGCCTGGGTATTCTCGGGCCGGATGCCCAACTCTTTGAGCGCCTCGCGCAATGTGAAGACGACGCCATAGCCGGTAGCTTCGGTTCGGCCGAGCGAGCCACCGAGGCCGACGGGCTTGCCGGTAATGAAACCGGGGAACCGGCCGCCGTGTATTTTCTCAAACTCGTCGAGCATCCAGAGCATGTGTTGCGCATCGGTCATCACATCCGGGGCCGGTACATCGGTCACCGGCCCGACATCCCTTGCCACTTGGCGCACCCAGCCACGGCAAATCTGCTCCTGCTCTCGTGCGCTGAGATTATGCGGATCGCAGATCACCCCACCCTTCGCTCCGCCGAGCGGAATATCCACGACGGCGCACTTCCACGTCATCCACATTGATAGCGCGCGTACTGTATCGATCGTCTCCTGCGGGTGGAACCGGATGCCACCCTTGCCCGGTCCGCGTGCGTCGTTGTGCTGCACGCGGAAACCTCGAAAGACCTTCACGATCCCGTCGTCCATTCGCACCGGGATGGCAAACTGGTACTCGCGCAGAGGGTACCGCAGGAGATCTCTGGTGGCCGAGTCAAGCCCCAGGTATTCGGCTACTTTGTCGAACTGGGCCTGTGCGATCTGAAATGAATTGAACGCTTTGGAGGACCTTTTCGCAGGCGGGTCAGGAACTGCTTTCGAAGCTTCTTTTTCGAGGTTGATCGGTTCCTTCAATGCGCTCTCCGGCATGGTTGTCTCCTTGCTGTTCTGCAAACTAATCTCATTATCCTCCCCGAGTGGGTATGTCCATGTGATGGTACGCACTTCAGCCGGTGACAGGCGTACGCTGAAAACCACAGAGATTTTAAAACTGTCTTTCTAAATCAACGTTCCGAAATGGCGTCGCGGTCCGAAAATGTTGCTGGTTGGAACCGAAACCCAAGGTTCTGGGCGGATGGTCGGCTACACGGAAGTGATGGCGCGATCGGATCTCCTGGAATCACTTCCGGCTTGCCCGTGATCCAGGATGAATCGGCGGCAGGCGGCGGCACCGCTATACCGCCGGCCATTTCTACGTACAGCCGACTTCTTAAGCAGTGGGAGTGAGTAGTTCCAACACTCGTAAGTTGGGAGCTATCCCGCTGGATGATTGAAAAGGGTTGTCACCAATAGCTGTTTGCCTATAGCAAGCAGCTCTCGAGATTGCAGAAATATCACCATGAGTGCTGCTCCCATTGACGCGAGCGCACACTAGGCCTACGATTTGCCTCAGAGGGCGAGGGGAAGGAGTATTTTCCCCATGGCGAACCACGTGGTCGGCCGGGATACGGCTGTTGGCCAGACGCTGGGCCACTACCGCATCGTCGAGAAGATCGGCGCTGGCGGCATGGGAGAAGTCTATCGCGCCCGTGACGAGCACCTCTCCCGTGATGTTGCCATCAAAGTCCTTCCGCCCGGTACGCTCATCGACGAATCAGCCCGCAAACATTTCCACAAAGAAGCTCTGATTCTCTCGCAGCTCAACCATCCCAATGTTGCCACCATCCACGACTTCGACACGCAGCAGGGTGTGGACTTCCTGGTGATGGAGTATATCCCGGGAATCACACTCAGCGAGAAGGTGGCTGGTCGACCGCTGCCAGAGAAGGAGGTCCTCCGTCTGGGCGTGCAACTCGCCGAAGGCTTGGCGGCGGCCCATGACCACGGGGTCGTTCATCGTGACCTGAAGCCCAGCAACCTGCGACTGACCGGCGACGGACGCCTGAAGATTCTCGACTTTGGGCTGGCGAAGCTGGTGGGGCCGTTAAGCTGGACGGAATCGACACAGTCACTGGGTGAGAGTCAAGCCGTGGCGGGCACGCTGCCGTACATGGCGCCCGAACAGTTGCGGGGACAGGCCTGCGATGCGCGGACTGACATCTACAGCGCCGGAGCGGTGCTCTACGAGATGGTGACCGGGCAGCGCTTGTTCCCGGGCGCTCAGAGCGGGGAGTTGGTCGACGCCATCTTTCACCGCGAACCAACGCCCGCCGGGAAGGTAAACCCCAAGGTGTCGCTCGCGCTGGAGGCGGTGATCGGCAAGGCGCTCGACAAGAATCCGGCGCGCCGGCAGCAGAGCGCGCGCGAGTTGCTGGCCGACCTGCATGCGCTGGCGGATCCAAGCAGCGCGGTGGCCCCGGCAGCGGCGATCCAATGGCTAGGATGGCTGAAGTGGCGCATGCGACGGCGGTACCGCGCGTTGCTGGTTGCGGGCGCGTTCATATTGGCGGCGTTGCTGAGCATGGTCTGGTTGTCCGGCCGAACCCCGGCCCTGGCTTTTGCGGCACGAGATTTCGTGTTGATCGGCGATTTTGAAAACCAGACGGGCGACCCGGTGTTCGACAAGTCGCTGACGACGGCGTTCACGACCAGCCTGGGACAGTCGAGCTACGCCAACATCTACTCGCGGCTGCGCATAGCCGATTCGTTGAAGCGAATGAAGAAGCCCGCAGTGGACCGAATCGACGAGCCGCTGGCGCAAGAGATCGCCGTGCGGGAAGGGCTGAAAGTGATCGTCCTGCCGAGCATCAGCGGCGTCGGAGAAAACTACCGGGTAGCGGCCAGTATCCGGGACGTGGCTTCGGGCAAAGACGTAAAGACCGAGTTTGTGAAGGCCCACGGCAAAGACAAAGTGCTCGATGCGGTAGACACGCTCTCCGCTGCGATTCGCAAGGACCTGGGCGAGAGCTTGCAGACCGTCTCGCAAAGCAAGCGACTCAGCTCGGTGACCACGCAGTCGCTGGACGCCCTGCGGCAGTACTCGATCGCGACAGAGAGGGCCTTGGCGCTCCAATGGGACGAGGCGAAGGTGTATCTCGAAAACGCACTGCGTATCGATCCCAACTTCACTGCGGCCCGCGCTTCCCTGGGCATGATGCACGTGGAACAAGCCATGAACGGCGTGCCTCATTTTGATGGCGAAGAGGGCAAACGCCTGCTGAGCGAGGCGGTAAAGCACGTGGACGGACTTACCGACCGGGAGAAATATGGCATCCTGGCGTTTCACGCCCGGGCGGTGGAAAAGAGTCCGGAACACGCAATCGGATACCTGAAGACCCTGCTAGCGTTGTACCCCGACGACTCCGTCACGCACGTGAGCCTGGGCCGGACATACCTGCAGATGGGGCGCGTGCCGGAGGCGCTTACGGAGTACAAAGAAGCGATCCGGATCGATCCGAGATTCGTTCTCGCATATGCGAATGTGGGGGCCACCTACCTGTACCAGATGGGCGACGTCGCCTCGGCTTTGCCGGTGTGTCAGAAAATCCTGCAACTTGATCCCGGAAACGCCTGGGCGCAGGACTGTCTGGGCTGGTCGTACTTTGCGAAGAACGATCTTCCACAGGCGCAAGCCGCATTCGAAAAAGCGGTAGCGGCCAATCCGCAGGCAACGTTATCCCGCTACCGGTTGGCGCACACCCACCGTTTGCAAGGCCACTACCAGCAGGCAATCGAAACGCTACAGCAGCTCCAGAAGGCCGATCCGAGCGAAACCTCGGTGTTTTACGACATGGGAGTTGTATATGAGCGGATGGGAGATCGCCAGAAAGCGCGCGAGTCTTTCACCCGCTATCGCCGCGAACTGGAAACGCAGTGGAAAAAGACGCTGCACGAGCCGGGCACCCAACTGGCGCTGGCCGCAACCTCCGCGCGCCTTGGGGAAACCGAGCGCGCCCGGCAAATGCTGCGCAAGGCCATGGCGAAAGCGCCCCAGCTTCACCTGGAGGCGGCCTTTGTGCTCAGCCTGCTGGACGAGAAGAAAGAAGCGGTTGACCAACTGGAACTAGCGATCCAGAACGGGTACACCAATTACATCTGGCTGAAGATGAACCCGGACCTGCTGCCCCTGCACGGGTATCCGGCATTTGAGCAGTTGCTGGGTAAGGTGATCAAGACGTAGCCGGTGATTCTGGCGACGACGGCTTTTTCAGAGACCTTGAACTCGATCACGAAGGGAGGATCGAGGTTTTCGGCAAATTCCGCACGCAGGTGGAAATGGTCGCGGTTCGGAAACCGGCTTCGAGGAAGTTGCGATAGCATTCGGCTGCTGGCCTTACTCGCAGGTGCGGTACCCTGACTTTTGTCGTTCATGGCGCGCAGAAATTCCGTCGACTCTGGGCGAATCGTCGGCTACTCTTCCACAATCCACTAGTGTCCGAGTCACCCGCCAAGTTGGAAATCCTTACAACACAGCTCTACGCTCCGGAGCTATTTCCGTAACGTCACTTTGATTTCTGTTGTGCGATCCATTTGTCCGTGCGGGCGTCGAGGAGATCGAGGGGGAGGGTTCCGCCGTCGAGCATCTCGTTGTGAAATGTGCGGATGTCAAACTTAGGGCCCAATTCTTTCTGGGCGCGCTCGCGGAGTTCGCGGAACTTGAGCTGGCCGAGCTTGTAACTGAGCGCTTGTGCGGGCCACGCGATGTAACGGTCGGTCTCGGATTGGATGGTAGGCTCGTCGACAGCGCCGGACTTGCGGAAGAAGTCTACGACTTGATCGCGGGTCCATCCTTTGGAGTGGATTCCGGTGTCGACGACCAGACGTACGGCGCGGAAGAGCTCGGAGGAGAGGCGGCCGTAGTCCGAAACGGGATCCTGGTAGAAGCCGACCTCTTTGCCGAGTTGCTCTGCGTACAGGGCCCAGCCTTCGATGTACGCGTTGAAGCCGAGACCATGGAGGCGGAACTTGGGCAACCCGATAAGCTGCTGCTGTACGGATAGCTGCATGTGATGTCCGGGAATGCCTTCGTGGTAGGCGATCGCTTCGTCGTCGATTAGCGAGCGGTCCGCGAAGTTGGAGGTCGCAACGACGACGCGGCCAGGGCGCTTGCCGTCCGGGGTACCGGTGACGTAGTGGGTGGCAGCGGCAGACTGAAAAGCAGGTATGGCTTCGACGGTGACCGGCGACTTCGGAAGGAGGGTGAAGAGCTCCGGGAGTTTGGGCTCCATCTGGGCGATGTAGTGGCGGAAATCTTCGAGAATCTGCTCCGAGGAGGTCGGAATGTACTTGGGATTGGTTTTAAGGGAGGCCCGGAAGGAGGCAAGGTCGGCGAAGCCCGCCTTCTTGGCGATAACAGTCATCTCGGTCTGGATGCGGTCGATCTCGCGGAGACCGAGTTGATGGATCTCGTCCGGCGTCATGCGGGTGGTGGTCCGGGCGTAGATGTCGTTTTCGTAGCGCTTCTGGCCGTCTGGCAGAGAAATGACAGAGAGGGTGGTGCGGCCTTCGGGGGCGTATTCCGTGCGGAGGAAGTTCGCGAAAGTCTTGTAAACAGGGATGACGTCGATGTTGATGGCATCAGTGATCTGCTGGGTCAAGCGCTTCTGGTCTTCGGGGGAGATGCTCGCCGGATACTTTTTTGTGGGGATGAGAAAAGGGGCGGCATCGATGATGCCCTGACACTGGACGGGGAGTTTCTCAAGGAGGAATCGGACGGGCATGAGCTTGTCCTTCATGCCGGCGCGAAGAACTTCGGTAGTCTGGCTGAGGACGTGGGGGATCTGGTGAAGACGGGCGATGTAGTCCTCGTAGTGCTTGACCGAGTCGAGAGGAACGGACAGCGGCAGATCCGCGAGGCTGGTATGGATGCCATTCTGCTGGTTGATTGGCATCTCATACTCTTTGAGGTCGAAGTCGGCGATGCGCTGCCGGAGGACACGAACCAGGAGGTCGTGGGAGAGCTGGTCCTGCTCGGAGAAGCCCGTACTCGGGATGGCTTCAAGTCGGCCAAGGAAGGCCTCGTCGGTCTTGTGGCGCTGAACGATGGCTACGAGTGAGTACTCGGCGAGCTTGTCGTTGTAGCGGTAGTCGCCGAAGGCGGTAGCACGCTCAGGAAAGTTGCGGAGATCCGACTCGTACTGCTCTTCGAAAAGTGCGTTCTGGGCGGCGACGCGCTCACCAACTGGGTTGACGTTTTGGGCGAAGACACAACCGGCTATGGCGACTAAGAAAAACAGGCTATGGTGAAGGCGCATAGGTGTATGCAGGGTACCAGAGGGAAAGATTGTTGCGCGAACAAATAAGCCCGCTGGGTTTGCATGCACTCAGGTCTACAACCCCCGTTTTTGAGAGCGTTGGAGCATTAGCCATGGCTTGTAGCTATAGCAAAAGACAAGGTTCTATCGGCAACCCGGAAGTATATGTGACGCAATCCGCAAACGGCGTTAAGGAAAGGTTTGCAAGGGCTGCCGTTCGGTGTCACTGGATGTGCAACCGCCATTCTGTAGATAGGGGCTTGTTCCACATGTCTGATGCGGGTTGTCCTCATCGTGCGCCACCGTTTGGTGCGCTGACGCTTTCGTGAACCACTCGTCGAACCACTCCAGAGTGCGCAAGGTGTAGTCGTGGGCGTCGGCAGGCTTTATGAACAAGTGTCCTTCCTTCGGATAGACAACCAGCTTGGTCGGCACCTTCATGGTTTTGAGCGCGTGCCATCATTCCACCGATTGTTCCATCGGAACTTCACCATCGCGATCGCCGACCAGGATCGGAGTAGGTGTCTTAACCGCTTTGACGAAGTGCATAGGGTCGCTCTTCGCGTACACAGCGGGATCGTCATAGACGGACGCTTCGAAAAACGGGATCATCCACTCGTCGATATCGTTCAGGCCATAGTAACTGAGCCAGTCGGAAAGTCCGGCGCCCGCGACCGCCGCGGCAAAACGCTGCGTCTGGGTCTCGGCCCACATGGTCATGTATCCGCCATAGCTGTGCCCGCGAAGGCCGATGCGCTTGGCGTCGATCGGGTAGGTGAGTAATGAGGTCGTGTCCACTTCTTTTGTGAATGGACACGACCGGCTGGAGTGGAGGTGTGTGCTATCGAGTGGCGCGTTCGGTGGCGGTGT
>PKUV01000165.1 GCA_003131315.1 Acidobacteriaceae bacterium
CATATCATGTGCTAACGACATATTTTGTGCGGTGTCTGTTGTCCAGTTGCCTAAACCGCACCGCTGGCGATGCGGTTGTACGCCGCGGTTTTCTTGGCTTAGGACACGCGTTCGAGCGCGGTCGCAAAGGCATCGAGCGACAGCGAGCGCAGCAGGTTGCGGCGCAGCCCGCGCTCGACTTCGCCGAGACCGTCCGCGGCGCGCTGCACCCAGGCGAAGTCGGCGGATTCGGACATTTTTTTGAGTTCGCCCAAAATGTCGGTGTTGCGGACCAGTTGCTCCGCGCCCGATTGCAGGAACATCATGTCTTCGAGCAGCGAGTAGAGGGTGCGCAGAAGGTTTTCGATTTTCGCGCGGCCTTCGGCGCCGGAACGGTAGCTCTCGGTGGTCTTGAACAACTCCGTGTGATCGCCGCTGCCGAGCGCGGATTTCAGCATGATGAGGGCGTGGTTGCGAGCGGCGGCGTAGCTTTCGAGATCGAACGATAAGGCGCGTCCGATGGCGCCTTCGCTGAGGCGGGCGACGAGCGCGCGCTGCCGCGCATTCCAATCGGGACGAAGCTTGGCGAGCCGGCTCTCGATCTCCGTGGAAGCGAGCGCGCCGAGGTTGAAGGTCATGGAGCGGGAACGAATCGTAGGCAGCAATTCGCCGGGATTTTCGGTGAGCAGAAAAATGCTGGCGAACTCGGGCGGCTCCTCCAGAACTTTGAGGAGCGAGTTGGCGGCCTCTTTCATGAAGGCCGAACTGGTGAAGACGTAAACGCGTTCGCGCGCTTCAGCGGGGCGATAGTAGATGGTCTGAATGACGTGGCGAACCTGGTCGACCTTGATCATCAGTTGCGGTGGATCGGGCGGGATGATGAGCACGTCGGGGTGAGTCTGGACGAAGAGCCGGGTTTCTTTCTTGTCCGTGTCGCGCAGATTTTCGCGAGCCTCGACGGCTTCGGCGAAGCGGGCGTCGAGGTCTTCGGCTTGGGCGATGCGAGTGCAGTTCGAGCAGCGTCCGCAGAAATCGGGCAAGCCGTCGGTGGTCGGCTGCTCCAGGCAGTTCATGGTGCGGGCGAGCATAAGAGCGAGCGTGTACTTGCCCGATCCGTGCGCACCGGAAAGAATGACGGCGTGCGGAAAGCGCTTGCGCGCCAGCATCTCGCGCAGGCGATGGATGGTTTCCGGGTTGCCGGCGAATTCAGAAAAGGGCATAAGAATCGCTGTTGGCTTTTCGCTTTTCGCTGTTGGCTTTTAGCGCTTAGCGCTTCTCTAAAGGCGAACAGCGAAGAGCGGTTGCACTAGACTTTCAGCTTTTTTCGCACCAGTTCCATGATAACCGCATGCGTTTCGCTGGGCGTGCCTCGGGCGTTTACGACGTGCACGCGCTGCGGCTCGCGGGCCGCGATGGCCAGGTACGCGTGGCGGACGCGTCCGAAAAAAGCCCGGTTTTCCTGCTCAAAGCGGTTCTCGTCTTTTTCCGAGCGGCCACCTTTGTGTTTTCGATTGCGACGCCGTGCGCGCTCGACGCTGAAAGCCACTTCGTTATCCAGCAGGATCGTCAGGTCGGGTTGCAGGTTGCCGCAGAGGATTTCGTGCATCTGCAGCACCGGCTTCGTGCCCAGCTTGCGGCCTCCACCCTGGTAAGCCTCGGTTGAATCGGTGAAGCGATCGCAGAGCACGATGCGTCCTTCGGCGAGCGCGGGCAGAATGACCTCGTGAACGTGCTGGGCGCGGGAAGCGAACATGAGCGCCATTTCAGTGAGCGGAGAAAGTCCCGCGGTGGCGGAGTGCAGCAGCACTTCGCGAATCTTCTCGCCCGTGGTGGTGCCGCCCGGTTCGCGGGTGATGGTGACGGAGAGCCCGTGGGCGCGCAGGGAACGCGCCAGCTTCTCGACTTGGGTGCTCTTGCCGCTGCCATCGAGACCTTCGAACGTGATAAATTTTCCGCGCGCGGGCACGTCGGGATGATAGCAGGCGAGCAGGCGGGGAGCAGGCAATGAGCAATGAGCAATGAATGCGAGGGCCTGCCAGCGGCGAACCGGCCCGGCAGACTGATATATTAACATACGGTTCTATTTGCATCGCGGTGGGGCGACTCGACAATCCGGAGGGGAAATGGGCTCACGTTGTGGGATGAGGAACTTTTTTTGTGCCGCAATTTTTCTGTTGTCATCGTTTTCAGGTTTTGGGGCAAATGGTCCGACAGTCGCGCTCTCCGTGGATGCGTCGGAAGCGCCGCGCAAGATCTTCCACGCGCAATTGCGCATTCCGGCTAAGCCCGGGACACTCACGCTCTACTATCCGAAATGGATTCCCGGCGAGCACGGGCCGACGGGTCCGATCACGGACTTGACGGGGCTGAAGTTTACGGCGAGCGGAAAGACGCTGAAATGGCGGCGCGATCTGCTGGACGGTTTTACTTTTCACGTTGAAGTTCCGGCGGGCGAGAACGAAGTCACCGCGAATCTCGATTACGCTTCGCCCGCGTCGCATGAGGCTGGATACAGCGCCGGGATGGCCGCGACGGAAAAATTGTACATCGTCAACTGGAACACGCTGTTGCTGTATCCCGCCGGGGTCGGTTCCGATCAACTCACGTATAGCGCGAGCTTGCGGCTACCCGCGGGATGGAAGTTTGGGACGTCGCTGCATGTTTCCAATCAGGTGGGCAACGATAACGAGATTCATTTTGCGCCCGTTTCCTTGACCATGCTGGTGGATGGTCCGGTCATCGCGGGCGAGTATTTGAAAGTGGTGCCACTGACGCCGCCCACCGAAAATCCTCCCGCGGAACTCGATGTTGCGGCCGACAGTGCCGCCGCGCTCGATGCTCCGGAAGAAGTCTGGGAACATTACCGGAACCTGGTGAAGCAAGCGGGAATTCTGTTTGGCGCGCGGCACTACACCAACTATCATTTTCTGCTGACCCTGAGCGATCACGTCGCGCATTTCGGATTGGAGCATCATGAATCGAATGACAGCCGCGTCGAAGAGCGGTCGTTGGTGGAAGAAGACGGAAGGAAACTGACCGCTGGCCTTCTGCCGCACGAGTATGTGCATTCGTGGAACGGGAAGTACCGGCGTCCGGCGGATCTGGCGACGCCCGATTTCGAACAGCCGATGCAGACCGACTTGCTATGGGTGTATGAGGGCCTGACGTCATACCTGGGAGATATGCTTGCAGCGCGGAGCGGCGAGCGGACGCCCGCGTTGGCTCGCGATGGGCTGGCGCAGATTGCGGCGGATCTGGATCATCGTTCGGGCCGGACCTGGCGCAATTTGCAGGATACGGCGGACGGCGTTCCCACCATGCAGGACGCTCCCCACGGGTGGCAAGATTATCGCCGGCCGCTCGATTATTACGATGAAGACGTGCTCACATGGCTGTGGGCGGACGTGATCATCAGGCAGCAAAGCAAGGGCGCGAAATCGTTGGACGATTTCTGCAAACTGTTTCATGGCGCGCCAAGCGGTCCGCCCATGGTGAAGACCTACGCCTTCGACGACGTGGTGAACGCGCTGAACCAGGTCGTTCCCTACGACTGGCGCGGGTTCTGGACGGAGCGGCTGTCCAACCATGGCCCGGGCGCCCCGCTCGGCGGAGTCGAAGGAAGCGGATGGAAGCTGGTGTACGACGAGTACCCTTCGGAACTGGATCGCGCCCAGGATCGCGACGGAGATCGCGACGGAGATCGCGACGGAAAGACGATCAATGCGCATTACTCGGTGGGACTCGTGGCCGGGAGCGATGGCGTGATTCGGGATACGGTCGAGGGCATGCTTGCCGCGAAGGCCGGGATCGGGCCGGGGATGAAGATTGTCGCGGTGAACGGCCGCAGGTTTTCATCGGATGCCTGGCACGACGCCATCCGAGCCGCTAAGAGCAGTCCGTCGCCGATCGAGCTGATCGTCGAAAACACAGATTATTTCCGCGTCGTGAAACTCGATTATCACGGCGGCGAGAAGTATCCACACCTGGTGCGGGACGAGTCGAAGCCGGATCTGCTGACGGAAATTTATAGGGCGAAGTAAGAAGCGAGGGAAATCGGGGTTCGTATCGGGGCACCGCTTTAGCGATGCCGCAAGGCCTTCCGCTTGTAGAGACGGGGCTTGCCGCGTCTCTACGAGAGACTTCTTCCGCAGCCTGCTAGCCCTCCGAGATTGCCACCAGCTCTTCGTCGCCGGAACTTACTTCGGGAGCCGGGCCAAGCATAAAGCCGAGAACTTCCTGCGGAATCGGTGCGCTCCACACCGGAGAAAACGACTGCCGATGCAGCGGCGAGGGGCCGTGCTCGCGCAGGGCCGCGAGGTGGTGCGGCGTGCAGTATCCCTTGTTCGATGCCAAGCCGTACATGGGGAAGACCGGGTCCCAGGCGGAGATCATGCGGTCGCGTTCCACCTTCGCAATGATGGAAGCGGCGGCGATGGAGGCAGAGAGCGCGTCGCCATGAATGATCGGTTGTTGGGGAAGTTCGCAATCGAGTCTCACCGCATCGACAAGAAGATAGCTCGCCGCTGGCGCCAGTTGCTGAACCGCATGCAGCATGGCGAGGCGCGAAGCCTGGTAGATATTGATTTGATCGATGCGGGCGGAATCCACGGCGGCAACGGCCCAGGCGATGGAATGCTCGCGAATGCGGAGCGCGAGTTCTTCGCGGCGTCCGGCGGGAAGCAGTTTGGAATCGCGCAGGCCGCGAATGCGGTGCGCAGGGTCGTCGTTCCGATAGAGGATAACGGCGGCAGCTACGACCGGGCCAAACAGCGATCCGCGGCCGACTTCATCGACTCCGGCAACGTGGGTCGCGCCCGCGGCCCAAGCCCGCTTTTCAAAGTTAAGAGTGCAGCGCAGCTTTTTCAGCAGGCGCAATTTGGCAGCGGAGGCAGAAATCCCGTTCGAAGTCTTCGATGTGGGCGCGGACCTGGAGCCTGGCTTGGGCACGGAATCTGATCAGCATCTTCGCCGAAGAAGACGCGCGAAGCAAGAGCGGAGTGCTGGCATCGCGCAAGGTTGCGGCATAAATCCCAACTGTCATCCTGAGCGAAGCGAAGGACCTGCTTTTTTGTCAGTGCACGAGAAAGCAGATCCTTCGCTTCGCTCAGGATGACAATCCAAGAAAATGTCGCGAACTTGCGGGACAGGACATCAAGCCGACGCCTGGGCAGGCGTCGGCCCGGCAGAAGAGTAACCGGTGCTTATTGTTGTTCGACTTCTTTCAGTCGCGCAGCCTTGCCCTTGAGCCCGCGCAGGTAGTAAAGCTTAGCGCGGCGGACTTTGGCGGAGCGCACGACGTCAATCTTGTCGATGACCTTGGAGTCGATGGGGAAGATACGCTCCACGCCCTGGCCGAAACTGATCTTGCGGACCGTAAAGCTGGGTTGGGCGCCTCGCTTCCGGGCAATGACGACGCCTTCGAACGCTTGCAGGCGCTCTTTTTCGCCTTCTCTGATCTTGACCAGCACCTTGATCGTATCGCCGGGGCCAAACTTCGGGATGTCGGTGCGGCGCGATTTGGCCAGCAGTTTTTCGATAATCGGATTGCGCATAACGTTTCCTTCCTAACTCTTGCCGTTGATCTGAGCCCGCATGATTTGGGCCAGCAATTCCTTGTCTTCCGCGGTCAGCGCAACCCGCTCCAGTAAATCGGGACGGTTGCGCAGCGTTTTCGCCAAAGCCGTTTTGCGGCGCCAGCTGCGAATCTGGTCGTGGTTGCCGTTCATCAGTACTTCCGGCACCGCCATGCCGCGAAAATCCGCGGGACGCGTGTAATGCGGATAGTCGAGCAATCCGCCGGAAACGCAGGTGGAACTCGGCCCGTCGCCCGCCAGCTCCGCCTGTCCGGTAAACGACTCGGTGAACGACTCCTGGCGCGTCGAAGCCTGGTTGCCAACCGCGCCCGGGATCAGCCGCGTAACTGTGTCCACGATCACCGCCGCGCCCAGTTCGCCCCCGCTCAGCACATAGTCGCCGATCGAAACTTCGCGATCCGCCAGATTCTCGCTGATGCGTTCGTCCACGCCTTCGTAACGTCCGCAGATGAGGACGATCCGGTCCAGCGCGGAAAGTTCCGCCGCCAGCGACTGGTCGAGCCTGCGACCCTGTGCGGAAAGCAGAATCACCGACTGCTTCGCGCCCGGGCTTAAGCGGAGTTCACGCGACGCCACGTTGCCGAACGACTCCAAACATTCAAAGATCGGTTCCGGCTTCAGGACCATCCCCTCGCCGCCGCCGAACGGGCGGTCATCCACGGTGCGGTGCTTGTCTTTCGTGAAAGCCCGCAGATCGTGAATGCTGATTTCCACCAGGCCTGTTTCCCGCGCCCGGCGGACAATTCCGTAATCCAGTGGTCCGCGAAAGAAGTCGGGAAAGATCGTGAGAATGTCGACCTTCATTTGCGGACGAAACCTTTTTCACCGCCGAGACGCAGAGTTCGCCGAGCAGAGCATTCAAGGATCAACCACCCGCGCTTTGCGAACAGCGAACGACCATCGACCAACGACTAACGACTAACGACTTCTTTCTTTATCTTCCTTCTTTACCGGCTCGTTCACTTCCAGCAAGCCTTCCGGCAACTTCATCCGGACCTGCCTCCGCTCCAGATCCAGCTTCTCCAAGTACGCCTCGGCGAAGGGAATCTCGTACGGTAGCTTCGCTGCCCGCTCTTTGCTTCTGACAACCAGCAGCGGCGCTTCTCCCGCGCCGAACTGTACATCTTCTATCTCGCCGATCTCACGCTGGCCATCGAACACGGTGCAACCGATCAGGTCGCTCAGGTACGTCCAGCCCGGCTCCAACTCGGCGCGTTCCCTGCGCGGAAGCTGAAGTTCAGCGCCAACCAGCGGCTCGGCATCGGAAATCGTCTCGATGCCCTCAAACTTCAGCACCAGAAAACTCTTATGCGGCCAGAGATCCTCGACCGTAACTTCGCGGCGCTCGCCGTCTTTCCCGAGCGCCCACAGACGCATGTCTTGCCGGAAGCGGTCCGGAACATCGGTGTGCAATTCGACCGCTACTTCTCCGCGGCGTCCCTGCGTCTTGATGACGACCGCCAGGGTAATCCATTCGCCACTTGCGTCCGGTGCCGCGATTCGCCGATCTCCTATTCGATGATCTCGAGCGCGTAGCGCTTGTTCTGCTTCGATCCCGCCGCGCTCAGCACGTTGCGCAAGGCGCGGGCGACGCGGCCGGAGCGTCCAATGATTTTGCCCAGGTCGGCCTCGGCCACTTCGAGCTCGATGACGGTTTCGTCTCCGTCTTCGTACTCGTCAATAAAAACCTCGCCCTTGGCCTCGACGATCGCCTTGGCGATGTGCTCAATCATGGCGCGTGCGCTGACGGCCGGCTCGATCATGCGGTGCTCCTGAATTGGCGAGTGTAGGGACGGCTAGGCGACCGAAGCGGCCGCAGCCGGCGCGGGGAGAGCAAGCAGTTTCCTGACGCGGTCCGAACATTGGGCGCCTTTCCCAACCCAGTGCTCAATGCGCTCCCGTTTCAGGTCGAAAGTGGCCGGATCGGTGCGCGGATTGTACGTGCCCACCACTTCCACCGGGCGGCCATTGCGAGCCCGCTCCTTCTCAATCACCACCACTCGGTAATACGGTTGTTTGCGCGCACCAAAGCGCGCCAGACGGATCATTAACACAGACTTCAGTATCCTTTTCCCGGAAGAGTCCGGCGAAGTAAAGACAAGCCATTATTATGCCGGAGCTTAGCGGTTTTCGCAAATGCGGTAAGGGGCTGGAAGAGCCTACTCACATCGTCTCCCCCTATCGAGGTTGAAATGTTTGAGTGAGAAACGGCGCAGCGTTCTGGCCGGGTTAGCGGCATTTTGCCGGGGGTGGGGCCGGGAAAGGTCGCCCTCCCGGCGGTTACATTCACGCCACGATCTGTAGCTTCAACTCCGCCAGAACCCGCTCCACCACGCCGCGCGTTTTCACCAACGCCGCAGGAATTGCGCTGGCCACGCTCTCGGAAAGCCCCAGTTCCGTGCGCACCCGCTCCGGCTCAACACCGATCAGAAAAACCCGCTCGGGCAGTTCGTCCAGCAATTGAGCAGCCGCCAGCAGTTCTCCCGCATTCCCCTCGTGCGCGGTCGTGGATCGCGTTACCCCACAGCCCAGCACCTCCGCCCCTTCCAGAACCGACACAGCCCCGGCGTTTTTCCCGCCCGCAAACGCATCCAGAATAATCAGGGCCTCTCGTCCCGCCAGATAGCCGAGCAATGCCATGCCCAGCGTACCGCCATCGATGCACTCCACGGCCGGCACGCCGGCATACAGCCCGTGCACTTCCCGCAGCAGCGCCGGCCCCACGCCATCGTCGCCAAGCAGAACATTCCCGAGGCCCAGCACCAGCACCGGAGGCACGAGTTGATCGCTGGTCTGCATGGATTGGCCTTCAGGAGTTAGCACCTAGCACTTAGCATTTAGCCGAACCGGCTCGGAGCCATGTGAAAGCTAAGTGCCAAAAGCTAAGTGCTAAATGCTGGGCTTTCTAGTCTTCCTTGAAATCCCCTTTTTGATAGAACTTATACCCGGAAATAATCGAGGTGATCAGCCCGTTGCCATACTGCGTGGAGTCATACAGGATGATGTACACGTGCAGAATTGCAAACACCACGAAGCCCCAGGCAAACGCGTGGTGCCACATGCGCGTCGTAAACGATCCGCCCAGCAGCGGCAGCACCCAGCCGAACACGCGATTCAGGAAGCCTCCCGGATTGCTCTCCGAATACATCGCCATCCCCGTGAAGATCTGGCACCACCCCAGGAAGATGACAAACAAGGTGTAGGCGACGCCGCCCAGTGAATTGTGTCCCAGGTGTGCGTGCCCACGCTCAAGCCGCAGATAATCGGTGCCTTGCCGGAACAAATCTTTCCACCACTCCGGTCTCCAGACATACGGGAAGCCCGACCGCGAATATGCGTTGCCCATCCAGAACCAGTAGATCCGTGCCAGGAAACTGACCGTGAAAATCATCGCCGCGACGAAGTGAATCTGCCGCACGCGTCCCATCACGAAGTGGCGCACCGCCTCCCCGCTCGGAGCCAGCAGCGGATGCGAGATATACAGCCCGGTCAGAAACAGCACAATCAGGCACGCGGCATTTACCCAGTGCGTGATCCGCACCGGCAACTGCCACACTAACTGCCGGCGGAAATAGTCCTCCGGGTGCAACGCTATTTCTTGCGGATCAAACTCGGGGACAGCGGTGGACATAAGTTCCTCCAGGCTTTCTTCCTAGAGTGCGTTTCATAAATTCCTTTCGGCTCGGAGGGCTCGTCCCTCAGGGGCTAAAGCCCGCATTTTTCCAGGCCCTAAACGGCACGGCTAAAGCCGTGCCCTACCCAAAACCGATTCATGGAACACGCTCTACCTACCGCACCTTGATCTCCGCCAGTTTCTCTCCATTCGGCCCGAACACATGCGAAGCGCAAGCCAGGCAGGGATCGAAGGAATGAATCGTGCGGAGGATTTCGAGTGGCCGCTTCGGGTCCGCCAGCGGCGTATTCAGCAGCGCCGACTCATACGCCCCATGCTGCCCCTTGCTGTCCTTCGGCGACGCATTCCACGTCGAAGGCACGACGATCTGATAGTTCTCGATCTTCGCGTTCTTGATGTGAATCCAGTGAGCCAGCGCGCCGCGCGGCGCCTCGGTGAACCCGTAGCCCTTGGCTTCGGCCGGCCACGTCGATGGTTCCCAGCGCGCCGTGTCCGCCGTCGCCGAGTCTCCTGCCTTCAGATTCGCGATCAACTTGTCGTACTCCGCCATCAGCCAGTGCACGCACAGCTTCGTCTCAAGTCCGCGGGCCGCCGTGCGGCCAAGCGTCGAGAACAACGCCGTCGCCGGCACTTTCAACGCGCCCAGCGCCTCGGTGACCACATCCTTATACTCCGTCTTTCCGCTGGCAAAGCCGACCAGCATGCGCGCCAGAGGCCCCACCTCCATCGCATTGCCCTTCCAGCGCGGCGCCTTCAGCCACGAATACTTCGCGTTCTCATCCAATTGCTTGTATGGCGGCTTCGGCCCGCTGTACTTGGGAACCGTCACGCCATCCCAGGGATGCAGCGCGCCCTTGCCCTCCGGATACTCGTACCAGGAGTGCGCCACTTCTTCCTGCACCTGACCCGCGTCGGTCAAATCGAGCGGCAGCACTTCACTCAGGTTCTTGTTCAGGATTACCCCGCGCGGCATGCGGAACTGGCTCACGTCGCCAATGCCATTCTGCGGAATATCGCCGTAGGACATGTAGTTCCCGAGCCCGCCGCCGATCGCCGCCCAGTCCGTATAGAACGACGCCACTGCCAGCAAGTCGGGAATGTACATGTTCTCGACCACCTGCATCGCGTCCTGGATCAGGCCCTTCACGTAGTTCAGCCTCTCCATATTGATGGCGTTGTCACTTTGCATCGAGATCGCCGACGCCATCCCGCCCACCAGATAATTCGGGTGCGGGTTCTTCCCGCCGAAGATGGTGTGGATCTTGATGATCTCCTTCTGCCACTTCAGCGCTTCCAGATAATGTGCCACCGCCATCAGGTTCGCTTCCGGCGGCAATTTGTACGCCGGATGCCCCCAGTAAGCGTTCTGGAAGAGGCCCAACTGCCCCGAGTCCACAAACTTCTTGAGCGTGCCGGCGAGGTCCTTGAAGTATCCAGTGCTGGCGAGCGGCCACGAGGGCGAAACTTTTTGCGCCAGCGCAGAGGTTGCCGCCGGGTCCGCCTTCAGTGCCGAAACAATGTCCACCCAGTCGAGTGCGTGCAGATGGTAGAAGTGGATCACGTGGTCCTGCACCTGCTGCGTCAGGAACATGATGTTGCGAATGATCTCGGCGTTCGGAGGCACTTTGACGTCCAGCGCGTTCTCCACCGCCCGCACCGAGGCCAGCGCATGCACCGTGGTGCACACGCCGCAGATGCGCTCGCAGAACGCCCAGGCATCGCGCGGGTCGCGGCCCTTCAGGATCACCTCCAGGCCGCGCCACATCGTTCCGGAAGACATGGCGTCTTTAATAACGCCGCGCTCGTCCAGCATCGCTTCCACCCGCAGGTGGCCCTCGATGCGAGTGACGGGATCAACCACGACTCGAGTCGCCATGCCTTACCTTCCTTCCTTGTCCGGAGCTTCCTCTTTTTTTTGCGTCGCGCGCCGCGCCATCGACGAGATAAAGTGCAGCCCAACGCCGACCATCGCCGCTCCCGCCGCCACGGTTCCGATCTCGTTCGGCGTGGACTCAATCCCCGGCACCGGAATCGACGTCAGCCGCTCGTAGAACGGACCGTTGTCCCAGAAGTTCTCCTCGCTGCAGCCGATGCATCCGTGTCCCGAGCCAATCGGATACGACACGCCGTTGTTCCACTTGAACGTCGGACACGAGTTGTAGGTGGTCGGTCCGCGGCAGCCCATCTTGTACAGGCACCAGCCCTTCTTCGCTCCATCGTCATCCCAGGACTCGACAAACTGCCCCGCATCGAAGAACGAACGCCGGTAGCACTTGTCGTGGATGCGCTGCCCGTAGAACATCTTCGGACGTCCGTAGCGATCCAGCTCCGGCAGCGCGCCAAAGGTCAAAATGTAAGTCAGGACGCCGGTCATCACTTCCGCAATCGGCGGACATCCCGGCACATTCACGATCGCCTTGTGCGAAATCAATTTATGCACTGGCTTCGCGCCGGTCGGATTCGGCTTGGCCGCCTGCACGCATCCATTCGACGCGCACGAGCCCCAGGCAATCACCGCCTTCGCGTTCTCCGCCGTCTCTTGCAGAATGCTCAGGAAGGTCTCCCCGCCCACCGTGCAGTACACGCCGCCATCGGCCGTCGGAGCATTCCCCTCCACCGCCAGCACGTACTGGCCGGCATAGTCCTTCATGATGCGTTTGCGATTCTCCTCGGCCTGGAAGCCCGCCGCCGCCATCAGAGTGTCGTCGTAGTCGAGCGAGATCATGTTCAGAATCACATCCTGCGCGATCGGGTGCGACGAGCGGATGAACGACTCGCTACAGCACGTGCACTCCAAGCCATGCAGCCAAATCACTGGCAGACGGGGCTTGGTTTCCAGCGCCTCCACAATTTGCGGAACGACCGTCGCTTCCAGTCCCATGGCCGCCGCCATCATCGTGCAGAACTTCACAAACCGGCGGCGATCAATTCCATGCTCTCGCAGGACATCGTAGGTAGTGGCTTTGCGCAGGAGACTTCCCATAGATTCCCTCGATCGGATCGAAGATGCACACTCGTGCCGACGGCGGCAAATGTTAGTACAGGCTGCCGCAGGAAGCTGTGACATTTGTCACCAGTCGATGTGAGCAGGCCGCTTCTGCCGAATCTTAACTTCATACGCTATTAGCGTATACTTTTACTAAAGTACGCTAGTGGCGTACGGAAGCCGTCGATCTCACGCCAGAGCAAAGAAAAACGCTGAAGGCGGCGATCGACGCCGAAAAGAAATCACGGGCACGGAGATAAGGACAGAAGCCATGGCAACCAAGCGGAATCTATTCGACGAACTGATGGAGGGTGTGGCGGCCATGAAGGCGCATCGCTCCGGGAAAATCACCCTGCGGAACTATAAAATCGAGCCGCGTGCGCTGCCTGAGGTCAAGCCGAAAATGATCAAGCAGGTCCGCGCGCGCTTCCACTGTTCACGCAGCGTGTTTGCCCGCAAACTGTTCACCAACGAGCGCACGCTGGAAAAATGGGAGCAAGGACGCGCCAAGCCCAACGCCCAGGCAGCCGCACTGCTGTTGCTCGCAGCCAGGTACCCGGACACATTCGAGCGTCTGGAGCAGTTGGCAAAGTAGAGATGTCGTGGGACTGGGCCAGCCTTTCCTCCGGCGGGTGGCCCTCATCTCCGGCGGCAAGTATGGCGCGCGCGTTGCTCTTAAGTGTTGCCAGAGAAGAAAACGGGGTGTCCCACTTTTCGCGGTCTTCGAAAAGTGGGCCGCCGGAAGGCCAGCACCGTTGTCAATCGGTGGGCTGCCGTGGCGGCGCTCGAAAGGGTTCCGCCTTACTTCGAAAGCACGGCCGACGCAATCGGGGCCACGGCTCCGGTCTTCTTAGCCACCACGCTGGCGGCCTCATAATTCATAACGTGTGACGTCAATTTCCGTGCGCCCAGAAAACGTACATCAGCGACCGCCTCCATATTGCTAAGTACCCACATTCCTCGCGGGCTGTCGAAGTCGAAGTCGAATCGGACATGTACCTTTTTTACCCACATTGAGGGCGACTTTACCGCGCCCTCAATACGACGAATCAGGAAGGATTGCTTATCGACCCACGCCTGCCCTGATATCAGTTCGGGCTGTTTCCGCCTCGGATCAAGACGCAGAAGGTAATATGACTGACCGTCGAGAACGGCTTCCCCAAGGTCACCGAACAAATAGTTCTCTCGAGTCACGGCAGCGGACCGTGATTTCCGACTGGAAACAGCTATGCCAACTTCCTGTTCTAAAATACGTTTCACTACTTGCGCGCCCATGTTGCTGCCGGAGCGTTTCTCGACAGTGTACTTGCCGGGCGCCTGAAAATCGATTTCCGCGATAACTTCAGAATCGACCCTGGCACTATTCGCGCGACTCAGCCGATAATCGCGTTTTACATGATTGGGAATACTTACTTCAGCCTGGGCTCGCTCCATCTTCTGAACAATAGAAGTGAGAGCGGAATCTGAGTTCGAACTGCCTCGAGCAAATGTAACGGTGAGCACAAGCAGCATCGTAAGTATCATCCGCATCCTCATGGTTCACCTGCGTACATGATAGAGCCGGCGAAGACGGATATCTGATCACATTTGACCAATACCAAATCGCTCACGACTCAGGCCTCGAGTATTGCTCGGAATCATATCTTGGTTATTTTTAAACCGCAGCAAAACCAGCCCTTCCGCAGAAAATTGGCATCTACGCAGCGTGTATGTCACTGAAACGGCGATTCGTGGGTGCGATTCAACCGGTTCTCGACACTTCACGGCGATTGCTTGCCGGCGAGAACGCCGTCAATCTTGAGCAACTCCTCGGCTGAGAATTTCAGGTTCTTCAGCGCGGCTACGTTGTCGTCCACCTGCGAGACTTTGCTGGCGCCAACCAGCGCGCTGGTGACGCGCGGATCGCGCAGCACCCACGCTACCGCCATCTCCGCCAGCGTCTGTCCTCGCTGCCCGGCGATTTCATTGAGCGCGCGAACCTTGGCGAGCTTGTCTTCCCCAATGTCCTTCTTCTTCAGAAAGAAATCGCGGGAGGCGCGCGAGTCGCTGGGAATTCCCTGCAGGTAGCGATCCGACAGCAATCCCTGCGCCAGTGGGCTGAAGACGATCGATCCCACGCCTTCTTTCTCCAGCACGTCGAGCAATCCCCGCTCAGGATCGCGCACGAACATCGAGTACTTCGGCTGATGAATCAGGCAAGGCGTTCCCAGATCGCGCAAAATCTTTACCGCTTCGGCCGTCTGCTTGGCGTTGTAAGCCGAAATGCCCGCATAGAGCGCTCGGCCCGAGCGTACCGCCGTGTCGAGTGCACCGAGCGATTCTTCCATCGGCGTGTCGGGATCGGGCCGGTGATGGTAGAAAATGTCGACATATGCAAGCCCCATGCGCTTGAGGCTCTGATCGAGACTGGCCAGCATATATTTGCGCGAGCCAAGATCTCCGTAGGGACCGGGCCACATATCCCAGCCCGCCTTGGTTGAGACGATCAGCTCGTCGCGGTGGGGAAGAAAATCTTTTTTCAGGATCTGCCCGAAAGTTTCTTCCGCCGATCCATAGGGAGGGCCGTAATTGTTGGCGAGATCGAAATGCGTGATGCCGAGATCGAAGGCGCGGCGCAGCATGGCGCGCGAGTTTTCGAAGTTATCCACGCCGCCGAAGTTGTGCCACAGTCCGAGCGAGACGGCGGGAAGTTTGATGCCGCTGCGCCCCGAGCGGCGATATTGCATGGCGTCGTAACGCTTGTCATCCGCGACGTACACGATGGCTCTCCTCGACAGACAGAATGTGGATTATTCTACGGGGTCGGTCCTCCGTATGTCTGCCGGCTCATCTTGTTGTTGCTGCAGGGACGGCTCGATATCGGACGCGGCCGCTCCTTGGCTCTTCCTCATGGCCTCGTGTTCGGCGCTCTTGGAAGAACTGATGGAGCAATGCCGGCAGGCCGAGGCTCAACACGGTGAGTAGTGCCACGATCAGTTTGGCACCCGGCGAAAACGTCTTGATGGTGTTGGCCTCGAACCGCGTGATGAGCATGGAGAACGCGAACACCTGCAAGGAGTGGCCGCCCAACAGGTTCAGGAATCGGAAGAAACGCAGCTTCATCGCAGCCACGTCCACCGCCCGTGAGATCCACCAGATGAGATACCCGAGGCAAGCCGCGTCGAGAAACCGGACCGGGTTGTGATCCGGATGCCCATTGAACCCCAGCAACGGACTCATTCCCCAGAGCGAAAGTAAGTGACGGTCCACCATGAGCAGCAAAGAGACCACCACGCACGCGGCCAGCAGGATCCGCGACTTCCCAACGCCGGAGGCTTGCGAGCGCACCGCGCGATAACCAATATATTGCCCGGCAACGAAGTAGGCCTGCCACGCGCACAGATTAAAGGCGACCGGGCCGAGCCCCTCTGCACTTGATCTTGAGTCTCCCAGCCCGAACTGCGCGCCCACCCACAGACCCGCGCTGATGACTCCGATCAGCCACGCGCGCCCCTCCGTGAATTGCTTCAGGACGATGGGGCTGAATGCCAGGAACACGCAATACATCGGCAGAATCCTGTCGAACCCGACTTGATTCCACAGCAGGGACCCGGAGACGAATGTTTGCAACGGGTGCGCCGCCACCCCGGTGCTGCGGTAAAGGGCAACCAGAATCCCCAGCGCCAGCAGCGCGATGTGGGTCAGGTAGATCGTCCCGGCGCGCCGGAAGACTTTCGACACCATCGCGGAGTTTCCGCGTCTCTGCCTCAGCGGAAGGTAAACCCAGGTGGAAACCAGTCCCGACAGAAAAACGAAGCCATCGGGAGCCGAGGCGTAACCGAACGTGTACTCGGTGAAGGGTGCCAGGGCGTTGGGAAAGTGCCCCAATGTCATCGCAACCAGGAAGTACCCACGCAACGTATCTACGCGCCAATCCCGCCCCATGGACAACTCCAGAGCAATCGGCATTCCGCTGGGAAAGCGGTAACAGATGGCCCAAATTACTTGTTTAGTGCTTACATACGCAAAACCTTACACTGTCTGTGGAAAACTCTCCGTCCACCTTGAACCATGGGAGCAACGGGCGCACGGGCGTGTGCGAGAGTGCGCGAGCGGGGCGAGCGAGCGGGAGTCGTTTGGGGGAGACGGAAGGCGCGTTATGTGTGACTTTGGCTGTGCTGTTGCCGATGGACGCCTCTGCGGGATACGGAATAGCGCTCTTGAGAATCTCATGACGGATCTTGCTCGGCAGTTCGTGCGAACAGCGGCCTTCCACTAGGAGCAGGTAAACCGCGCACGCCCTCGGCCCGTGCCCTCCAGTCGCCCCAGCCCGCAGGCTGCCCGGCATTATACCAAGAGAGTTATGCAGGTGTAGCAGTTTTCCCGTTTGTATAGCTATCCCCGTCAGTCGGCTACATGTCAGTCGTATTTTTCGTAACGGATCGAAGTTCGATCCCAACCCAGACTCTTCAGCAGCTCGCGGTTCGCCTTGACCATTTTGTCGAGGCCGCAGATGTAGGCGTGCATGTCGGTGCGGGTTCCAACGATTTCGGCGAGATGTTCCTGCACGTATCCTCGCAACCCTTTCCACTCCGGAGCGGCGCGGCTCAACGTGGGCAGAAAATGAAAGTTGGTGTGCCCGGCGGTCAGATGTTCAAACTCCTCGCGATAGTAAATATCCTGCTCGCGGCGCGCGCCGAACAGCAGCCAGAACTGGTGTCCGTGATGACGGTCGCCTTCCGCCAGCAGCCAGTGCAGCATGGAGCGGAACGGCGCGATCCCGGTTCCAGTCGCAATGAGAACGGTGTCACGCAATGGCGGGCGCAGAATGAAATCGCCGAACGGTCCCTGAAACGCAATCTTCGCGCCTTCGTCGAGACTGCAGAGATAGTTCGACATGAATCCATCCTGCACGCGATTCAGGCAGAAGGCGACGTGCCCATTCTCGGCCGGCGGAGACGCGATCGAATACGCGCGCGTCATCTCCTCGCCATCGGGAGTGTTGGTTTTCACCGAGAGCCATTGTCCGGAAACGAAGCCGAAGCGGGTTACGCCGTTCACTTCGAGTTCGAGGTGCCTGGTAAATTCGGAAAGCGGGACGGAGCGAAGCAGGCGTGCGTCGAAAGTCTTGAACTGAGCCATTGCTCAGTTAGATGATTGCAAGTGGTTGCGGGACGCTTCGGCCTCACGCGGAACAACGAACGAAGCAATCGCAGCGAAAAGCCCCACTTCTCGAAAAGCGCGAGAAGTGGGGCACCCCTTGTACCCTCGAAGCTGATGGCTGACGGCTTGTTACTCGACCGTCACCGACTTCGCCAGATTTCGTGGCTGATCGACGTCGCAGCCCCGGCGCACGGCGATGTGATAGGCGAGCAGTTGCAGCGGGACAATCTCCAGAATCGGCGACAATTCATCCGGCGCCGGCGGGACGAAGAGGACGTGATCCGCCTCCTCGGCGATCTCTTTGTCGCCTTCGGTGGCGAGCGCTATGACTATGCCGGATCGCGCTTTTACTTCTTTCAGGTTCGACATCGTCTTTTCGTAGCGAGTCATCGACTGCGGGCTGTTCACGTCGCGGGTGGCGATGATGACCACGGGCAGATTTTCGTCAATCAGCGCATTCGGGCCGTGCTTCATCTCGCCCGCCGGATAACCTTCGGCGTGAATGTAGGAAATTTCCTTGAGCTTGAGCGCGCCTTCGAGCGCGATGGGATAGTGAATGCCGCGTCCGAGGAAAAGGAAGTCCTGGGCGCGGATATAAGTCTTTGCCAGCTCGTCGCAAGCCTCATCGTGCGTGAGAATCTGTTCCAGCTTGCCGGGGATGCGCATGAGCTCTTGCACGGCGGCCTTGGCCTGTTCGGGTGTCATGGTGCCGCGCACCTGCGCCAGATACAAGGTGAATAAGTAAAGAGCGGTAAGTTGTCCGGTGAAAGCTTTGGTCGAAGCCACGCCAATTTCCGGGCCGGCGTGGGTGTAAATGGTTCCGGCGGCCTCGCGCGTGATCATGGAGCCGACCACGTTGCAGATGGCCAGCGTCTTCGAGCCCTTGGCCTTGGCTTCACGCTGGGCCGCGATGGTATCGGCGGTTTCGCCGGATTGCGAAATCAAGAGCGTCATCGTGTCCGGCCCGAGGATCGGGTCGCGATAGCGCCATTCACTGGCATAATCGACTTCGACCGGAACGCGGGCCAGGTTCTCGATCATGAACTTGCCCGCCAGTCCGGCATGCCAACTGGTGCCGCAGGCGGCGATATTGATTTTCTTCAGTGCCTTGAACTCGGCTTCGCCGACCTGCATCTCGTTGAGGAAGATGGCGCCGGTGTCCTGCGAAACGCGGCCGAGGGTGGTATCGCGGACGGTGCGCGGCTGCTCATAAATTTCTTTGAGCATGAAGTGCTTGAAGCCACCCTTTTCGGCCATGATCGGATCCCAGGTGACGCGCTGCGCCTTCCGCTCCATCGGGTTGCCGTCGAAATCGGTAACCCGCACGCCGTCTGAGGTGATCACGGCAAGATCGCCATCGGCCAGAAAGAAAAGGTCGCGCGTGTGATCGAGGAGTGCGGGCACGTCGGAGGCGACGAAGTATTCGTCCTTGCCGAGGCCGATGACGGCGGGCGGTCCATTGCGCGCCGCGACAATCTTGTTCGGTTCGTCAACCGCGATCACCACCAGCGCGAACACGCCGGTGAGTTCCTTGACCGCTTTGCACACCGCTTCTTCCAGGGATGGGCGATGACCGTTTCCGGTTTGAAGATAGTGCTTCTCCACCAGGTGCGCGATGATTTCCGTGTCCGTTTCGGTAGTGAACTTGTGTCCTTCGGCGATCAACTTCTTCTTGAGCGAGAGATAGTTCTCGACAATGCCGTTGTGCACCACCACGATTCTGCCGCTGCAGTCGCGATGGGGATGGGCGTTTTCTTCGGTGGGGCGGCCATGCGTGGCCCAGCGGGTGTGTCCGATGCCGTAGGTGCCGTCGAGCGGCTTGAGGCGGATGACTTCTTCCAGATTGCGCAGCTTGCCTTCCGCGCGGCGGATCTGCAGGCCTTCGTTGTTTCCGGCCACCGCGATTCCCGCCGAGTCGTAGCCGCGATACTCCAGCTTTCGGAGGCCCTCAATGATGACGGGGACAACCTGCTTCTTGCCCACATATCCCACAATGCCGCACATTGGCGAATTGGCTCCTTGACGAATGTATCGGTGGGGGGACCGGTGATGGTTCGCGTAGAGACGCGGCAAGCCCCGTCTCTACAGGCAGAAGAACTTTCAATCTTCGAGGGAGAAACGAAACTCTTCAATGACCGGGTTCGTTAGAACTTCGCGTGCGATTCGCTCTACTTCCGCTTGCGCTTCATCCTTTGAGATGCCGCCGTTGAGAGTAATTTCGAAATACTTTCCTTGCCGTACATCGTGCAAACTCTTGTAGCCAATTTTCGTAAGGGCGCCGTGGATGGTCTTACCCTGCGGATCCAGAACGCTCTTCTTCAATGACACGTAAACGTAGGCTTTCATCAACTCGTCGATTATACGTCAGGTGGCAGCGAACAGGACCCTGGTTTTCGTTATAGGGGGTATGCGTTAGGACCACTCACTTTGGTGACTGTCTAGTCCGTAACCTGTTTAAAAGATGATAGTTGGCGATCCAACTCCGCGATCGACTGCTCCAACATCTGGCGGTGCCGTGGGTTGCCGGCGGCCTGTAGTTGTTCGGTGAGGCGTTTGCGGGAGAGAAGCAGGCCCTCGCGTTTCCGGTTGCGTTGCTGCTCTTTTGGCGAGGGCGAGGGCGAGATGGATGCGCGGACGCTTTTCCGCCGCTCGGCCATTTCCTCCTGTTGCTGTTCTACAGACTTACTTTCCCAGCCGCGTGCCATTTGAGAATCTTACCTTAGGAGACGGGGCAAGCCCCGTCTCTACTTGGGGCAGGACTTACAGCATTCTAAAGCAACGTTCTGATACGGAACTCGGATTGTTCACGTAAATCGGACGTTTCTAGAGCGTGTTTCATATATGCGTGTGTGGGGAAGAAGGCTGCTCCCCTCAGGGGCTAAAGCCCCCATTCATGTGGCTCGAAACGGCGCGGCTGAAGCCGCGCCCCTTCAAAGACCATTTATGAAACACGCTCTAACAATGTCGGCGGTGTCAAGCACTCTTGGAGCGCACTAACCCGTGCACGCCAGATGAAAATCTGCCGAGTCGAAAGAGTGTTTCCGCCGTTCGCTCATACTGATCCACTAAGGGCGGAAGCGATCGGCCTTGCAGGTCAGGCCATAGGATTTCGGTCAGCAGGTGGAGGCAAGCCCCGATGGTTTGCAATCGAAGCCGAAAAGCATTCTCAGCAACCTGAACGCCGGACGCTGCGATCTTTGGGTCGGAACTCCGTTGCGCGGCTTGACCAATCTTTGCCAGCGCCGCCGCGGCCCTTCCCGCTTCCCAGGCGTAGATGAGTGCTGCCCACGCACGCTGCCGCTTAATCTCGCGGAACTTCTTTGGCGATAAATTATTGCGAAGAAACGCTTCCTCGGCTGAGTCGACCAGGTTTCTGAAGGCCTCAATGTCGAGAGACCGGAACGCCTGGACAGCTTTTTCTAAGTCAACCCGGCGCGTGCGGTTGCGGATGGCAACATACACCAGGATCACCAGCGCGAAGAACGCAACGGCGACAAGAATCCAAGCGGCGATCAATGCTTGAGAAAGTGTTGAAGCTCCCTGTTCCAAGTCTCCACCTCATCACGGGAAACGACCGTGAGGGACGCAGGTTCAAGTTCGGGCGCCAGCAAATACCCAATCCAGATCGAAACACAAACGAGGTAGGCGCCGGTGATCAGCAAATTAAAAAATTCCACCGCTACCCAGCTAGCGAATGCCGTGCGAAGAGCAAACATGGCAAGATCGACGCTTGTCAGGACCCCAAGACCCAGCGCGATCCCGAATGCGGGGCGACGCCAGGACAGACCCAGGAAGCGGGAAAAGAGCAACAAGGAAAGGAGCAAGCCACATTGAACCATAGCCGCTCCCCGGTTGACGACAGATACACCGGCAATCCACTTGGCACTATTCTCCCCGGGCGCATAGACAGCGAGCAAAACACCCATTACAAGCAGCAAACCTGTTACACATCGCAGCGATCGCCTTGCTGACACCTTCAAAAACTGGGATTCACGAAACAAATCTTTAGAAACCTCGTCAATCACCCCGAAACGCAGAGCGACGCTAAGCAACAGCGTGGCGCAATATGCATACGCATACTGCTTACCAGCGCCTGGGATGGAATACAACGCGAACAGCAGAATGAACTCGGCAATTTCGTAAAACACATAGGCGAAAAAGACCGGGAATTCCCGGTACAAGCGGCGCTTGCAAAGAACGACCGCGAGTACACCGAGAAGCACATGCGGCGTGATCCATAGAAAAAGCGACAGCACCTTGTGCCAGTTCATCGGGAGCATTCCAGAGCACTATAGCCCTGACATTGCTCCTTTTCAAGGTGCTGTCCCGCAGGCTACAGCGGCGCGGTGCAGCCCAGGGGGGTGCAAATGGTCCCGTGGGGCATGGGGTTGCCATCGGCCATACTCGGGAGTGCCGCGGTTGTCAAAAACAGGGCTATTGCAGCCAAAGCCAGCATAAGTCGTTTCACGGTAGTGCTCCTTTGCGAAAGAGTTCGCACCGTGATACATTGCAGGCGGCAGAGGGGTTTTCTGCATTTAGTTCACTTCCGATGTCGTTTCGGAAATCGTAAATTCGATGAGACTGAAATCCGCTCTCGAGGACTTTGAAGCCAATACCCTAGGCGCTGTCCCTGGGTTGTTGGGCAGACTTTCCTACGTTGGTGGATTGCATGACGGCAATGGAACATACGATCACTGGGGTTTGGCGGAGGTGTATGGCGCCGCCGCCGCACAATGCGCAATCCGTGCGTCTCATCGGGGACTACTCTCCGAGGTCTTGAAGAAACCTTTGGCTGTGCTGCTCAACGAACTAGCGACATGCTCGAGCGAGCATCTAACAGAAAGGGAGTTC
Source organism: Acidobacteriaceae bacterium (assembly GCA_003131315.1). Taxonomy (GTDB): domain Bacteria; phylum Acidobacteriota; class Terriglobia; order Terriglobales; family Acidobacteriaceae; genus Acidiflorens. The sequence goes on from PKUV01000165.1 coordinate 22,187, forward strand.
CTGGCTACGCTGGCGCAATCTCCGCCTAAGCCTCTTTCCCCAGCTGCCCGGGCACATCTCGGATCAGTGCTGGGCGCACTTTCGGCGTTGGTTGAAAGTCGGAATAATGCCAATCCCCGAGGCGCATCGCAACCCCGACAACCTGCCCAAGAATCTCGGCCTCCTGCGGGTATTTAAGAACTCGCACCGCAACGGGAGAGAGGGGATGAGGTTGCAAGACGATGGCGTCACGCTTGATCGAGCACCAGCAACACGTATATCCTTCGCGCATTTCCACAAAGTAAACAGGACGCTCGTACTCCGAACGCCATGTTCCTTCCCCTACCTTGTTCTTGGCTTCGTCCACTTGCACGAAACTGCCAGGCGGAAGAATGGGATACATGGTGAAATCTTCCGAGCCAATATACCCATAGGTGTATCGGTCATCCGCAAACAGCCCAAGGTAAGCCATGGGCACAGTACCCCATTGCTCGATTGCACGTCTCAAGTCGGTCGTTTTCTGGAGCGAGAATCCGGGATCGAGCCTCGTCGGCATCCGCACTTGTCTGACGTTGCTCGAAGCTTCGGACACGTGAGACTTCTGCGGGCGCCCAAAGCTAATGTCGGCTGAGATGCCATCGAGTTCGAGGCCATAGAAGGATAGCAACTCCCGATATTCCCGCCGATAAATAGCTGCAAACGAATAGAGCCGAAAAATACTCGGGATTATGCCTTTGGTTTCGATGTCGGACAAGCGGCTGGGCGGAATTGCGAACTCCTCACTCTCAAATCTCTGCGCGATCTGACTGCTGGCCAGTTCCACGTCCCTCATACGATATCCGAGGGTTTCTCTCAGCGCCCGCAGCCTCTGCCCACCATTGAGTTGCACAGCCGCTGACCTCCCCGGGGACATTCTATCATCGGTTCCAATGGCGCAATGAACACGAGCTTCCACCTGGGTTTCCGGATTTCGGAACAGAAAAGAGCGCGTGGATACAGTGCGGTTCCTTCCGTCTGTATCCAGACGGACACCACCGGTCGCACCAAGCGGGCAGGGCCCCGTAAGCGTCTGTTCGGTTTTCGTAACAAAAAATTCGCCGCCTTGCCTATAACCCGGAGAATGGAGTAGGAATTACTTTTCCGGGAAGGCACGAATCCGGGAAAACGTGTCGCAGAACCCGAGGGGGCTCCCCGACCGGGGAGGATAAGATTGGTTCTCAAGTAAAGGAACCGACGCCTGCGACGCAATGTTGAACTGTAGTCCCGCAGCTTGGCAAGCTGCGATGACCCCTAGTTCCTGCTCAATACAAGCTGCCCGACATATTGCACGCGGCAGGTGCAGGAGGTGTGTCATGTCAGAAAGCTGTGTCATGTCAGAAACCAGGGTCGCACTCGAGGGAGATGTTTCGCCTGAACGCGACCGGTATCGGCTGCTACTCGAGATCACCGACCTGGTAGCGCGAGCCAAGAGCCTGCCCGACGCATTCAAAGAACTCGCCCCCGCGGTGCTGGCCCTGACGGGAGGCGAATTGCTGGATCTTTCCCTCTACGACCCGCGCCGGGATTGCATACTGACTCACTACTGGAAAAAGAACCAGGAAAGTGGAGAGTTCGAAGCTTTGCCCGTGGACGAAGCGGCGAGCGGGTGGGCATGGAAACATCAGGAGCCGATCGCCATTCCCGATATCGAGCGCGAGCAGCGCTTTCCGGGCTGCGTGCCCGTGTTACTCAATCACGGCGTCCGATCGTACATCGTCCTTCCCATGAGCACGCCTTCATGCCATTTTGGAGCACTTGGCCTGGGCAAGAAAGCGCCCGAGTCCCTGGATAGCGAGGACGTCGAATTCCTCTCTCGCGTCGCGCTGCTGGGAGCGCTTGCGCTAGAGAAGGAAAGAGCCTACCGCGCCTTTGAGGAACAGCAGAGCCTGGTCGCGATCAGCCGTGAACTGAGTTCCAGCCTCGAGTTGGAAAAGCTGTTGCCGGTCATTCTTTCCAGCCTTCGGAACATCGCGCGCTACGACCGGGCCATCCTGTGCCTGCTGGACGAGGATGGCAAGAACGTGCACCGGTATGGAGATGCTCTGGAATGGGCGACTTTCGTCAACCACGGACGTGCGGTTCCGCTTGAGCAATCACTCTCGGCGCGGGCGATCCAGACGCGAAACATCGTTTTCTTCACCGCAGGCGATTTGCTTGACATGAACGCATCCCTGGCGAAAGCCATGTACGAAGCCGGGATTCGGTCGGTTTGCAGTATGCCCCTCATCGCGCGCAATCAGATATGGGGAGCACTGAATCTGAGTAGCACGATCGAGAAAGCTTTCGGGCCGTCGGAGGTTGAATATCTGCAGCAAGTAGCCATGCAGATCGCCACTGCGCTCCAGAATGCGCACGCCTATCGCGAGATCGCACAACTCAAGGATCGCCTTACCCAGGAAAAGCGCTATTTGGAGTACGAAGTCCGGAGCGCGAACCGGTCCGACAACATCATCGGCAACAGCCCGGCCTTGAAACGTGTGCTGGACTATGCTGCCATCGTCGCCAACACCGATTCCACTGTCCTCATCACCGGCGAAACCGGAACCGGCAAAGAACGCATAGCCCGAATGATTCACAGCATGAGCCGGCGCAAGGACCGCAACTTCATCAAGGTGAACTGCGCCGCCATTCCCACGGGCCTGCTGGAAAGCGAGCTGTTCGGCCACGAAAAGGGAGCGTTCACGGGAGCGGTAAGCCAGAAGCTCGGCCGACTGGAATTGGCGGATAAGGGCACTTTGTTGCTCGACGAGATTGGAGAAATTCCTTTGGAGTTGCAGCCCAAGTTGCTGCGCGTTCTGCAGGACCAGGAGTTCGAGCGGCTGGGAGGAACGAAGACGATCCATGTGGACGTGCGGCTGATCGCCGCCACCAATCGCGATCTGGTTCGTGCGGTCGAAGAAAAGGAATTCCGCGGTGACTTGTTCTACCGCTTGCACGTGTTTCCCCTGCATCTGCCGGCGCTGCGCGAACGGCGCGAGGACATCCCCATGCTGATTCGCCATTTCGTCGAAAAATGCGCGCCCCGGCTGCACAAGCGGATCGACATCATCCCCGATGAGGCCGTCGACGCCATGATGCACTGGAGTTGGCCAGGAAACATCCGCGAGCTGGAGAATTTTATCGAACGCTCGGTGATCTTGTCGGAAGGCAACCGGTTGAGCCCGCCTCTCGCCGAGTTGCGCGAGGAAATCTCACGGCAGCCGTCCGAGTCCGACGGTACGCTGCGCAACAAAGAACGGGAACACATCGTCGAAATGCTGCGTCAGACCCGGGGCGCCCTGTCGGGTCCGGCAGGCGCGGCGGCCCGGCTTGGACTCAAGCGCACCACCCTGCAGTACAAGATGCAGAGGCTGGGACTCTCTCGCACGGATTATCTGAATTAGGAATCACTGGACCAAGAATCACTGGACCATGATTATCTGGATTTGAGACTACGGATTTGAGACTACGAGAGTGATGTCTGACGAACTGTCGGCAGCCGGGCCAGTGCGACGGCATCTCCTTTGGCGCTCCGCTCGTTCAAACCATCCTAAGCAGTGAAGCTACAGCCACTTAGTCCATATTGAGTATGTGGCAGTTGGTGTGCACTGTTTGTCTAGGCGGCGCATTCCCGCTCCCCCGGCGAAAGACTCCGCCAGCCAAGTTTCGCCGACCAAGAGCTTGCTATGGGTGTTCTCCGGCGCTTCGCGATTCCCAATGACTGTCTAAGCTGCACTCTGAGGCGGACCTGCGACTTCTGCAATTTGCCTCAGCCTCTGATGACCGAGTTCAACGCGATGGGGCACCTGACCCTGTATCCCGGTAACGCCACTTTGCTGACGGAAGGTCAAGTCCCCCGCGGCGTCTACATCGCCTGTTCCGGCCGTGCCAAGCTTTCGGTCGAGGCCCGCGATGGCAAGACGATCATCCTGAAAATTGCCGGAGACCGCCAGGTGCTCGGGCTGAGCGCGGTCGTCTCCGGGGGGCCATCTCCGATTACGGTGACCACCATCGAGCTTTGCCAGATCAAGTTCGTCGAAAGCGACAGCTTCCTGCGTCTGATCGAACACAACAGCCACGCCGCGCTGGCGTGCGCCACCATGCTCGCCCGCGAGGTCAAGACCTCGTTCGACGATGTGCACGAACTGCTGCTCGCCCGCAGTTCGACGGAGAAGCTCGCACGCCTGCTGCTTTCCTGGGTCTCGGACGAGCCCCGCAACCGGGAACTCCGCGTACCCACGGAATTCACGCACGAAGAAATTGCCCAAATGATCGGATCTTCGCGAGAAACGGTAACCCGCTTATTGAGTGACATGAAACGGAAAGACTTGATTCGACTTGAGGGTGCAACGCTGGTGATTCCCAACCGGATCGCCTTGCAAGCCATTGCGTCCTGAGAGATCCCTCCCCCGGGCGGACGAAGCGGTCTTTGCGTCCGCCCCTTTTTTTGAGAGTGCTGTTCGTCGTTCGCTGTTCGCTAGAATCATTTGCAGAGCGAACAGCGAACGACCAATTTCTAGAGGTTGAACAGTTCCCGCAGGCGCCGGGTCTGCGCGCGGCTCACCGGAATCTCCGTCTGTTTCTTGTCGTCCATGCGCAACTGGTAGGAGCTCTTGAACCAGGGCACGACTTCGCGGATGTGATTGATGTTGACCAGAAAGGAGCGGTGCGCCCGCCAGAACAAATTGGGATCGAGATTTTCAAAAAGCTCTTCCAGCGTCCGGCAGTTCGACTGACCTTCCATGCCCGCATGGCCGCTGGTGGCCACGGTGATCACGCCATCTTCGATGGTCGCGTAGCAGATATCCTTCGGATCGGTGAGGAATAACCTTCCCGCCGCCTTGATCAGAATCTTCGCCGTCTGCGGCTTCTGCGATTCCAACATCCGCATCAGCGTTTCGAATTTTTCTTCCGGCCCGGCGCCCGCTTCAATCTTTGCCCGTGCTCTCTCGATGGACTGGGCCACTCGCTTTTTATCGAAGGGCTTCAGGATGTAGTCAACCGCGTTCACCTCGAACGCCTTCACCGCGTATTGATCGAAGGCGGTCGCGAAGACAATCTTGGGGAGGGGAACCTTGCGGTCGAGCAGCTTCTTGATTACGCCGAAACCGTCCAAGCCCGGCATCTGGACGTCGAGAAACACCAAGTCCGGATTGTGTTCGCGGATCAGGCTGATCGCTTCCAGGCCATTCTTGCCCTGCGCGACCACGTTCACGTCGTCCAGGTTTTTGAGCAGATAGGCGAGCTCATCGCGCGCCAGTTGTTCGTCGTCGACGATGACCGCGGAGAGAGGCATAGGGTTCAGAGCCGAGCTGCCGATGAAACCGGCATTTACGGCGGCGATCGCCGTGTCCTTACTGGTGAGTATAGCTACCGCAGTAGGCAGGCCGCCAGTCTCAATTCCTTTACAAAGAATTCTCGATGGCCAGCGCCATGCCCATGCCGCCGCTGACGCAAAGCGTGGCCAAGCCGTGGCGTGCTTTGCGCTTCAGCATTTCGTGGAGCAGCGTCACCGTGATGCGCGTCCCGGTGCAGCCGATAGGATGGCCGAGTGCGATGGCGCCGCCGTTGACGTTGAGTTTCTCGCGATCGAAATGCAACTCGCGATCGCATGCCAGCACCTGGGCGGCGAAGGCTTCATTGAGTTCGACCAGATCGAAGCCGCTGAGATTGAGGCCGTGCTTCTTTTCCATTTTGCGGATGGCCGGCACCGGCCCGATGCCCATGAGGCGCGGATCTACGCCCACGGAAGTCGCGGCGAGAATTCGCGCCAGCGGTTTCAGATTGTTCTGCTGAACGAATTTCTCGCTCGCCAGCACCACCGCCGCCGCGCCATCGGTGATGCCGGAAGAGTTTCCGGCAGTGATGGTGCCGGTGCCGGTCTTGGAAAAAACTGGAGCGAGTTTGGCCAGCTTCTCCATGGTCGCGTCGAGAAACAAGTGTTCATCGCGCGAGAAAACGGTTGTGCCCTTCTTGCCTTCGATTGTCACCGGAGCAATTTCGGCGTCGAAGCGTCCACTGGATTGCGCAGCCGCGGCGCGCTGCTGCGACACGACCGCGAACTGATCCTGCTCTTCGCGCGAGATCTTGTACTGCGCGGCAAGAATCTCAGCGGTCTCGCCCATCAGCATCTTTGCCATCGGGCAGAAGAATCCGTCGCGATACATGCCATCGACGAGCTCCTGGTGGCCGAGACGATATCCCCAGCGAGCGCCCTCAAGATAGTAAGGAAGCCGCGACATCGATTCGGTTCCGCCCGCCAGCACACACTCCAGATTGCCGGTGGCAATCTCTTGAAAGCCGAGCGCGATGGACTTCATGCTCGACGCACAAGCCTTGTTCACCGTGTAGGCTGGAACTTCCTGAGGAATGCCGCTGCGGATGGAAATCTGCCGCGCGGGATTTGGACCGCCTCCAGCCTGGCGGGCGTTGCCGAAGATCGTCTCTTCAACTTGCTGCGGCTGCACTCGGGCGCGTTCGAGCGCTGCCTTCGCGGCGACCACGCCCATGTCGGCGGCGGAGAGCGAGACGAGCGAGCCTCCAAACTTGCCGATGGGCGTGCGCACGGCGGAGAGGATGTATACGTTGTTCACCAGAGCCTCCTGGACATGTCAGTCTAGCAGGCTGCGGAAAAAGCCATAACCACAGGGGACACAGAGGAACACTGGGGACTTCTTAAGCTTTCCTCTGTTCCCCCTGTGGTGAAGAAGTAACCGCGGCGACCTCGTGCGACGGCGCACGCGGTAAACTACTTGACGTGAATATTCTTTACGGAATCAATACGGTTACGGAAGCGCTCAAGGCGCGCGGGCGCAACTTCGAGTGGGTCGGTGTCGCCAAAGAGCGAAAAGATATTCGCCTGAGGCGGGTGATTGACGAGTGCCGCAAGATCGGCGTTCCGGTGCGCGTTTTGTCGCGTGAGGAGCTTGACGAAATTGCCGGCAACGCTGCGCATCAGGGACTGGTGGCCTCGACTTCGGCAAAACAATATAGCAATCTCGATGACATCGTGGCATCGCGTCGCGGCGAGCAGTCGCTGGTCGTTGTGCTGGATGGAATCGAAGATCCGCACAATCTGGGAGCGATTCTGCGCACCGCGGACGCGGCGGGAGCCGATGGTGTGGTGATTCCCGAACGCCGGTCCGCCGCGGTCACAGCTGCGGTGGCAAAGGTTTCGGCGGGAGCGAGCGAACATCTTCCGATTGCCAAAGTCACGAACATATCGCGCGCGCTCGAGGAATTGAAGGAGAAGGATCTGTGGATCGTCGGGTTGGACGAGCGCGGAGAGCAAACTTACGATGCGGTTGACTACAAGATGCATTGCGCCATCGTGCTCGGCGCCGAAGGCAAGGGACTGCACGATCTGGTGCGCAAACACTGCGATTTCCTGGTGTCGATTCCGATGCTGGGGAAAGTGCCGTCGCTGAATGTGTCGGTGGCGGCGGGTGTAGTGCTCTATGAAGTTGTGCGGCAAAGACGGCTGGGCGCATCGAAGTAATCATGAGATTCCTCTGTGTCCTTTGTGTCCTCTGTGGTTTAAGTTCTTTGTCCTTCGCTCTGGACCGGGAAGCCTTCACGATTACGAAATACGATTTAGAGATACGCCTTGAGCCGGAGCAGCAGAGGCTCGGCGCGCGCGGCAAGATCACGCTTCGCAACGATTCCAATCAGGCGCAGAAGATCGCGGCGCTGCAAGTTTCTTCTTCTCTCAATTGGCGTTCGATAAGGGTGGACGGCAAGGCCGTGCAATACGTCTCGCAACCCTACGTTTCCGACATTGACCACACCGGCGCGCTTTCAGAAGCCATCGTTACGCTGCCCGCCGAGATCAAGCCGAAAGACTCGGTCGAACTCGAAATCGGCTACGAGGGCGTCATTCCGCTGGATGCGACGCGGCTGATTCGGGTCGGAGTACCGGAAGAGATCGCCAAACATACGAGCTGGGACCAGATCAGTCCATCATTCACGGCGGTACGCGGTGCAGGATATGTGGCGTGGTATCCGATTACGACTGAGTCGGCGGATTTCTCCGAGGGGAACAGTCTGTTTGAGGTTGCCGATCGATGGAAGGCGCGGGAGGCAGGGAGCGAATTCAAGCTTGCGCTGAGCTTGCAAGGTGGGAGTTTAGACGCGACTCCGACTTTGCTGTGCGGCGCTGAAGCTAGAGGTCCTTCCGCTGAGGCTGGAAAAGATCGGAAGATACGAGTGGAATGTGGCTGGAGTCCGCTGGGGACGGTTACTCCGACGTTTGCGATGGCCGAATATGTGGACCAGTCCAAGGCACTTTTGAGATTGTATAGTCTGCCGGGCCACGAGGCAGGAGCAGCGAAATATTCCAACGCGCTCGAGCCGGCAATGAAGTTTGTCAGTGCATGGTTTGGTCCGCCGAGCGCACCGGTCGCGATCGCCGATTTTGCCGATCCGCATTCGGCTCCGTTTGAGAGCGGCACCCTGCTGATGGCGTCGATGGCTGCGGAGGACTCGAAGCTCGCGGGGATCAACCTGGTTCACGAACTGGTCCATTCCGCTTTGCCCTCGTCGAGACCTTGGGTGTACGAGGGGTTGGCGCATTTTGCCGAGGCGATGTATCGGCAAGAGCAAGGTGGACGTCAGGCCGCGCTCGACTTTCTTGGACTGCACCGGGCGGCGTTTCTTGATTCGGAGAAAGAAGTATCGGCCGCGCTGCAGAAGAGCGTCGATCAGAAGAGCGTCGGCCAAGCGCTGGCCACCACGTTTGATGAAACTTACTATCGGAGCAAAGCTGCGTATGTATGGTGGATGCTACGCGACATCGCTGGCGACGATGCGCTGAAGCAGGCCATTCGCAAGTATCGGGCCGAGGACGACAAGGACAAAGACCCAAAGTATGTGGAGCAATTGATCGAATCCGCAGCCAAGCGCGACCTGGGTTGGTTCTTCGACGACTGGGTGTATCGGGATCGCGGCCTGCCGGATTTTCACGTGCAGTCGGTGCATCCGTGGAAGACGGAAAAAGGCGCGCAGATTGTTACCGTGACGCTGGAAAACCTTGGCAATGCCGGGGCGGAAGTGCCGTTCACGATATTGTTTGAAGGCGGCGAGATCACGAAGCGGATTGAGGTGCGCGCCAAAGGCACAGCAACAACGCGAGTTGAATTGCCAGGCACGGCGAGCGAAATTGTGGTCAACGACGGCAGCGTTCCGGAGAGCGATCTGACAAACAATACGTATAAGATTTCTGCGCCCTGAACCAACACCTACCACGGAGACACGGAGAAAGCGCTGTTAGCTGTTAGCCTTTGGCCTTTAGCTAAAAGCCAAGAGCTAGAAGCTAATAGCAATTTCTCTGTGGTAGATTTTCTTGTTCGCCTTGAGAGGAGATAGTGTGCCCTACATTCAATTTCTCGGCGCTGCCGGGACGGTGACTGGCTCGAAGCACCTGATCAACACTACCTACGATTCGAGCGGCAAACAGGGATTTCAGGTTCTGATCGACTGCGGTCTTTTCCAGGGACAGAAAGAATGGCGCGAGCGCAACTGGCAGGACACACCGGTCCCGGCGCGTGAAATTGATGCGGTTGTTCTTACGCATGCGCATCTCGATCACTGTGGCTGGATTCCGCGTCTGGTGAAAGAAGGTTTCCGCGGGCCGATCTACGCTACGCAGCCGACTATCGATTTGTGCTCAGTCGTGTTGCCGGACTCTGGACACCTGCAGGAAGAAGACGCGGCGTTCTACAACAAAAGGAAGGTGTCGAAGCATGATCCGGCGTTGCCGTTGTACACGCTCGAAGAAGCGCAGGATTGCCTGAAGTACTTCAAGCCAGTCGCGGTCGAGCAAACCACGCAACTGAGCCCCGAGCTTGCGTTCCGCTTTGTGCATGCCGCGCACATTCTGGGTTCCTGCATGGTAGAAGTCACGCTGCAAACGAACGGCCGGAGCCGCCGACTGCTCTTCACCGGCGACATTGGCCGGGTACGCGACAGCGAAATTGCGCCCGGCAAGGTGGTGCACTCCGGGCCGCAGGAAAACGAGTCCGCCGACGTGCTGGTCATGGAGTCCACTTACGGCAACCGGCAGCATCCCGACACCGATCCTCGACCGGAACTCGCCCGCCTGATTCGCGAGACCGCGGAACGCGGCGGCAGCGTGATCGTTCCGGCGTTTGCCGTGGAGCGGACGCAGAAATTTCTTTTCATCCTGAAAAGACTAATGGAGACGGGACAGATTCCGCGCCTGCCGGTTTATTGCGACAGCCCGATGGCGATCAAGGCGGTCGAAATTTTCCTGAAGCACTCGGAGGAGTACACGCCGCTGGCTGCCGATTTGATCAAGAAATATGGCTCGCCGATCGAGTGGCCGGGCTTCACGTTTGCACTGACCGCCGAGCAGTCGAAGAAGATTAACGAGAGCCACTATCCGTCGATCATCGTTTCGTCGAGCGGGATGGTTACTGGGGGCCGGATCCTGCATCACATGGCGCAGCGGCTGCCCGATCCGAGGAACCTGGTTATTTTTATCGGCTTCCAGGCGCCGGGCACGCGCGGCGCCATCATCAAGAACGGGGCGCCCGAGGTGAAGATCTTCGGCCAGTTCGTGCCGATCCGCGCGCAGGTCGCGGCGCTCGAACAGTTCAGCGATCATGCCGATCCGCCAGAGTTGTTGGAGTGGCTGCGGACGTTTAAGGATCAACCGGGCACGACCTACCTCGTCCACGGCGAGCCCGCCGCTTCGTCGCAACTTCGCGACCGGATGAAGAAAGAACTTGGATGGAATGTGCAGGTGGCGGAGTATATGGAGAGGGTGGAAGTAAAGTAATTTCGTAATTGTGGAATTGGGTAATTCGGTAATTTGAACCCCGGACTGAAAAATCGAGCATTGGACCATTGCCGCTTTTCAGCGGACAAATGGATAGATCTCGTCAGCAATCCAGTAATTTGCCAGAACAATTGCAAAGAGCGTTCCCACTAACCACAGTCCCCACCGCCGGTGTCTCCAGACGGTGCCAAAAGATGAGCGCTGCATTGGGATGTCCACGAAATAGGCGGCGCAGTAGCAGGCATTGGCTAGTAACGCCAGGATGGAGAGGAGCAGGAGCGAAGACAGGGTCAACGCCACGCGGAAATGGGGCCAAGTCGCTATGAGCCATACAACAACTACCGCGGTGAGAACAAAGTTGTAGACCACACGCCGCGGCTCCCAAAATCGGATCGCGTCGGCGAGGGATTCTCGAAACGAGCCAAAGGGTGAATTTCCAAAACCTTCTGGTGCAGTTGGATGAGGTGTTTCCATAAAAGCGGTCTCCCCGCTTCCCCTCCCAAGATAAATCTCGACTTGTATCAGTCAAGCATTTTGTATAGAAAAAGTCTCCCAATGCCAGTCACCTCGGCGGCTAACGCACTTCTCCGAAAACCGGCCCAATACGAAAAAATTGAAAGCGGTTGCGTTCCACGAGTAGTTTCGACTTGCGATATCAATCGGGTCGCTGTGCGTGGGCTGCGGTGAAAACGATGAGCGCCTGTAACTTTGCGAGCGCCGCGCCGGAATCTATGGCATGGGCGGCCAGCGGAACGGCATCGCGCAGATGATCCGCCCGTCCGGCCGCGACGAGGGCGGCGGCGGCGTTGAGCAGCACGATGTCGCGGCGGGCGGATTTCTTCCCGGCCAATACTTCGCGGATCAGCGTGGCGTTGAGAGCGGCGTCTCCGCCGGAGATCTTGTCGAGCGTGGCGCGCTGCAGGCCGAATTCCTCGGGCGTGACTTCGTAGCTGTGAACCTGTCCCTCGCGCACTTCGGCGATGCGCGTTGGGGCGGTGATGGTAATTTCGTCCAGGCCGTCACTGCCGTGGACGACCAGCGCGCGACGCAAGCCCAACATGCTGAGCGCTTCCGCAAGCTTTTCGACAAGGTCCGCGGAATAGACGCCAACTACCTGGCAGGTGGCGCGCGCGGGATTGGTCAGCGGGCCGAGAAGGTTGAAAACCGTGCGCAGACGCAACTCGCGGCGGGCGGTCTGCACGTGCTTCATCGCCGAATGCATGGCGGGGGCGAAAAGAAACGCGATTCCTACTTGTTCCAGGCAGGCCGCGATCTGCGCGGCTGGCAGCTGGATGTTCACGCCCAAGGCTTCCATCACGTCGGCCGAGCCGCACTTCGAGGTCACGCTGCGATTGCCGTGTTTGGCGACGCGCACGCCGGCTCCAGCGACGACAAAGGCCGTTGCAGTTGAAATGTTGAATGTGCCGCTGGTATCGCCGCCGGTGCCGCAGGTATCGACGAGCGCGTCGCGTCCGGTGCCGCTCGTGTCGAGAACGGAGTTGGCGTGGAGTTCGAGCGGAAGGGCGGCGGCGCGGATGGCTTCAGCGAATCCGACGATTTCTTCGACCGTCTCGCCCTTCATGTGCAACGCTACCAGCAGCGCCGCAATTTGCGCGTCCGAGCATTGGCCGGTGAGTACTTCGCTCATCACCGCGCGCGCCTCTTCGCGGGAGAGCGACTGACGGTGATTGGCGATGCGATGGAGGGCGTCGAGGATCATGATTTCCAGCCAAGGGTAGCACTGATTACTGTTCGTTGTGATCTTCGCCGTTTGCGCCAATCCTTCTGCCTTCTATAAAATCAACAGTTTGCTGCACGTTGTCTGAAGCCGCAAGCAGAGTCCTCTCGGGTGTCCATTAACGGCGGTTGCCGCAACTCGCGAACGACGAACGACCAACGACGGATTTGGAATCATTATGAAAATTCATGAGTATCAGGCAAAAGAAATTCTGAAGAAGTATGGCGTCGCCGTGCCGCGGGGCATGATGGCGGCGACACGCGAAGAAGCCGAGGCGGCGGCGAAGGATCTTCTGGGGTCCGGCGCGACGGGAGTTGTGGTGAAGGCGCAGATCCACGCCGGCGGACGCGGGAAGGGCGGCGGCGTGAAGATCGCCAAGTCAGTGGAAGAGGCGGGCGAACTCGCCGGCAAGATGCTGGGCATGAAGCTGGTCACGCATCAGACGGGGCCGGAAGGGCGCATCGTGCATCGGTTGCTGGTCGAAGAGACGTTGCCGATCGAGAAGGAACTTTATCTCGGCATTCTGGTGGATCGCGGCGAGGGCAAGCCGGTGTTCATGGCATCGGCCGCGGGCGGCATGGATATCGAGCAAGTGGCAGCGGAGAGGCCCGAGGCGATCCTGAAGCAGTACATCGATCCGGGCATGGGCCTGGAGCCGTTCCAGGCGCGCAAGATCGCGTTTACGTTGGGGCTGAAGCCGCAGCAGATCAATCCTGCGGTGCGGTTCCTGACCGGTCTTTATCGCGCGTTCCTGGAAACGGATGCTTCGCTGGTGGAGATCAATCCTTTCATCAGTTGCACGGATGGCCGGTTGTTCGCGCTCGACGCCAAGTTGACGTTTGACGATAACGCGCTCTTCCGTCATGCGGACCTCCGCGCGCTGCGGGACGTCACCGAGGAAGATGCGCTTGAAGTGGAGGCGTCGAAATACAACCTCAACTACATCAAGCTCGACGGCAACGTGGGCTGCATGGTGAATGGCGCCGGCCTGGCGATGGCCACGATGGACATCATCAAATACGCGGGCGGCATGCCGGCTAACTTTCTGGATGTGGGCGGTAGCGCAAGCGCGGACCAGGTAGCGCACGCGTTCGAGATTCTGCTGAGCGACAAGAGTGTGCGCGCCGTGCTGATCAATATTTTCGGCGGCATTCTGCGCGTGGATATGCTAGCTACCGGGGTGGTCGAGGCGGCGAAGAAGACGAATATCCAACTGCCGGTCGTCCTGCGACTGGAAGGCACCAATGTTGAGGAAGGCAAGAAAATCCTGATGGACTCGGGGCTAAACTTCACGATTGCCGAGACCATGAAGGATGCCGCCGACAAAGTGGTCGCCGCAGCGAGAGCTTAGTTTAGAGGCGATCGGCGAACAGCGAACAGCGTTTTTTAGAAAGAGAGCAATCATGGCAATCCTGGCTGATAAGAAAACTCGATTGATTGTGCAAGGTCTGACGGGCCGCGAAGGTACTTTCCACGCTAAAGCTTGCGCGGCTTACGGCACGCAGATTGTGGGCGGCGTCACGCCCGGCAAGGGCGGGACGACACACGAGGGCTGGCCGATCTTCAATAGCGTTCAGGAAGCAGCGGACAAGACGGGCGCGAATGCCACGGTGATTTTTGTGCCGCCACCGTACGCGGCAGACGCGATTATGGAAGCGGCCGATGCTGAAATCGACCTTATTGTCTGCATCACCGAGGGCATCCCGACGCTGGATATGGTGCGCGCATGGGAGTTTCTGCAGAACCGGCGCTCGCGCCTGATCGGGCCGAACTGCCCCGGCATCATCTCGCCGGGCAAATGCAAAATCGGAATCATGCCGGCGCAGATCCACAAAGAGGGCAATGTCGGCATCGTGTCGCGCTCCGGGACGCTGACTTACGAGGCGGTGCATCAGTTGACCCAACGCGGAATCGGACAGTCGACGGCGATCGGCATTGGCGGCGATCCGATCATCGGCACGAATTTTGTCGACGCGCTCGATCTGTTTAACCGCGATCCGCAGACCGAAGCCGTGGTCATGATTGGGGAAATCGGTGGCAACGCGGAGGAGACCGCCGCGGAGTTCATCAAGACACACATGAAGAAGCCGGTTGTGGGCTTCATCGCTGGTCAGACAGCGCCTCCCGGACGTCGCATGGGCCACGCCGGAGCGATCATCTCCGGCGGCAAGGGCACGGCGGCCGAGAAGATTGCCGCCATGGAAAAGGCTGGCCTCAAGGTCGCGAAATCGCCAGCGGAGATCGGCGAAACGCTCGCGGCCGCGCTGGGAGTGAAGGTGTAGGAGCACTCGGCACTCGGCAATCAGCCGTCAGCTTCTCCTCAGAGGGAGCGGATAGGTTTTTGCTGAGACCTGACAACTGAGACCTGAGACCTAATTTATGAAAACACTGCAACGCACACTGACCATCATTAAGCCCGACGCGGTGAAGAAGAACGCGGTCGGAGACATCATCGAACAGTTCGAGAAGAATGGCTTCCACATTCTGGCCATGAAGATGCTGGAAATCTCCCAGCACCAGGCGGAGCAGTTCTACGCCGTCCACGCGAGCAGGCCGTTTTACAGCTCGCTGACCAAATTCATGTCGAGTGGACCGGTTGTAGCGCTGGCACTGGAAAAGGAAAACGCCATCGCCGATCTGCGCAAGCTGATGGGCGCGACCAATCCGGCCGGTGCCGAGGAGGGCACCATCCGCAAGAAATGGGCCAGTAACATTGAACACAATGCGATCCACGGCTCGGATGCGGATGAAACGGCGCGTTTCGAGTTGAGCTTCTTTTTTGCGGGGTACGAATTGGCGCAATAAAAACAGTTCCCGGTTCTCAGATCCCAGTTCTCAGATGAGATTGATCTGATGGCGGGGTTTTTCTGAGAACTGGGAACTGAGAACTGAGAACTCCATGCCGTTAGTTCAAGTCACCATGCTCGAAGGCCGCACGGCCGATCAGAAGCGCAAGATCGCACAGCGCATTACCGATGCGATGGTGGAAGAAGCCGGCGCGCGCCGCGAAGCGATCATGGTCGCATTCCACGAAGTTTCCAAGGAGAGCTACGCTTCGGGCGGGGTGCTGATGGTGGACAAGCAGCCGAAGTGAGGGTCAAGCAGACCGCAGATGCGCGCCCGCAAGAGATCCTTCGCTTCGCTCAGGATGGCAATCGATCAAAAGTTATCCTAGCGGTTCGTATAGGTGCCCTTCGATCCGGTCGCCTAGTTTGGGCAGATCTTTCTTTGCCAACTGCAGGAAGTGCGGTGCGGCGCGATGCGCTTCGAGAGCCGCGTCGTCCTGGTACTGTTCGTAGATGAAGAACCGGCGCGAATCGGTCTTGTGCTTATGCACCTGATACGTGAGGCAGCCCGGTTCTTTACGCGATTCGGTTGTGAGTTTTTCAAAGATCGCGGTCACTTCGGACTCGCGTCCGATTTTTGCCATCCAAGTTACGGCCAACACCACCATCCGTCGCTCCGTTCTGTTTGCAAAAGCCCCTAAAGGGGCGTCCGATTTTCGAACTTACGGTATCGCTAAAGCGATACCCTGATACGAATCCGGCATCGCTAAAGCGATGCCCTGATACGAATCCCGAGTTTTTCAGCAGCGCTTCAAGCCCAACTCGCGTATGAAGTCGGGCACCAGGATCGTCTGCTCACGATCGGGGCCCGTGGAAATCATTCCCACCCGCGCTCCAGTTTCCTTTTCGATGAAGGCCAGGTATTCGCGGGCGGCCCTGGGCAATGCTTCGACCGTCCGAATGGCCTGGGTTGGGCTGGCCCAGCCCGGCAGGTTGCGGTAGATGCATTCGATTTTTTCATAACCGCAGGCCTGAGCCGGAACTTCGTTCGTTTGCTTGCCGTCCACCTTATACCCCACGCAGACTGGAATTTCGGTCAGGTGGTCGAGCACATCCAACTTAGTAACCACCAGCCAGGAGATGCCGTTAATCATGCCAGCGTAACGGAGCAGAGGCAAGTCGAGCCAGCCGGTGCGGCGGGGGCGTCCGGTGACGGCGCCGAATTCGTTGCCGCGCTTGCGCAGGTCTTCGCCTTGCGCGCCGAGGAGTTCGCTCGGGAACGGTCCGCTGCCGACGCGGGTGCAATAGGCCTTGGTGATGCCGATGACCGTGTCAATCGAGGTCGGCGGCACGCCGGTTCCGATGGCGGCGCCACCGGAAGTGGAGCTTGAAGACGTCACGAACGGATAAGTGCCGTGATCGATGTCGAGCATGGTGCCCTGCGCGCCTTCGAAGACGATCGACTTGCCTTCGGCCAGAGCGCGGTTCAGCAGGAGTGCCGTGTCGCGGACAAAGGGAGCGATCTGCTTTGCTGCGTCGGCGTATTCCCGAAACATTTTGTCGGCATCGAGCGGGTCGGAATTGAACAGCGCGTGCGCGATCATGTTCTTTTCGTGACATGCGTTCTCGATGTGCGTGCGCAGCAATTGGGTGTCGAGGAGGTCGGCGACGCGCAATCCGCGGCGTCCCATCTTGTCTTCGTAAGATGGGCCGATGCCACGCGAAGTGGTTCCGATTTTCACGCGGCCGGGAGCGTTTTCCGAACCCAGCTCCATCATGCGATGGTAGGGAAGAATAACCTGCGCGCGATTCGAGACGAAAAGGTTGCCGTCCACTTTCACGCCGGCAGCCCGCAGGGAAGCGACTTCCTTCAGGAAGGCCAACGGATCAATGACCACGCCATTGCCGACGACGCTGGTACACTCGGGCCGCAAAATTCCGCCGGGCACGAGCTGCAGGATGAATTTTTTCCCGTTGACGATGACGGTGTGTCCGGCGTTGTGGCCGCCGGCGTAGCGAGCCACGACCGAAAAAGTCTGGGTGAGTACGTCGACAATCTTGCCCTTGCCCTCGTCGCCCCACTGGGCTCCGACTATGACCGCAGTTCTGCCTCTGCTCAATGCAAACTCCACTTGGAATATTGCGCGACCGTCAGGCCGCCCCAGGGTCGCACACACTGGTTGCGCCGCTGCTGAATAGACTGGAAAACTGGGAAGATCGGCGGAACTTGGTGTGTACGCTCTAGCATACCGAATCGGGCTGTGGAGGAGCAAACCTGAATTCAGCGTGAATTCATCGGAAGCGATCGCAGGCAAATTGACCGGCTGCGCTGATCTTGTATCCTGACAGCGTGCCCGAACTCCCCGAGGTCGAAACCATTGCGCGAGGCCTCGACACGCGCGTAGCCGGAGACACCGTCGAATCGGTCTGGATCGGTTCCAGGAAGCAGCCGCTCAAGTCACCGGCTGGCGTCATCGCTGCGACGCTTGAGGGCAAGCGGATCGTGTGGGTGCACCGTGCGGGCAAGCACATTGTGTTCGACCTGGAGGGAGAAGCACGGGCATCACAGACCGCATCACGCACGAAGAAAGGGACACGCGCAGTTCGCGGCCAGACACGGCAAGCCGCGTCTCTACATGGGTCCGATGAACGTTGGTCCGATCAACATCGGCCCGATGCTGAGACGGCGCAGTGGATCGTCCATCTCGGCATGACCGGGCGCATGGTCGTTTGCGAACCTGCGGCAGAGATCGCAAAGCACACTCACCTGATCGCGAAGCTCGCTTCGGGGCGCGAACTGCGGTTTATCGATCCGCGGATGTTTGGCAAGCTGAGCGTTCATCCTGGCGGCTTCGATCCTGGGGGAGTGGAACCGCTGGACGTGAGCGAGGAGCGGTTCGTCGAGCTTTTTCGCGGGCGCAAGACGCCGATCAAGAGCGCGCTTCTGAATCAAAAGTTGTTGCGCGGCGTGGGCAACATTTATGCCGACGAGTCGTTGTTTCGGGCTGGCCTCCGTCCGCGGCGGCGGGCGGCCACCATCACGCGGGAACAGTTGGGCAAGCTGCACCGAGCGGTGCGGGAAGTGCTGCGCGAGGCGATCGCGCTGGGCGGATCTTCGATTTCCGATTACGTGGACGCTGATGGAGAAGAAGGATTCTTTCAGCTCCAGCATCGAGTTTATGGACGTGAGGGGGAGCCGTGCCTGGTGTGCAGAACCGCGATTCGGCGCGTCGTACTGGCCGGCCGCAGCAGTCACTACTGTTCAAAGTGTCAAGAATAGCCCTAGTAGAACGATTTAATATTGACGGATTGACACCCGCACTGTAAAAAAGGTAGGACTAAATTCTTCTTCGAACAGACTACCGAGTCATTCATCATGAATAGAATCTCAATTGGAGTGGACCTCGGCGGCACGAACTTGCGCATCGCAGCCGTGGACGAACAAGGCGCGCTTGTCGAGAAAGTCACGCTCGGCACCAAGGTTTCCCTGGGACGCGATCACGTCATCGGCGACATGTGCGACGCCATCCAGAGCATGTCGGAGAAATACAGGAACTCCGCCCCATTGCTGGGGATCGGTATCGGCGTGCCCGGCATCATCGACATGCAAACTGGCCTGGTGCGCGAATCGCCCAACCTGCCGGACTGGGTCGACTATCCAGCTCGCGCCGCCATTGAGCAGCGACTAAAGACCGTCGTTATCCTCGAAAACGACGCCAACGTCGCGGCGCTCGGAGAAAAATGGCTGGGCGCGGCCAAGGATTATGCCGACATGGCGATGCTGACCCTCGGTACCGGCGTGGGCGGTGGACTGGTTCTGGGCGGCGCGATCTGGCGCGGCGCGAACGGCATGGCCGGGGAGTTCGGGCACACGACCGTTGAACCGGAGGGACAAACTTGCGGTTGCGGGAATCGAGGATGCCTGGAACAATACGCTTCGGCGACGGCGGTGGTTCGGCTGGCGCGGGAAGCGATCGCGAGCAACGGCGGGTCGGCACTGGCACGCGCTGCTCACTCCGATACGGAGTTCAGCGCGAAATCGATTTACAATCTCGCGATTCAAGGCGATGAAGATGCGCGCCGCATTTTCCGGTACGTCGGCCGTTGTTTGGGCATTGTGCTTTCGGCGATGGTGAATTCCTTGAACCTGCCGATTTACGTGATTGGCGGGGGAGTGTCGAGCGCGTGGGAAGCTTTTTCGCCCGCGATCTTCGAGGAGTTGCGACGGCGCTGCATGGTGTATGCCGCCACTGCGCCGCACGATCCTTTGGCCACCAACCAGGGCGCTTCCGCGCATGTGGAGGCTGGCCCCGGCCACAAGACCATCATCACTCGCTCGCTGTTGGGGAGCGATGCCGGCTTGTACGGCGCGGCCCGGCTGCCGATGATTGCGGAAACAAGGCGTTAATCGCGCTTGCGCTTGTGCTTCGGCGCCCGTGATTTCGGTGCGCGCGATGGCTTGGTGGTCGTAGTTCTTGGTGTGCGCGACGGCTTCGACGTCGACGAGTGCGCCGGTCTGGGTGAATGCGGTGCGTACGACGGCTTCCCGGAGTGCGATGGTCTGGGTGAGCGCGGAGCGTGCGACGGCTTCTCCGAGCGCGATGGCCTGGGTGAACGCGGTGCATGCGACGGCTTCTCCGCATGCGACGGCCTCTGCGGGCGCGGTGGTTTCGATGGGTTCGACGATTTCGGTACGCGCGACAGCTTCGTGTTTACAGCCTTCGGTGCGCGCAGCGGAGTGGGCACGCTGGGCGGAAGGGAAATTTTCGGTCCCGACGCAGCGGATTTCAGCTTGGCTACTTCCAGTAGAGTAAGGTTGCGCCAATCTCCCGGCGGCACGTCGAGTTCGAGGGGGCCGTACTGCACGCGCCGGATTTTCTCCACGTGGTGCCCCACTTCCTCAAACATTTTTCGGACCTGGCGGTTGCGGCCTTCAATGATGGTCACTTCGAGCCACGGGTTATCGCCTTCGCGGATCAGGCGAATCTTTGCCGGAGCGGTGCGCACGCGGCGGCCGCCTTTTTCGGCGATCGAAACTCCGCGGCGAAGCTTGTCGAGCTTTGCCTCGTCGGGCTGGCCGGCGACTTTCACGACGTAAGTCTTCGCCACGTTGGAAGCCGCTTTCATCAGAGCGTTGGCCAGTGCGCCGTCATTGGTCATCACCAGCAAACCCTCGCTTGCCCAGTCCAGCCGTCCCACGGGATACACGCGCCCTTTCACCTTGCGCACCAGGTCCATCACGGTGGGGCGCTTTTCCGGATCGCTGACCGTGGTCACGTATCCCTTGGGCTTGTTCAGCACGACGTAGGTGTAACGTTCGGGCCCCTGCAGCAGTTTGCCATCGACGCGGATGTGGTCGATTTCGGGATCCGCTTTGGTGCCGAGCTGCGTGACCACCTGACCATTGACCAGCACGCGGCCGGAGGTGATCAGTTCTTCGGCTTTGCGGCGGGAAGCAACTCCGGCAGCAGCGATAATTTTTTGCAAGCGTTCGGCAGGCATGGATGGCTACTCCGATTTGGTGGCGGCTGGCGTTTCGGTTTCCTCTTCTTCGGTGGCGAGTTCGGGCTCGGCTGCCTCGGCGATTTCAGCGGTACGTTCTGCTTCAGAAGCGGTTTCGGAAAAACCATCCTCTGTAGTTAACGGCAAACTTAGAGACTCTTCCGCAGGCGTGCCCTCGCCTGGAAGCAGGTCGCTCTGGAACGACTCCGCCAGCAATTTCTCGAATTCCTCCATGCTGGGCAACTCGTTGACGTCCTTAAGCCCGAAGCGCAGCAGAAATTCCTTGCTGGTCTTGTAGAGAATGGGGCGGCCGATTACGGCCTTTCTGCCCGCGGTCGTGATCAGCTTGCGGTCGAGCAGGGTGGCGATGACTCCGCCGGAATCGACGCCGCGGATTTCACTGATCTCGGGCACTGTGACCGGCTGCTTGTAGGCGACGACGGCAAGCGTTTCGAGCGCCGGAAGCGACAGCCGGAAAGGCGGTTTCAGGCTCTTGGCGAAGGCGCGCACCACATCGTGCTGCTCGGGCTTGGTGGACATGCGGTATCCGCCAGCAACCTGGCGGATTTCGATGCCGTGGGTTGCGCCGGAGTAATCCGCGATGAGTTCTTCGAGCGTGGCACGGATGCGCGATTTCATTTCCGCAGCGTCGATTCCCGGAGTTTCCGCGAGCAGAGACTCCTTCACCAGCGAAAGAATCTGGTCGAGCGAAATGGGCGTTTCCGCCGCGTAAATAATGGCTTCGAGTTGGGGTTTAAGACTCATAAGTCAGTTGGCAGTTGGCAGTTGGCAGTTGGCAGTTGGCAGTTGGCAGTGGCCAGTGGATGATTCTTCACTCCGCTGGTTTCACTGGCAACTGGTCACTGGCAACTGGCAACTGCCTTTCTCATCTCCAATCATCGCGCACGGCAGCGTGCTCGGTCATTACTTCTTCGAAGTGGGAATGCTTGCGCACCAGCACTTCGCCGAAGACGTGGTCCTGCCGCACTTGGATCGCCTGCAAGCGGACCAGTTCGAGCAACGCCAGAAACATGCAGACCAGCGCCGGTCGCGACGGCACATTGCGCAGCATCTGCTTCAGCCGAATGGGGCGATCTTCGAGGGTGAGCCGGCGGTGCAGGTATTGGATCATCTGGCCGACGGTTACGGTTTCTTCGTCCACTTCCAGGATGGGCCGGGTGCGCGCACGGTCCAGAATCTGCTGGAAGGTCCTGACAAGGTCAATCACATCGGCGGCGAGTTCGGGCTCGGTACCCTCGGCGTCCATGAACTCTCGGATCGCGGGATTGCTCAGCACCGCATCTTCAATCTGCTGTTTCTGCAAAAGCATTTGTGCCGCGGATTTGAACTTTTCGTGCTCGAGCAGGCGGTTGACGAGTTCGTTGCGGGGGTCTTCCTGCGCGTCGGCGGCAGCGAGCGGATCGCGTGGCAGCAACATTTTCGACTTGATGTGAATCAGCACCGCTGCCATGTAGATGAACTCGGAGGCGACGTTCACGTCGAGTTCGCGTATGCGCTCGACATAAGTGAGGTACTGCGCCGTGATCTTGGCGATCGGAATGTCGTAGATGTTGATGTCCTGCTTGCGGACCAGGTCCAGCAGCAGGTCGAGCGGGCCTTCGTAGATTTCGCCGAGCGCGATGGCGAACGGAAAATCGCTGGTATCTTCTTTGACTGACTTGCCCTGAGCGGACTTGCTCGCAGCCGACACGGGCGGAACCGCGCCGTGGCCAGAAGCCTCGACTGGAGCCTGTTCTGATACGGGTTGGGACAAATCCGTCACTTCGTGGAATCCTTCACCGGCTCATAGTTCGGACTGTCGTTCGGACTATAGTCCAGCCCCATCGCCTTGCGGACTTCGTCCATCGTGGCGCCTGCGATATCACGAGCGCGGGCCGAGCCAGCTTCCAGAATATCCCAGGCGAGGCGTGGATTGTCCTCGTATTTTTTCCGGCGCTCCTGCATGGGGTTGAGGATCTTTACGATGGCATCGGCGGCCCAGCTCTTGCACTCGATGCAGCCGATTCCGGCCGACCGGCAGCCTTCGTATACCTTCGCGATCGTCTCTTGGTCGCTGAATATCTTGTGCAGGTCGCCCACGGGACACACGTCGGGATTGCCGCGATCGGTGCGCCGCACGCGGGCAGGATCGGTGACCATCGTCTTCAGTTTTTGCCGCACCACAGGCTCGGGATCGGTCAGCATCACGGCGTTCCCGTAGGATTTCGACATCTTGCGGCCGTCGGTGCCGGGCAGGCGGGGTGCGGGCGTGAGCAGGGCCGCCGGTTCGGGGAAACAAAATCCTGAACCTGCAGAACCCGACAAACCTCCCGAAGCCAGCGAACCAGGTCCGTACAATCCGCGCATCTTGGTGTAGAAGCCGTTGAACCGCCGCGCGATTTCACGAGTCAACTCCACGTGCGCCACCTGGTCTTCGCC
Organism: Acidobacteriaceae bacterium; assembly: GCA_003131315.1. Lineage (GTDB taxonomy): Bacteria > Acidobacteriota > Terriglobia > Terriglobales > Acidobacteriaceae > Acidiflorens. Next base: position 45,447 of record PKUV01000165.1, read on the forward strand.
GACGGGGACGACGTCCGCCTTGTAGATCAGAATATCCGCCGATTGCAGGACGGGATAACCAAGAAACCCGTACGTGCCCAGGTCTTTCTCCTTGATGTTTTCCTTCTGCTCTTTGTACGTCGGGACGCGTTCCAGCCAGCCGAGGGGAGTGATCATCGAAAGCAGCAGGTGCAATTCCGCATGCGCCGGCACATGCGACTGGATGAACATCACGCACTTCGCGGGATCAAGCCCAGCCGCCAGCCAATCCAGCAGCACCTCGACCGAGTTTTCTTTCAGACGCGACGTGTCGGCGTAGTCGGTGGTCAGCGCGTGCCAGTCGGCGATAAAGAAGAAGCAGTCATACTGCTCCTGCATGCGGACCCAGTTTTCGAGCGCACCAACGTAGTTTCCCAGGTGCAGCTTGCCGGTCGAGCGCATTCCGCTCAGCACACGTTTCTTGGTTGAAGGAGTTGCCATTCAGAATTTCACCAGGATCGAGAGGTAGAAGTGAACAAACGGGCGGAGCAAGCTGCTGAGCAGCCCTCCGCCCAGATACACCAGTGCCAGCAGTGCGAAGATACCGATGCGGTCGTACACCATTCGCACTGGCTCCGGCAAAAAATGCCGCAGCACGTGGCTGCCATCGAGCGGCGGGACGGGGATCAGGTTAAAAACCGCCAGCACGATGTTGATGAACATGAGTTCAAACAGGAGCACAGCGACCGGCGCCAGCGCCCAATCGGAAGCGGCGCCGTCGCCTCCCGCCACCAATCCCATGACCAGAGTGTGTCCGGAGGCCGATGAAAGCGAGATGCCGCCAAGCAGCAGAAGCGCGCCAGTGGCGACGATGAAATTGCTGACTGGACCCGCCACTGAGGTCAGAATGTCGTCCATCATGGGATGGCGAAAATTCCGCGGGTCCACTGGTGTGGGCTTCGCCCAGCCGAGCAACGGTATGCCGCTGATGGCCGCGACGAGCGGCAGTACGATCGTGCCAATCGGATCGATGTGGCGAATCGGATTCAGCGACACGCGTCCCAACATGCGAGCCGTGGGATCGCCACAGCGTGACGCGGTCCAGGCATGGGCGGACTCGTGCACGCTGATCGCAAACAGGAACGCGATCATCTGATAAAGGATTTCAACGATTCTCGGCGTCATTGGTGAACCCTGATTCTAGCAAAGCCCGGAAATTGCAGAGGTTAAGAAGTCAGATTGCAGAAGTAAAACCAAGGTTGCGGGGATTGAAACGTAGGGATCTATTGGCCGGCGCGCATGGGCGAGACGAGCAGGTGGCCGCCGGCTCGTTTTTTGCTGTCGCCCTTGTCGTGCTGGTAGAGCAGCGAGAGGGCGCCTTCGGCGGACGTGGTCGCGCCGGCGAGTTCCGCGGCCAGACCCTGATAGGAGCGGCCGATTTCGTGATGGCCCTGCTCGGCCACCGGGCTGCCCTTGTCAATCGCGGGTCCAATGACCTGGAAATTGTTGGGCACCTTCCAGAGCACCTTACAGTTGGTAGCTTTCTCGACATCCTCGTCGGTGAAGCCGGGAATCTTCTTGTAACGGTTGATCACGATCCGCAGGCGATCGCGGCCCGCTCCTTCCTGCAGGAACGCGCGAATCCGGCCAGCGCTCCAGAGCGAAACGACATCGGTCTGCGTGACCAGCAGCACGGCGTTAGAGAGGTCGCAGATCATTTGCATCGTGCCATCCATCCGGCCTGAGCAATCGAGCACGACGAAGTGATACTGGTTTACCAGCAGGTCGAAGAGGCGAGCCAGTTCCGACGCGGTCGGGACACTGTTGTGCGGTTGCTGAGCGCCGGCTAGCAGATGAAGGCCATTGCGATATGGGGTCATCAGGCCATCGAGCAGCGAACCGTCCATGCGATGCAGGTTCTGCAACGCATCGATCAGCGTGAATTGAGGCCGCAGATTCAGTTGCAGGGCAGCGTGGCCGATAGGAGCGAAATCCACCAGCACCACGCGCCCGTGCGCCTCCTGCAACGCGACGGCGGTATTCACCGCAGTGGTGGTGGCGCCAGCTCCGCCCTTGGCGTTCAGAAAAGTGAGGACGCGGGCCTTACTGGCACTGCGCTGCGCACGGCTCAATGTGGCCGAGAAGCGAGTGAAGGCTTCGATCAAGGCTTCGCGGCTGGCGGCATGATCCAGAAACTCACGCGCGCCGGCTCGCATGGCGGAAACAATGTTCGTGGGCTGGTTCATTTCGCCCACGGCAAAAATTGTGACTTCGGGAATGCTGGCGTGGATCAGTTCGATGGTGCGGATGGCTCGCTGCGGATTCTGGGGATCGATACTCACCAGGACGACTTCGGCGCGCTGATCCTGCAATTGACGCAACACGGCATCGCTCGGCCCCGGAGGGAAACCGACATGGCTCAATACGGTTCGCGCCAGATTGGTGCTCTCCACCCGGCTATTCAGTACGACGGATTGTTCGCGGTCCTCGGTAAGGAGGGCGACGGCGATTCCGGGCATGACTCGATTCTCAGTGTTCATTGTCATGCTACGAACTTCCAGCGCCGAGGCCAAATGACCTTCGTAATCGAAGGGGAACCTCAGACGAGGCGGCAGGTCGCCAGCGGGTCTTCAATCAGGGTAAAAATCCCGCCAGACTGCTGGTTTACCTAATTGTAAGGCAAAGGCCCAGGGCTTGAAAAGACACAGAAGTTCTCAGCGCGGTACCGGGCCGGAACTCGCTCCAGCGGCACTCGCGGCCGAAACTCGCACGAATTGAGCGACTGGCTCGTTAGAGGGTAAGTACTGATAGGAATCGAGTTGCACGGCGATCCCGTTTCGTTGACCGGCCGGGGAAGCCGAGGCGCGCAACACCCGCCCACGACACCGAACAGGCATGTTTTCCCCCAAGGTGATTTCGGAGGGCATGGTAAAAGTCAATTCCACGACCGCCCCTTCCGGTAGCGCCGTCTCGGCATAAAAGAAAATTCCACGACCACTCAAGTCCTGAGTAAATCCGGGCACAGTCCGTCCATCGAAGTGAACCGCTAACGGCAGGTGCACTTCGAAACGCTGCGCGCCTCGGCGTTCAAGACGATTAGGATCTGTGCTCATCGTTCATCCTTCCCCGATCCAGCTCTCTCGGATCGGTGAACCTCAACTCTATCGCGGATCGGACCGGCGGGGAAGTTCCAAGTCGGTCACGTCCCAGAGCTGTGGAAATCCGCTGAATCATTGAGACATTGATTCATTGACTCAATGTCTCAATGAATCAATGATTCAATGTCTCAATCACGTTTCTCATCTTCCTGCCGGTTGCCGTCATCCCCAAGATGTGAAAAAGTTCTAGAAGAGTGACGAGTGACCGAAGATAAAAATTCCGCCACGGCTGAAGAAGCGGCTGCGATAGCAGCGCGCCTTCCGAAATGGGCCACAACCCTGCGCGCCTTGCGCCACCGCAATTTCCAACTCTTCTTCAGCGGACAACTTATTTCTCTCATCGGCACCTGGATGCAGACCGTGGCCCAGGCGTGGCTCGTCTACCGCTTGACGAAATCTGCCCTGTTGCTCGGTTCTGTCGGATTTGCCAGCCAGATCCCTGTCTTCCTCATCGCTCCCTTCGGAGGGATTACCGCCGACCGCGTTAACCGCCAGCGGTTGGTGATTGCCACTCAGATCTCTGCCATGATCTTGGCGGGGATTCTAGCTTGGCTCTGTTTGAGCGGGCGCGTCCAGGTGTGGCACATCTTCGTGCTCGCGGCCCTGCTCGGGGTGGTGAACGCGTTCGATATTCCCGGCCGGCAGGCCTTCCTCGTCGACATGGTTGGCAAGGAGGACCTGATGAACGCCATCGCGCTGAATTCCTCGATGTTCAATGGCGCGCGCGTCATCGGCCCGGCAATAGCCGGAATTTTGGTGGCGCGAATCGGCGAAGGCTGGTGCTTTGCCGCCAATTCAATTAGCTACATCGCCGTGATCACCGGCCTGTTGCTGATGAAGGTGCACTGCGCCCCGCGTGCGAGCAAGCATTCGCCGATTGAAGACATCATCGAAGGTTTTCGCTGGGTCAACCAGACGCGGATCATTCGCGCGCTGCTTTTGATGATCGGCCTGGTGAGCCTGGTCGGTATGCCCTACACCGTGCTGATGCCGGTCTTCGCCGACAAAATCCTGCACGGCGGCGCGCGTGGCCTCGGCATCCTGATGGGCGCTACCGGCGTAGGCGCTCTGTTCGGCGCCTTGACGCTGGCCGCTAAGACTGGAATAAAAGGGCTCGGGCGTTGGGTGGCAATCAGCTGCGCGAGCTTTGGGATCAGCCTGTTTCTTTTTTCGTTCTCGACTTCATTCTGGTTGTCAGCCGCGTTCCTGTTGCCCGCCGGTTATTCGATGATGTTGCAGATGGCGTGCTCGAACACGCTGATCCAGACCATGGTTCCCGACCAACTGCGCGGCCGCGTCATGTCCGTTTATTCGATGATGTTCATGGGCATGGCTCCCTTCGGAGCTTTCTTTGGCGGAGCGCTAGCCCACCGCATGGGTGCACCCTTCACGGTTGCCGTCGGAGGAGTGGCCTGCGTCATCGGCGCGATCTGGTTCGGACGCGCCCTGCCCGAACTCCGCATCGAAGCCCGGCGCCTCATCATCGCCCAGGGCTTGGCCGGAGGCGAACCCGTTCAGGAACTGGACGCGCAGCCGGTGGAAGAGTGACATATAGCGTGTTTCATAAACGGTTCTTTGAAGGGGCGCGGCTTCACAGATTGCTGAAAGACTCGATTTTGTTCTTGCTTTTGGGTGGCGCAGCGGTTCACCGCTGCGATCACTGGCTCGTTTTCAGCGACGGCTTCAGCCGTGCCGCTGCGATGTCGGGCCACTCAGTTGATGGTGCTTGGTCTGTTTGCCTGATGTTCTGCCTCTTTCGTCTTGAAGTATGCGCTGTCAGTAACGATCACTAGAACTCCCATGTCCCCGTATCGGAAATCTCTGATCTCGCTGGCTTCAACCTTCACGTTATTTGCGTTCCACGTAGCCTTACGTTGGTGTAAGGTAGCCCCGAAGCCGTTCTGTTTTGTATCTATGCTCATCGTAGGCTCTACCCCTCCAAGCTCCTTATTGATGTCGGTCACGACATCTTCAAGCCGAGTACCTTGTTTCAGGTCAAATACTATCGAGACTAATTTTGAATCACGAAACGTCACCTGTCCTACGCCTATTTCCCTGTAGCCTATTTCGCTGGCGTAACGAGCACCGACCTCAACTTCCCTTCCGTCGAGAGCTTGCTCCACCTTCTTGCAACCTTCCACGTCCGACGACTGAGTGATCGCCTTGATATCGCCGATGTTGTGTTGTGCCTTGTCGTATGCTTTCAAAACCTTCGGGTCACTGAGGTAATCCTTACAGTACCGTGTAGTCAGCAATCCGTTCTGCGCCATCGTTGCGATTGAAAAGAACTCTTGAGCAGTCTCACCTATTTTGTGCCGCTTGAATGTCTGACTTGAAGCAGCGGAGCAAGCGAGGACTATGCAAAGGGCCAGCGAGACAGAGATTCTCATTTGATCCTCCGAAAGGTCGATGATGTCAGGAAAGGTCAAACTAGTCGGTGATTGAGGTCACTTCCGACAGTGCGAAAAGAGTGAGGGCTACGAAATGCCCACTGGTCAATCCTTCCCTGTCAACGCTGGTCATGTTCCACTCGTGCGCGGTCACGCTAGTCATCTGATAACGCTTGAGAACTGGTTAGAACTTCGGCCCGTGATGGTTTCCCATTTTACGTGCGTCTGCCCACGGAGGGTGGCCCAGGTAACCTCAGGTGGGCCGGGGTGCGGCACCCTGCGCTTGAGTCTGGCCTACTTAGTCTCTCTATCGTCCGTTGGATCGCTTATTTGAATGCGGGGCACTCGGCGAGAAACGCCCGCAAATGTGACATCTTCGAACTGTAGCGACTCCAGTGCCACGCGCTTCAGCGGCAGCCCCGCTTCTTTTTCAATGTACCTCGCCCACCCTTCGCTAAGTTCCTTAAGGAAATCAAGCAACTCGGGGTCGTCGTTATTACGTGAACCGCTCATCCATAGGTGCGCGGCCTGCCCAGAGCGAGGCAACTGCGCCAACATTCGGGGATTGAAGTAGACGATCGCATGGATGTGTGAGTATTGCGGTCTGCCATCCTCATGCTTTTTCTGAAGCAGGCGGGTAAGGTAAAACCACACGTCACTGGGAAGAAGGTCCTGGTTTCCATCGCTTGCCACCATTACAAGTCCCTTCGCTCCCGGCATGTTCAGTAGTTTCTTGGTTTCACGAATTTGCCCGTTGGCCCTCCCGAGGACGCTATCTTGCAACGGCTTCCCTATTACTCTCAGCGCCTCTTCCTGGCACACCGGAGGGAGCTGACGCAAATCAATTCGCGGCGTTCCATAGACCACCAACAGGCCACGTGCCATCCACCTCGCAAGAAGATCGCCCATTTTTCTCTGGAACGGTTCCCCAAAGCTATCGTTTTCGAGAGCCTTCAGCTCGGCGATCACATGGCGCTCTCGAAACAGGTAATCAGCGTTCCGGGGCAGGTCCGGATTCTTTCCCAGCAGCCCCTCCACGAGCTCGCCGCCGCAACCAATGACAAACGGATCGACAATTGATTGAAGTGGCTGTGATGGCTTCATCGTCCTTCCTTCTCCTTATATTATGCCCATTATATTATGCCCGTTGCGAGTAATCAGGACAGCATGACTAAATGATAACAAGATACCGGCGAAGCGGAAGAAACCCGCCGTCAAGGTCCTCGCAAAAAGCTTTGAAGGGGCACGACTAACTAGCGGTCGCCGCGCACCGCAGTCATCGTTCGTATACCTCGCTTCGGTGACGGATTCGCGTCACCTCCACCAGCGATTTTGTGTCGTCGACGGTATATACGGCGCGGTAGCCACCCACACGAATGCGCCACTCGCGCTCACCGCCTTTTAGCTTCTTGCAACCTGGAGGGCGCTGATTGGAGGCCAGATTTTCCAGTCGCGGAATGATGCGCGCGATCAATTGGCTAGACAGCCTTTTGAGTTCCTTCTCTGCGCTGGACGTCAATTTAAGCACTTCCCACCCATTCACTCTTACCAGACCTGCCTCGCCCAGGAAGCAGGCGCGGAAACTGCATGCGGCGAATTCTTTATCGCCCACCGATTTTTCATCACATCCAGACAGTGAGCACCATCACAGACATCCCACTCGCCATGCCCGAAAATGAGATCTGATTGGCCAAGGCAGAAGTGCGCCCGTCTCCAGAGACGGCCTAAGAAGCTGCCCGGTTCGTTAGTAGCTCTTTGATAACTAAATTTGAAGCGACAAAGCTGGCGTCCTCTCCCCCAAAGACCGCCCCAAAAAAGGAATTTATGCCCAAAATCGAGCTAAGTCCTTATTCCGGAATATTTTGAAAATAAGTCCTTTGCGCTCTAGATTTTGGCGAGACGAGTCCCCCTAACCCCATGATTCCAAAGATTAGGGGGGGAGGGGGGTAGTGGTAAACACGCGTTAATACCTTTGTAGTAACGAGACGAGGAAATAAGCAACGCGCTTCGGAAAAAGTCCCCGCTTCTACTGAGAGCCGAGAGCTGAGAGCTAAGAGCTAAGCCTGTACGCTCCGTCGGGCAGCCCCGTGATCCGGATTCCGCCGTGCCCTTTGTGCCGGATGTTGAGACCGATCAGCAGCGCGGTGATCAGCTCGACGATGCGTGCGTTCTCAAGCTTTCCCCCATCAATCGCTCGCACCCCGGCGATCTTCGCGGCGAGTTCCATCGCGACCTGCGTGGCATTCGGATCATCGCTGCATACGATGACGTCGCAATCCACGTCATCGTTGCTGTTGCCGTTGAGCACGTCCGCCGAAACGTTCTGGAATGCCGCCGCTACTGAAACGCCCTTCGGAACCAGCTCCGCCGTCTGTTGCGCCGCCGAGCCTTGCCACACGCCAAGGGTGCGGCTGGCGCGTCCGCCCACGCTCGCAGCCAGCGGAACGGTAGCATCAATCACGATGCTGCCTGGACGAATCGCAGGCTTCAACTGCTTCAGCAGCGCTGCCTGCCCTTCGAACGGCACCGTTAGCACCAGCAGATCGCTGGCGGCGCAGGCTGCCGAATTCTCCAGTCCGGAAACTTGAGCATTTGCGCCCGCCCGCTTGCGGATTGTCTCTGCCGTCTGCTCTGCCCGGGCGGCATCGCGCGAGCCGATGATGACGGTCTCTCCCGCCCGCGCCCAGCGCAGCGCGAGGCCCATACCAGCCGGGCCAGTGCCCCCGATGACCGCGATGGCGCGGCTCATGCGAACTCCGGCGCCTGCGTACGTTCTATAGCGAATCCAGGGTTGCCGTGGCCGCCGGCAAGGGCCGAGCTGCGCTCGGCTTGGACGGGCGAGGACGCCCGTCCCTCCACGACCGGCAGCTTGATCTTTATTCGCGAATATTTTGTGTTGCGCTCCGCCGGAATGCGCCCGATCTCCAGAATCAACGCCTGGAAATCTTCCGGACTGGTGTACTCGCCCGCGGTCGCTCCGGCCTCGCGCGAGATGCTTTCTTCCATCAGCGTTCCGCCGTAGTCGTTGGCGCCAGCGCGCAGGCAAAGCTGCGAAAGTTTACGGTCCAGCTTCACCCACGAGACCTGGATGTTACGAATCGAGCCGGCGAGCAGGATTCTGGCCAGCGCGTGAATCTTGAGGTGTTCGGCGAGCGTCGGTCCCGTGCGCGCCAGACCCTGCTGGAATAAGAGCGTGTTCTGGTGCACAAAACCAAGCGGCACGAACTCGGTGAAGCCGCCGGTCTCCGTCTGAATCTGCCGGAACAAAGACAACTGCCGTACCCAGTGGTCAGGTGTTTCCCTGTGCCCATACATCAGCGTCGAAGTGCTCGGGATTCCACACGCGTGCGCCGTGCGAATCACCTCTTGCCATTGCGTTGACGAAAGCTTGTTGCGCGACAATACATGACGCACTTCGTCATCCAGGATCTCGGCCGCCGTGCCCGGCAGCGTGTCCAGTCCGTTATCGCGCAGCATCATAAGATAGTCGCGCAGCGTCATGCCGGTCAGTTCCACGCCGTACACAATTTCCATCGGAGAAAACGCGTGGATGTGCATGTCCGGCGTCGCATTCTTCACGGCGCGCAGAATGTCGCGGTAATAGAACGGCGGCAGATCGCGCGGCAGCCCGCCTTGAATGCAGACTTCGGTAGCTCCCAGTTCCCACGCTTCTTTCGCTTTGCGGCCCATGTCTTCGAGCGAATGAAAATAGGAGTCAGCCTCCCGCGGCCCGCGGCTGAACGCGCAAAACTTGCAGCCCACGAAACAGATGTTCGTGAAATTGATATTGCGGTTCACCACGTAACTGACGATGTTGCCGACCAGGTCGCGCCGAAGCGTATCCGCGGCCACCAGCAGCGCGAGTAAGTCCGCACCGTCGCAGTTCGCCAAGGCGTAGCGCTCCTCGTCCGTAAGCCATGCTCCGTCTTGCTTTTCCAGCACGCGCTCCAAGGCGCCGCGAATTGCCACGGAAGCTTGGGGTGCGATCAGATCCCAGGTTAGCGCGGGGAATTGCTCGAGTTCTGCAGCCTGCCAAGCCATAACATTCTCCTATCGAAATAGATCGTTCTTCGCGGGCCGAATCAGTTCCCGCGCTCCACCGCTTCCTCGGCGGTAAGAATAGCCTCGAATGATGCACGCGGGAGTGCCTGCCAGCTTGCCGCAGACCAGTCCCGCCGCACAAGCCAGTTCGTCCGCTACCGCGTCCACCGTCGCGTGCAGCGAGTAGCCGTGCGGATCGCGACGTCCGCGGTAGTCGACCAGAGGCTGTATCCCGGCGGCGCCAATCGCCACTTCCGTCAAGCCTTCCCGCCACGGACGCCCGAAACTATCGCTGACGATGACCGCGATCTCGATCCCAAGCTGCTTCTTCAACTCCCGCCGCAACCTCGCCGCGGAGCGATCCGGATTCAGCGGCAGCAACACCGCGTGCCGCCCACCATCCACGTTTGACACATCCACGCCACTGTTCGCGCAAATAAATCCGTGCTTCGTCTCGGTGATCAGCACATTTCGCTTTCTCCGCACGATTCGACGACTCTCACGCACCGCCAATTCACGGACGCGTGCGTCGAGCCCGTAGCGTCGAGCCCAAACCCGTGAAGCCGCCGCAGGCCGGATTTCATCAAGCGCCACCAGCGCGCCTTCCGCCTTCGAAACAACTTTGTGCTTCACCACCAGGATGTCGCCATCCTGAAAGCGCAGCCCCAGGCTTCGCGCCGCTGCCAACAGCCTCGCGCACAACGATTCTCCGGCGCGGATTTCTCCACTGACCGCGACCGGAAGAATGCGAACTTCCCCAGCCGCGCGCTTGCCGATCTTTGATCCCACGCTAGGCCCGGTCATGGTAGAGATGGTTTCACAAATATCCTCCAGCCCGGAAGGCTCGTCCCTCAGGGGCTAAAGCCCACATTCTTCCAGGTCCTGAACGGCACGGCTAAAGCCGTGCCCTACCCAAGACCGATTTATAAAATCAGATCTAGACCTGATTCCGTCTGCTCAGGTTCCAGCTTCGCAGCAGCTTCTGCGATCGCCGTTCTCCGCTGGCGCGGGCGAGTTCGCGGAGATCTTCGGGACGATCGACATCCCGCGCAATCCCCGGCAGTTCGAGCACAACACAAGGCAGGCCCGTTGCCTTCGCCGCGGCCAGGTGCGGCAAGAAGCTGTCGTTCCCGAACCGAAGCGGGAACAAATCACCCGGAGATCGCCAGGCTGCATTCGTACCGCGCCCGGCCGCGTCCGGCACCAGTACCGCACCACCGGGAGGAGCGCAATCCACGATCTTCTGCAGTTCCGAACTGTCGATCAAAGGAATATCCGCCGGAACCACCAAGGTGCTCTCCGCTCCACGTTCTGTGCACACAGCAGTTGCCATCTCGATGGCGCTAGTCTCTCCGGAGTTCAGGTCGTCGGCAACGACCTCGAAATTGAAACGCGCCGCTAAATCGCGCGCAAACGAATCGCTCGTCACCACCGCAACGGCCGGCCGGCTTTGCCAGCGCGCCAGTGCTTGCAGCACGTCCTCGCACATCGCCCGCGCCAGCGCGAAACGTTCTTCCGGACTCAAAATAGGAGAGAGCCGCTGCTTGGCGTCAACGAGATTTTTTACGGGAACCAAAATCATGGCCGCTCCACCGCGTCCTGAGCGGACGGAGGTTGCATCGCCGCGTCCAGGGCGCTCTTTGCCAGTGCGATTCTATCTTCATATTTACGCATGATGGTCGGGGTGCAATGCACACGCATGCCGGTCTTGCGCAACTCTTCGGCAGCCGGCGCGTCCTCGGAATCGACCACCAGCAAATCAAGGAAGTCTTGATAGAAGTCGGCAACACCGGCAATCGAAACTGCGAAGCCTTGCGCCGCCATGAGTGTTCCGGCGGGCCCGGTGACCGCGGCTCCTCCCACAATCGGGCTCACGGCCGCAATGCGGGCGCGGCTTTCGCGCAGAGCTTCGCGAATTCCCGGCACGGCGAGAATCGGCGCGATGCTGGTTACGGGATTACTCGGCGCCAGTAGCACAAGATCTGCCGAGCGGATCGCCTCGATCACTCCCGGCGCCGGCTCCGCATCCGAGGCGCCGGCGAACCGAACCGATTCCACTGGATCCTGGTACCAGCGCTGGACGAAATATTCTTCAAAGCTCAGGTCTCCTGCCGGAGTCAAAACCCGCGTCTCCACGCGCGAATCGCTCATCGGCAGGACGCGTGCCTTGATTCCAAGCCTGCTCGCGATCTCAGCCGTGGCTTCACTGAGCGTCTTGCCATCGGCAAGCAGCTTCGAGCGAAAAACGTGCGTGGCCAGATCGCGATCGCCCGCGTGAAACCACGTCGGTTGTCCCAGTTGCCCCATGGCATGCAGGCAAAAAAAAGTGTCGCTCTTCACGCCCCAGCCGCGCTCCTGGCTCAGTTTCCCAGCCAGCATGTAAGCGATGGAATCCAGATCCGGCGAAACGTACAATCCCCACCAAAGCAAGTCGTCGCCGGTATTCACGATGATCGTCAGATCTTCCGGACGAACGATTTGCCGGAGTCCATCCACGAACTTGGCGCCGCCGGTGCCGCCGGTCAGAACCGTAATCATGCCACCCTCCGAGCGTAGCCCTCAGCGTCTGCAGCGGCGCTCAGGCGCTGCGCCAGCAAATCGCTGTGTGCCGCCGCTTGTTGTGCGAACTCAGGATAAACCGGCAACCTCTGGCGCAACTCGAATCCTTTCGCCTCGGTCCGCTGCCGCAATTCTTCCAGATGCGGCCACGGCTTTTCCGGATTGATGAAATCCGGCGTCAGCGGCGAAACTCCGCCCCAGTCATTGATGCCGCCCTCGAGCAGATCGGCATAGTGCGGATCGGAGAGATTCGGCGGTGCTTGAATATTCATCTTCGGCATCAGGAGGCGCGCCACGGCCAGCGTGCGCAGCATTTCTCCGCGGTCCGGTTCGGGCCAGTGTGCCATCGGCGTTCCACTCTTGGCGCGAAAGTTTTGGATGATTACCTCCTGTATGTGCCCATACCTCGCATGCAAATCGCGGATCGCGACCAGCGAAGCCACGCGCTCTTCCGGCGTCTCGCCAATTCCAATCAGAATTCCCGTGGTAAAAGGAATCTTCCGCCGTCCCGCGTCCTCAATTACGCGCAGGCGCTTCGCCGGGTCTTTGTCGGGAGCATTGTCGTGAGCGGCGTCTTTCGCGAGCAGCCGCTCACTGGTCGTTTCAAGCATGAGACCCATGCTGGGAGCCACGCGTGACAGCCGTTCCAGCCATTCCGCGCTCATCAGCCCGGGATTGGGATGTGGCAGCAGGCTCGATTCGCGAAGTACCTTCTCGCACATCGCCTCTAGATAATGCAGCGTCGATTTGTACCCGAAGCGCCGCAGCGTATCGCGCATTTGGGGAAAGAGCAGCTCCGGCTTGTCTCCTAAGCTGAACAACGCCTCGGTACATCCCAGGCGTTTTCCCGCGCGCACTACTTCCATCACCTCGTCCGGCGACATGGTGTGCGCACCGGGCTGACCGGGATCGCGCCGGAATGTGCAGTAGCCGCAGTAGTCGCGACAAAGATTCGTCAGTGGAAGAAACACCTTGCGTGAATAAGTGATGACTCCCGGTTTGAATCTCGCGCGGGCAAGTTGTGCCGCCGAGAGCAGGGAAGGCAGCATGTCGTCGTCCGTTCGCAGCAGCCGACAAGCCGCTTCACGAGAGATCGGGTTCGCGTCAGCGTTCGCCAACTCAGCAGCCGTCGCGGACAGCGCATCTGTAAAAAAAGTAGCCATACGTCTTGACTTCGAAACTCGTCTCATCCGAACCGCCGCAAATTCTGTCCGGTGCTGGCAACGATAAACGATCATAGCGGACCTAGCGAATCCCTGTCCTTTCGCGGCAGACCGTCCGGCCACTTCCGATCCTGCAACATACGCCCAAAGTGGTGAACATTTCAACACTTGACAACGTGAACAGTTAGGAGGAAAATTCCGCAACTTAGCCGAACGACAATTTCTCAGTATGGATCGAACGCAGATTAACCGCGAAAGTGTGGCCGATCAGGTGGCCACTCTCCTGCGCCAGCGCATTCTCGAGGGCGAGTTCCGCCCCGGCACCCAGGTTCAGGAATTGCCCCTGGCTTCTTCTCTGGGCGTTTCCCGCAACACCATGCGGGAAGCGATCCGGATCCTGTCACTCGAGGGCCTTTTGCGACGCAGCCTCCATCGGGGCGCTGCGGTCTCGCAACTCTCTTTGCGCGATGTGCAGGAGATCTACCAGTTGCGCCGAATGCTGGAGTTGCCCGCCGTGCTTGCGGCGCGACGTCCAGACGCGGGTTTGGTGCAAGAAATTCGCGGCGCAGTAGAGCAATACGAACTAGCCGTGCGCGACCGGAATTGGTCCCGCGCCGTCAATCACGACCTGCATTTTCACAGCCTGCTGATCCGCTTCCACGGCAACAAGCGGCTGGATTCATTCTATAAAAACATGATCGGTGAACTGCGTATCGGCATGGTGCTGGTGGACCTCAGTCATGACAATCCGGGCGCACTGATTCCTGTCCACCGGAAAATGTGCCAATTTCTCAGTACCGGAAAGCTTAAGCAGTGTGCCGCTCTACTGGGGCAGCATCTCGAGGATTCCGAGTCCAGGCTGACTCAGATCATGCACGCGCACGCGGCACGAATGGTGCGGACAGCTCAGTAGCTGCCTGCGCAACAACACCAGACTTACGAGGGGGAATTCGATGGCCGTTCAATACGTTGTGGAATCCGATGCCGGAACGCCCGGCTCCGTTCAGTCCTCGTTGTTCCAGCGCCGTCGCTTGGAAGCGGTCATCTATCTTCTACCGTTCTTGGTGCTGTTCCTGACCGCGTCGAGTTGGCTGGGCGCCCAGACCGTTACCAGCACTCTCCAGGGACGCGTCTCTGACACCACCGGCGCCGTGATTCCAGAAGCGTCGGTTACGGCGCTAAATGCGGCCAACGGTTTGAAGCGCTCCGTCAGTGCCAATGCGGTGGGCGAATACCAGATCGGCGGACTTCCGGCCGGCGATTACACCGTCAATGCCGAAAAGCAGGGTTTCCAAAAGTCCGCCAAGAAGATTCACCTGGATCTGGGCGCGGCAGGCACTGTGGATTTTGCGCTGGCTCTCGGCCAGGTGCAAACCCAGGTCGAGGTGCAGGACGTTGGCGAAGTTGCTGAGCCCACTCGAACCATGGTTAGCTCGGTCATCGATCAGCAAAAAATCGAGAACCTTCCGGTTAACGGACGGGAGTTCATCGATTTCGCGTTGCTCGCGCCCGGCATCACCATCGGAAATACGACTTCCGGCAGCACCGACGTCATCGTTGAGCCGGTCACGAAGCTTTCCTTCGCCGGCCAGAACATTCACTACAATTTCATCGCAGTAGACGGCGCCGATGACATCTCAACCGCCTCGGGCATCCAGCGCGGCACGCCGCCGCAGGAGTCGGTGCAGGAGTTCCGCGTCATCAACACCGACTACACCACGGAATTTGGACGAGCCACCGCCGGCATCGTAAACATCATCACCAAGAGCGGCACCAACAACGTGCACGGTTCGCTTTACGACTATCTGCGCAATAACAAACTCGACGCCGTCAGCATTCTCTCCGCGCCCGGCTTCAATGTGCTGCGCCAAAATCAGTTTGGCGGAGCAATCGGCGGACCTCTCCGAAAAGACAAGACATTCTTTTTCGCCAATTACGAAGGTCAGAGGCGAACCGAATCGCCGACCTACAATTCGACCGTGCTGAGCAACATTGCGGCGATTAATAACGTCAAGACGACGGTCTTCGGCCTGCCTGCCGAAAACCTGTTTGTACTGCGCAACGGAAACACGGACAACGCTCTGCTTAGGCTCGATCAGAACTTCGGCCGCAATAACCTCTATGTCCGCTATTTCATCAATGACGGTCGTTTGACCAACCAGTCGCCTCTGAACAATGGCTTCGACCTGCCGTCTGCATTCAAGAACAACAACATCACGGACCAGTCGCTCGCCGGCGGCTTGACGACGGTGATTTCTTCATCGTGGGTGAACGAACTGCGTATGCAGTATGCGCACCGCAACTTCGATTTCCCGGTTGTTTCCACCCAGCCACACCTGGAAGTCGCCAATACTTTTGCAGTCGGCGTTAACCGGGGCAACCCGGACATTTACCGCGAGTCGCGCTTCGAGTTGGTCGACAACATGACGCATAACGTGTCGAACCACACCATCGGCTTCGGCGGTAACTTCGATCGGGTCGGCACATACGAATCTTTCCCGCTGTTTTATCCGTTCGAGGCGGACTTCGCGAACCTCCCTGCTTTTCTCGGCACGGATAGCGCAGCGGGATGTTCGGAAGGAGTGTCGTGTCCGGATCCATTCGTGATCTTCTTCGAACGCTTCAGCACTACTACGACTCCGCTTTTCAACGAGACATCTCTGGCGGGAGGAACGGCGGTGTATCAAGGCGGCGCAATCTCCCAGGCCATCCGTCAACAAGCCTCAGCGACGCTGGACCACACCTACACCGGCTTCTACCTGCAAGATAAGTGGCGCGCTTCCCAGAATTTGACAGTGAATTTCGGAGCGCGCTGGGAATTTGAGAAATGGCCATCCGGAGTGCTCAACACGAATTGGAAGGACGTTGACCCGCGTGTGGGCCTGGCTTACAGCTTGGGAACTTCAAGGAACGTCATGTTTCGTGCCGGTTTCGGGCTGTTCCACGGGATTATTCCGTCGCCTCTGCTGATGTGCCAGGCGCCGTCGTGCGGCGGTGTATCCACCTATCCGGGTCGCACATCTGAAAACAGTTTGAATGCTAAGACTGGCCTCTTTAGTTTTGCCAGTTCCCCATTCATCACCAATCTTGCCCTCGACGGACTGCTCGGGACTGGCCCGCTAACGGGGCAAGCAACCTACCCGAACGGAACGCCCTCCCCTTCCTTCCTCCCCTGTCCCTTTTTGGATACTTGCGGATTTCTGCAACCCGCGACCATTGTGCGGTTCGATCAGAATAGCCAGAACCCGTATGGCATTCAGACCAGCGCCTCGCTGGAATTCCAGCCCTTCAAGGACTCGCTGTTGAGCATCACGGGAATTCACCTGCGAGGGGTACACCTGGGCAGCTTTTACAACGTGAATCAGCCCAACCCGAGCGGCACCGTGCAGTTCTACAACTCGAAGGGGCAGGCGAGCTGCAAAGACATGTATTTCGATTTCATAGCGAGCGGAATTCCTGCTGACAGTGTCCCCAATTGCGCGGGTGGAACCAACGTGAATTTCCCCGCATCGATGGTGCTTCCCTTCGGCGTGCCCCACGTCAACGGCATCCCCGGATTCCGCAATCCCAACTACAGCGTCTTCTTCGAAGCAAAGTCCGGTTGGGATTCGGTTTACGACGGTCTGCTCATCAACATGAACAAGCGGATGAGCAACAATTTCTCCTTCGCGATCAGCTACACCTGGTCGCACTCGATTGACAACGGGCCCAACCCCAGCTTCGTCCTGATTCCGCAGGACAGCGCGAGCTTTGGTAGGGAGCGTGCCAGTTCCGCGGATGATGCGCGGCATCGCTTCGTCGGTAACGCCATCTTCTCCAGCCCCAAGAGCTGGAACATGATCGCGCGCGACTTCAGTTTCAGCACGATCCTCACCCTGCAATCTCCCCAGTACTTCACCAAATACGCCGGCTTTGACTCCAATGGCGATGTCTTTGGAAACAATGACCGGGTCGGCAACGAGCCGCGCAACACATTTAAGGGAGATTCGCTGCAGACCGTCGATGTTCGCCTGGAGCGCACCTTCCCAGTTTATGAGAAGTTGCATCTCCAGCTACTGGCGGAAGCCTTCAACTTGCTGAACACCGTCAACGTTCGCTACTACAACACGAGTTATGGAGCAGCGGACTTTTGCCCGAAGGATCCGGGTGCGCCAGGGTGTTTCGGAGCGCCCGCATTCTACCGGGAAGGTTCGCCCAATCCGACCTACGGAACGCCCAGCGCAGTATTCAATCCGCGTCAGATTCAGCTAGCGCTGCGTTTGACGTGGTAGCGTGGTCACTTGCCGGACGGGCTGCCCTCGGTGGCCCGTCCCGCAATTCAAAACGCCGTTCGAAACAACGATCCGCAGGTTTCCGCATGAGCCTTACCGCAAGCGATTTCCGCAAGGCCATGGGATGCTTCGCGACCGGGGTCACGGTTGTCACCGTTGACCAGGACGGCGAGGTCCACGGCATGACGGCCAATGCTTTCACCGCGGTCTCGCTTGACCCGGTGCTGGTTCTGGTTTGTGTGGACCATCGGGCGCGGACGCATGCTCATCTGCATGCCCGAAAAAGATTTGGAGTGAACGTGCTGCGCAGCGATCAACAGGCCATCTCGGAATACTACGCGCGCTCCGCGGAAACGCATCAGCATCCGGAAGCCGCGGGCGCCCGCTTCGATCGCACCGCGCAAGGCACGCCGGTGCTGCAAGGAGCTCTGGCGTACCTCGAGTGCCGCTTACACTCGACCGAGACCGCAGGCGACCACACCATCTTCATCGCGGAAGTGGAAGAGGTCGTGGTCCGGGATGGCGAGCCACTACTGTATTTCCGCAGCCAGTACCGCGACATCGAACCATTGGGACATTAATGCCAGCGATTCCCAGAGCATTCCCGGACCGTGCCAGCGTCGCTCCCGCGAAGCCCGCGCTCGCTTTTGCGCCCCATTTTGCTCCAATGAGCGCACGCCGCCTGTACATCTTCGGTGGCATTGCTCTGATTGCCGCTGGCCTCTTGTTCGGCGATATCTTTGCCGTTTTCATCCTCCACCAAAACGCCGCGTTGCAAGGTGAAGCGCTCATTGCAGCCTCTCGCGCCGTCGCTGCCGGGAATGCGGCTGCGGTGAATGAAGTGTTCGCTCATCTCGGAAGCGTGCTGGAGGATCGTGGCACCAAAGTGGATGCTCACGTCCACATGATTGGCGCCGGTTACCTGGCGCTGCTGTTGGCGCTGGTGCAGCCCTACATCGCGCTCTCACGGCAGACGAAAAAATCGCTGGCTGTTCTCTTCATCGCCGGCGGAGTTCTTTTGCCCGTCGGCATTTTTCTGATTCATTACGTCGGCCTCACCGCCAGCCCGTTTACGGCAATCGGATGGGCGAGCGTGCTGGCGGATTCTGCCGGAGCCTTGCTGATCCTCGTTCTCATCGTTCAAGCGTGGGGCTTCCGGAAATATCTTCGCAGCCGCCAACTCAGCGAGCCCGAACTCCCTGAAGAAGACAGCATGCCGCGGCGGGCGCTTCTGACCGGCGGCACGATTCTTGTCTTGCTCGGCTTCCTGCACGGCGCGTATTACGCCGGCGCTCTGTTGTACGAACATGAGCGGATGGAAACGGCGATCCTGCAGCGTTTGATCAACGCTGCCACCGCAGGAAATCTCGATGCCGCCGCAACCGAGGTCAATAACTTCGGCGGTCTCGCCGGCGCGCGAGCCGTGAACATCGCGGCGCACTCGCACATCATCGAGTTTGGCCTGCTGGCGATGCTGCTATCTTTCGTGCAGCCCTTCGTGTTCCTCTCGGAAAAATGGAAGCGGCGGTGGGTGAAGGTGCTGCTCGGGGGCTCGGTGATTCTGCCCGTGTTCGTGCTCCTCGAGCTGAAGTTCGGATTGCTGGCCGGAGGCATCGCTGACATCGGTGGCCTGATGGTCATGGTTGCCCTGGTTGGAATGCTGGCCGGCATTTTGCGCTATTCCGGTGGCCTCGAGGTTGCGGTGAACAAATCCGCGGAGGGCGCACGATGACCGGATCGCGCAAACTTCTAATTTTTGGTGGGATGGCTCTCGCCGCTTTCGGCATGCTCTACGGGTTGCAATATGCGCTCTTTGTTGAGCACCAGACGCTCGATCACATGGGCGGATCACTCGCCCAGTCTTTTACCGCAGCGGCCAGCCGCAACCTCGGGCAGTCCCAGACCGCGCTCGAGCAGTATGGCGAAACCAAGTACGATTATGTTCGCCAGGTGGATGCTCACTCCCACTGGATCGGGCTCGCCATGCTCATGATCGTGCTGGGTGTGATTTTCGAGCGGGTAAACTTCAGCGAAGGAATTCGGCAGCTGGTTGCATTTTCTCTGCTGGCGGGCAGTGCGCTATTCCCGCTGGCGATCATTCTTCAGACGTATCATCATGGTGCGTTGGTTTTGAAAGCTCTGGCTGTGGTTGCCTCTGGGCTGGTCATCGCCGCGTTGGCGGCTACGGCTTGGGGATTTGCCCGGCCGCGCACCACGGCTTAACAGTTGGTGGTGCAAGTGAGATTCGTATCAGGGCATGCCTTCAGGCGTGCCGCAAGTGTAGTGGCGTCAAAGCGCCTTCAGGCGCTGGATTTCGAGATTCGAGTTTCACAACAGGTGCTTGAACACATTTGATTTAGACAAGGGAAAGACGAACGGCAATGTATCCGCGATCATTTCACTATCACCGGGCGGGATCGCTGAAAGAAGCGGTCTCCATGCTCGGCCAACTCGGCGAGGGCGCGAAGTTTCTCGCCGGCGGGCAGAGTCTGATTCCGTTACTCAAGCTTCGCTTCGCCAATCCCGAGCACCTGGTGGACTTGAATTTCATCTCAGGCACCTCCTTTATTAAAGAGGACTCGGGTGCGCTTCATTTCGGAGCGATGACCCGCCACGCCGAGATCGAGCACTCCGCGCTTGCAAGAATGATCCCAGTCTTGCACGACTGCGCCGCCGGGATTGCCGACGTGCAAGTGCGAAACCGGGGCACCATCGGCGGATCGCTCGCGGAGGCCGATCCAAGCGGCGATTGGGCCAATGCCTTGATCACACTCGATACCACCGTTCACTGCCTCGGGCCGAACGGCACGCGCGCCATCCACCTGGAAGACTTCATCAAAGACGCCTACACAACCGCGCTCGCTCACGACGAACTTGTAACTGAAGTTGAAGTGAAGATTCCGCCCCAGGGCAGCGGCGGCGCCTATCTTGCATTCAAGCGGAGCGCTCCCGTGTATCCAAGTGCCAGTGCTGCCGTACAACTCACCATGGCGGGCGACGTCTGCCGCGACGCCGCCATTGCTCTCGGCTGCGTCGGACTGACCGCGATCCGCGCGACCGAGGCCGAGACGGCACTCCGCGGAAAAAGTCTGAACGACAAGACGATTGCCACCGCCGCCGAAACCGCTCGCGCCGCCGCCGATCCCCAGTCTGACATGCGCGGATCCGCCGAATACAAGCGCCAACTGGTCGTAGCGCTGGTGAAGCGCGCCATTCAGATTGCCGTGCGCCGTGCCCGCGGAGAACAAATCGAAGGGGCCCATCTCTATGCCTGAAACCGCAACCGTGGAAAAAATCGCCATCAACGTCAAGGTGAACGGCAAGCCTTATTCGCGGCAGGTCGAGCCGCGCATGTTGCTGGTTGAGTTCCTGCGCGAGGCATGCGACCTGACCGGCACGCACGTCGGTTGCGACACGACATACTGTGGCGCTTGCACCGTGCTGATGAACGGCCTGGCGGTAAAGTCCTGCACGATGTTTGCGGTGCAGGCGGACGGATCGGAAATCACCACCGTCGAGGGCCTCGAAAAAGACGGTAAGCTTCATCCCATTCAGCAAGCTTTCGGCGATTCATACGGCCTGCAGTGCGGCTACTGCACGCCCGGTCTGCTGCTCTCAACTCATCAGTTGCTTTCCGAGAATCCTGAGCCAAGCGAAAAAGAAATTCGCAAAGCGATCGCCGGCAACACCTGCCGCTGCACCGGGTACATGAACGTTTTCAAGGCCATTCGGCAAGCGGGCCGGAACATGAAGGGAGCCTGAGATGGCGATCAAATTTTCCGGCGAATTCGAAGTGAAGAAAAAGCCCGAGGAGGTTTACGACTTTCTCACCGACCCCAATCGATTTGCACCGCTGCTGCCGGAGTTTCAGAGCGTCTCGGTGCAAGATCCAACGCACTTTACCGTAAAGGTGAATGTAGGCATTTCCTATATTAAAGGCGCTGCGGACCTGAAGATGGAACTGGCCCAGGCCGATCGTCCACGCCGCGCTCAATATAAAGGACAGGGAGCCGTCGCCGGAGGAAACGTTACCATGGTCGCCGGGTTTGACCTGGCCCCGATCGCGGACGGAACTAAAGTGAACTGGCAGGGTGAAGCCCAGATCTTCGGTCGCCTGGCGTCCATAGCCGGCGGCCTGCTCGAACCGCTGGGTAAGAAGCAGATTCAGAAATTGATAGACGGGCTCCAGGCGGCACTGGCATAGCTCGTGTGGCGCGGACACTCCTGTCCGCGAAATGTTTGCGGAGGCACCAAATATCGTGGCTGAAGAAAAAAAGAACGGTAGCGGACGCTGGGTAGGCGCTTCGCTCCCCCGAAAAGAGGAAGACCGGCTCCTGCGCGGCCGGGGCAAATTTGTGGACGATATCAAGTTGCGCGAGATGACGTATCTCCGCTTCGTCCGCTCCCCGTATGCGCATGCCCGGATCGTCAGCGTGGATACCTCGGCTGCGGAAGCGTTGCCCGGTGTCGTTTGCACGATCACCGGCAAGGAAGTGGCCGCCCAGACCCAGCCTTTCATCGAGATCGCGCCGGACCATGCCCAGAAGATCCGCGACTTTCCCATGGCTGTCGAGAAAGCCCGCTACCAGGGGGAACCAGTTGCCGCCGTAGTCGCCGAATCTCCGAGCCTCGCCGACGATGCCGCCGAGCTTGTACAGGTCGAATACGAACCGCTGGAGCCGGTGGTCGATTCGGAGCAGGCGCTGTTGGATAAAAGCATTCTTCACGAAGAAGCGGGAACGAACCGAATCTGGACTGGCATCTGGGAGTTCGGCGACGTGGAGAAAGCGTTTCAGGAAGCGGCCTATGTGGTGAACATCGACCGCATGCACTTCCATCGTTTCTCTTCGACCCCACTCGAGACCAACGTCGTGATCGGCCAGTGGGACCCGAAAGAAGATCGTATTCATTACTGGTGCAATAATTCGTTTCCCGCGTTTGCCATTCAATTTCTTGCTGCCCACCTCGCGGTCCATATTGATCGCATCCGCGTGCAGACCTCTGATATCGGGGGCAGCTTCGGCATCAAGATCACCAGCTATCCGCAGATGTCGGTGTGCGCGCTGGCTTCAAAGAAAGCCGGCGGACGTCCGGTGAAATGGGTGGAAACCCGCTCCGAGCACATGATCTCGAGCGCGCACGGAAACGAGCGCACCTTCCGCGACACGCGGGTCGCCCTCGACAAAAACGGAGAGATCACCGCGATCGCTTCCCGGCATATTGACGATTGCGGCGCTTATCCGCGCTATGAACCCCTGGGCTGCGTGATCTATTCCCAGGTGTTCTGCGGCACGTATCGCTTCAAGAACGCTCGTATCGAGTTCACACAGACCGTCAGCAACAAGTGCCCCGTCGGCCCCAATCGCGGCTACTCGCGCATGCAGCACCTGTGGTTTCTGGAGCGCATCGTGGACATTTGTGCCCACGAAATTGGTATCGCGCCAGACGAAATGCGCCTGCGCAATTACATTCGTACGGAAGAGTTCCCCTACACCACGCCCAACGGCTGCGTGTACGACTCGGGCAACTATCCCAAGATGCTCGAGGTAGCGAAAGGCTTGATTGGCTGGGACGACTGGAAGAAGAAACAAGCCGACGCGCGCAAACAGGGCCGCATGATTGGCATCGGCATCGGCACCACGCTCGATTCCGGAACCAACAACTTCGGGCAATCCCAGATCGTGAATCCCAATGCCCCCTTTTCCGGTAATTCGCAGGGTGCGAACTGCAAACTGGATATCTACGGCGAAGTCGTCGTGGCCGTCGGTTCCTGCCCACAGGGCCAGGGACATGAGACGGTCTCAGCCCAGGTCGTCGCCGACGTCCTCAATATTCATCCCGACATGATTACCGTGCGCACCGGGTTTGACACCGAGCGCAACGTGCATACCGGCATGTCGGGAACCTATGCCAGTCAGTTTGTGGTTTCAGGCTTGTCGGCGGTTCACGGCGCCGCGCAGAAACTTAAGGCCGAGATGAAGCGCCTGGCCGCGTCTGTGCTCGAAACGAAGGAAGACGATCTGGAATTCGGAGTCGGCCAGCAGGGGCCGGAAATCAAGGCTAAAAGCACCGGCAAGTCCATCAACTACTGGGGTCTCGCCAACATCGTCAACGTGAACAGCGCCGTACTCACTCCGGAACTGCAAGACGTCACACTCAACTGCCGCTACATCTGGCGCGCCAACTTCAAAGTGCCGGACAAAGCGAAGAAGTATGGAAACCTCACCCTCACCTATTCCTCGCAGTTGCACATCGCGGTGATCGAGGTGGATCGCGACACCTTCGTTCCCAAGATTCTCGACTACGTTGCGGTGGACGATTGCGGCGTTGTCATCAATCCGCGGATCGTGGAAGGGCAGGTCTATGGCGCGGCTGCGCACGGCATCGGCGCCGCGCTGATGGAGACCTGCGCTTACGATGCGGTCGGCAACATGCTGACCAGCACCTTCAGCGACTACACGCCGATCACAGCCGTGAACATTCCGAACATTAGATATGGACACATTTCGACTCCTTCACCCTTCACCTACAGTGGCGCAAAGGGCATGGGCGAAGGCGGCGCAGCTCCAATCCACACGATCTCGGCGGCCTTGCAGGACGCACTATTTGCGCAGGGCATCTTCATTAACAACTCGTTCAACAATGCCGACAGTATTTTCCGTTCGCTGAAGTATCGCGAAGGTGGGCAACTGGCGGAGCAAGTGAGATTGGAGAAAAGATAAGGGAAGTGTAACGAACGAGGCTCCCAGCCGCGAAGCGGCAGAACAGGAAAGCCCGGCACGTTAGTGCCGGGAAAGCAAAGGGTGAGAGCGAGAGTCCCGCAGGGACGACGCCTCTTAATACAATGAAGAAAGTTTGCATCATCGGTTGCGGCGCCATCGGCTCGCTCTACGCCGCGCATCTGGCGCGTGTCGCCGAAGTCTGGGCCTTCGTTCGCCGCGAAGATCACGCTGCCGCGCTCAACCGCGGCGGCCTGCGCGTTACCGGAACCCACAACTTCGCCGTCCCGTTAAAAGCCACTACCAACCCAAAAGAATTGCCGGATTGCGATCTCGGCATCGTCGCCACGAAAGCCACGCAGGTCAAAGAATCGTTTCGCCTGGTGGGCCGCCACTTCGATAAAGGAGCCGTCCTCTCCGCCCAGAACGGAGTCGGCAGCGAAGAAATCATCGCCACCCTCACGCGAGGCTACGTCATCCGCGCCACCACTTTCATGAGCGGCACGCGCCACAGCGACACGCACGTGCAGTATGAACTCGACACTCCAACCTGGATGGGCCCCTTCGAGCCGACCGGCACGCCACTCTCTGTAGTCAAAGAAGCCGCCGAACTCATCGTCGCCGCCGGACTCAAAGCGGAAGCGCTCGAAGACGCCCGGCCCGCGCAGTGGTCGAAGCTGATTTTTAATTCGTCGGTGAATAGCGTGTCCGCTCTGACGGGCCTGCCCCACTCGCCGCACTTTTCCGACGAAGGGAAATTCTCCGACCTCGGCCATCTGCTGCACGCCTTGATCGACGAAGGCAAGAGAGTGGCCCAAGCCGCCGGCGTTCGCCTGCCCGAAGATCCCTGGGAGATGAACCGAGTTGGCGCCATGACCAATCACCCGACCTCCATGCTTCACGATGTCCGCCATAGGTTGACGACCGAAATCGATTTTCTTTCCGGCGCCATCGCTCGCGAAGCCGAGCGCGTCGGTGTACCCGCGCCGCTGCACACCGCGGTCTACCGGCTCATCAAGGGTAAAGAAGCGGCCTGGAATTTTCAGGACGAAAATAAACCTGTATCCGTGCATTGAGATTGCTATGGCTTGGCCCGCAGACAAAACTAAACTCGATCGCGTCCGCGCCCTGATGGAAGATCAGGACCTTTCCGCCCTGGTCTGCCGCGCGCCCGACAATGTTCTCTATCTCACCAACTACTGGTGCATGAAGGGATATGACGCCGCCATCTTTCCGCGCGATGGCGAGCCCACGCTGATTGCCCTCGAGCCGCAGCAGGCCGACGCCGAGCGTAACTCGTGGACAAAAGACATTCTCTACTTCAAAGGCTACGACGAGCACGATCCACGCCCGCCGCAGTTCCGCGCCTGGGACCGCGCGTACGAAGTCCTGAAGCAACGCGGCCTGACCGATAAAGTTGCCGTCGAACTCAACATGGGCACGCAGTCTGCCGACCGCATGGTGGGTGAGCCGACCACTTTCATGATGTCCTATTTCGAATCGTTCAAGAAGTTTTGCGGCGAGGTCGTGGACGCGACACCCCTCCTCAACGAAGCCCGCTCGATCAAGACCGGCCAGGAAGTCGAGCGCATGCGTTTAGCCAACGAACTCGCAGCCCTCGCGATGGATTACACTCGCGAGCACATGCGCCCTGGCATGAAAGAGAGCGAAGTCGGCGCCATGTATGAAGGCTTCGTGCACGGAATCGGCGTTGGCTACAAGGGTAAAGTCGAGATGGCGCGCGCCTTCACGTTGGTGTGGTCTGGGAAGGGAATCGCCACGTTCACCGCCACCGGCGATCGTCCGATTCAGAAAGACGAGCCAACGCTCTTCGAAATCTGGGTCTGCGCCGACGGCTATTGGACCGATCTCACCAAGAATGCCTGCCCCGGCGAATTGAAGCCTGAGTATCACAAGCTGCTCGACCTTCTGCTTAAGGTTTTCAACAACGGCGTTTCCTTCGCGCGCCACGGTGCCAGCTTCCCCGAACTCGACAAACTCATTCGCGCCCGCATCGCCGAAGGTGGATACCCCGGACAGCCCTCCCACCCCATCTGCCACGGCGTCGGTGCCCGCGCCCATGAATGGCCCTACGCGCACCAGGCCGGCACCGGCACGATAAAAAAAGGAATGGTGCTGGCGATCGAGCCCGGCATTTATTGGCCCGGCGGAGGAGGTCTGCGTTTGGAAGACAATTTTCTAATCACCGAGACCGGCAACGAAAAAATGTGTACCGACCCGGACGATTTCCGTCTGGCAAAACATCACTGAGAACTGAGAACCGGGAACTGAGAACTGAGAACTTAAGAGTGTCCAGCGCAATCACAAACTCGAAGCACGCCCTCGATCCCAAGCTCGTCGACCGCATCCTCGCCGAAGTCCGCGAAGACGAAATCGTCTCCATGTCTAGCGACGTGATCAACATCTCCAGCCCGACCGGCGAAGAACTGCAGATGGCGCAGTACATGCAATCCGCGCTGCAGAAGATTGGCCTCGACGTCATTTGGCAGGAAGTCGAAGAAGCGCGCGCCAACGTGGTCGGCCGTTGGAAAGGCTCGGGCGGCGGCAAGAACCTGATGTTCAACGGCCACATGGATACATCCAACACTGGCCGAGAAGAATTTCTCACCGGCCTCGGCTACAAGCCGCACGCCGTAGTCAAAGACGGTTTCATCTACGGCCTCGGCATCTACAACATGAAGGGCGCGCTTGTGTGCTACACCAACGCCGTGAAAGCGCTCCAGCGCGCGGGTGTGCGCCTGAAAGGGGATGTCATCATTGCCGCCGTCGCCGGCGAAATCGAAAAAACCCAGTGGGGCGAATTCAAGGGCAAAGAGTATCGCGGCTACGGTTACGGCACGCACTACCTCGTAAATCATGGAGTGCTGCCCGACATGTGTATTCTCGGCGAGCCCACCGACATGCATGTTGTTCTCGAACACTTCGGCTCCATGTGGGTGCGCATCTCGTGTACGGGAATTTACGTCCACACGGCCTTCTGCGAAGGCCGCGAAGAAATGAATTCCATCCGCCGCATGGTCGAACTCATGCCGCCCATCCTGAAGTGGATCGAAGCATGGGAGAAGAAGGCAAGCTACGGCGGAAAGAAGGCCATCGTGAATCTCGGCGGCATCCGCGGCGGACACGCCTGGCGCGCCAGCCGCACTCCCGAAAAAACCGACTTGTTCCTCGACGTGCGCGTCCCGCCCACCATCCCCATGGCCGAAGCGCGTCGCGACATCCAGCGTCTCTTCTTCGAACTTGAAAAAGCGCACGCCGACTGGGGTCTGGAATTCGAAACCTACGTCTCGGTCCCCGGCGCGCGCATCGGGGAAGAGCACGAGATGATCCGCGCCATCGACCGCAATCACAAGCGCATCACCGGCAAAACGCCGGAGAGGGAAGTCGTCACCTGGTGCTCCGATGCCAGCGTTCTCAGCCGTTACGGAGTCGAGACCGTGAACTACGGCCCCTCCAGCGGCCCCCGGGACAAAGAGGGAGAAAAAGTTCGCATTCAAACGTTAGTGGACATCACAAAGATTTATGCGCTAACCGCCGCCGAATTATGCGGAGTGAGCGAGTAGCCAAGGTTCGTATCAGGGCATCGCTTTAGCGATGCCGGAAGTTCGCCGAAATCAGATGCCCCTTTAGGGGCTGGGCGTCAGAGGTCATTTTGCCAAGTCAGAAAGAAATCGATCGCCGTTACAAGAACATCCGTTCCCGCATGAACGCCGCCGGACTGGACGCTCTCATCGTCTGCGGCAATCAATACGCAGGATTCGAGGGCGCGGTTTTCTACACCTCCGGATTCGAAATCGTTCATCGTTACGTTTACGTCGTCATCCCACTCGACGGCGAACCCACGCTCGTCTTTCCGCGCGAAGCGCGCTGGATCGGAGACAAAAAGAAGCCCTGGGTCAAAGATCAGGTCTGGCCCGACGTGCCCGGCCAGTGGCTGCGCGACCGTGCCGTCGAGCGCAAATGGAAGCGCATCGGCACTTTTGGGATGAACTTCGTCATGGCCGTTCGCGACTACCGCGAACTCGCGCAAGGTTCGTTCGAACTCGTGCCCTTTGATCAGGA
Organism: Acidobacteriaceae bacterium; assembly: GCA_003131315.1. GTDB lineage: Bacteria > Acidobacteriota > Terriglobia > Terriglobales > Acidobacteriaceae > Acidiflorens. Next base: position 73,789 of record PKUV01000165.1, read on the forward strand.
ATTCGATATGGCGCGCGCCGTGAAGAGCGAAGAAGAACTCGTCGAAGTCCGCGACGCCATGGATATCGTCGTCGATGGCTTCTGGGCAATGCTTGCCGGCTACGAGCCCGGCAAAACCGAAGCTGAAATCATGGCGCCCGCGGTCGAGCGTTTCTTCGCTCGCGGCGCCGGCCCGCGCATGATGAACATTCTGCTCTCGGGCGAACACGGAGAGGCCAACGCTTACTTCAAAGTTCCGGGTCATCGCAAAGTTTCGGGCGACGATCTTCTTCTTTATTCGCTCGAAGTCACCGGAGCCGGCGGCTACTGGGTTGAGTTCTCCCGCGCCCTGATTCGGGGCAAGGTCAGCCCGACCACGCAAAGGATGGCCGACGCCTATCCGCACGCCATGGAATCAGCGCGCAAATTGATGCGTCACGGCGAACTCGCCTCCACTGTGCATCGTACTGTTGCCGAGATATTCGCCAAGCACGGCTTCGCGCTCGGCCATCTCTCCGGCCATAGCATCGGCATGACCATGCTTGAGTATCCCGCCATCGGCGCAAAGAGCGAAGTTCCGCTCGAAGAGAACATGATCTTTTCCCTGCATCCGCAGGTCGTCGATCAGGACGGCACAGTCTGCCTCTATACCCAGGACACGTATCGAATCGGCAAGACCGAAGGCGAGTGCTTGGCCGATGTGCCATGGAAATTCTTTAACGGCGGCGAGACGCGGGACAGCGTGAGGAATCAGAAGTAAGAGCGACGCTTCGCAGGTTGCGAAAAAACTCGCGTTTCGTATCAGGGCACCGCTTTAGCGGTGCCGAAGTCTCACGAAATTAGACGCCCCTTTAGGGGCTGCGCATCTAGCCTGACTCTTGGAGTGTGACTTTGTTGAAAATTTGCATCATCGGTTGCGGCGCGGTCGGCAGCCTCTTCGCCGCGCACCTCGCCCAAAAAGGCGAGGCCGAAGTCTGGGCCTACGACGTCTGGAAGGATCACGTCGAAGCCATCCGCAACAGCGGTCTGCGGATCTCCGGAGCCGCCGATTTCACTGCGAAACTGAATGCCACCAGCGATCCCAAGGAACTTCCGCGCTGCGACTATGGCATCGTCGCCACCAAAGCCATCCACACTCGTGGCGCCATCGCGCAGGTTGCCCGCGCCTTCGACCAGAACAGCGCTGTCTGCTCCGTCCAAAACGGCGTCGGCAACGAGGAGATCATCGCGGAACACGTGAAGTACGTCATTCGTGGCACGACGTTCCCCGCCGGACATCCAATCGCTCCCGGCCACATCGGCTTCGACATCAAGGGCGACACCTGGATTGGTCCCTTCGAACCGACCAACACGCCGATGTCGAAGGTCGAAGAACTGGCCGGCCTGATCACGCGCTCCGGCATGAATGTAATTCCGTTGAAAGACGCCCGCGGCGCGCAGTGGACCAAGCTGATCTTCAACGCTGCCACCAACCCCGTCGGAGCCCTGACGCTGCTGCATCACGGGGCCGCGACGCGCTTCGCGCCGACCGGTCAGCTATTCAACGATCTGATCGCCGAAGGCGAGGCCGTCGCCCATGCGCTCGGCATCGAACTGCACGGCGATCCGCGCGCGCTGGTGCAAAAAGGAGCGAATGCCCCTGGCAAGCACCGCGCCTCGATGCTGCAGGACGTGCTCGCCAAGCGTCAGACCGAAGTTGATTTCATGAACGGCGCAATCGTGAAGTGGGGCGAGAAAACCGGAACCCCCACGCCACTGAACAAAGCTGTCTGGGAATTGGTGAAAGGCCTGGAGCACGCCTGGGCCGACCCGGACTAAAGAAAGGTCTCAGGTGTCAGGTCGCAGGTCTCAGGAAACGACGGACACGAAATAGAGGAGTTTGTTTTTCCTGAGACCTAAGACCTGAGACCTGAGAACTAATTATGGAGACACTGCCATCATGACCATCCCATTCAACATCGGAGTCCTTCAACTCAGCATGGAGCCCGTCCACGAAACCGCAGCCATGGCCAAGACCTGCGAGGACGCTGGTTTCGACACCTTCTGGATTGCCGAAGCCTACCCCTGGTGGCGTAAGCATTCCTTTGAAGCCCGCTCTTCAACCGCAATTCTTGCCGTCATCGCCAGCCAGACGAAACGCATTCAACTCGGTTGGGGAATTATTTCTCCTTACACGCGCCATCCCGTCGAGATCGCGATGGAAGCGCGCGTCATGCAGGATCTCGCCGGTGACCGTTTCCTTCTCGGCCTCGGCGCCTCGAAGATCTTCATGAAAGAAATCGGCGAGGGGGAAGGCGAGAAAGTGGGACCAGCCACCGTGATGCGGGAAAGCATCGAGATCATCCGCGGCGTGCTCAAGGGCGACCAGTTCGAATATCAGGGCAAAGTCTTCGCCGCCAGCGTTCCGCCGCTCAAGAGCGACGCGCACACGTCGCGCAAAGTTCCTCCCGTGTATGTTGCAGGAACTGGACCCGCGATGCAGAGGCTGGGCGGTTCGCTCGGCGATGGCCTGCTCACGGCCTCGATCACCACTCCCGCATTCGTGCGCTACTCGAAAACAAATATGGAAGAGGGCGCGGCGAAAACGGGCAAGGATGCTTCCAAGCTGATCCTCGGCTGCGTGATCGTCGGCAGCATTGGACGCGATTCGAAGAAAGGAAAAGAAGGGGCGCGCGAGCAGGCCGCCATGTATCTTGCCAACAAAGTGCAGAACATCAAAGGCTCAGCCGACGTGCTGCTCGAATCCGCTGGCATCACTTTCGAAGAGCTGCAGCCGGTTGCGGACGCCATGGAGAAAGGCGGCCGCAAAGCCGCGGCGCAGGCCGTCAGTGATGAGCTACTTCGCAAGGTCTGTCCCATCGCAGGCACGCCCGACGAGTGCATGCAAAAGATCGAAGAATACCGCGCCGCTGGCTGCACTCACATCATGCTCGAAATCTGGGGAGACGATCGCACTGGTCAGGCGAAATTGTTCGGCGATGAAGTCCTGCCGCACTTCAGGAATACATAACCACAGGGGGCACAGAGGAACACAGGGTAACTGCTCCGTGCTTTGTGTGTTTAATGATTTTTCCTCTGTGTCCCCCTGTGTCCCCTGTGGTTAAAGCTTTTACTTGGACATCACCAGCTTTGCGATCGTTGCCAGCTGCATGTTCGAGGTGCCTTCGTAGATTTTTCCGATCTTCGCGTCGCGCCAATATTTCTCGACCGGATAATCTTTTGTGAACCCGTATCCACCGTAGACTTCGATTGCCAGCGACGTCACACGCTCCGCCACCTGCGACGTGAACAGCTTGGTCATGGCGGCTTCTTTCACAAAATTTACGCCGGCGTCTTTCATGCGGGCTGCGTTATAAACCATCAGCCGCGCCGCCTCGATCTCGGTTGCCATCTGCGCGATCTGGAACTGGATGCCCTGAAATTCCGAAATCGGCTTCCCGAATTGCGTTCGCTCCTGCGCATACTTCGCGGCGCATTCCCACGCGCCGCGCGCTACGCCCAGCATCTGCGCTCCGATTCCGATGCGTCCTTCGTTCAGCGTCTCGATCGCGACTTTGTATCCCTTGCCGACCTCGCCGAGCACGTTCTCCTGCGGCACGCGGCAATCTTCCAGAATCAGTTCGCAGGTTGACGAAGCCCGAATCCCCAGCTTGTCTTCCTTCTTGCCCACGGTAAATCCGGGGAAGTTCTTCTCGATCAGAAACGCCGTGATCCCCTTGTATCCTTTCGACGCATCCACGGTGGCGAAAAGAATAAACAATCCAGCTTCTTTGCTATTCGTGATCCAGAGCTTGCGTCCGTTGAGAACGAATTCATTCCCTTTGAGCTCAGCCTTGGTTTGCAGCGCAAACGCATCCGATCCCGATCCCGCTTCGCTCAACGCATAGGCGCCAACCGTATCCGCCGTCATTTTCGGCAGGTAACGCTTCTTCTGGTCTTCATTGGCCCAGCGCAGAATCGCATTCGCCACCAGTGTGTTCTGTACGTCCACGATTACGCCGGCGGAAGCGTCGGCCCGCGAACATTCTTCCACGGCTATGATCGCTTCAAAGAACTTGCCGCCCGCGCCGCCGTACTGCTCCGGAATCTCGATGCCCATCAGACCGAGTTGAAAGAACTGGTCTATCAGGCCGTGATCGAATACCGCCTTTTCGTCCATCTCTTTCGCCAGCGGACGAATCTTGTCGTCGGCGAACTGGCGGACGTTGTCGCGGAACAGAATCTCGTCTTCGGTAAGAGTGGTGAGCGGCGTGGGATTCGAAAGCTGCAGAGTTTCCGGCATGGAGACACCTCGATGTAGAGACGCGGCTTGCCGCGTCTGGGCAGGATGGCGAACCGGAAATTGTAGCAGCAGAAGACGGGGGACTAGCGACCGCTCGGTTGGTTCGCTCCGCTGGGCGGCCGAGGGCGGTCGAAACTGTGTCGCAACTCGGTGCCGTCCCTGAAGGGACTCCGGCTTGTTCCTTTGCCTTCCCGGCACTGACNNCACTGACGTGCCGGGCTTTCACATGTCGCCGCTTCGCGGCTGGAGTGATAGCGCGTTCCACTTTTTTCCTGCGCTTGGGGTTGCTACACAGACTCGTCCGCCCCTACGTGATCAACTTGGCTGCGGGCATTTCACTTCGGCATTGGCTCCGGCACTAGCTCTGCCACCGTTAGCCGATCTGCTTTGCGCAATTCGGGAAACAGCCACGCCCAAGTTGCGATCACTAGCAGGGTTCCGACTCCTCCCAGGACCACGGCGGGGACGGTGCCGAACCATTGGGCGGTTAGTCCGGACTCGAACTCGCCTAACTCGTTTGACACTCCGATGAACAGCATGTCTACGGCGTTGACGCGGCCGCGCATTTCGTCGGGGGTTGCGACTTGGACCAGTGTTGCGCGGATGATCACGCTTACCGTGTCGCTGGCGCCGATCAGGAATAGCGCAACCAGCGAGAGGATCAGGCTGCGCGAGATTCCGAAGACGATGGTGAACACGCCAAACGCGGCTACGCTCAACAGCATGGTCAGGCCAGCGCGGCGGCGAATCGGGCGGTGAGCGACCACAATCGCCATCAGTGCGGCGCCTACGCCGGGAGCGCTGCGCAGCAGGCCGAGTCCCCAGGGACCGGTGTGCAGGATGGTTCTTGCATAGACCGGCAGCAGCGCTACCGCTCCGCCTAGCAGGACGGCGAACATGTCGAGCGAAATCGAACCGAGGATCAGCTTCTTCTCCCAGATAAAACGAAAGCCTGCTAGCACGGTTCGCAGGCTTACGGGCTCTTTCTCCGCCAGTTCTTTTTCTGGCGATGTGGGCTGCGGGTGGATGCGCAGGGTGAGGATGGTGGAGAGGATGGATACGGTCACGGCGATGGCGTAGACGGCTTCCGGGCCGCGAAAGAGCGCGTAGGCGATTCCTCCGATGGCGGGACCGGCGATGGTTGCGATCTGAAAGGTGCTGGCGTTCCAGGCGACGGCGTTCGAGAAATGTTCTTCGGGAACCAACTGCGGCAGCAGCGCGCGGCTCGCCGGCCAGTTGAAACAGCGGAAGATTCCGAGCAATACGAGGACGACGTAGATGGAGTGAACGGATTGCGGCGCGCGCCAACTGATCCCGAGCAGAAGCGCCGAGCACAGGGCGAAGCCGCCATAGCACCACATCAGCAACTTGCAGCGGTCGAACAGATCGGCGGCGTGTCCGGCGAACAGAAACAGCACAAAGCCGGGCAGAAACTGGGCCAGGCCGACGTATCCGAGATCGAGCGGGCGCTTGGTGATTTCGTACACCTGCCATCCCACGGCGACGGACTGCATCTCGAGCGACACGACGACGAAGAACCGCGCGAGCGTGTAGGAGACGAAGTTGGGATAGGTGAACGCAACTCGCCCGGCAAGGCGGGGGTCTTGGGAGGTGAGCATTCCTTATTACTTTGCCACAGAATCATTTGCCACAGAGTCGTTTGCCAGAGAATCAGCGGCGGTTGATGAGGGACGCGACGTAGCCGGCGCCGAAACCGTTATCAATGTTGACTACGCTGACGTTCGAGGCGCAGGAGTTCATCATTCCGAGCAAAGCGGCTAGGCCCTCGAAGGCTGCGCCATAACCTACGCTCGTCGGAACCGCAATCACGGGGACTCCTACCAGGCCGCCAACCACGCTTGGCAGCGCGCCTTCCATTCCGGCGCAGACTATGATCACGCGCGCTTTGGCTAGCGCTCCGCGATGGGCCAGCAGGCGGTGAATGCCGGCGACTCCGACGTCATAGATATGCTGAACGGTATTCCCCATCAATTCCGCGGTGACGACTGCTTCTTCGGCGACCGGGATGTCGCTGGTTCCCGCCGACACGACCATGATCACGCCCTTGCCGTGCTTCTTGCGGTCGCGCTTGAGCACGATGGCGCGAGCTAGTGGACGAAACTCTGCGAGGTCCACAGTGGCGGCGACGGCGGCGTATTGTTCCTCGGTGGCTCGCGTTGCCAGCACGTTGCCGGCGTGGGCCGCGAGGCGGCGGAAGATGTCCGCCACCTGCTGCGGCGTTTTGCCCTGGGCAAAGATCACCTCGGGCATGCCCTGGCGCAGGGCGCGATGATGGTCGACCTTGGCGAAACCGAGGTCCTCAAAGGGCAGGTGACGCAGGCGCTCGACGGCGTCGTCGGGTGAGAGGCGCTTTTTTCGAACCTGATCGAACAGCTTGCGAAGGGCTTCTGAATTCACGTGGACCTCGGAGGTCTCGGATCTGAGTTGTTCAAATCCGGCAAGGGTTTCACTTCTGCAATCTTACTTGTGACGCAGTGCGTAGGGGCTCAAAGAGTGTGCGTGGGAACTGGGCCGTCCCTCTGGGACTTGACTCATTTCTTCCACTTTACCCAGCGCTGAAGCGCTGGGCTAAGCTGGTTCGCCCCGCCGGGGCTGGATTTCGGATTCTCTCCACCACCAGCCGGTCCGTGAGGTCGGTTCTCGCGCACGTTCTTCAAGGACGCCGAATTCTTAGCAAAATCAATTCGTTTCAGTCACTTACGTAGATTACTCCAGTGGTTCTACGCCCTTCGGATAGATTGCCTCGGTCCCCGGCGCACCCTATAATCACGGTACTCTGGTTCTGGATTCTCCGGCAGGTTCCCCTGGTAGGCAGGCCCTGGAGTAAGTGTGCCTTTTGGCCGATCTGAAACCCGTATGCGAAAACGCCTGCAAATCGCGCTGATGGCTAGCTTAACCGCGACCTCCTTTCTTTACACACTGTTCTTGACGCTGCCAGCGCGCGCGCAGTCGGGCATCTCGTCAGACGCACGGGCGGGAGCTATTACTTCCACTACCGACGAATCTGGCCGCAAGATCTACGTTAACGGGGATGGGCCTTTCGCTGCTTCGAGGGCGGCTTCTACGCCTTCCCGATCTCCGCTGGTTTATTGGAGTGTGACCGAACATCGCTTCAAGCCGGTTCCGACCAGCGGAGCTGTGATGCGTGCGGCACGCTCGGCGGCTTCGGAAGTCAACACCTACCTCGACGGCAGGACGCGGACTCACCAGACTCTTAACCGTGCCTTTACTCAACAGGATATCGACGCTGCGATTGACGAGGCGGCCGCCCGGCACCACGTGGATCCGAGCCTGGTGCGTTCGGTGGTCAAGGTGGAATCGAATTTCAATCCCAATGCGGTGTCGCGCAAAGGGGCTATGGGGCTGATGCAGTTGATGCCCTCGACTGCCCGTTCGCTCAATATTTCCAATCCTTTTGACCCGGCGCAGAACGTGGATGCCGGGGTGCGGCATCTAAAGAAATTGTTGGATAGCTACAACGGCGACGTTCGCCTCAGTCTGGCAGCCTATAACGCCGGGTCGGGAGCGGTGGCGCGCAGCGCGGGGGTTCCGCATTTCAGGGAAACGCAGAACTACGTTCGCCGGATCACGAACTTGTACAACGGCGGCAGCGAACCGGGCTCGTACATTTTCGGCAGCCAGGTGCATGAGCCGGTCCACGTGCAGCGCGATGCTCGGGGCGTGCTGTACATCAGCAATACGGAGTAGCATGCATCTTGTGTGGTAGCGGGAGCGAAGCAAATCATTGAGTCATTGAATCATTGACCCAATGACTTAATGATTCAATGGCTCAATGACTTAATGATTCAATGCTTTCTACGACCCTAACTCGAGGCGCCCGCGCCTTTCGCCTCGGCGCAGCGCTTTTGCTCGTGCTGCTGCCGCTGGCTTCCGCATCGGCTCGCATCCACCACAACGATGCCTGGGCCCGTCAGCAATTTACCAAGGCGGAACGGATGCGGGAGGCTCTCAATGGCCGTCCCGTTGGAGAGCGCACTCGCCGCGAATACCAGCGTGTCATCGACTCGTACCGCCGCGTGTACTTCGGCTCTCCCGCCGCATCGAAGGCGGACCCGAGCGTGGTGGCGACCGCCGAACTCATGATCGAGATGGGCCGGCGCTTTGACGACAACAAGATCCTGCGCGGCGCCGTCGAACAGTACCGCTTCCTGCGCAAAGAATATCCCGGCAGCAAATACCGCTTCGACGCGCTGTTCACGATCGGCGAGATCTACAAAGACGATCTCAACGATCCCGAAGAGGCGCGCACGATCTTCGAAGACTTTCTTCATCGCTATCCACGCAACCGCCTGGCCGAGGATGCCCGCTCGGCGGTGAAGGAGATCGATGCCGAGGCCGACGAAATGGAACACTCGGCGCAGAAGGCGGCGCGCAAGCAGCGGACGAATACCAGTGCCAGCGCCAATACTGACGCCGCCGCCGAATCTGGAAATGCCGCGATCGCCCGTCGCAGCGCGTTGCCGCGCGTGACCGGAGTTCGCCACTGGTCCACGCCCGACTACACACGCGTCGCCATTGACGTCGAGCAGGAAGTGAAGTTCGGTTCCCAGCGCATCTCGCATCCAGACCGCATTTTTTTCGACCTGCGCGACACTAAGCTCGCTTCGACGCTGGTGGGCAAAACCTTCGACGTCGACGACGGTTTCCTGAAGAAAATTCGCGTTGCCGAATTTCAGCCTGGCCGCACGCGGATTGTGCTGGAAGTGGACGACCTTGCGAGCTACGACGCTTTCCTGCTGCCGGACCCGTATCGGCTCATCATTGATATCCACGGGAAGCAGAACCGGGCGACGGTCGTTGCTAGGACGGACACAGCCAAGACGGACACAGCCAGCGCCAAAGGTCGTTTCGCTCCGAAGACAGCCACGACGGCTTCCCCGGAATCGGACGACGATTCCAGCGAGCCGGAGCCGTCGTCGAGCGGAGACTCGAAAGTTGATGGACGGAAAGCACAACAAGAATCCAACAAAGATGCGGTTCGCTTCTCGAAATCGGAACCCGTCGAAACGGACTTACCCGCCGAAGATGCCAGCGCGGGTTCCAAACCGTCCGACTCCGCCGCGAGCGGCATTGGAGTGATTAAGACGACGGTTGCGGTCAAAGGGTCGAACCGCAGGATCCCGAAGACGATCATCGAGGCGGACGACAGAGTTCCGTCGACGGTCGCCACGCTTGAGCACGAAAAACTCCGTCCCGAAGTGACGCCGGGCCAGGTGGCCAACATCTCGGGCGCCGACGAAGCGAAGCCGGCGAAATCGGATTCTTCTTCTTTGCGCCGGAAAAAGTCTCGTTCAGCGGCAGCCGCTCCCGACACCGCGGATCTTCATCCTGACACTCGTGAAGCGACCCGCGAAGCGCGTCCCACCGCCGCCGGCGACCGGTCTTTGATTCGCGCACTCGGCCTGAAGATTGGCAAGATCGTCATTGACGCCGGTCACGGTGGCCATGACACCGGCACGATTGGTCCCAACGGCCTGCTCGAGAAAGACGTGGTGCTCGACGTGGCCAAGCGCCTCGGCCGTTTACTCGAAACCCGGCTCGGCGCCGAAGTCATTTACACGCGCCAGGACGACACCTTCATTCCACTCGAAACCCGCACCGCGATTGCCAACCGCGAGCGGGCGGACTTATTCATCTCGGTCCACGCCAATTCGAGCCGCGATTCCGATGCGCGCGGCGTCGAAACCTACTACTTGAATTTCACGTCATCGCCGGAAGCGCTGGAAGTTGCCGCCCGCGAAAACGCGGTGTCGGAGAAATCGATCCACGAACTGCAGGATCTAGTAAAGAAAATTGCGCTGAAAGAAAAAATCGAAGAATCGCGCGAGTTTGCCGGCGACGTGCAGGAATCGCTCTACGGAGGACTTGCGCTGAACAACGCCGGCATCCGTAATCGCGGCATCAAGAAAGCGCCGTTCATCGTGCTGATCGGCGCGAATATGCCTTCGATCCTGGCCGAGATTTCGTTCGTGTCGAATCCGACCGACGAGCGCAAACTCGAAACCTCGGAGCACCGGCAGCGGATTGCCGAGTCGCTCTATCGGGGTGTCTCGAAGTACGTCAGCGGCTTAAGCGGCGTGAAAGTGGCGAGCAAGATCGACAAGCACGAAGGGCAATGAAGCAGCGGTGGAACAATGCGGAAAAAGTCGACTTTCGCTGCCCAGCCCCTAAAGGGGCGTCTGATTTCGAGAACTTCCGGCATCGCTAAAGCGATGCCCTGATACGAAGCCGGAGTTTTCCCGCAGGCTGTGAAGGCATGTCCTGATGCGAATCACACTTGCAGCACGGGCTGGACGCGGCGCGGCGTTTTGTCCTCGTCAATCCCCATCAATCCCTGCCCGGGTGGAAACTTTCTCGGGCTGCCGGTAGTCTAATCCGGTAGCATGGGTGCGCCCTTTTCCAAATGAAATTCTCGCGACAGCTCTCCGTCTTCTTCATCTTTTTTGTTTTTTGCGGCCTTTTTTGCGCCGCGGCGCTCGCTGCCGAGGCGCCTGCGCCGGTCCCGGCCTCTCCGACCCCTGTCTCTCCGACCGCAGTCCTTCCCACCGAGTTTGCCGGCTGGCAGGTGAAGGGCGCTGTCGCCAGGAGTTCCGATCCCGCGGTCGCCGATGAAGCGAATGCGCCCGTCCTGAAGGAGTACGGCTTCCAGCGTTTGGAGAAGGCGGCCTACACTCGCGACGATGGCCGCAATCTGGTGATCAAAGCCGCCGTGTTTGCGGACGCGAGCGGCGCTTACGGCACCTTCACCTACTACCATTCTGACGAGATGCGGGAGGAGACAATTGGCGGGCAGGCGGCTTTTCTGAATAACCGCGTGCTGTTCTACGAGGGGAACGTGCTGGTGGACGCTGTGTTCGACAGAATGAGCGTGATGTCGGCGGCGCAACTGCGGGAGCTGGCTGGGCTGCTGCCGCAAGCTGAGGGCAACAAGGGCAATCTGCCTTCGCTGCCGACATATCTTCCGAAGCGGGCTTTCGAGAGAAATCTCCAGAAGAACACGACGAAGTACATTATGGGTCCGGTCACGCTCGATCGGGTCGGATCGCCGCTGCCGGCTTCGATGGTGGATTTCAAGTCGGGCGCGGAAGTCGTCATGGGCAAGTATTCGGCGAACGCGGGCGATTCCACCCTGATGCTGATCGAATATCCAACGCCTCAGATTGCCGCGGAACGACTGCGGCAGATTGACGCCTCGCACCAGGTCACGCAGCAGCAGCCGGGGGTTGCGTCGATTATTGATGTGGGCCCGTTTTTCGACACACGCACCGGCCCGATCGTCGTGATCGCGGCAGGCCCGCTTTCAAAAAGCGAAGCGAGATCGCTAATGTCATCCATCAGCTACGAAGCCGATGTCACCTGGAACGAAAACACCTACGTGAGCAAGAAAGACAATCTGGCAAACTTTCTGTTCAACGCGATTGTTCTTTGCGGAATTGTGGTCGGCCTGGCGCTGGTTGCGGGGATCGCGTTTGGGGGCTTGCGGATGGTCGTGAAACGGCTTTTTCCCGACTCCGTGTTTGATCGCCGGGAGGCGATGGAAATCATCTCGCTGCACCTGGAAGACGAGCCCCGACAGGTGCCTCGGGAGCGGTAAGTCACTCAATCGAATGTCGTTAGCGCCGAAAAAAAGGAATTTTGCTCGATTTTGAGCCCGTTTGCTGACTTGTGGACGTACCGTGTAAGTTGTTGAAAATAAGACTATTTAAGTCACACATTTTGCTTGACACTGTGCTTTTAAGACTCATAAGATTCCGGCAGAAAGTTCTGATGGATTAAACCTCCGTTGGAACTATTCTTCCTTGAAAGAAAAGGCCGCCCAAGTTGCCGGGTGGCCTTTTCGTTTGTGAGGCAGTTCCCAGTAGTCAGTTGTCGGTTCTCAGTGAACATCGAACCCGTTGTTAGCCGACTGAGAACTGAGAACTGAGAACTGTTTCGGAACTGTTGAGTGCTTGCATCCGTATCACCCACAGGGCAGAATTTGTGCGGCCCTGAAGGAGAAGCGATGTTTTGCGATCAATGTGGTGCGCAGTTGCAATCGGGAGAGCCGCGCTGCGGACGCTGCGGCAAAACCGTGCTGGGACTCATCGAGCTTCGGCGCAGCCGGGTTCGCGACCATATCCGGCTGGTGGGCATTCTCTGGATGGCGTACTCGGCGTTGCACGTGGTTGCAGGAGTGGTGGTGATCGTTGTGGCGCAGACGATCTTCGGCCACGTGATCCATATTCCCAACGGTCCGCCGCCCGAGATCACGGTCTGGCTGCGGCCCCTTATCAGCTTCGTCGGATGGCTGATCCTGGCGAAAGCCGCGGCAGGGTTCCTCGCCGGTTGGGGTTTGCTGCAGCGGCAGGAGTGGGCACGAATCGTTGCCCTGGTCGTGGGCTTCGTGGCGCTGTTGAACGTCCCGATTGGTACCGCGCTCGGCATCTATACGCTCTGGGTGCTGCTGCCCAGGGAATCCGATGACGAGTACAAAGCGTTGGCGCAGGCCGCGTAGCACGTCTGCATTTGTCTGCGCGCGACGCTTCCGCGGTTGTGCTGGCTTAAACTGCCGTCGCTCACAAGGCCGCGACATAAAACGCCCACGAAATAAAACGATTCCGCGCGAGCGTTGCGTTACGTTCGGGTGCCGGCCTGATTGCAGGAATCGCAGACGGGTTTTAGAATCGAAACAAGGCCGACGTAGCTCAGTTGGTAGAGCAGCCGATTCGTAATCGGCAGGTCAGCGGTTCAAGTCCGCTCGTCGGCTCCATTCTTTTCAGAACCTTACGGAGCAGTCCACCACTGCCTACTGTACAACTGCTGTACCACTGATTTTCTCTTCCAACTTCTTCATGGCATCGACCGCGACTGCAGACGCGGTCTTGATGTAGAAACGCTGCGTTGTATTCACGTTCTCGTGCCTCAAAATGCATTGGATACTTGTATCTGGAACTCCAAGCTCTTTGAGGTTCGTGGCGAGACCGCGACGATATGCCTGCCAGCCCTTCCACATCAAATTATGCGCCTTCAGTGTTGGACGAATCACTCGATCGGCTAAATTGTCGAGGTCGAGTGCCCCGCCAATGGTGTTGGGAAAGATGAAACCGGAAGCGTGGACAGGCTTGATCGCATCGAACAACAGCCGAAGTGGTTTGATGATGGGCACGAGTCCCGGTTCATCAACGTCCTCCTCCGTCTTGGTGTTCTTCAGCGTCGACCGCCACATACTGCGGCAGATCGAAAGCAAATCCCCGCCGTCGTCATCCCACCACAGACCCCGAACCTCGCCCCTTCTTAACCCAGCGAATGCTGTCACCCCAATGACTGCCCTTACAATGCAAGCCCCGATTTCGGGAGTGTAAGGGCCATCCTCATTGTTAATGACTATGGGGTCGCTGTTGAAGAGTTGAAGGTGCTTGAGAATTTCTTCGAGGCTGTAGGCCAGGCGTTTTCTTCCATGCTTCTTGCCTTTTGGAATGCGGCCGCCAGTTGTCGGGTTCACGCCTTCGTACAAGCCCAGGTTTCGTGCTTCGGTGAAGATCGCGCTGAGCGTAATCTTCATCAACTTGTACGATCCATGTGAGAGTTTCTTGTCGTGTGTCTTCTCCTCTTTGTTTAAGAGGTTTTGGACATCGACTGGTCGAAAATCTCGCAAGCGAACGCCAATGACATGTTGCTGGATATGGCATTTCCAGGAATCCCGGTAACACTTCGTCCCACCTCCGGAGAGTCTCCTCTCGCAGGCTGGGAAAAACGTGTTCTCGACAAAATCCACGATCGAGACCCCTGCTTCCGGTGTGAACCCGATCTTCCTCAACTTTTCCATGAAGCCGTTTTTGAGTGGAATGACTTCCGACTTTCTCGGATAATCCCTCACACTCGCTAAACGGTGGGCAGGGTGCTTTCGCTTTAGTGAGCCATCCGGCTGTCGGACGATCTCCCAATAGCGAACGAACCAACCGCCATTCTCTGCGTACAAACTTCCTTGCTGGGCCATCCAAATCCTCCTTTGGGATTTATTTGGACCCAGCTTTGCGTGTTGTTGTGTCGTCAGCGCGACGGTCGAGCCAATCATTCATCTCGGGGGAGCCCCAACGGTACCGCCTATGTTTCCCAAGCCGGAAGACCGGAATGGGGTCCGATGTGCGAGACCGCTTGCTCTGATCTATGACCCAAGACTCCCTGACCTTAAGCCGCTGCGCCAACTCGCTAGAGTCTAATACTTCGAATTGAAATCCGATAGCCATGTTCTGGACCAGCCCGTTGAAATTCGAGAACTTCTTGCGGGGATAGGGCTGCCTCAAGACGGGACGTTCTCCGTTCCCGGCGCTTGAGCATAAATTTGATTCATTCCTGTCGCCGTGTCCAACAACTTCTCGTCCGCGAGATATTCCTGCTGGGAATGTCAGACGGCACTCTGCCGATTCGTGACCTCACATTTCGTTGAGCAAATCGCTTTGCGGATGCGGAGGAACCACTCCAGAGGGGTCGAGTCAAGCAGACAGCGACAGCCTCATCTACTTCAGTTGCCGGCACTTGGGCAAAACCTTGTGGTGGAAAATAACTACCACGAGCTAAGGTCTGCTGGTTTCCCAGCCGCTTTGCCAAACAATCGTTTTGCGAGGACGAATCTTGCTCCAAAGTGTTGGAAGCCAAGCGGTGTGCTCTACTTGGCCGTCGACACAATGTTCCCCCGTTATTCCTCCCAGGAATAACAGAGTGACGAGAAGTTGTTGGACATCCCAATTGAGTCAAGTTAGTTTTGCGCCACACGCAGCAGATTTTCGCTGCTCCTGGAGGCGCAAATGTCATCCCGTTGGTTCCAAGTCCGTCGTATCCATCAAATCCAAACCTTCCTTCGATCAAAGTGGGCGCGTCCGACCGCCGTTCTACTCGCCCTGGTTCTTGTCATGCCTGTGGCCGCGCTAGCGCAGGGCGGTTCACCCTTCGACACCGGCTTTACCGCCATTCAGAGCCTTTTCACCGGCACCATTGCGAAGGTTGCCAGTCTGGTTGCCATCGTGATCGGCGGCTACGGCTTCGCCCACGGCGAACCCGGTGCAAAGAAGGCACTCGCTGGGGTTGCCGCCGGGACGGGCATCGCCGTTCTCGCCGTCAATGTCCTGAGTTGGCTCTGGGGCGTTTAACGATCTTTCCAACCACCTTCACTCAACACGCGATCGTCAGGCGAGAGATTTATGTCAGACAACACACAGCAGAAGCATCGCACAAATCGGGTCTTTAAGAGCCTGCACAAGCCTCTCACTTACTTGGGCGTCGAACGCACGCTGTTCTACTTCGTCTGCGTCGGCGCGGTGGGGGCGTTCAATCTTTTCAATTCCATTCTCGCGGGTATCGCCGTCTTCGTTGGCGGTTTCGCCTTCGGCCATTGGGTAACAAACAGCGATCCGGCGTTCCTTCGCATCCTGGCGAAGTCCGAACGCTACAAGCTGCGCTATGACGCGGCCAAACAGCTCATCCCCCATGTGGAGGTGCTGTGATGCTGCGAGTCGCAAAGGTCATCAAGCCGTGGAAAGAGAGCGCGGCCCTCAACGACCACATCAACTTGTACGGCTTCTGGAATGAGACGGCCTTCCTTACAAAGTCCGGCGATGTGGGCATGGTTCTCAGTGTTCCCGGCATGGACTACGAAAGTCTTGACCGCTCGGAACAGGAATATGCGGTGAAGCGATTAGAGGCGGCTCTGAAAGCCTTTGGACCAGGCTTCCATGTCTACCAATACCTCTTCAAATCAAACCGGCCCGACATACCGTTCGCCAAATATGACGACCCGATTGTGGAAGCGGCTATCGAGCAGCGGCGCAAGTTCTTTGAAGCTAAGCGCGACCATCTTTATCAGGTGGAAATCTTCTACTGCATTCTGCTCGAAGGCGCGAGGTCGAAGACCGGAGTGGGCGCGGCGTTCAGTCGACTCTTTCGCGATCCTGCCGGGGCCAGCGGCGAGCTGAAGGCGCAGTTCACGAACGACAACATGAAAACTCTGCTGCGCAGCCAGATCGAGCGTGATGTTGCCTGCCTTGACCAGCGCGTGCAGGCATTCGCTCGGCAGCTCGCGGACTTCATGCAAATCGAAGTCTTGAACCGTCAGGGGCAATTCACGTTCTTTCGCCGCTTGCTGAACTTCGACGACTGGCGCGTTGCGGGAAAGCCGCAGTCCACGCAGTTCCTCGACTATCAGGTCGTGAACTCCAGTATCGAAGCCGAGCGGGACCATCTGCGCGTCGGCGATCACATCGTTCGGGTGCTGACGATGAAAGAGGCGATCACCGAAACGCGGCCCCTGGCGCTCGACGCGCTGCTGAAGATCCCGGCCAACTTCCGCGTCATTACCGAATGGACGCCGCTCGCGGCGGACAAGGCTCGCAAAGAGGTCAACAAGCGCCGCCGCCACTTCAATATGTCGAAGACCGGGTTTGTCTCTCAGATGGGCAATGACGCCACGAAGACCAACCCACGCGACGTGCTGGTGGACGAGTCGAAGCAGGCCGACATCGAAAACCTTGGCGACTGCCTGCGTGCTCTGGGAGACGGTCAATCGCTCGGCGACTTCTCGCTCACGATTATCCTCTACGGCCGCTCAAAATCCGACCTGGAGCAACTCGGGGCCGAGTTCGCTGGCATCTTCACCAACGCCGACGGCAGCCTGTTTTCGGAGACCTACAACCAGCTCAACGCTTACTTCGCCACCGTGCCGGGCAACTATGCGCTCAACCTCCGCAAGCTGTATCTCCTGAACACGAACTACGCCGACCTATCGTTCCTCTTTACGATCCTTCCGGGCGAGAAGACGAACGCCTATCTCGGAACGGAATACCTGGCCGTGCTCGAAACCGACAACAGCACGCCCTATTTCCTGAACCTGCATAACGGCGAGGTTGCCCACACGCTGATTCTCGGGATGACAGGGAGTGGCAAGTGCTTTCTCCGCAGATTTCAGCCCCAGATCCTGCCACCAAAGCAACTGGAATTGCCGCTGTCCGCATGAGTAGTGAAATCCTCCGCCGGATTGCGAGAATTGGACGCATTGCACCGGCAGTTCGCAGGACTAGTCTGAGGAAGCTGATTTGGGAGCCAAATGAAGACCTGGACGCTGGCCTCGGCTCGCAGCTTTCCGAGCGAGCTCGTACAGACGGACTACGATGGGTCGAGATGTGTCCGGGACCTTGCGATAAAGCTAGTTGGCCCGCTTGCTGCTCGCTCGCCGGGGCTTCGGCTCGGGCTTCGATTTGCTCTTGGCCTTGAGATTGAGCGCCACTGCAGCGCGGACGAGATCCTTCAATGCCGCCTCATCGACCTTATCGCCTTCGTGGATGTCGATGGCCCGCCTGACATTCCCGTCGAGGCTGGAGTTGAATAGACCGGAAGGGTCCTTCAACGCAGCTCCCCTGGCAAATGTCATCTTGACGACGTTCTTGTACGTCTCTCCCGTGCAGACAATGCCGCCGTGGGAAAAGACGGAAGTCCCCGGCGATGTCGGCTTGACCCACTTCCACTCTTCGACGATCTCAGGGTCTGCCTCGTGTACGATTTCGCGCACTTTCGCGAGCGTCTTCCCGCGCCAGTCCCCAAGTTCCTTGATCTTCTCGTCGATGAATGCAGGGCCAGATTCCACCAGGACGGCCCTTTTCATGCACAGCTCCAACTCTCGCACTTAATTTAGTTGCGCTCAGCGTAACCTGCAATCTCAGCAAGTGGAAGCCTCTTCTGGTTCGATGGCAGTTGGGGACTCACGCCGTAAGCCTCTCATCTTCGGCTTCGGTCGGCTCTGCGGTATTTGCCTGTCGACTCTCCCTTTCGCGGAGCGCCGGTTCTTGGCTTCTCATCCACTGCGGCCACGTTTCAATTTCCTGCTTAGCGTCTCTAAGAATCTGTTTGAGAACTTCCGGATCACTCATACGCGAACTCCTTTTGCTCCAAAATTGAGCGCTTCGGCTCGATTACGGTTTCCAAAGCACCGACATGAACTTTTTCTTCGGCCGTGTAAGCCGCCGGAGAGCTAGAGTAACGTTGCTGAGCATTGGCCCTCTCGAAATCAATGACTTTGCCGTTCTTCTTTCTCCGAAGCATCGTGAACAGGTCAATGTATTTTCGTGGAGCGACACCGACGAAAGGTTCAAATGGAACCTGCGGGTGCCTAGCATCACTTTGGTCCACAGCAACCGAGTCGGGATAAAGTTGAACTGCTCGGCTCTTCACATAGGGCTCCAAATATACGACTCGTTTGATGCCTGCTGCTACGATGTGCGGTGCACAAAGATGGCAAGGGAAGGTGGTTACATACATCGTGGCGCCCGCCGTCGACACTCCACGCAATGCAGCGTCAGTCAGCGCCGCCATTTCCGCATGAACAGCCCGCATAAATTCGATGAGATGCCTGAGCTGTGCATCGCTGATCGAAGGGCTTTGCTTGTCATCCAGCGCGATTGCGGCCAACTCGGTTGGGTCAATTTTGGCTCTTTCATCACTGAGCCAGCCGTCCTCTTTGAGCCTACTGAGAAGGTCCACCAAAAGCCCCTTCTTATATTTGTCGTTGCTATCTTCGCGCATTACAAATTCGCGATAATCCGGCTGGTCGCCCGCCCAGTAAAGGCCCCCGTTTACCTTCGGCACTTCGTTTGTGCCCAAAGCCAGCACACTCCCCGCGTCATTGGCAATGACCGCACCGACTTGACGACCGAGTTCGGCAGAACGTAGTGCAGCGCCCATAGCCAAAAACATTGCGTATTCATCTTTACCTGGAGTATGAAAGGTATTTCCGAACAATAGCTCTAGGCCGCGTTCCACGGAATCTCGTAGATATTTGGTTTCAGACGCATCAACAAAAATGTCAGAGAGGTAGTACGTGTTTCGAAGATTTTGCCCGAACACCTCACCGAACTCCTCTTGATCTATGAGCATGAGGCTTTCGGCCGTCGGCAAGAATTGTTCATACTGGAAGCTGTGATGCGAGGTGGCGATAGCTGTTGCTAAGAAACGGCGTCTCACTTCATAGTGCGCAGAGGAACCGATCAGAACAAATGCGTTTCCGTACACGCTCCGTAGAGTAGCCACCTCTTGGGGTGTTTTGAGGGAGCGAATTATGTACGCGCAGCTAGGTATGATCTTGCGTTCGTCCTGGTTCCTGCCCTTTCGAGCCTCACGGACTGCACCTATGCCGAGAACAGCAAGTGCATCTGCACTTTCAGCAAGCCAACGAAAATCATTTCCGGCCTTTTGGTGAGAACGGATGTACGCATCAACCGGGTTCTTGGGAAGCTTTTGGTACCTCGGATAGGTATGCAGAAGTTGGGCCAGACGGACCAAGACAGTCTCGTAGCCGAAACTGCGCAATGTGTCTACGAGGATTTCCGAGAGGAGGTCGTGATCGGTCCCAACCGGAGCAACTAAACCGATAAACAGTTCGGCGCCATCTCGCGGTTGTGGCCCTGTCGTAGTGCCTTCTGCTTGCAGCATGAAAGGCGGAATATTATCACCGAGAGCAAGGCCACACTAGCACAGTTTTTTCCACAAGAGCAGCCGCTAGAAAGGTACGGCACACAGGATTTACAGACGGTTTTGCACAGCTTCACAATGAGGTCTGTGCAGGTAGTTGACAATATAATTTTGCGGGTCCTTCCAAAGCCCCTGCCAACGCCGGTGGCCGCCGCCCACCTGGCTGGGCCGTCGCCCACCGACAGATGGGCGATGAGCCGACCACGGTTTCTCGGCCGCCAGCGTCAATTACGGCGGCCCACTGCCTGAGGAGGTCGATGAATTTCTCAAGACCGCCTGCCCTGTCGTCGGCAGCTACGGCGGTCTGGCCAGGTGGGAGCAGGGCATCGCCGATCAGCTGCAACAGGCCTTGGAGTGCGCCCTCGTTCCCCACGACGTGAAGGAATACCCCGAGGCCGGTCACTCCTTCATGAACCATCACCGCGGCTATTCTTTCTTAAAGATTCTGCGCGTTAAGAGCATCGGCTACAACGACACCGCTACCCTGCGCACCCACTTCGCTCGCTTACACTCGATTCTCTACTTAGCCAGTACGCCCAAGCGGCAGGAAAGCTGAGCAAGTAAGAACCGAACAGGTGGCAGAACTGGGGCGCGCGCAGCGGTGAGCACTAGCTTTTCCGTTTCAACTTCCCTGAAACGGCGATACAGCAACGGTAAGTCCAGCCTGCCTGAGTCGCGTCACCACAACTAGATCCGAATCAAACGGCAGCATCAGGGTCGTGGAGGTCCAGATCGTCGAGGCGATCGCAGCGCTCGTGTTCGTTCCTGAGATATTCCACTCGACTCGTGTGGTTTCGACCGGTGCGCTATTGCGTTCCGGCGGGTGCGGCTGATCTGGCGCGTTTGACACGGGGAGGTACATCGCATCGTGTCGCTCTTGGTATCGCTCATAGAGCGGAAGGAAGGCAGGCGCGAGCAATGCAGTGATTGCAGCCGGCACGATGACAGGATAAATCGGATCCATGAAGTACCTAATTTGTTGGAAACTCGTAGTCTCTTCGTTCATCTGAATTTCCCTTCCACTACATTGCGCCGAAGACCGCTTGCCGCCAAGTCTGTCGCTCGATGTGTCCATGTGCTTCGTGCTGCTGACCACCGTGGAAAACAATCAGCTTGTAGTCGCCGGTCGGCGGGGGTGGAGCAGCGCCGAATTCGACTTGCTGATGATCCACGATCTTGTCGTCGTCATCAAGGCAAAGATCGACATACACGTCCCAGGCAAAGGCTTTCATTCTCGCTTCCTACGACGCCGCGCACTCGAATCGTCTTCATGATCATCATGCCTGATTCTTTGCGCCGAACGCAAACGACGGGTTTGCGGCAAACTTGAACGTTTTGCCTATGGGGCACTCCCGTGTGCTAGTGGGGCGTGACCAAGCCTGCCGATCTGAAATCGGCTGGTCATGCTGCTGTACAACTACTGTACAAACGGTCCCCGGAGTGCTCAAAAACACCCCAAAACGCCCTGCTACAGCCCTTATCGCACAACAACATACGCAAAACTGGGTCGATTCGTAATCGGCAGGTCAGCGGTTCAAGTCCGCTCGTCGGCTCCAACATAACCCCAATCCTTCATTCAGTTTATCGATTCCGGCAGGCGCTCGGAATCGCTGAATCACCATAGGCGGTACACCCAAGCGATACAGGTTACTGCCCAGCCCGCGTCGTGCTGCGTGCCAACCGTGCCAGCGCAAGCAGCCATCTCCAATGGATGAATCGCGTCATGAATTGTTAGACACTGGAACCGCCAATCGGTTCTCCAGAGTCAGGCTGCTTCCGGCTTGAAGATGACACCCTGGCCGGTGCGGCTGTTCATGATTACGCGGATGGGATCGTCGAAGTGAAGATGACGCACGCATCCGTCCTCGCCGAGCGCAGTCTGGCCGCTCAACCAGTCCCAATCGACTGAGCCTTCGCCGGCGTCTGGATTCACGGTGAAGTAACCGATCTGAAAGGCGGTGAGATTCTGGAAGAAGTGGCTGCCCTGCGATGGGGTGACGCGAAAATCGCGGAATCCGGCCTCAACAATCACGCGCGCGCCGGAAATTTCATCCCATTCGACCGGAATGCCCAGCCAGGGTTCGGTCGATCCCCAGCGCCCAACCCCGATCAGCAGATAGGGACGGTTCTCGTCATTGAGCACGCGATTGAACTGAGCAACCGCCCTGGCCACTTCCTGGCTGCGGCTGCGCTCGAAGCGCTGCGAATCGACCACTACGACATCGTGAAGATTCTCGATGCGGCCGTTGCCCAGAACTTTGCTGCTCAGGCAGATCAACCGCTCGGGTTGCACATCGTCCAGGGCTAAGTCCTCGCTGTCGCGCGCCAGCGTCAAGGGCCGGATCTGCAGAAAACCAAACTCCGCAACCTGGCCAGCCACTTGGCCAGCCTGCTGGGCGAGACGCACGGCAAATTCGATCTCCACGGGATTGCCCAGCGCATCCTCACCTGCCCGAACCAGGACATCGAGAATATCCGCCAGCGGGAAGGTGCCGTGCTTGAGCATGGGTGCAAAGGTCACGATGCGTGCTCCCGGCCGGCTCACTCCATCGTAGACGGCGTGGTTGTCTTTGGAGTAAGTCGAGGCCACCGCCTGCAGTGTGCCGTCGCTCTCGGCGGCGTCCAGGCTGAACCGCCTCTCGTGCCAATGCCCCGGACGGCCTTCCGAAGCGCCATGCAATTCCAAGGCCCAGAATTCCGACTGCGAGTTGGCCAGTATGTCTTCGACCGAGGAAAACTGCACCAAGTTGCGGGGATAGCGCGGGCAGAAAGTCAAACACTTCCCTCCATCCACCACGGCCCGGCCCAGGCCGAGCGCGACGGCCGCGATGCCATCCTCGAAGGTCATGGGCGGCACGGGATAAAAATTGTGCGAGCGCACGACTCCGGAGAAATCCGGATAAAAGCGCTGCCCGTGGGGCGTGCCCACAACCTGCTGGAGAATCACCGCCATTTTTTCCTCTTCCAGACGGTAGGGCGTAGCGCGCACGTAGGCCTTGGCATGGCGGCTGAACGTGGAGGCGTAGACGCGCCGGATGGCCTCGCTGAGCGCCGTCAGCCGTTCTTCCGGATTCGCTTGCTGGTTGCCCAGCATAAAAGTTTCATACACGCCGGTGAAAGGCTGGTATTGCGAATCCTCCAGCAGGCTGGAGGAGCGCACCGCCAACGGATGGTTTACCTCGGCCAGGAACGATTTCAGGTCTTCGTTGAGGGATTTGGATAGCGGTGCGGCCAGGAACCTCCGCTGAATTTCAGCGTCATCTTCGCAATGCAAGGCAAAGTCCAGGAGGTTGTTTTCGGCCATGAATTGATCGAACACATCCGTCGCCAGGACGACGGCTGGAGGCACCGAGATGCGAACGCCGGGAAAGCGGCGGGTGATACGGCTCTTGCGCAAAAGGTGGCGCACAAAGGCGAGGCCGCGAGCCTTGCCGCCCAGCGACCCGGAGCCGATCCGCAGAAAACTCGATTCCGAAGACTTGAACGTATCGGCCCTGAAGTCGCCGATCAGCACCTCGTTCTGTTCGCGGCGATACTCGTGGATCGACTCGATCAGATCGCGCCGCAGATGTTCCGGGCTGGCAAAATCCGAAACTTTTCGTGGGCGGAGCTTGGCCGCCAACGCAAACTCGGTGCGCGCCATCAGCCAATGGGAGAAGTGGTTGCTCTGCGAGTGAAAGACGAGGCTTTCCGCCGGAACCGTTTGCAATTGCTTCTCCAGCTCGTTCAAGTCTTTCGCCCGTCCGACTTCGCTCGAATCCGGCAGACGAAACACGAAGTCGCCAAACCCGAATTGCTCGGTCAATATCCGGCGCAAGTCTTTCAGCAGCGTGGGTGAACGTTTGCGCAGAAACGAATAGCCCTCGGCGTGCGCCCGCGGGCGGAACTCGGTGCGGCTGGTTTGCAACACTACGGGTACATCCGGCACCAGGCTCTTCACCATGCGCGCCAGTTCAAAGCCCGCCTCCGGATTCAGCTTGCCCTCCCAAGGAAACTCCACGTCCGATACCAGGCCGATCAGATAATTGCGATACTCCTGCACCAGCCTGGCCGCGTCTTCGAAGTTCGAGCTCAGCAGAATTCTCGGCCGCGCCTGCATGCGCACCAGTTTGTGCGCCACGTTGATGCCTTCCTGGATCACGCGCCGCGATTGCTTGATCAGCTCGGTATAGATCACGGGCAGGAACGACGAGTAATAGCGGATGTTGTCTTCCACCACCAGCAGCACCGGCACGCCGATGGCCCGCGTGTCGTGCAGGACGTTGCGTTTATCCTCGATGTACTTGACGATCGCGATCAGGATGCGGGCATTGCCCTGCCACAAAAAAACGCGTTCGATCTCGGTGACTGGATTCCGCGCCACGAAATTCTTAATCTCGCGATAGTCATAAGCCAGCACAACGACGGGAACATCCAACCCGGCCCGCTTCACCTCGCGCGCCAACTGCGCCGCGTCCATGTCGCCCACGGCGAGATTGGTGACGATCAGATTGAATTGCCGCTGAGAGCTGGCCAGCTCAAGCGCTTCCGCGCAGCTGGAGACGTGCGTAATCCCTGGGATCTGCCGGAGGTTGAGTTCGAGCGATTCGTCGATGAGCAACTCGTTGAGCCGGCCATCTTCGCGGAGGATGAAGGAATCGTAGAGACTGGAGACGAGAAGAATGTTCTGCACCTTGAACGGCATCAGGTTTTCGAAGCCTTCAAAGCGCTCGTCGGCGTCCAGAATCGGCTCGGCGATGCGGCGGACGCTCATGGGGAGATGCCCTGATCGAGATACCAACGGTTCAAGCTACGTTCACCTTTGCGGAACTCAGCAAAGTCCCACAGTACTGGCAACCTGAGTGCGGACTGAGTTAATCCGCCAGAGGCGTCCCGCAAAATAGCAAAGCACGCCTATACCCCAAACCACCAATGCGATATCCAGGGCGCGTGGTCAAACTACAGTCTCCGGCCTCAGCGCCTGAAGGCGCTCTCATAACGCAGCACTTACGGCATGCCTGAAAGCATGCCCCGATACGAACCATACGCGCACCACGGGCTGCCAGGACGCGTGTTTCGGATCTGCTCCGCAGGTAGGCCACACCGTGAAACAGCAGCACGACCGATAGCGGGACGCCCAACTAAAGATTCAATTATCGTCCATGATCGACCGCAATCGCTAGTGCCGTGACCGCGTGATTGTTACTGCTGTCGATCCAAGCTTGCTGGTGGAGAGCCGGGCGTCNNTCCACCGTATGACTCATCACGCTGTCACGGTACTCGATGCGACTTTCATATCTATCTCCCCCCCCCCAAAAAACAGAAAGAAGGCAAGACAGTATTTGTAGGAGACATAATAAAAGAGCCAGTGAGCCCCAAGCCAACCCGATGACGGCAAGCGGTGGCTCATCGCAAAATTCGAAAGGAGATTCACGACCACAAAGGGTACAAGGTTCAAGCAGTAGCTCGCTACCTGCGCCGCGGGCAGGTATGCGTAGTGCCCTTCATGAAACGGCCCAAGGTGTGATTTGCGAAATGCCTCGTATTCCCGCAACAAGCGAGAACGACATCATCGCCCACTCCGGGTTGTGGGAAAGCGCACTATGCTTCCGGATTTCTTGGTTATAGACAAATTCCATCCGCGCCTATCAGCCCGTGGTGAAACTTGAATTCCGAGATCCAGCGACTGAAGGCGGATTCACTGTAAAGCCTTTTCGGCACGCCTGAAGGCGATGCCCTGATACGAATCGCACTTGCACCACGGGCTGCTATGGCCGATGAGAATATGCGACAAGGTATAGGGCCGCGATTTCTTCCTCTGTGAAGTACGGGTAGGCGGGCATCACGTCTCCACCGGTCATTTTCATCGTGCTGGAGGAGCCGTATTGCACCTGGTGAACAATGCCGCTGAGAGAGTGATCTCTGGGGATGCTGGCCAGCGACGGGATGGTCCCTTGCGTCATGGCCGTGTGCCCGCTTCCAGGACCGGTCGCGTCGTGACAGACATGGCAGGTCCCCCTCACGATGTGCTCGCCGACGCGGGCCGCAGATTCGGGGACCAGAAGACCATCGCGCTTTGTGGGTGGGACCGATGCCAGCTTCTCCAGATAGCCGAACAAAGCTTCCACCTCATCGGCGCGCAGGTACTCGAACGACGGCATGTTCTTTCCACCATGTTGAAAGCGGTCTCGCAGGGAGGCTTCCGCCAGTTCCGTCACCTGTTGGATCATGTCATCATCCACGTCGAGTCCTCTCGCCTCCAGGCGCTTTCGCGTCATTACCGGGGAAGTTCCTTGCACCGGGCCGAGCACCGAGTTGATTTCTGGCGTTGCCCCTTGCCCATCGGGCCCATGACACGCCTGGCAATTCCAGCGGTAAAGATCGGCTCCCGATACTGCGAATTTTTCATTCAAGATTGCCGCAGCCTGTTCCGGGTTGGAGCGGAACGTTGACAGGAAGCGTGGAATGACCGAGTTCAAGTTGGCTGCCCTCCCCGTATCTCCGCTGGACGGTTGCGGGTTCCCGTGCGTGCTGGCGGGAAGGGCGCCGGTTCCTCCCATCTGTCCCATGCGAGTTTGTGAGACCGTGAGCCCGAGATGTTTCAGACAGCTCGGTCCCTGGCCGGAGGGAATGGGATACTCACGGACTGTCGCTGCCGCGACGGGTGTAGCCGCGGTCGGCGCACCGCCGTTTTCCTTGTTGGCGGGTGCGTTTTGAGCCGAAGCCGAAACCAGTAGGCCAGCCGCGGCCAGGGTTGCCGCAAGTGCGAAAGCAGCAGATATCCGTTTCATGACGTGCCCCTCGTTGGAATTAACAAATTGCATCCGAAAATTGGACTGCGAGCTTTGATGAACATTGGAGCGGGTTCTCGTGATCGTGTAGAGTACGCGCCCTCAGCGGCTAAAGCCGCATTCAAAACAATCCAGTTATCGCAGCGCTGAAGCGCTGCGCCACCCAAAATCAAGTGCACGATCGACTTTTCCGCAGCCTGTGAAGCCGTGCCCTTCGCGTTCCTGCCTTCCCTATACGGTAAATCGAGAACTGCTCTAAGCGCCCGGCGCTGTCCTGACCTGAGCCACGACCACTGCCTGGGAGAATTTGCGCATTTTCCACAAGATGAGATATCCAAAAGCATAGATAAACGCCACCCACATCGCGCCGTAAAACAACAGGAACGGAACAGCAATGTACGGAGTGGCGTAGGGCGTGATCAAGACGCCGACCCTGGGCAGCGAGGGCGCCGGCCGGGCGCCGAAATCGACGGCGACATCGAAGGTTGCAGGAGCATACTCCTCGTCGCCGCGGAAGACGACCTGTACGGGATAGGTGCCGTAGCGCCGGTCCTTGATGACCAGTTGCGCTTTGCCATCCGCCAGGGTGGGACGGCTGCCGAAGGCCAGAGTGCCGAGTCCGGTCTTGGCCGAGAACTCTACCGGCTTGAAGCTGATGGGCGCGCCGCTGGAATCGCGCAAGGTGGCAGTGACGGCAACCGGCGACGACGGTTTCAAGTCGCCTTCAGCGGAGTGGTCAGGGGACGTTTCCAGAGTGAAGAGCCGGCCGGTGTACATGAAGACGCGCGCGCGCGGGAGAAGAGGATTACTGTCGTCGTCGGCAGACTTGCGGCTTGCTTGCGCCGCCGGGACGGTCTTCCATTCCACGGTAATCGCGGTTGGCTTCGGTAGTTTGGGCTTGGCTGAGCCGGCGGCGTTCGCGGGTTTGCCATACAGCAACAGCGCCGCCACGGCCAGGATTGGAACCACGGTCCCTGGCCTCCACCAGCCCGAAGGCACAGACTCGGGTAGTTCGGGCACTGCAACCTTCTCTCTCTGCTCGCGCGTCTCCCAGATCGAGACGATGGGGAACAGCTTGACCATCAAGGTGTAAATCAGGGCAAAGCCTGCGACCGCAGCCGCGGTGATGGACCACTCCACCCATGTGGGATGGTAATGAGTCCACTCCCAGGGCAACCTCTGTCCCGAGGGCAGATAGGGGCTGCGGAGGGTGGGAACAACGATGATGTAGCGCTTGACCCATGCGCCCACAATCACCAATGCCGAAGAGAACACCACGCCGGGGATGGTATAGCGGTGATAGCGCTTGAGGCCGAGCACGGCGATCATGAGCGCGGCCGGAATGAACACGCACAGGCTCTGCGCGACCCAGAACAACATGGCATAGTCACCGACGAAGAGCCGTTGCATCAGCATGCGCTCGCTTCCCTCCAGCTTGTAGCCCGCCGTGAAGTATTCATTGATGTTGAAGTACAGGTACATGAGCGAGAAGGCCAGCAGGAGTAGGCCAAGTTTGTGGAAGTGCAACTCTTCGACATAGTCCTGCAGGTGGAAGACGCGCCGCAGCACGTACATAGAGAAGATCACGCCGGCGGTTCCGGAGTAGATGGCGCCGATCACAAAATAGGGACCAAAGATGCTGCTGTTCCATCCCGGGCGGAGGGTCATGGCGAAGATCCACGAGACCACGGTGTGCACGGAGACCGCCAGCGGGATGATGAAGATGGCCATGAAAGAAATGGCTTTCTCCAGCAATGCCTTCTGCTGCGGGGTTCCGGTCCAGCCGATGGCCAGCGTACTGTAGAGGCGGCGGCGCCAGGAAGCGAGCCGGGGTTGCACGGCCAGGAACGCCAGATCCGGGATCATGGGGATATAGAAATACAGGATGCAGCCGGTCAGGTAGGTGCTCACGCCCAGCACATCCCAAATGATGGGCGACTGGATACGGCCGTAGCGGAACAGGTTCAGCATGCGGTCGGGCCGTCCCATGTCAATCATGACCATGGGGCCGCCGATGCAGAGGGCAAAAACGGTGATAGCCTCGGCCATGCGCGTGATCGGCGTGCGCCATTCGGTATCGGTGACGCGCAGGATGGCCGAGATCAGAGTGCCGGCGTGGCTGATGCCGATGAAGAAAACGAAATTGGTAATGTACAGTCCCCAGGAGATCTGGTCGCGCATGCCGGTGACGATGAGCCCGTTCCGCAGTTGCTGGATGTAGGCGTAGAGTCCCCAAAGGAGTACGACGATCAGGAATCCCACCCAGACATAGAACCGCCAGGTGTTTTCCAGCACAGAACGCAAAAGGTTCTGCTCACGAGCTTCCATGCTCACCTCTCAATTCAATGCGCCATTCCCGGCATTTCGGTTTGGGCGGTTTCGGTTTTCGCCTTCTCGTCCGGAGCCGGGTACTTGCGGCTGGCGGGAGGCAGATAGTAAACGCTTGGTTCCGTTCCCAGTTCTTCCATCAGCCGAAAACTGGCTCCGCGCTTGGCGATCTTGGTGAACTGGATAGTCTCGCCTTTGCCGTTGGTCACCGCATCTTCCAATCGGTCTCCGAAATAGATCGCACCCATCTTGCAGGTCGCGGCACAGGCAGGAAGCTTGCCCGCCCGGAGGTGCTCGGGGCAGAAGATGCACTTTTCCACTGTGCCTTTGCGGTGCGGGTAGTTGTATTCCACGTTGTACGGGCGAGCGAGTTCCTGGGACGTATGGGGTGGTTCTCCCCAGTTGAAGGAGCGCGCGGAATAAGGGCATTGGGCGATGCAGTTGCGGCAGCCGATGCAGCGATCGTCATCCTGGATGACAATGCCGTCGGTGCGTTTGTAGGTGGCGCCCACGGGGCAGCCGCGCACGCACGGCGGGTTGTCGCACTGCATGCAGGGACGAGGCAGAAAGTAAGGTCCCGCCGCCTCGTTATCGGTGATTTCAAAAACCTTGATCCACTCCTGCATGGGTGGGACGAAGTGCATCGCGGTGCAGGCTTTGGTGCAGTCCCGGCAGCCGTCGCACTTGGCCAGGTCAATGACCATGACCCATTTCTGGTTGCCGGGAGCAAGCGACCGGGAAGGAAGCACCTCGTGGAACACCTTCGAGACGCTCGCCTTCCAGGCCACTCCCACTGCCACGGCGGCCCCTGTCCCCCGCGCCAAGAACTGCACGAAACCACGCCGCGTTACTGCCATGACTCACTCCACGAAATTTCGCGTTTGCTCACGGTATGACGACCAGCCTCATCTTCATGTCGTCGTGGCCTTGGCCGCATTTGACCGTGCACTCCACCACGTAACTGCCCGGCTCCGCGGGCGCCACCAAGGTGAAGTCCTGCGTGCCTTCCTTGAGGCGCAGGTCCCAGCCCTGGTCCTTGAGCGCATTGATGGTGAAGGTATGGATGGTGCCATCTTTGTCCCACTCGGTGCTTTTGTTGGCGGTGATCCGCAGGTGCACCACCTCATTGGCTTTCAAAGTGATCACCGGGAGCTTCTGGCCCGGGATTTTGTACCGGTTGTCCTTGTCGGCGATCACTGTGATCAGCCGGGGTGGGCCACCCGCGATGGCGAGCGGGGACAAGATGCCCAGCACGAACGCAAACAGGACTGCCAGCAGAATTCGATTTGTTTTTAACAAGACCCACCTCTCTTTCCATTTCGATCCGCCTACCACAGTGCAATCTGGAATCCAGTCCAATGCCGGGAACGCCTACTTTGTCCCAACCGGCGCTAAATGCCTGCAAACTCAGACCGAGATGATGCCAGGAGGGCGGGTTTTGGGGCGAGCCGAAATGAGCTTGTACAAATTACCGCCACGCTGCGGCAGGAGCGATCGGACAGTTTGTGTCCGATACTCGGACACTTCAGCGGTGTTCTTCCGGGGGCGAATTCAGGAAGGCAAGCAAATCGCCGACATCGCTTTCAACTAAGGTAGGCCAGCCAATGCCCACCGGGCGAGTTTGCGCATACATCTGCTGGCCGTGGCGCCAGAGCGCAACTGCCAGACTGATGGAATTGTAATTACGTCCCCGGAGTGCGGGCGCGTGCGCGGTCCCTTCGGCGTTTTCACCATGACAGCGGCTGCAACCTCGCCACATGAACACGCTGGCTCCAACATGGGGCGAACCGGCGGGATCGACGTATCGCAGGCTGTAAAGGAACGCAAAAACATCGGTCATCTCCTGGGCTGACAGCTGCGGGCGCGCGATGCCTTGCCGCGCCATCGCCTGCTCCATTAGCGGGGAATGGCTGACCATGGCGCCGCCCAGTTCGGTAAAGGTCTCAGGCAAAGCACGCTCAGGCCCAAGGTTTGGTCCCTCCAACTGGTCGGCCGCGCGAATGGAGTGACATCCGGTGCAGGACTTCTGCTGAAACACCTGCCATCCGCGCGCGGGATCGCCATGCGGTACCGAACCGCGCGAGGCGTTTTGCCGCACGAACGCGTACAGGTCCCGCAGTTCATGACCCTGAAATTGCGGCCATGCAATGCCTTCCCGCTCCGCGGCCTGACGCATGCCCGAGGCGTGGTTCCAAAGGGCTTTGGTCCACTCCATGGGCCCGGTCAGATCGCTTGCCGCCGCCAGGTCGGGCCCAATTCTCCCGCCCACCCCGTCCACGGCATGGCAACGTATGCAGCCTTTGCTGGTAAAGAGATCGTGTCCGCGGGCCGGATCACCGGGATCATCCACGTGGCGGGACATGTAAAGGTAGGCGAGCAACTGGGCGACGTCGTCGTAACTGAGAGTGGGGTAGGGAACACCGTCGGCGCGCATGCGTTCCCACATCTGGGGTGCGTGATTCCACATGGCCGTGACGAGCTGGGGCAGGCTCGATTGGGCGGGCTTTCTGTGGCCGAGGTCGGGCCCAACTTTGCCGCCCTCGCCATTCACCGCGTGGCATCGAACGCAGCCTTTGTCGCGGAACACCACGCTGCCTTGTTGGGGGCTGCCCGCCAGAAAAACGGACCAGCGTTCGCGTGCCCGCCGGCCTTGGGTAACGAGGGCTCCGGTGAAGGCAAGGACAGCGACTGCAGCCAGAAGCGTCCAGACCATCAAGGGAAGTGGCAGGCGCCCATCGGAACCCTGGCTAGGTGACACGTCGGTCTCCTGCTGGAAACTCCCGCAATCGCCTCGCCACAGATGGCGGCCAACGTATTTGGAAACTCTGGTCATCGCAGCATTTACTGGTAGCGGTGGTGAAGAGCGGCTGGCCGGAACTGTCGTAAGCCTCGATGTGTCAGAAAATCGGACAGTTCCGGCCCGCGCTACGTCTCGGTACGATACTCCTTTAACTTCCGATAAAGCGTGTCGCGAGAGATGCCCAGCAGGGCCGCGGCCTTGCTCCGGTTCCCTTCAGCGAGCCGGAGTGCCCGCTCGATTGCCATCCGCTCCAGCGGTTCAATCGCCAAAGTCTGCTCGACACCCTTGGCGAGTGGCAGGTCTGCCAGCCCAGCCGGATCGAGCAGAGGCCGCAGATCTTTTTCCGTGATGGTCTGCGGATCGTCGCGCGACACTGCGGCCAGGCTTTCGAGCAGATTCTCCAGTTCGCGGACGTTGCCCGGGAACGAGTACTTCAACAGCAATTCCACGGCCCCACGATGGAGGGCGATCAACCGTTCGTAGCGTTGTTCGAGCTTCTGCAACGTGTGTTGAGTCAACACCAGAATGTCCTCGGGTCGCGTGCGCAAGGGAGGGATCTCGATGACGACAGTGGCGATTCGAAAATAGAAATCCTGGCGAAGCTGATCGCTGCGAAGCTCGGCGTTGGTGTGATTGGTAGCGGCGACGATGCGCACGTCCACGGGAATCGCCCGGGTGCCGCCCACCGGCCGCACCTCTTTATCTTGCAGCACGCGCAACAACTTCGCCTGAACTTCTTTCGGCATTTCGCCGACCTCGTCGAGGAACACCGTCCCGCGCGCCGCGGAAGCGAAGATGCCGACCCCGTCCGCGAATGCGCCGGTGAAAGCGCCGCGGCGATAGCCAAACAGTTCGCTCTCGACCAGCTCTCTGGGCAGTGCGGCGCAGTTCACCGGAACGAACTGGTTCGCCGCGCGGCCACTGGCGGCATGAATGGCTCGCGCCAGCAGTTCTTTCCCGGTGCCGGTTTCCCCCAACACGAGGACCGGCGCATCGGACTCCGCGGCGGCTCGCGCCTTCTCCACCACCCGCTGCATCGACGGCGACACGTACACAAGGGAGTCGAAGGAGGGGCAGTAGCGATGCAGATTGCTCTCCAGCTGCGAGACGCGGCTTCGCAGCCGGAATACCTCCAGGATTCGTCCCACTTTCTTCTTCACCGCATCGGGCTCGAGCGGCTTGGTCAGATAGTCTTCGGCGCCGCGCTTGATTGCCTCGACCGCAGTTTCAATGGTGCCAAAGCCGGTCATGATCATCACCGGCAGATCGGGATTGTGGCGCTGCAACTGCTCCATCAGCGAAATTCCGTCCGTCGCGGGCATCATCAAATCCAACAGTGCCAGACAGATGCCGGGGTTCCTCTGCTGGACAGCAAGGGCTTGTTCGCCATCATTGGCGGTTTCGACCTGGTATCCTTCTTCCTCCAGGAACTCCTTCAGGGTCCGGGTAAGGCTGGGATCGTCGTCCACCACCAGCACCGTGCACTTTGTGACCGCTCCGCTCATACCAGGACCTTCTCCGGTGCCGCTGCTTGGGGCGAGAGCGGCAACTCGATTCGCACCGCCGTTCCCCGGTTCGGCGCGCTGTCAATACGCATGGAGCCTTCGTGTTCCTGCAGGATGGTTGCGGCAATCGACAACCCCAACCCGGTGCCTTTGCCCACTGGCTTGGTAGTGAAAAACGGCTCAAAAATGTGCGGCAAGTTTACCGGCTCAATGCCGCAGCCGTCGTCTTCAATGGAGACGTGAATGCGATCGTCTGCCGCGTGGCAGCGAACCGTAATATGTCCCTTGGGCTGGACGGCATCCAAGGCGTTCGTGATAAGGATCAGGAACAAAGCCTCAATCTGGTTCCGGTCCGCCATGACCGCAGATCCGTCCGCCGCATCCATGTCGAGCGTCAGATGGATCTGCTTCGTAACCAGTTGCGGGCTTAAGAAACTTAAGACCGAATCAAGCGTGTCCTTGATCGCTTCCACACGCCGCGTAAGTTGTGGCCGGCGGCTGAAGTCCAACAACCGGCGAACAAACTGCTGGCAGTAACGAATGTTGCCCTCCAGATCGCCAAGATCGACGTCCACGCTCGCGTTCTGGACGTGCTTGCGGGCGAGTTCGACGCGCAGCAGCATGGAGGCCAGTGGCGTATTCAGGTGGTGCGCCGTACCTGCCGCCATCTGGCCCATGGTGGTCAGTTTCTCGACCTGCAGCAATGTTTGCCGCAGACGGATGCGTTCCCGAATATCAATGCTCACCTCCAGGAAGTAACGTCCGGGCTCTTCTTCGTGGTAGGGAAGCACGTTGGTTTGTACGTCAACGAGAGCGCCCTGCTTGGTGCAATGGCGGGTCTCGACATCCAGCACAGGCCTGCCTTGGGAGGCTTGCTTGAGAAACGCCTGCATTTCGCTTTGCTTTTCGGCGGGGATGGTGGGCAACTTGCTCCCCAGCACTTCAGCGCGAGTGTAACCGTACAGGTCCTCAGCGGCGGCATTCCACTCCGCGACAATGAGGTCGGAGTCGAAAAGTGCAATGGCCGCGGGAGAGCAATTGAGAATTCCGCGGTAGCGCGCCCGCGACCGCCGGAGCTGCCGCTCGCTGGCACGGCGCGCCCGCAACACGAACCAGGCGGCCCAGAAGGCCAGCAGTAACGAGGAGACCACACCCCGGCTAACGTACAGGTAGTGGAGAGTGAGGTAATCGACATCGCGGAAGAAATGGGATTCCAGCAATTCCCAGACGGCGAACACAAGCCCGATAATGCTGATGCTGGAAAGCGCCAGCGTGGCCCAGAACCACCGCCGCTCGGGAAAGTCGTCGCTCATGGATCCACCGCGTCGCGGCGGCCTCAGGTTCCCCATCAGATGGCTGGAATCGTATCCGGGACGAACACACTTCGCTGTGATCTCCGTCACATGGGGGCCGGTTATGTTGCGGACAGCGGATGTGTAAACGCCGGAGCAAAATAGACCGCATCACGCCGCGGAAGCGGGGTGATGCGGCGGAGGGTGTACGTCTTAACAGGCTGCGGAAAAGCGCGAGATCGAGTTTTTCCGCAGCCTGTGAAGCCGTGCCCTTTCAAAGAACCATTTATGAGACCGGTTCTAGTCTCGCGACCGCGGATCTTTTTCGCGGAACCTGCTGGCGGCGGAGTCGCGTTTGATGTGATTCCCCAGGGGGACGTAAAGTTTCGGCCTCACTTCGAAGGGGGTCGGCGCAGGCGAGAAAGTCCACCACTTCTGTGCCATTTCACCCCGATTCTCCACAGCCTTCCACCGCGTTGCTACTTGCATTCCCGCACACAAGTTCCGGATAATCATTGACGAGAGTTCTTGACCGCCGTGTATCGCTACAGCCGCGCAGACCTGCTGCGCATTCTCCGGCTCGTTCCTCGCCAGCTTCAGACCTGGGAGAAGGCGGGACTGGTGACGGCGGGCGAAGATTATTCCTTTTTCGATCTCGTGCAAATAAAGAAAGTGCGCGACCTCTGCGCCCAGCGGGTTCGTCCGGCCGTCATCCGGCAATCGCTCGAAGCCATGCAGAAACAGGTTGCCGGCATGGAGAATCCACTGCTCGAGGCTGGGGCCTATCAGAGCGGACACCGCATCGCTTTCCGGCACCAGGGGCGGCTGCTTGAGCCCATCGCCGGACAGTTCATGTTCGATTTCTCGTCCGAAGAAAGAAGAGTCGTGACCAGCCCGCCGCGTAATGGACCGGAACTGGTGGTTACCGACGTTGTCGACTTGTTTGCGCGTGGAATCGTGCTGGAAGAAAACCCCTCGACGCAGAGCGAGGCGATCGCTGTCTATCTGAAGGTTCTCGAAATGGATCCCATTCACGCCGCCGCGCACATCAATCTGGGTACGCTCTACTACAACCGCCAGGAATACGCGCTCGCCGAAAGCCACTACCGTTCGGCGATTCAGATCGATCCACGCTACGCGCTCGCCTATTTCGACCTGGGCAATGTGCTCGACGAAACCGGACGCGTCGAGGAAGCCATCGACACTTATAAGTCCGCGATTCAACTCGCGCCCACCTACGCGGACGCGCACTACAACATCGCGTTGGCCTACGAGAAGATGCGCGAGCCGCGCAAGGCACTGCAACACTGGCGCGCCTACGTGAAGCTCGACACCACCGGCCCCTGGACCGTCCACGCCAAACATCAAATCCAGCGCATCCTGCAGAGCGACGGCCTGAAGCTGGTGCACTCCCGCAAGGCGAACTAGACGCCAAGTGGCGCCGCTGTGGCGACCACGAAAAAAGGGGCGGCTTGCGCCGCGCCCCAGGAGAGAAAGCAACTCTGCTTAGTTCACCACCAGCTTGTTCTGGACGCTGAACGCGCCCGGTACGGCACTCGCTCGCATTCCAGCAATGGTCTTGTCCATCGCGCTCTCGACGGTTCCATAGAGCGTCACGTGTCCGTTATCCACCACAATGCGGATCGGGTCCACCGGGTCGGTCGCGTAGCGGCCGAGCACCGAGTCGTGATAGATCACGCGCGCCGTGCGAATCCGCAGCGAGTCGTCAAACATCGAGACCGGCAGCACATTCACCTGGTTCACGACGTCCTTGACGCCGGGCGTACGCGCCACGATTGCGAGCGCTGAGTCCTTCGCTACATCGGTTACGGTATCGCCGTTGAGGGTGACGACGCCGTCTTTCACACCGAGCGCAAGATAGTTGAACGCGTTGTCGTAGTATCCGACGCGGTCATAGGCCAGCTTCTTAGCCAGTTTCTGCTGAAGCTGGCCATCGGGCACGGTTTCTCCCGCGACCGCGATGTCATTGCGAACACCGGTGACGTTTGCGAGCTTCTTAACTTTCTTCGCGGCGTCGATCTTGTCCTGATAAAGGCCGACCGTGCCGGTCAGGGTCACGATGCCATCTTCGACGCTCGACCTCACGCTCTGCAGTTGCTTCGCGTCATGAATCTTCTGGCTGACCGTCTGCTGAATCTGCCGATCATACCGGCCGGTTGCGGCCATTGCAGTCATACTCAGCAGGACGAGCAACGCTAGAGTCACCGCAAATGCTTGCTTTCTCATGGGCTTCTTCATGGTTGCCATCCTTACTGGAATTCCGGTTTCCCACAGTATTAACCGGTTAGTTAAATAGATGCGCGGCGGGTCTGAGCGGATGTTCTCGCAGGGCGCTTTTACAAACTATTACAAGAAGGAAGTTGGAACGATGTTTGACAAATCCTTGTGATGACGACTAATCTCGGCCCATGCCCCATGGCTTACAAGCGGAACTCAAGCAAAAAGTTCCATTCACCAGTCGAGAACAGGAAGCCTATCTCTCTTTACTGCGCACCGCCGACGCGCTCCGGGCGCAGGTCGAGGCCCGGCTCAAAGAGTTCGGACTCACGGGCACGCAGTACAACGCGCTGCGCATCTTGCGCGGCGCTGGACCGGAGGGCTTGCCGTGCCGCGAGATCGGCGACCGCATGATCACGCACGATCCCGACATTACGCGTCTGCTCAATCGCCTGGAAGATCGCGGCTTCGTCAAGCGCACGCGCGCCAGGCACGATCGCCGCGTCATCTACGGAAAGATTACCGTGGCGGGGCTGAAGCTTCTGCGCGAAATGGATAATCCGATCGAAAAGCACGGCCGTGAAATGCTCCGCCACGTCGGACAAGAAAAATTGAAGCAGTTGATTGACTTGCTGGAGTTGGTGCGTGGCGGAAAATCTTTTCACCGCCGAGACGCCGAGAGCGCGGAGTAAAAACTTTCAGCGCTATCTCTTCCGCTTGGCAACTTTCTTCTTCGACGATGCAGCATCTTTCTTAACTGCAACTTTGTTCGGAAATACCCGCGCAAAGATCTTGTCGATGTTCTCGAGCTGCCGTTTCAGGTCGAAGGCGCGCTCGATCTTCGCTCGCGGCACTCGTCCGCGAATCTCGGGATCGTTCAGGACCAGTTCGTGGAAGTCGAGATTCTCTTTCCACGCGCGCATGGCGTGACTCTGCACCAGGCGATATGCGTCCTCGCGGGAAACGCCGCTCTCAACCAGGTCGAGCAGCAACTGTCCGCTGAAGACAAGGCCGCGCGTGCTCTCGAGGTTCGCCATCATGCGCTCGGGATAGACGAACATGGTCTCGATCAGGTTCGCCGTCTTGTTCAGCAGGTAGTCGGCGAGCGTGGTCGAGTCCGGAATGATAATGCGCTCGGCCGATGAGTGCGAAATATCGCGCTCGTGCCAGAGCGGGACGTTCTCGAATCCGGCCTGCGCGTTGGATCGCACCACGCGCGCCAATCCGCTGATCTGTTCGCAGGTAACAGGATTGCGCTTGTGCGGCATGGCCGACGAGCCTTTCTGCTTTTCGCTGAAATATTCCTCCGCCTCGCGGACTTCGGTGCGCTGCAGGTGGCGGATTTCGGTTGCGATTTTGTCGAGCGTGGACGCGATCGTGGCCAGCGTTGCCAGGTAGTGGGCATGGCGATCGCGCTGAATCACCTGCGACGACACCGCGGCAGCCTTCAATCCCAGGCGCGCGCACATTTTCTCTTCGAGTTCCGGCGTGAGGTGGGCAAACGTTCCTACCGCGCCCGAGAACTTGCCCACACGCAGATCTTCGGCGGCGGCCTTGAAGCGCGCGATGTTACGCAAAGTCTCCGAATACCAGTTGGCGATCTTGAATCCAAAGGTGATGGGTTCGGCGTGGATGCCGTGGGTTCGCCCGATCATCGGCGTGTCTTTGAACTCCCAGGCGCGGTCTTCGAGCACGCCGGCGAGACGCTCCAGGTCGCCGGCGATCAGCGACGAGGCCTGCTGGATGAGCAACGCCTGCGCCGTATCGACCACATCGTTCGAAGTCAGGCCATAGTGGAACCAGCGGGCGTGCGGGCCAACGATCTCGGCCACGGCCGTCGTGAAGGCGATGACGTCGTGTTTGACCTCGGCTTCAATCTGGAAGATGCGGTCAACGTTGAAGCCGGCGCGCGCGTGGATTGCCTTGGCGGCCTCTTTGGGCACGATGCCGGCGGCAGCCAGCGTTTCGGTCGCGGCGACTTCGACCGCCAGCCAGGTGCGGAAGCGGTTCTCGTCGCTCCAGATGCGAGCCATCTCGGGCCTGGTATAGCGTGGGATCACGGCGCTCTCTCCTGAAGGGGAACTGTGGATTGTAAATCAGGCGGGCGAGTGGCGTGTAGTGCAGGGCAAACGTGCGGTGCCAGCGGTGTGTCGCAAGCGCCGGCTTATGCGGCGGGCGAATCGTCCGCCTACTCCACCGTGTGCTTCGCCGTGTAGCCTTCTCGCGCGTAAACGATGCACTTCACGTCCTTGCCCTTCTGGTCGCGAATCTTCAGCGGACCACCGTCCGGCGCCTGGAGTTCGACTTTCAACTTGCGGTAGGTGCCGTCGAGCTTGGAGTTGGTGGGGTGGTAACTGATGTTGTACTGGTTGCGGATGTCGGCCGCGATGTCGTGAAAAAGCTCCGGTAGTTCGCCTTCGAAGCGCGGGAAGTACGCTCGTCCCCCGGTCAGGTGAGCGAAGGTGTTGAGCTGATTATCGGCCTGCAGCCAATCGATGCTCTGAATTCCTCCCGCGTATCCGTGGGCCTCCATAGCTTCCCGCCACTGCCATCCGATGCTGATCGCATAGATGGTCACGTCTTTGGTGTTCTTGATCTTCTTCAGGATCTGATCCAGGTTCAGCTTGCTGAAGGTGTCGCGTCCCGAAGAAACCAGGATTACGTACTTCTTGCCCTCGATGCGATCGGTCCGGTCGAGCGTGTCGAAGAGCGCGTCGAAAAGGTTGCGCTCCGAAAATCCCGGAATGCGCAGCATATTCAGGGCACCCATGATGGCGCGCTTGTCCTGCGTGAAGTCCACGAGGATCTGCGGCTTCATGTCGTAGGAAACCACGGCCACCCAATCGTCCTTCTTTAACCCTTCGGCGAAGGTGTAGGAAGCATTCAGCGCGTCATACATGTAGCGCATGTTGGTCGCGGCATACTCGACCAGCAGGACTGCCGTAATCGGAGCCTCGGTCTGATTGAAGGTCGAAATCTGCTGCGGCGCGCCATCTTCCATGATCTTGAAATTCTCTTTCTTCAAGCCTGGGATGGTCTGGCCATCCTTGGTGGTCACCAGCACATCCAGGTTCACAAGTGGCACCTGTACGCTGATCGAGTAGTTGGGCATGTTCTCGATCTTCTTCGGTTTTTCGGGGGCCGGCGGCGGCTCTTCCTTCTTCTTGGGGACCACATACGGTCCGACGTCGTTTTGTGGCCCACCGGCTTCGGGCGGGGCCTCCTGCTTGTTCGGATTTGCCGGGGGTTGCTGCGACGTGTCTTGAGCCTGAGCCTGCGCCCAGAAAGTCGCGGCAAGCATCCAGAAAAGAACAAACGCCAGTAGGATCATACGCTTACGGGAAGCCGACGGCACCCGGTTTAGATCGCCAAATACGCCAGAAATCATGGAGAAGTCCTCGAAAACTCCTGTGCTAGTATAGATGCAAGTACTCTGCGGTTGGGATATTTTGCGGGCCTTAAAAAACGCCGCCTCTCCTGGCAAAACCTTCTGATAGCGCGCGGAGTCTAAGCAAGTAGCAAGGTCATTTTGCGACCTCCGGGGCTACTCATGAGAAAAGCCGCACGCTCACTCGCCGTCCTTTTGTGTTTTTCGTCCTCCATCTGGGTTAGTGCGCAAGACAGGCCCGCGCCTGCCGTCATTCCTCCTGCCATCATGCCGCTCGATCAGATCCACGAAGGCATGAAAGGCACCGCGCTTACTGTGTTTCAGGGCGTGAAACCGGAATCCATGGACGTGGAAGTTCTGGGCGTGATGCGCAACGTGAACGGTCCCAAGGGTGACATTATTTTGGTCCGCTTGCACGGTACCAAGCCCGAATATACCGGAGTGGTTGCCGGTATGAGCGGAAGCCCGGTCTATTTCGACGGCAAGCTGGCGGGCGCGCTTGCCTTCCGGATCGGCGAGTTCTCGAAGGAACCGATCGCAGGTGTGACGCCGATCGAGGAGATGCTGGAGATCAATGCGCTGGATCGTCGTCCGGCGCCGGCGCCAATGCGGGCGAGTCTTCCGGACGCCAATCTTCCCAACGCCGGTCTTCCGAATCGGAGCGGAACCGCGCAAACCGCGAGCCCGGGCGAAAGCTCTGCGCTCCCGGCCCAGAACTACAGCAACTATTTGAAGCCGATCGAGACGCCTCTCGTGTTCAACGGTTTTTCTGACGAGACCTTGCAACGCTACGCATCGCAATTCGCCGCGGCGGGCATCGTTCCGGTGATGGGCATTGGCTCTCGGAGCGATCGCAAACAGCCGGAACCGATCGAAGCGGGATCGGCCATCAGCGCCGTGCTGGTTCGCGGCGATATGGATATTGCCGCCACCTGCACCGTGACCTATGTCGATCCGCAGCGCTTGCTTGCCTGCGGACATCCGCTTTTGCAGTTTGGTGAAGTGGACCTGCCGATGACGAAAGCTACCGTGCTGGCCACGCTGCCTTCGCCACTGAATGCGTTCAAGATCGTCAACACGACAGAGACGATTGGCGCGTTCGTGCAGGACCGCCAGAACGGCATTATGGGCGTGCCGGGGCGCGAGTCGAAGATGATTCCGGTGACCGTGGCCCTGCACAGTGGAGCGGCGACAAAAGAATTCCATTACGAAGTTCTCAACAACGCGCGGCTCAGCCCGCTGGCCATGATGGCCACCGTCTTTAACGCGCTGCACGGCACCAACGAATACGGCGAAGACATTACTTACCGCATGAATGGCGTGCTCAGCGTGAAGGGGTATCCCGACGTCACGCTGCGGAACATGTTTGCCCCGCAAGACAACGGGCAGCCCGCGGCGGCTTTGGCCGCTGCCACCATCGGCGATCGCTTTGGACGCATCTATAGCAATCCCTTCGACGCTCCCGACGTTCAGGGCGTGAAGCTCGATTTCGATCTTGTCCGCGAGCGCCGCTCCGCTCGCCTGGAAGCTTCGCGCACGGACGTTACGGAAGCTCGCCCCGGCGACCAG
The DNA here is from genome assembly GCA_003131315.1 of Acidobacteriaceae bacterium. Taxonomy (GTDB): domain Bacteria; phylum Acidobacteriota; class Terriglobia; order Terriglobales; family Acidobacteriaceae; genus Acidiflorens. The sequence continues at coordinate 115,474 of PKUV01000165.1, forward strand.
ATTATGGTTGAGACCGTGATTCGTCCGTATCGTGGCGAGCGGCTCGTGCGCCAGATTCCCATACGGATTCCAACCTCCACGTCGAAGGGAACGCTGCGCATCCTGGTCAGCGACGGAGACACGCTCGACCGCATGCATCGCGGCACGCCGATGATGAACCGTGGTCTGGGTCTTGCGCCAACGATCGCATTGCTGAACAAAGAGCGCGCCAACGATCGCGTGTATGTTTCGCTTCTCGGGTCCGATCCCGAAGCGATGGTCGCCGACAAAGTGATGCCGACGCTGCCGCTTTCCGTCATGAACGTCATGGAGAACATGCGCGGCACACAGGACATGGTCGTGCTCGGGGAGTCGTCGGTCGGCGAAGCTTCCACCGATCCGCTCGACTATGTCGTCTCCGGCGCGCAGATGCTGACGATTAGCATTAAGTAGCTGGAGTTGGATCCGGCAAGTTGGTAGCACAAAATTCATGCTGTCATCCTGAGCGAAGCGAAGGACCTATGTATTTCGCCCGCGCCAGCAGAATGCATAGGTCCTTCGCTTCGCTCAGGATGACAACCCAAACCTATGTTGCGAACCCAAGTAACCTAAAATGGGGTATGACTTTGGCACGTAAAACGCTCGCAATAGTATCAACACTTATTCTTTCCACGTTCGCGCTTTCCGCGTTCGCCCTCGCCGAGGGCACCCGCACCTGGGAACAATCCAAGTTCGAAGAATTGACCAAAGGCACTGCCAAAGGCATCGCCCTGCGCAGTGAGGGCGGCCTCGAACTCGCTCCGGCCTTCAAGTCGCTAGCGACCACGCCTTCGACCTACATCTGGTCGATCGCATCCGATTCCGGGGGCAACATCTACGCCGCCGCCGGATCTCCGGCCCGCGTCTATCGCATCACGCCGGATGGCCAAAGCACGACCATCTTCGAGCCGCAGGAATTGCAGGTGCAGGCTCTGGTCGTTGATAAGAATGACAAGAGCGGCATCGTTTACGCTGCCACCGGCCCCGACGGCAAGGTCTATCGCCTTGAACCCGCGAAAGGCGCCAAAGTCGACGCGAAAGCCTCATGGAGTTCGTCTACGTATTTCGATCCTGGTTCCAAGTACATCTGGGACATCGTTCTCGACAATGCCGGCGCCCTGTATGTCGCCACCGGCGATCATGGCGAAATCTACAAAGTCGGCGCCAACGGCCAGCACTCGCTCTTCTTCAAGAGCGATGAAGTCCACATTCGCGTTCTCGCCCTCGATCCCAAGGGAAACCTCATTGCCGGCTCCGATGGCAGCGGGCTTGTCTATCGCATCGCGCCGAATGGCGATGCGTTCGTTCTCTACAGTGCGCCTAAGAAAGAAATTACCGCGCTCGCCATCGACGGCGCCGGCAATATCTACGCCGCCGGTGCGGGAGAGAAGCGCCCCGGAGGCACTTTGCCGCAGATGGGCATCACTCTCGTAACTCCGGCGCAGAACCCGCCCGCACCCGGAGGCAATATCAACATCACCGCAGGTCCCGCCGCGCCCATGTCGCCCTTTCCCGCTCCTGGACTCGGCGCTACCGGCGGCTCCGAGATTTATCGCATCGCGCCCGATGGCGCACCGTCACGCTTGTGGAGTTCCCACGAAGATCTCGTCTATGCTCTCGGCTTCGATCGGCACGGACGCCTGCTCGCCGGCACCGGCAATCGCGGTCACATTTTTGCCATCAACGGCGTTGACGATTTCACCGACCTGATCAAAGCCAGCGCCACACAAATCACAGCGTTCGCCGCCGCGCCCGGCGGAGGACTCTACGCCTCCAGCAGCAACCTGGGAAAAATTTTCGTGCTCGGTCCTGGCCCCGAGTCGGAAGGCACGTATGAGAGCGATGTCTTCGACGCGCGCGTCTTTTCCCTGTGGGGACGCGCCAGCGTCCGCGGCGCCGGCAATTCCAATGTCGAGCTTTATGCGCGCAGCGGCAATGTCGACAATCCCGATCGCAACTGGAGTCGCTGGACGCGCGTCGATCTCGCGGCCGGCTCGGAACTCAAGGTCCCGCCAGCGCGCTTCGTGCAGTGGAAGTCCGTGCTCCGTGCCGGCAATCCCGCGCCTCGGGTTGACGACGTCTTGCTGAACTACTTGCCGAAGAATGTTGCCCCGGAAGTTGATGACATTACGGTGCAGCCCGGATATCGCTATCAGCCGATTCCCCATGTGACTGGCAGCGAGCCGCCCACTCCCGGGCAGCCACGCTTCGATCCTCCACCGCCCGCCGTGCGCGACCGCGATTCGGTCGGCATCCGCTGGTCGGCGCATGACGACAACGACGATCAGCTTGTCTACAGCGTTTACTACCGCGGCGACGGCGAATCGCGCTGGCTGCTGCTGAAGAACAACCTCGCCGACCGCTACTATTCTTTCGACGCCAGTCTTCTACCCGACGGCGGCTACACCGTGAAGGTCATCGCCTCCGATGCGCCCTCGCATTCGCCAGGAGAAGCCCTCTTCGCCGAACGTGTCGGCAACCGCTTCGAGGTCGATACCACTTCTCCTGTCATCGACAACCTGACTGCCGCTCTCGATGGGAAGCATATCCACGTCCGCTTCCGCGCCCGCGATTCGTTTTCGCCAATCAAGCGGGCGGAGTACTCGCTTGATGGCGGCGACTGGCAGTTCGTCGAGCCGGTCGGCCAGTTGTCGGATTCGAGAACGGAAGATTACGACTTTCGGGTGGCCGTGCCGCAACCTCAAGCGCCGCCGCCTCTGATGGCCGAGAACACTGGGAATGACCACGTCGTGGTGGTTCGCGCCTACGACCGTTTCGACAATCTCGCCACCGCAAAGGCCGTGATTCGCGGGAAGTAGCCCCCCTATTTTGTTAGATAATTGATTTTAAAGGAGTTAAATCAAATACCTCAAAACAAAGGAGTTAGCGGCGATAGGTAACCCTCAACTCCTCATCCGTCGGTGGGAGCGGCTTGACCCGAGCGACTGGGGTACCCCCTCCCCCCTATTTTGCTAAAATCCTCATTTTGAAAGAGTTAAATCAAAATATTCATAACAAAGGACTTACCGGCGGCGTTTTGGGGCTTGGCCTTTGGAATCAAGGAGATGGACTTCCTTAGTCGCGCAAAATATAGATTTCAGAGAACTTACGTAAACTCGGCGCGGCCGCACTGGGCTGCTGCCAAAGCTTTATTATAAGATACTTTGTCAAGCAGGCTGAACTGCGCTCGGCTTGGACGGCCGGGGTCGGCCGTCCCTACGCGACCCTTGCCGGGCGGGATGCCCGGCTCTCCATTCGAAGGTCTACTGCTGCGCGAAAATGACGGACGGATTCGTATTCGTGGTGTCTTCATCCACCGCCAGGAAGCTTTCTATCTCGCATGCAGGATTTGGGTTTTGGAGGGTACCAGTACAACCTAAGGTGCCAAGAGCGTAGATCACATACTTCTGGGCAGACGGAACAGTCAGCGGGATCGTACCCGTACCCAAGTTGGACAGCGTGTAAGTACCGGTCACCGTTTGGGGCCCTGGGTACTGCGTTCCGGAGACGTTGAAGACCCCGCCTCCCGGGGATGTCAGGAGCAGGTTGGCCGCAATCGGGTGGACCCCGGAGCTACCGCTGGTGGTGGTCGCCGCGGCATACGTACCCGGCAACGCCGAACCAGGGAAACCAGAGCTCGCTTTCCCCTGCGGATTCATCGTTCCGGTCATCACGGACGGACTGGATTGATCGAGCAGGAATCCGCGATTCGCTCCACTGGCATAAAGGACGAACGTAAGCGGCGACTGGACCGGGGTCGCACCCGGATTGCCCAGCATGTTGAAGGTATAGCGTCCATTAGTGCCGGTGGCTGCATACGTGTAATTGTTGGTGCCTGTGGGGGGGAATTGGACGCTGGAGAGGATCGTACCGGCGTCATTCTGATCAAATTGACCCGAGAAGTTACCGTTGCCATCAGTCGTGCCCAGCGTCAGCGAGACATTGGCATTCGCCCCCGTCAGAGCAGAGACGGAAGTGCCTTTGAAGGCAGCGTTGTTGTAGGTCTGGGTCGAATCCTGGAGCACCATCGTTCCGGAAACTGCTGGGTGCGTCGCGTCAACGGGGTCGGTGGATATGGCATAGAAGGTCAGCGGATTCGCCTTACTGGCTGTTCCGGAAGAAATAAAGAAATCGAAATCAAGCGTCGTTGTGCCGGCGGTCAGCGTCGTATGCCACAGGCCGGGAATACTCGCGACAGCGGAGTACGGGCCCGCAATGCTGCATGGCGACCCACACACAGTGCTTGTGGCGCCGTTGTCGTTCACATCCATCTGCCCGCCGACTACCGCACTGCCGTTCATCGGCAGGAGTCCGACATACCCAACGCGGTTGCCATTCGAGTCCACACCGGTGAAGCCGAACGCGTAAGTCTGGTCGCCAGTGAAAAGGTTGGAGGAGGATGATTTCTGTGCGATGCCGGATCCGGTGCCATGGAGGTCGGATTCGATCATCTCGATGTCGCCCGCGCCGTCGAGAACGACCTGGAACTTGTCCGGAAAAGCTCCCGTCGTGAGCGTCAACGTGCCAGCATTGTTCGAGTTGTTCGGATCGGAAGAGGTGGGAGTATAGGAACCTCCGGTAATCGAGTGTTGCACCCAGCCGCTCGAAGTCAATTCGTCTGCCACGCCCGAGGTGATCGTTCCATTCGCCGACGCGGTGAATGTTCCAACCACGGCTGTGGCGTTGTTGCTGCTGTCATATCCGGAAAACCGGAATGCGTACGTGCCGCTTACGCGGGAGGTGACCAGCGAGGCTTTGGCGATTGTGCAGTACTTGGGGTTGGTCGAGCAGCCGGTCGGATCGAGTGGCGCAGCCGCCGATATCTGAACACAACTGCCGCTGCAGCTGTCCTGCGCTGTGTAGTAGGCCAAGCCGGACACATTCGGATCCTGAACAAAGTTCGCGCACGGCACTCCGCTCGCCGTGCAGGTCCACCTAAAGGTTTGGGGCGCATAATCAGGGACGGCTACGGCGGTAAATTGCTGGGTCAGACCCTTGCCCACGCTCAGCGTCGCTGGCGCTACGTCGGTGGTGATGTCAACCAGGGTCAACGTCAGCGGTCCCGTTACCGAGGAATCGGACACCAATGTCGCTGTGATCGTCGCCTGCGAACCTGCCGTTGCCGGGGCCACGTAGGTCGCGGTTGCCGGAGTCGTCGCCGGGGTGACTGGCGTGAGCGTCCCCGCGCCGCTCAGACTCCAGGTAACGGTCGTATTCGTCGAGTTCGCTACCTTGGCCTGAAGCGTCAGAGACTGGGTCGGGTAAATCGCGCCAGAGTTAACGTTGCTGGGCGACGTAATGGTAACGGTAATGCTTGGTGGAGGGGGACCCGTGCCATTGCCACCCTTCGCACAGCCGACACCCAGCGCCAGACTCAGTAAAGCCACCGCAAACAGACAATTTTTTATCATAATCAGATCTCTTTGAACCAAGTCTCTTTGAACCTACCCGCAGGGAATCCGTTGCCCGAAAGCATTGCCCGAACACACGGTTCCGATCTGGGACTTATCCCAATCTGCAGCAGTCATAAGGCCAATTTGTTATTCAAATCAGCAGGTTACAAATGTACCTGAATCCAAGGCACTTTGTCTGCGCGGGGAGAGGTTTCGAACGGCAGGCAGTAGAGCCACCTGCGCAAGGAATTGCAACTTTCGGGATGGGACTTCCACGGCGGGACCAGAAGTTCTCAGTTCCCGGTTCTCAGTTCTCAGTTAGAACGAATCGGCTCTCCTCTGAGAACTGAGAACTGAGAACCGGGAACTGATTCTTCACTGGACAACAGCGGCCGTCTCCAAAGCCGCGCGCTTGGCGGTTTCCAGCAGCGGACGCAACTCAGCGGCGGTGATCCCCAGCGTGCCCCCCGAGAAGCCGTCAATGTAGGCGGAATTGATGCCCACGACTTCACCGCGCAGGTTCAGCACCGGTCCGCCGCTGCCTCCGCGCGCCGTGGGCGCGTCATAGATCAGCTTGTCGCCGGTTACATCGCCGATGTGCCCGAACGTCGCCGAAGGCCGAATCAGCGATAGCGCCGCCAGCTCGCCCGCCGTGTCGGCATTATCCGGATGCGACGAAAGCCGCTCATACACTACCGCCGGCGACTTTGCCACCATGCCCGTCACTCCCATCGGATAAGCCAGCACGCTCACCGACTCGCCCACATGCGGCAGCGTCTGCGACAGAGTCAACGGGCGCAGTTTCTTCGTGAAGGCGGTTGCTTCGAGGCGCAACACAGCCAGATCTCCATGCGTGGCCACGACCGCCGTCTCCAGGTTTACCGGAAGTGGCGAGCCTGGGAAATATGCCACCAGCTTTTCCAGCACTGGCGTTCCGCCCTGCCGCATTGCCACTGCGACTTCGCGGTCGCCGTACCAGGGCTCGGCCACATGGCGATTGGTGGCCAGAAGGCCCGGCGCCACTACAAACCCCGTCCCCGCAACGCGAGCGCGAAAACTTTGCCCACGGCCGGACACGTGATAAATCCCGTAGATGTAAGCCACCGACTCCCGCGCATCGTCCACTGCCGCCGACGAAAACGATTGCTCGCGTTCGAGATTCGCCACCTGGCGCGAGAGTTGGTGCACCTGCTGCTCGAGCCCGGTAGTCTCCGGGGGAGCGTAGTAATGCGCCATCGTTCCGGCGCCCACCAGCACCAGCACGCCCAGCAACCCCTGCACAAACCGCTGCCAGGTTTCCACCACTTCGCTTTCCCCATTATCGGAATTGAACATGCGCCGTCAGGCCCGGCACGGAGGGAGATGTCCGGGCAGCCACTATCCTGACGCATTCGGGCGAGGGCGTGTAGGGTACAGAAGTCGGGTGGCAGAAGGCCGAAGGTAACTGAGAACGCTGCGCCGCTGCCCAGCCCCTCAAAGGGGGATTCTACCGTAGAGACGCGGCTTGCCGCGTCTCCGCAGACGGGGCAAGCCCCGTCTCTACACGAACTACCGCTCAACTCCCAGCCGCTTTGCCATCTCTTCGTAGAGGAATCCTTCGCCCGGACGGTAGGGCTGTACCCATTCGCCGTCAATCACAAACTGCGGGATGGCGCGCTTGCCGGTCCGCTTCACGACCTCGTCGGCAGCTCCCGGAGTGGTCTCGATGTTGACGTCGGTGTACGAAATCTGGTGCCGGTCGAGGAAGCGCTTGGCCTACCGGCAATCCGGACACCAAGGAGCGGAGTAGACCGTGATTTCCATGAGGTCAGGTTCTTAGAGTTTCGATGTTTGAGAGTTTCGTGTCAAACCCGGTCGAGCTTGGGCTGACGGCTGAAAACCCTGCCGAGCTTCGCTCGGCTTGGACGGGTCAGAGACCCGTCCCCACAAACAAAAAAGCCGCCAGCGAATGCTGACGGCTGAATGCCGATAGCTGACGGCTCCCTAGAATCCCGCCACCCCAGCACTCGGGTGTCCACCGCGCAGCATGACCCGCACGCCGCGTTGGGTATTCACGCGAGTGGTTGTACTCCAGTCCACTTCATCCGTGCTGATCACGCCGTTCCCGCCACTGGCCAGTTCGTAGCTGATACGGCCGTCCTGATAGATGTAATTGCCCACCGCCAGAACCATACCCGTCTTCAGCACAAACACCGGCACTCCCGGCGCCGTCCCGGAGAAGCGCGCATCCGTCCCGCCACCGCGCACTGCCGCGTCCTTGGCAATGTAGCTGGCGTAGGTGACCTGCGGAATTTCCTCAGCCATCGGCTGTTCGCTAGCCGTGGGTGTGACCTGGCGCACCGCTAGCTGAGGAATGGCATTGTCCCCTGGAGTGTAGGCCGAACCGCGGTAATAGGACTCATCCTGCGGGCGCGGACCGCCAAAGAAATGCCAGTCCGGACCGTTGGTTGCCGAGACCTGCGGGATCTGCACATCATCCATCAGGCGCAGCGTTAGCATGCTCTCACCCTTGAGCGTGGGACGCGGACCGCGCGCGGGCAGCATGATCACCTTCCACGGCCACAGCGGCGGCAGCATCCATTCGACGATGTCGCGCTTGGCGTGCCCTTTGCCCCGGATGTCGCCATCCTTATTGACCTTGTAGCCGCGCGTCGCGATCACCTTCGCATCCAAAGGCATATCGCCGTTGGGCAATCCGATGCGATCGAACCGCAGCTTCATGTTGCCCTTGCCCCAGAAATGTCCTGGGTCCTGAGCCGATTCCAGATGTCCCACGAGGTAGCTTCCGCGCGGAAACGCCTGCTGGCCGAATGACGTCACCGAGTGCAGATGACAGAGCACGGGATCTCCGACCGCGACGGTCGAAGAAGAAAAGTTCGGTTCATTCATGGTGCACTGCAGAAGGGTACCGGCAGGCAGGACCATCTCCCGCGCACTGGCACTCAGAGTCAGACTTAGAATGGTTAAGGCTAGAAGGGACACTGCTAGGACTGCATACGAGCTGGACTTCATGACGTCACCTCGGTCTCACGCCCCTGGAATTATTGGTACGTATTCCCAAGCTACCGCGTTGAGCCAGCCCCGATTGAATGAAGTTAAACACAAGTCGATCTCTGCGGTCAATCGGCCGATTGGAATCAAAGTGTGGTTTTCTTGCAACTGACGGCTCGCCGTGTGCCAGAGTCACTCACTGCCGCGTCCAGCATCTTGCAGTATGTTTACTATATAGTTAATACGCGCTGGTGTTGAGAAAAAATATGTACCCGATCTTTTGGAATCATAGACTTAGACAAAAATTCCCGCAAAATCTTTGAGTTTAAAGGACTTATATGCAAAATATTTCGGAATAAGGACTTAGCTTGTCAAAGAGCGCTGAAAATGGGTTTGGGGCAGCTTCGAGGGCCGTCTTGGGAGACGGTTGCACCTCGGCCCTGCCCCATCAGGGGATCATTGTCGCACCGGTGCGGGTTGGGAGTCTGTGATGACGGACACCGTCCGGTTGTGATGAAAAAAGTAGAGTGGCGCGGATACGACCTCATCAGCGAACGAATTGGCCGGCTCTCAACCTCGACCATTACGTTCCCAGCTTGCTTCGGCGCATCTATGGCACCAAAAGATGGATGGCGGAAATAGGGCGCAGCGGAGGCTCAGCGAAAAGCGTTGCCAAGGAGAGGGCGGCTCGGGTGAATGGATTGAAAGGCGGTCGGCCCAGGCGGAAAGAACTTGCAGAAGTGGGCGATTAACCGCATCACCACCAAAACAACGGCCTTCAATTGAATAAGCCCTCGCCGTCCAATAGAATCTGTTTGCGCATTGCCGCGCGGAATCGTGAACGGCTAGCGAGAGGGTGTGGGGGTAGACATGGAAGTACATCTTGAAAACGTGCGCAGCTTTTGCGACGGGCATGATATCCCGTTGGAGCCCCTAACTCTTCTCGTGGGCGAGAACAGCACGGGTAAATCAACTTTTTTGGCGATGTTGTCTCATCTCTCGCGGCCTGAGTTTGATTCCCTGCGCCCGTCCTTCAATATTCCTCCGTTCGACCTTGGCACATACGATACCATTGCCACCTTTAAGGGAGGGCGCTACGGGCGTGCAGATTCTTTCTCGGTTGGTTTTACCGAGGATGTGAGAGGGGAGGATGGGCCAAGAAAGATGGTTGCCAAATACATCAACTACAAGGGGCAGCCCCAGCTTCAACAATATACCGCTTCGATGCCATCGGGGAGCATTTCTTTGGACATGAGGAGTGGGGCGACCGCCGCGCAAGGCATCATTCAGTTTGCCGGTTCCAAGCCCAGGGAATTTCCCTTGAATCCCAGGGCCGTGGAGGAGGGAGTGCCGGTCTCTTTCCTTCTGAGGCTCTCGCTTAGCGAAAGACCCGAGCTTGAGGCCCAGAAGATGTTCCAGCTTTTTCGGATACTCACGCAGAGTGCCACTATCCCGGCGCTGGCGCTCGCACCCATACGGACCAAGCCCCGTCGAACTTACGATGAGTTTAGCGACGAGTTCAAGCCCGAGGGTGATCACATTCCGGTGATGCTGGCACGGATATGGCAGGAAGAGAAAGAGCCACAGAAGGCGCGCTTATTCGAGGCCCTCAACGCATTCGGGAAGAGTTCGTCGCTCTTCAAGCACATTGGCGTGAGGCGCTTGGGGAAAAGCCCCACCGACCCTTTTCAGATACTTGTGACGACAGCCGGACCGCCCGCGAATCTACCCGATGTCGGCTATGGCGTCAGCCAAGCGTTACCGCTTGTGGTCCAGAGCGTTATGGCGAGCGAACGAAGAAGATTGCTCATCCAACAACCGGAGGTACACCTTCACCCTCGTGGTCAGGCCGAGCTGGGGTCGTTCTTCGCTCGACTCGTCGCCAGGGGACAAAAGGAATTTGTAATCGAGACTCACAGTGACTACCTTCTGGATCGTATCCGTGTTGAGGTCGCACGAGGCACCGTTTCCGGAGCGGACGTGCTGATATTGTTCTTCGAAAAGGATGGGCTGGAGACATATATCCACAAAATCCGTCTTGACAGCGCTGGCAACGTATTGGGCGCGCCTAGCTCTTATCGTAGTTTTTTCCTTCAAGAAGAAGCGAGCCTCTTTAGCAGGGTTGGCGACTGATGTGCTTGATCATCGATGTAAACGTAGTCCATAAATTTTTCCCAGAGCCGTCGGAAGACTTTAAGCCAATCCACAAGGCGATTGACGAGGGACGCGCAAAGCTCGTGTACGGCGGCGAATTGACCCGCGAATATCGGAAAACAGCTGCCTTCCGTCGCTTTCTGTTCCGTCTAGATCAGCAGGGCAAAGCTAGACAGGTAGCCGACTCGAAGGTCGATGCTGAAACCAAGAGGCTATCTGAGGGTAGTTTCTGCGTCTCAGACGATCCGCACATCATAGCTCTTGCCCGCGTTGGAGCGGTACGGTTGCTTTGCAGCGAAGATGAGGCTCTTGCCACCGACTTCACGAATCAGGCCCTGTTAGGCAAGCCCCGAGGAAGTGTTTATAAACGGGCTGAGCACGCACACCTGCTTCACAAGCATTGCAGCAATCTAGCGGCAAGTCGGTAGCGGCTGTCCCTACGCAGTCTTGGACGGGCGAGGGCGCCCGTCCCCACACAAGCACGAGCAAAAACAAAAGCCGCCAGCTTTCGCTGACGGCTGAAATCGCTGCCGAGCTTCGCTCGGCTTGGGCGGGCGAGGCGCCCGTCCCCACACAAGCAAAAACAAAAGCCGCCAGTTTTCACTGACGGCTGATGGCTGAATGCCGATGGCTGAGCTTTAGCTTTCGTACAGCAGCACGCCTTCGGTTTTCTCCGCATCCACCGGACGGTAGTACAGTTTGTTGGCCTCGAGGAATACCTCGATGAACGCCGGCCTTGTGGTGATCGTGCCCTGGATCAGGGCCTCCGAAAGCGGATCTTCGATGTACTTCTGCAATGCGCGCCGCAGCGGACGCGCTCCGTAGTTGCGGTCGGTCAGCGTCTGGTTCAGAATCCACTTCTTCGCCTCGTCGGCCACACTCACCGTGATCGAACGCTGCGCCAGGTTCTGGTTCAGTTGGTTGACCATGAGTTCGAGAATCTGGATCAGGTCCACTTCGCTGAGCGCCATGAACAGGATGATTTCATCCACGCGGTTCAGGAATTCCGGATTGAAGGTGCGCTTGACCTCGCTCTTCACCAGAACCTCGACCTTCTCGGAAACCATCTCGTCTTTCGACGACTGGAAGCCCAGGCCCTCGCGCTTCATCAGGTGGCGCGCACCGATGTTCGACGTCATGATGATGATGGTGTTCTTGAAATCGACCGTGGTGCCCAAGCCGTCGGTTAATTGCCCGTCTTCAAAAACCTGCAGCAGAATGTTGAACACATCCGGGTGCGCCTTCTCGATTTCGTCGAGCAGAACGACAGAATACGGCGCCCGCTTGACCCGTTCTGTCAGTTGGCCACCCTCTTCATAGCCAACGTATCCCGGAGGCGACCCGATCAGTTTCGAGACGGAGTGCTTCTCCATGAACTCCGACATATCGAAACGCACCAGCGCCTTGTCGCTGCCAAACATGAAATGCGCCAGGGTGCGAGCCACTTCGGTCTTGCCAACGCCGGTGGGTCCGAGGAACAGGAATGACCCGATCGGGCGGTTCGGGCTCTTCAAGCCCGCGCGCGAGCGGCGGATGGCGCGAGCCAGGGCGCTGATGGCTTTGTCCTGCGAGATGATGCGCTTGTGCAGCTCTTCTTCAATGCGCAGCAGCTTTTGAGTTTCTTCTTCCTTGATCGAGGTGATCGGAACGCCGGTCCAGCGCGATACCACGTCCTCGATGTCCTCCCGACCGACTACGCCGGTGGAGGATTCATCGAGGTGGTATTTTTCGCGAAGGGCGCGCAGGTTCTCGCGCTCCTTGCGTTCTTCGTCCGAGTAGAAGCGCGCCTTCTCGAACTCGTGGTTCGCGATGGCGTTCTCCATGCGATGGACGATGAACTTGATTCGCTTCTGGACTTCCGTCAATTCTTCCGGCAGCGTGGTCTGGCGCAGTTTCACGCGCGCCCCCGCCTCGTCGATCAGGTCAATTGCCTTATCCGGGAGAAAACGGTCGGGAATATAGCGATTCGAATGCGACACCGAAAAATTGATGGCATCGTCGGTATAGGTGACGGCGTGGAATTTTTCGTAGCGTTCTTTGATCCCGAAAAGAATCTTGACCGCGTCGGCTTCGTTCGGCGGCGGAACTTTCACAGACTGGAAGCGGCGCTCCAGCGACCGGTCTTTCTCGATCGACTTGCGGTATTCAGCGGGCGTAGTCGCGCCAATACACTGAATCTCGCCGCGCGACAGGGCCGGCTTCAGGATGTTGGCGGCGTCGAGCGAGCCTTCCGCCGATCCCGCGCCCACCAGCGTGTGCAGTTCGTCAATAAAGATGATCGAATTCTGCGACTCCATCAGCTCTTTCATGATGGTCTTGAGCCGCTCTTCAAACTGTCCGCGATACTTGGTGCCGGCGACGATCAGAGAAAGATCAAGCGCCAGAATGCGTTTGTCCGCCAGGAAGGAAGGAACTTCGCCGTCCGCGATGCGCTGCGCCAGACCTTCCACGATGGCGGTCTTGCCTACGCCCGGTTCGCCGATCAGCACCGGATTATTCTTGGTGCGGCGGCACAGAATCTGCACCACCCGCTCCACTTCGCTGTCGCGGCCCACCAGCGGATCGAGCTGGTTATCCATGGCGGACTGCGTCAGGTCGCGGGAAAACTCACTCAATAAAGAAGACTCACGCTGTCCGCGTTGCGGCTGCGCTTTTTCCTGGCTGGTACGCGCCAGTTCTTCGCGGATGGTCGAAAGCCGCAGTCCCCGCTCGTGCAAAATCTCAGCCGCAAAACACTTTTCTTCGCGCAACAATCCCAGCAGCAGGTGTTCGGTTCCAATATGTTTGTGCGAAAGCCGCTCCGCCTCTTCCGCCGCATACGCCAGCACACGCTTGCATTCGTTGCTCAGGGGAAGATCGACCGAAGTGGAAACCTTTTCCCGGATGGTGGTGTGACCCTCGATCTGTTTCCGGATCGATTCCACCGACGCATGAGAGCGCAGAAAACGATTGGTCAGGGCCTTGTCTTCGCGCAGCAGTCCGAGCAGCAGGTGTTCGGTCTCAATATAAGGAGATCCGAACTGGCTGGCCTCGTACCGCGCAAAGAAGATGACGCGCCTGGCTTTCTCCGTGTAGCGTTCGAACATATACCAATTCCCCCCGACTTCCTGCGGAACGCCCCGCCCTCCGCCAAACCCCTGACCCTAACCCTTAATTATGCATTTATATCGCCTAATCTCCCAAGCGATATCGTCTCGTAGTAACCCGTACAGTCTTACCTTCGGGTACTCCGATTTTTCAACCTTAGTTCTTCAACCCTGGCTTTTGTGATCCTGCCCTTCCTCACGCCGGAAGCGACTCGGGCGCTACCTCTTCCATTTTGCCCCGATCCAACCGTAAAACGCGATGGCACCGACGTGCAAACGCCAAGTTGTGGGTGGCGATTACAGAGGTCAGCTGGTGCTCCCGGTGCAACCGCGCGACCAGTTCAAAAACCAATTCCCCGGTGCGCCCGTCGAGATCGCCGGTAGGCTCATCGGCCAGCAAGACTTGCGGCTGGGTGATGAGCGCCCGTGCCAGCGCCAGCCGTTGCTGCTCGCCGCCCGAAAGCTCGCCCGAACGATGATGCCCGCGCGACTCCAGTCCCACCTCGCGTAGCCACCGCGAAGCTTCCTGTTCTGCTGTAGATAGGGCTTGCCCGCGCGTCAGCAGGGGCATAGCGACATTCTCCAAAGCGGTGAATTCCGGCAGCAGGTAATGGAACTGCCATACGTAGCCGATTTCGCGGTTACGAAACTCGGCGGCGGCGTCCTCGGAAAGCGCATTCACGTGGGAGTTCGCGCAGTATACGGCACCGGCGGAGGGACGATCAAGCGCCGCCAGGATGTGCAACAAGGTACTTTTCCCCGCACCCGATTGCCCTACGATGGCCAGCATCGTTCCCTTTGTGACCTGGAAAGACAGATTCTCAAAGAGCACAAGCTCGGCTTCGCCTGAGCGAAACACCTTACTTAAACCTTCGACCCTCAGCAGAGGATCTTCAGTCATTGGATGCAAACTCCCCCTCCTAAGTACCAAGGTCGCCGGTCACCTCCCACTGCAACGCAGCGGAAACGGCCCCTAATCCATTAGACCACGAGGAGGAACACAACGTTCCCGCGATTCCGCTTGCGGGAACGAGGTATGCGAAAGACTGTATACCTCCGGAAAACAAATGCAATGTGACCGTAGTCACAGATGGGAGCACGGACCCTGCCGGCTTCGCTCCTCGGTAAAACCATTCATCAGCCGATCCCTACTCGTACCTCAACGCCTCCGCCGGCAAAATCCGCGCCGCTGACCACGACGGATAAATCGTTGCCACAAACGAAATCCCGATGGAAACGAGCGTCACGATGACTCCATCCATCAGCCGCGGCGCGAACGGTACATAGTCAATCGAATAGACCTCGGGCGAGAGCGAAATAAAGTGGTAGTGTCCGCCCGCCCACGAGATCGCGTACCCGAGCACCAGCCCGATCGCCGTCCCAATCACGCCAATCAGCACGCCCTGCGCGATGAACACGCGCCGGATCTGCGCCTTCTTCGTCCCCAGGGACATGAGCACCGCAATATCTTTCGTCTTCTCCATGACCATCATGATCAGCGAGATCAAAATGTTCAGCGCCGCTACGAACACGATCAGCCCGATGGTGATGAAGGTCACCACGCGCTCCAGACGCAGGGCGCGGAACAGAGGCTTGTTCTGTTCCATCCAACTGGTGGCCATGAAGCCGTGTCCGGCGGCTTGTTCGAGCGCGCGCGCCACGTCGCCAGCCAGGTAGATATCGTCGAGCTTGAATTGGATGACCGAGATCACGTCGCCCAACCCAAACAACTGCTGCGCGTCAGCCAGCCGGATGAACGCCCAGGAAGAGTCGTAGTCGAAAAAACCGGAGTTGAAGATTCCGGCGACGTGAAAGCGAATGTACTTCGGCACCATTCCGAACGGAGTCAGCTCGCCCTGCGGAGAAGTCACCAGCACCACCGACCCCACGGTCGCGCCAATCTCCTCCGCCAGGTCCTTGCCAAGAATAATCGGAGGCATCGCCGCGACGCGCTGCTGCACCCCAGCAAGGTCGTCGGGCGATTCTGCGTGTGGAGTGTTTGTGTGGGGACGGGTCTCTGACCCGTCCAAGCCGGGTCGAAGACCCGGCTTTACACCGGCATTGGTCTCCTCCAGCGCCGCCGCCGATCCCAGCGTCACCGTTTTCAGCAGATCGCTGACCTTCCGCTCATACTGCGGCAGCATCCCCTTCAGCACCGCGCCGCGCGCTCGCGGCCCGCGCGAAATCAGCACCTGCTCGTAAATCGCCGGAGCCGCCGCCGCCACGTGCGGCTGCTTCGACAACTTCTCGAGCAGCGGACGCCAATCGCGCATGCCGTCACTTTCCATCCGTAGCAGACTGATGTGCGCCGTCGAACCCAGCAGCCGCGCCTGCAAGTCCTGCCGAAATCCGTTATTGATGGCCAGAGCGACGATCAGCGAAGCCACTCCCGCCGCCACTCCCAAGATGGAGATACCCGTGATGACGCCGATGAACGCCTGGCGGCGTTTGGCGCGAAGATAGCGAGTTGCTACGAAGAGTTCAAAGCGCATGGGAGCGGCTGTCAGCTATCAGCTTTCAGTTACACCGGATTATAGCTGGCGGCCTTCCCATACTCGCGGCAGAACCGGCGGCACGGATCTGCGATAGGCGCGGTACGAATCCCCAAACCTCTTCTCCAACTCCGCATCCTCCATCCGGATCATCACCGCTCCCGTGACCACGGCGAACGCCGTCAAGGCCCAGCACACCGCAAGGCTGGTCCCGGCGCTCCATGCCAGCATCTCGCACAGATGCGCCAGGTACACCGGATGCCGCACCCTTGCTCGGATTCCATCCGTCACCAGCCGTTGATCGTGATTCCCGCCGTGAATTTCCGGCAGCCCGCCGAGTTGCTGCGCGCTGAAATTCTTCCCGGACCGCGAATAGACATACAGCCCGCAAATGAACAGCAGAGCCGCCGCTCCCCACGCCGAGTCTGCTCGATACAGCAGCATGTCTCGCCAAGGCCGAGTGGCCAGCGCGACCACAACCCACATCGCCACCCACACGGGCAACAGCACCATATAAGGCGAGCGATGCCGCGCGCGCCAGCGCTCGGCAAACGGATGAATCATCAGCCAGAAGGCGGGAATGGTCGAATACGGAACGCAAGCCAGCCACCCGATAAGTTGTAGCCAGTGCCGCATGCGCGGATTCTAGCAGGCGAGGACCGAGGCGCTGGCTCAGTTCACTGGCAACTGGGTACTGGGTACTGACCACTGACCACTGCTTCCTGCTATTCTTCTTCCGCATGTCCCCCATCCTGACCAGTGTGCTGCTGGGGCTGACCGCGGCGGGCGCGAACGTCTTCGGCGGCGCCATCATTGTCCAAAGGAATTGGGAGCGCTCCTACCTCCGCTACTTCGTCGCGCTCGGCGCAGGCTTCATGCTGGCGACGGCGCTGGTCGAGATGGTGCCCGCCAGCATTCAACTGCGTGGCGCGTATGCCGGATTTCTCATTCTGCTCGGATACCTGCTCGTCCATTTTTTTGAGCACACCGTCACCCCGCATTTCCACTTTGGAGAAGAAACCCACGCCGACCAGTTCGTGCATTCGCACAAGGGATACTCGGTTCTGATCGGGTTGCTGATTCACACATTTTTCGATGGGATCGCGATCGCCTCGGGATTCCTCGTTTCCCCGGCGCTCGGCTGGATCATCTTCGTGGCGGTTTTTCTGCACAAGATTCCGGAAGGATTCACCGTCTCGTCGGTGATGCTGGCCAGTGGCCGAAGCCGCGCCTTCGCCTGGGGAGCGTCCGCGCAGTTGGGTCTGGCAACCGTGGCCGGAGTGATGACGATGGCAATCTTCCGCCACGAGGTAAGCTTCGGCCTGCCACTGTCGGCGGGCGTAACGATCTACGTAGCCGCGTCGGATCTGATCCCCGAAGTGAATCAAGAACCCGGCGTGAAGATGGCGCTACTGGTTTTTGTCGGAGCGGCTTGCATGTTTGTGCTGGACCACTTCTTCCACGTGCATTAAGAGTACCCAGTACCTAGTACTACCGCCGAGACGCCGAGAGCGCCAAGGAAAGCGTTCTTGGTTTTCTCTGCGCCCTCTGCGTCTCGGCGGTAGAACCGAGAACTGTCCTACCCGCTGTGCCTAATATGCATCACATCCCCATCCTGCACAATGTAGTCCTTGCCTTCGAGACGCAGCGTGCCTTTGGCTCGCGCGTTGGCTTCCGATCCCGCTTCTAACAACTGATCCCAGCGAATGGTCTCGGCCCGGATGAAGTGCTTTTCCAGATCGGAGTGAATAGCCCCGGCGCCGTTCTGCGCTCGCGTATTCAGCGGGATCGTCCAGGCGCGGCATTCATCTTCTCCGGCGGTGAAGAACGAAATTAGTCCCAGCAGGTGATAGCTCTTGCGGATCAGCCGCGAGAGCCCGCTGTCTGTCAGTCCATAGCTGCCAAGAAATTCCGCCGCGTCTTCGTCGCTCATCTCCGCCAGTTCGGCTTCGACTTTGCCGCAGATCGCGCTTGCTCCGGCATTCGGACGCGCGGAAACTTCGGTCAGTTTGTATTTCGCAACCGCCGCTTCGAGGTCCTTGCCCAGTTGCGTGCTCTCGCCGATATTGAGCACGTAGAGCATCGGCTTCTCGCTCAGAAACATGAAGCCCCGGATGCGTTTCTTGTCGTCGGGCGCCATTTCCATTTCGCGCAGCGGCTTTTCGGTTTCTAGAAAGGCTTTGGCTTTGATCAGAAGCTCGTTTTCTTTTTCGAGTTCCGGCGTCTTCATCTTCTTCAAGTCTTTTTCCAGCCGCTCCAGTCGCTTCTCGATCTGCCCAAGATCACTGACCATCAGGTCGAATTCGACGTTCTTGATGTCGCGCAGGGGGTCGATCGCGCCGACGTGCGGAATCGCATCGTTTTCAAACGCCCGGAGAACGTGAATGAGCGCGTCCACCTGGCGCAGATGGCCGATGTAGGCGGTCTCTTTCAGCGCGTCCTGGCCGATGGCGCCGACGTCCACATACTCGACCGAGGCGTGCGTCAGTTTCTTCGGTTTGTAAAGCGCGGCCAACTTGTCGAGGCGCTCGTCGGGCACCTTGGCAACGCCGATGTGCGCCTCGCGCGGGTTCGAATACGCCTGCTCGGAAAGATTCAGCTTCGTCAGAATGCGAAACAGAGATGTCTTGCCGACCTGCGGCAGACCGATGATGCCAGTTTTCATTTTGAGGTCTCAGTTCTTAGGTCTCAGGTCTCAGTTGTCGGTTCAACTAGAAGAATAAATCATCGCGCGGAACAGCGCCGGAAATTCGTTGCACCCGTGCTACTCTCGGCAGAATGCGTTCCGACGGGACAACTGCCTGTGGTAAATTCCGGCGTCATCTCGCCGGGGCGCTGATCGCTTGCATCACTTGTGCCGTCTGCGCTTCGGCGCAGATTCACTTTCGCTTGCAGACGCGCGAAGCTGTCGAAGGCCATCTGAAGTCGTTTTCAACCAGGAACAGCGAACGCGAAGCGCTGATCCGGAGGTGGTTTGCCGAGTCCGGTTGCAAGGACGCGAATCTCTCCGAGCAAGCGCTCGACCGCAAGCTTCCGCCGAACGTCATTTGCGTGTTGCCGGGCGAAACGCAGCAGGTCATCGTGGTCGGCGCTCATACCGATCACGTCGACAGCTTTGGCGACGGCGTGGTCGATAACTGGACCGGAGCGGTGTTGTTGCCCAGCCTGCTGTACAGCCTGAGCGCGCAGCCGCGTCATCACACGCTGATCTTCGTCGGATTTTCGGGCGAGGAAAAGGGGCTGGTCGGATCGCGGTATTACGTGGATCACCTCACCAACGAGCAGCGCGCGCACATCGAGGGCATGGTGAACTTCGACAGTTTAGGCCTCGGTCCGACCGAGGTCTGGGCTTCACACGCCGACAAAGTGCTGATTGACGCGCTGGCCTCTGTCGCGGCGGCCAGTAAACTTCCGGTGACCGCAATGAACGTGGACAACCTCGGCACCGCCGATTCCGAATCGTTCGCTCGCTACCAGATCCCGCGCATCACCCTGCACTCGGTGACACAAGAGACCTGGCCGATCCTGCATTCGCCGTTCGACAAGATGGCAGCCATCAAGATGAACGATTACTACGACAGCTATAAGCTGATCGCCGAGTATCTGGCGTATCTCGATGATGTGCTGAAACCGCCGGCGGCTCCGAAGCCAAACAAGGCGGCGCAGTAGAGACACCTTTCATAAATTGTCATCCTGAGCGAAGCGAAGGACCTGCTTTTCTTGTTGGCGCAGAGACAGCAGATCCTTCGCTTCGCTCAGGATGACAAATCGTGAAACGAGTTGATAGCGCATGATCTCATTTTTCGGCGCGTGCTGCCAAATCATGGTCCGCTCAGCGGAGCGCTTGCGCGGTCGCGTACAACGCCACCAACCCCAGCAAAAGCACCGCCTCCTCGAACTTCTCCGACCACACATGCAGACGGTCGAACTCCCTGCGCAGGGGGTTGTCCAGAGGCACGTTATCGATCACGCCAACCTCAGCGCGAATGGCGTGCATCTTCGGGGAAATGGCGAACTGCGAGATCACGGTCAGCAGCAGCATCAGCACGATCAGAAGATGCCGCGCCGCCAGCGGTCGCGCATTTCCAGTGGCCATCCGGCTGTAGAGCATGGACGCGATCAGAAAAATAATTCCGGAAACGATGGCCATGTAGTGCAGTAAATCGAGCGATCGGCCTACGATCGATCCCGCCATGTGGCGGGTTGGGAGAAGACCGGGCGAAAAAGCAGTGGGTGCGAGTACGAATGCTAAGAAAATCAATCCGCCCAGCCAGACCACGAGCGACAGCAGCATGAGGAACCGGAGAAATGACATGAGCGAAATTATAGAGTGTCGTCCTGAGCGAAGCGAAGGACCTATGCATGGCGGAATCCAATACACAGGTCCTTCGCTTCGCTCAGGATGACAGTTGGGTATTCTTACCGCGAACTTGCAGGACACGACACCAGCGTCCGCGAAGCGTTTCGATGGGGCAGACCAGTTATCCACAGCCCGAACCAGCGCTGTCACTTACTCCTGTGCGCGCAACTGTTTACCCTCATCCTTCCTCATTGTCCGGAGGGAATCATCCAAATGCAGAGTTCGCTGACGGCCACCGACGTGAATTTCGTTTCATTGCAGTCGGCAGTATTCTGCGTGCAGTGTGAATTGCTTAGCGAAAACAACACGCCGCGGTGTCTGGCCTGTGGCAGCGGCGCGGTGCTGAGTCTTTCGCGCGTGCTGGGCGGATCGCTTCGCGGGCAGCAGACCGCGCACCTCATCGCGGATGCGGAACTGGACCGTCTGGTGCGGTCGCTGCTCTACACGGTTCCGCAGTCTCCAGCGGCCGACGAAGATCAGATCGAGTTTCCCGCGGCAGCGACTTTTTCCACTCGCCATCGCATGCGGCCTCGCCATCATGGATCAGTCTCCGCGCCGCATGCGCTGATCAACGCTGGAGAGATTGATCTCGAGCCGGGCATCAGCATCATCGCGGAAAAAGCGCAAACATTAACCGGCGCCACCGGGGCTGCCATCGCGCTGCGCCGGGGCAACGAGATTGTTTGCCGGGCGCGAACCGGCCGCACGGCTCCGGATATCGGGGTGCGCCTGCAAACCGACAGCGGACTCTCGGCCGAATGCGTGCGCACGGGTGAAGTGCTGCTTTGCCATGACGCCGAGTCGAACCCGCGAGTGGATTGGGCGACTTGCCGGCGCATGGGCGTGCGCTCCATCCTGGTCGCTCCGCTGCGCCACTTCCGGCGGACGCTGGGAGTTTTCGAGGTGCTGTCGTCGACGCCCCACGCGTTCGACAACAACGATGTAGCCACCATGCAGTTTCTCTCCGGAATGATGGTGGCGACGATCTCGCGTCTTTCCATTTTGCAGCCGGCGTCGCCGGTGGCCTCGGGCGAGTAAACGCGGCTGAACGAGGCGAGGCCGAGCTGCGCTCGGCTTGGACGGGCGAGGGCGCCCGTCCCCACACGAGCACGAGACTACACCGGTACCGGCACGCTCTCCACGATCTCGCGGAGGACTTGTTCGGCTTGCTCGGATTTTTTCAGCGTGGAGGTGTAGAGCGAACTCACTACTACTCGGTGGGCGAAGACGGAGACGGCTAGCGGCTTGAAATCTTCGGGAGTGCAGTAATCGCGGCCGTCGAGGAAGGCCATGGCTTGGGCGGCGCGGTAGAGCATCTGCGAGCCTCGGGGAGATACTCCGAGGGAGAGATACTCGGACTCGCGGGTTTTGACGACGATGTTCAGCATGTAAGTGATGAGTGATTCGTCCACGTGGACCTGGGCTACGGCTTGCTGGATTTCGACTACGTCGGCGGCGTTAAGCACGGGGCGCAGGTTTTCGAGTTGGGCGGCGCCGGCTTCGGCGCGCAAAATCTCGCGCTCGGCGTTGCCTTCGGGATATCCCATGCGAACTCGCATCAGGAAACGATCGAGTTGCGACTCGGGCAAGGGATAGGTGCCGTGGTGCTCGATGGGATTCTGGGTGGCGATGACCAGGAACGGTTGCGGCAGCGGATAAGAATGCGCGTCGATGGTGACCTGGCCTTCGTTCATGGCCTCGAGCAGGGCGGACTGCGTCTTCGGGGTGGTGCGGTTGATTTCGTCGGCTAATAGAACGTTGGCGAAGACCGGTCCGCGCTTGAATTCGAATTTCTGCTCGATGGCGGAGTAGATCGAGATGCCCAGCACGTCGGAGGGCAACATGTCGCTCGTAAACTGGATGCGCTGAAAGGTGCAGTCGATGGCGCGGGCGAGGGCTTGGCCGAGCGTGGTCTTGCCGACTCCGGGGACGCCTTCGATCAGCAGGTGGCCTTTGGCAAAAATGGAAACCAGGGCGAGGCGAAGGACGTCGTCTTTGCCGCGGATGACTCGGCGCAGACTATTCTCGAGTGCCGCGGCCCGGCGGGAGGTTGCCACCAGAGTTTCAGGAGCCATTGTTGCCGATTCTACTATGCGGGCGGCGGGTCCGGGGGTTACGGCGGTCATAGACCAGTTCTCAGTCGTCAGCTCTCAGTTCTCAGTTAAAGCGCGTCCTCGTACCTGGATGGAACGTTCCGCCCGGGCGGATTTACGCTGGAACTAAGAACTGAGAACCGGGAACTGAGAACTTACTGCATGAATTCCGCTGGCCTTCCGGTCAGGCGCTCGATTCGCTTTGCCGTTGGCGGGTGCGTCGAGAAGAAGTTGCCGAAGCTTGCTCCTCCGAGGAACGGCGCAATGATGAATAGATGCGCGGTGGATGGGGTCGCAACCAGCGGGCGCTGGCGGGAATAGGCGTCGATTTTGGCGAGAGCGCTGGCCAGGGCGTAGGGATTGCCGGTCCAGTGGGATCCGGTGTCGTCGGCGCCGTATTCGCGGGAGCGCGAGACGGCGAGCTGGATCAGCATGGCTGCGAATGGGGCGAGGAAGATCATGGCAATGGCTGCAATGCCGCCGCCTCCGTCGCGATCGTCGCGGCTGCCTCTCATGCCGCCAAAAATCATGCCCCAGCGGGCAATCGAGGCGAGGTAAGTGATGGCGCCAGCTAAAGTGGCGGCGATCGAACTGATGAGGATGTCGCGATTGCGCACGTGGCCGAGTTCATGGGCCAGCACGCCTTCCAGTTCGTCGTCGGTGAGTAGTCCCAGGATGCCCTGGGTTACGGCGACGGAGGCGTGGTTCGGATTGCGTCCGGTGGCGAAGGCGTTGGGCGAGTCGGACGGGATGAGGTAGACCTTGGGCATCGGCAGGCTGACTTTTTGCGCCAGGCGCTCGACGATGTTGTAGACGCGCGGCAGATCTTCGCGGCCGACGGGCTGGGCGCGGTAGGTGGCGAGCGCAATCTTGTCGGAGAAAAAATAGGAAACGAAATTCAGGACGGCGGCGAAGGCGAGCGCCATCAGCATTCCACGCTGGCCGCCGAAAGCCCGACCGGCCAACATGAGCAGCAGCGTCATGCCGGTGAGCAGGACCATGGTCTTGAATATGTTGCTCATGGTTGTTGCCTCAGTGTTCTTTGGCTCAATCGATTAGATGCCGGGCGCCGGGCTTTGGGCTCCGGGCGTGCGGCCCGCTCGGGTCTTGAGCTTACTTGTGTGGCGACGGAGCTTTGCCCCGTCCAAGCGGGGAGTAGCCCCGCTTCCACACGAAAGTCGAAGGAGGGTGTC
This sequence comes from Acidobacteriaceae bacterium, assembly GCA_003131315.1. Taxonomy (GTDB): domain Bacteria; phylum Acidobacteriota; class Terriglobia; order Terriglobales; family Acidobacteriaceae; genus Acidiflorens. The sequence goes on from PKUV01000165.1 coordinate 139,254, forward strand.
CGGGCCTACGTGATCGCTGAAGAGGGTACAGCAATCGCGAATCTGGTCTAGCCCTGCCGCTTCAGTGCCCGGTCGAGTGTTTGGTCGAGGGCTGCTCTGGCTTTTTCGTAATCCGCAGGCGTGATCTTGCCTTGTTTTCGTTCCACCTCGAGTTGGAACATTTCTTCCTTCAGTGCTTCGAGCAGCATCGATGATCTTGCGACCGGAGTGCTGGTCGCGGGCGCTGCCGCGGTTGGATGGAGCGCCGCGCTGTAGTCGCTCGATGCAGCGCCAGGCTTCGCAGCGGATGTCGCGGCGACGGATGTTACGGGTTGCCGTTTCGTGACCACCCATCCGCCGATGGCGAGCAGCACGGCGAATCCTAAGAGGATGGGCCAGCGATATTTCTGTAGAGCATCGGGCGCATCGGTGGGGGGGCCGAGTCCGCCGCCGGGGCGATTGTCGCGTCCCTGCGGTTGTTGATCCTGCTGCTGGGCCGCGCCGGACGCGGTTTCTCCAGGCGACTCGGCGATGACTCCGTTGCCCTTCAGGGTGAAGCCTAGCGACTGGCCGGGCTTTGTCTGTTGCGCGACTTCTACGATACTGTCGCCCTGTCCGGGATTCTGAACGGTCTGGAAGCTGGACGGATTCGCGGCCTTGAACTGCATGGTCTTGGGCAGAACGACGACGAGGTGCTCGGAGGGATAGAGCGGCTTGGGATCGATCTTGATCTCGCCGGAGTAGGGCAGAGTGAACTCCAACTGGAACTGCGTTTCTCCGGGGCGGAGCGGGAAGGCGATGGCGTAGCGGTTCTTCTCGGCCTGAGGAACGGCTTCCGCGCTGATCGGCTGGCCGTTCGGGGCGCGGGCTTGCAGTTGTTCAACCTTTGCGCCGGGGGGCAGATAGAACTCGAAGTTGTGATCGTTCATCTGCGTCTTGGCGGGAGAAGAGGTGTTATTGACGACAAACAGGCGCACGCCCTGCATCGTTCCTTTGTCGGCCTGGAAGCGAATGACGTCGGCAGTCACGCTGAGGTCGGTGACTTTTGTCGCGACGTCATAGACCTGGACTTCGACCGAGTTGGTGCCGGGAGGCGCCATTTGATGATAGGTAACTCCCTGATGGACGGCGCGGATGAGGTGTGGCCCGGCGCCGCCGGTGAGTTTGAAGCTGAATTTCCCGCTGCTGTCGACCTTGGTGTTGGCGGCTACCTCCATGCCGTTGCTGAGGTTGATGAGAATGACTGCATCGCCGACGGCGGGTTTGCCGTTGGTGCCGTTGGTGACGGTTCCGGACAAGCTCGATCCGGCCTCCTGCGCGGCAACCAGAGACGCCAGGCTTAGCAGCAGGATGGCAAGGGACGCTAAAGACTTTGCGGGTTTGTTCAAATCCACTCCTATTTTCAATCCAATCTTGCTGGTGGAGAGCCGGGCGTCCCCGCCCGGCTGGACCCTTCGACTGCGCTCAGGGCAGGCTCGCGAGACGCCCGTCCCTCCACCGTATGACTCATCACGCGGTCACGGTGCTAGCGGCTTGGTTTAGAATTCCTCCGAATGCCCGAGAAGCCTAGCCTCGAGTCCGACACTTCTTCACGGAAGAAAGATCCTCTCGTCTCCCTTGCTCGCTATTCCGAGATGGGGTTTATTATTCCGGCGGCGATCCTGTTGGGCTTTTTTTTGGGCAAGCTGGCCGATTACTGGCTGCATACTAAGTGGCTCTATCTGGTTGGGCTGTTGTTTGGCGCCGTGGTTGGATTTTGGCAGATGATCCGCATGGCTGTAGGCGCTTTCAAAGATAAAGATGAATGAGCGCGAGCATCTCGACCGGCCCGCCAAAACTCTGCCGGCGGAGACTCTCGGTGATCGCACAACCCATGAGCGCACGATCGATGAGCTCTCAATCTATGACCGCATCATTCCTCGCGTGCTGCGCAACATGCTAGTGGCGAGCGTTCTGCTGCTCGGGCCGGCGTTCTGGTTTTATCGCTGGGCGGGATCGATTGGGTTTGCCTTCGGGGCCGCGGTTTCCTACGTTAATTTCCGCTCGTTGACGCGCGGCGTCGAAGGACTTGCCGATCGCATCGTCAACCGGAACAGCCGCGAGAAAGGCGGCTGGATCGTCCTGCGCTTCGTGGTGCGCTACGGGTTGGTGGGAGCCGCTGCCTATGCTATATTCATGAGTTCTTCGTTGGCTTTTCGCGGCTTTCTGTGGGGCTTGTGTGTGCCGGTGGCGGCCCTGATGGCGGAGGCGGCATGGGAAGGGTACACGGCCTTCCGGCGGGCACCGTAAGCCTTCACTCGGGATGACGAATCCTAAGTAAGCATCGAAGTCTGAAATTCGCAAAGTCTGAAAAATGGAACAACTGGCTTTTACCGCACTTCTGAATCGTCTGTTTGGCACGCCGGTGTTGGCGTTGCTGCTGAAGCTGCACATTCATCCGAAGTATCCGGCGACTCCGATCTCGAACAGCTTCGCGATGGAACTGCTGGTGGTACTGCTGCTGACGATATTTTTTATTGCCGTGCGCACGCGGCTTTCGGTGGAGCGTCCGGGCGGATTGCAACACGCGATGGAGGGGATCCACGGATTTGTCGGCAACATGGCCGATGAGGTGATCGGGCATCATTCCCGGAAGTACGTACCCTACCTGGTCACGCTTGGCATGTTCATCCTGAGCTGCAATCTGATTGGACTGGTGCCGGGGCTGGAATCACCGACCACGGTGCCGATTGTGCCGCTCGGATGCGCGCTGCTGACTTGGTTCTACTATCACTTTCAAGGAGTGCGGACGAACGGACCCGTCGGCTATTTGAAACACTTCATCGGGCCGCAGGATAAGGAAATGCCTCTGGTCATGCGTTTGTTGTTGCCTTTCATGCTGTTTCCAATTGAGGTGTTCAGCCACACCGCCCGGGTCATGTCACTGACCATCCGTCTTTATGCGAATATGTTTGCCGGGGAGATGGTCACGCTGGTGTTTTTTTCGCTGATACCGCTAGGCATTCCGATCGTGTTCGAGGGACTGCACATCGGCGTGTCGCTTATTCAGACTTATATTTTCGTGCTGCTGGCCTGCGTGTACTTGGGTGAGGCGACAGGGCAGGAACACTAGAACAGGTCTCAGGTCTTAGGTGTCAGGTCTCAGGAAATTCGACGGCAAGGGTTTCCTGAGACCTGAGACCTGGTGCCTGACACCTGCTGTCTGACACCTGCCTTCAGCGTGAGGGCGCCGGCTCCAAGAAGCGCGGCGTCAACCACCCACTGGTGGCAATTCATATAAGGAGAAGCACAATGCGGAAATTCGTGATGTTGATGTTTGTGATGATGATTGCGTCGGTGATGGCGGTGCCGGCGTTTGCGCAGGGCACGACTGGAGCGGTTGGGACCACGAACTGGGTGGCGCTGACTTCCGGTTTTGCGATTGCACTCGCGGCGGGGCTGGCGGCACTCGGACAGGCAAGAGTGGCGGGATCGGCCTGCGACTCGCTGGGACGCAATCCGGCGGCACGTCCTGGAATTATGGTCGCGCTGATTCTCGGCCTCGCTTTCATCGAGTCGCTGGTGCTGTTCACGCTGGTAATTATTTTCGTGAAGGTGGCGTAGGGCGCTCTAAAGTTGCCGGAACCCACTCATCGCCAAGTGCGCGATGAGTGGGGCACCCGCTCTGCCCCGTGCGCGTTCTTTATTCTTCCCTAAGAAATCATACTTCCCGAGACCTGAGAGCTTGCTCTAGACTTTTCGTTCGCCGTCCCAGTTGGCGGCGCGATTGTCAGGGACTTTTTGCAGGGCCTCGACCAGGACGCGGCGGAGGCGGTAGCGGCTGTCGAGGTCCATGCTGACGAACTCGAAACCGATTTCATTGACGCGGGCGCGGCGGAGCAGAACCTCGCCGCGGATTTTTTTCACGCCGAGAGAGATTTCGACGTGGGCTTCGGAGCCGACGCGGAGATTGTCGCTGCGCGTGCCCATGCCGCCGCCGAGACTCATCTCACGCATGACGATGTTCGACTTTCCCCAGGAACTGGAGAGAGTGGCGGAGAGAGTGCGCGGCAAAATGATGCGTTCGTAGCGGCGCTGGCGGACCCAGGGACATCCGGGGCCGGAATCGAGCGGAGCGATGGCGAGTTCGCCGGCCTCGAGGCCGCTGTCGGCAAGAGCCTGGGTGCCGTAGCGGGGATCAATCTTGGAGAGCGCCTGAATGGCGGCGATTCTCAATTCACGGTGCTGGCTGTAGCCAAAAAGTTTCTTGTCTTCGACGATGGTGCGCAGAACGGAGACGGCCTCGATCTCGCGCAAACGGCCGAGTGACTCGATGGCTTTCAGTTGCACGAACGGGGGACGGTTCCGAGCTTCGCCGGCGGCGGCGAGCGCAATCAGGCTGGAACTGGCGCTGCGGTCCTGGCTCATGCCGATCTCGTCGATGGCCTCGGGCAAGATGAGGGAGTCGAGCAGTTCGAGCAGTTCGAGCAGGGTACGTCCGCGGTCGGGTGCGGCGCCGTAGGCGATTTGGCGAACGAGGACGTCCTGATAGAAACGGTTGAACTCGCCCATGCGGGAGGGCAGCAACTCGATCAGGGCGGTCACGGCGAGGCGGCTCAACAGGCCGACGGTGGAGGCAGCCTGGCGAGGCTGGCCGGTGCGCAGAATGTTGCGCAGATCGTCGATGCCGGGTTGTCCGAGTTCGCCGACGAGTTCGACAATGCGATCGCATTCGACGCGTTTCTGCGCGCGGAAGAAACGGTCGGCAAGGTGTTCGACGGAATTTCTGGGAAGCTGCTGCAGGACGTTGACTAGATCCTCGGGCACCTGATCGGCGTTGATGGCTTCTTCGATCATCTCGGGCAGGCGATTTTCGATGCCGACACGAGAGCGGAGATCCTGCACCAGGGCAGGGCGTTGCTGGGCTACTCGTTCGAGCGAGTAGCAGAGTTCGGCGACGGCTTTGTACTTTTTGCGGCTGCAGGCCTCCTGCCCGAAGCGCGCGAAGGCGGCGCTCAGCAGGCTCTGGATCTCGATATCGCTTTCCTTACCCAGTTTCTCGCCGATCATGGCGAGGGTATTGGGCATGACTTCATCGGGCGCGGCGGCATAGAGGTCGGCGAGTTGAGCCAGGCCAGTAGCGGTCTTGCGGCGGGGCTCGGCATCTTTGGCGTCGAGGCCACTGCAGTAGTTGGAGAGAATTTTAGCGGCGATCTCATTGTCGTCGCGCTCAAAAAGAATTTCGACGAACTGGCGAATGTTGCGGGGCGGCACGCAGGCGGCTTCGCTGGAGAGCAGAACGCTTTTCTTGCCGGCTTCGGGAATCTCAGCCCAGAACATGCGGTCGAGAATGTCGGCGTGCGAATCGACGAGGATGCCGGCTTTGGATAATTTATCTTCCTGGACGCGCAGGATCTGGCGGAGCGTGTCCATCTGCCGGCTCATGTGCTCCATCATCTCGTGGACGGCGTTTACCTTGACTTCGCCGCGTTGATAGCGGTCGAGGGCGAATTTGATGGCCATGCTCTCGGCGGCCTTCATCAGAAGCGGGGTGTCATTGCTGTCGCTGCTGTTGTTCTGAGAAGCCTGCGCCGCCAGACTTTCGAGCAACTGGGCGAGATTGACCTTGGCGCCTTCGGGCGCCTTGCCGAGTTCGACCTTGAGATTTTCCGGGGAAGCGTTGGGGTCCTGCATTGCCTGGCCAAAATGGGTGAGCAGGCGAATGGTCTGGATGACTTCCTCTTCCTGTAAGGGAACGACGCCGCCGGTCCATGGTCCGCCCGAGGGTCCGCCGGAGCTCGTGCCCGTGCCGCCGGGAATGGGGATGGTGGGGACGCTGCCGAGGGGCGCGCCGCCGGGCGTGCCGGAGCCGCCGTTGCTCGCTCCCTGGGCGGCGGCGATCAACTGCAGAAGTTTCTGAGGGTCATTGAGCCAATGCTTGAATTCGGGGCCGAGGGCCTGGGCGGCGAGTTGGGCGGCGATGGAATATTCGCCGGTCGCGGGATCGGCGACGACGAACTTGACTTCATTGATGCGGATGGAGGAATCCTTGTTATCGCCGAGGGTTTCCTTGAGCTGCCTGGCGAAGTCCTGCGCTTTGGAGCCGCCCATGGAAAAGGCGCGGACCAGGCGGGTAAAGTCGTCGAGCGTGACCTTGTTGGAAAATAGAATGCTCGAGAGTCCGGCGGCGGTCAGCAACTGGGCGAAGCTGCGCTCGGCCTGTCCGGCTTCGAGCGGGATGCCATCGAGAAGAAGTTTGTTGTCGGAGACGCCGAGCAGAAAACCAGTGCCACCGCTTTTAGGCAGCGCCTGCTGCAGTTCGCTCCAGGCGGTCTGGAACTGACTCTCGGAGCGCTTATGGGTCACTCCATACAGCCGGGTGTACTTTATCAAAATATTGAGGCTGTGGAGGAAAGACCGAGCGGACGCGCTGCGGCTGGAATCGGTTTGAGCGGCGTTAACGATAACAGCCTCCTCTCGGTATATGGAGCGTTGGCAATAAGACTAAGCGCGAAAGTGACCTAACGCACGATTACGGAGGTAATTTGGAGCGAACCGGAGGGGCAGGCGCGGACGATTACACGGAGGGACAGGTCCTTTGGGATGTGGGCGCGCTACACTGGTGGCGCGACCGCGTGATGAGTCATACGGTGGNNCCCGGCTCTCCACCAGCAAGCTGGGATCGACAGCAGTAACCATCACGCGGTCACGGTACTAGTGGCGCGAGAGACGCGGTAAGCCGCGTCTCTACTGGAAGTTCTGATGAAGATCGGCGTGCTTTTTTTTGGAGTGTTGAAGGACGTGGTAGGACGGTCGGGCGAGACCGTTGATCTGCCGGAAGGGGCGCGGGTGCGGGACGTGCTCTTCTATTATGCGCGAGAGGCTCCGCGGTTTGAAGCGATGGTACCGTCGCTGGCGATCTCGGTGAATCGGGAATACTCGGGAGCGGACCGCGCGCTGCGAGAGGGCGATGAAGTCGGGCTGTTGCCGCCGGTGAGTGGCGGGTCGGCGGAAGGCGGCGAAGTCCGGGGCGAAGTTCGGATCGTGCGCGAGCGGATTGACGCGGAGGCTGTGGTAGGGCGGTTGAAGCGTCCGGCGGATGGCGCGGCGGTGATTTTCGACGGCGTGGTGCGGGACAACACGCGTGGGCGGCGCACGTTCTATCTGGACTATGAAGCCTATGAAGCGATGGCGCTGAAGCAGATGGAATCTCTGGCGGCGGAGGCGCGGGCGCGTTTTGGGGTGCGGGGAGCGTCGATCGTCCATCGGCTGGGGCGGCTGGAGATTGGGGAGACGAGCGTGCTGATCGTGGTGGCTGCGGCGCACCGGGGCGCGGCGTTTGAGGCCTGCCGGTGGATCATCGACACGCTGAAGAAGACGGTGCCGATCTGGAAGAAAGAATACTTTGAAGATGGAGCGGTGTGGGCGGCTGGGGAGGCGTTTCCCGAGGAAATTCGACGGCCGGGAGGCCCAGCGGGGGAGCAGTCGGCATCTTAATGATTGAATCATTCAGTCACTGAATCATTGAGTCATTGGAACCTCGGCATCTTGTGATGAATCGCATCCTACACGTCTTATTCTTCCTCTCGGTCATTTGCACCAGCGCCCGGTTGATGGCGGAGGAACCGGAAACCACGCTCAAGGTCGACGTGAAGCTGGTGAACGTGTTCGTGACGGTGACGGATGCGCGCGGGACTCCGGTAGCGAACCTGCAGAAAGAAAATTTTCTGCTGAAGGAAGACGGCAAAGAACAGAAGATCGCGATCTTCAGCCGGGAATCGGCGCTGCCGCTGTCGATTGTGCTGGCGGTGGATACGAGCCTGAGCACAAGAAAGGATCTGCCGCTGGAGCTGATCTCGGCGCGCAAGTTCGCGCACGCGATTGTGCGGCCGCAGGACGGACTGTCCTTGTACAAGTTCAGCGAGGAAGTGAGCGAGTTGGTGCCGTTCACATCCGACTTGAAAAAAATCGACGCCGGAATCGACCGGGTGCGCAATGGCTCGGCGACGGCGCTTTACGACGCGATTTTTCTGGGATCGCAGGCGCTGAGCCGGCGGCAGGGAAGAAAAGTAATGGTGGTGATCACCGACGGCGGAGACACGGTGAGCCAGGTGGACTACAAAGAGGCGCTGCGCGCGGCACAGGAGTCGGAAGCGATTATTTATAGCATCATCATCGTGCCGATCGAAGCGAGCGCGGGACGAGACACGGGCGGCGAGCATGCGCTGATTCAGATCTCAGCCGACACGGGCGGGAAGTATTACTACGCCACGTCGCTGCCGCAACTGGACGACGCGTTCCGCCAGATCGGCGACGAACTGCGGACGCAGTATCTGCTGGCGTACTATCCTTCGCAGCGCTATTCGGATTCGGAATTCCGTCAACTGCGGGTGGACCTGGCGAACGCGCCGGCGGGAGGTCCGTATCAGTCGCACTATCGCGCTGGGTATTACGCCCGGAAGGGGACGTGGTAAGGCGGAGCGTTCTCCCGGATACATAATTCTGAAGTTTAATCCTACCAAAAACCATATTTAGCCTCTCTCGGCCCAGGGCTTGATCCCCAGGCAAAAGCCCACAAGCCTCTTCTTTACAAAACAATACGAGACAATGTGCATACGTGCGCTGTCTTGGGTTGTGAATTGCTAACCTGCATAGGAGCGGTTAAAGCATAGGGTTTCTAAGAGAGAGGAATCAATGGTTAAGACTTGCGTGTTCTCACGGATTTTGATTCAGGTGTTTGTACTGGCGCTGCTGGTGGCGGGCGCGTTCGCCCAGGAAACCACGGGCGGCTTGCAAGGTGTCGTGAGAGACCCATCAGGCGCGGTGGTATCGGGCGCGCATGTGGAGTTGGTCGGCACGTCGCTGGTGGGCAAGAAAGAAGCGGAGACCGACGGTAGCGGATACTACCGCTTTGCTAACCTGCCGCCTGGAACGTATACCCTCACGATCACCGCGACGGGCTTCTCGACCGCGAAACGCGATGGTCTGATCATCGAAGTCGGCCACCTTCCCTCGGTGGACTTCAAGCTTGAAGTGGGCGTTAGCTCAACGGTGGTGGAAGTGAACGCCGCAGCCCCGGTGATCGACGTCACGACGGAGACCACGATGACCAACATCACCGAGGATGTTGTCCAGGATGTTCCGCATGGACGGTCGTTCCAGTCGGTCATCCAGTTTGCTCCTTCGGCTCGCAATGAACCCTTGGAGGGAAGTACGGCCAACAACGGAACCGGCGGTAATGCGCCCGGCAGCACCACAAACGGAAACGCATTTGGTTACTCGGTGGGCGGCGCCTCTGACGCGGAGAACTCCTACCTCGTGGAAGGCCAGGCAACGGCCAACCTGATCGGCGGCTATTCGCACACCAACGTCCCCTTTGACTTGATCCAGGAAGTGCAGATCAAGAGTTCAGGCGTTGAAGCCCAGTACGGTGGCGCGCTGGGCGCGGTAGTGAACGTCATCATGAAGAAAGGCACCAACGGCTATCACGGTTCGCTGTTCGGTCAGTTCGAAAACGGCGCCATGGATGGCTCGCCGAACGCCTATTCCCGCTACGATCCGGCGTCCGGGCTATCCTGCCCGCATACTTGGTGCACCGGGGGCAACCCGACAAACGGATACATTGACAAAGTCTCCCAGTCGTACCAGCCGGTTCGGTCGAAGACCAGCGACGTGTTCCCTGGATTCACCTTTGGCGGACCGATCCTGAAGAACCGGATCTTTGGCTTCGTCGCGTTCAATCCGGAGTGGAATGACCAGGAACGCAAGATCCTCTACCCGGCTGATAGTCCGTACGTTCCGGGTGGTGGGATTGTCTCGTTCAGCCGCAACCAGCAGACCTATTACACCACGGCTCGGGTAGACGCGGAGGTCACCCAGAAGGTCCGTGTTTTCGCTTCTTGGCTCTACCAATACCAGCGCGAGAACGGTGTCAATCTGCCAGCCTCCGACTCGGCGAATGGTTTGTTTAACCTCAGTTCGCAGACCGACCCGGCCGTATACCCACATAGCGTCGGCTATGTGGCTCCTAACGTCACCACCAACTTCGGTGCGGACTTCACTGTCACGCCGCGCGTGGTCTTTACCACCCGCTTTGGCTACTACTTTGAGAACTATGGAGACCGCGGCTTCCCGACCAGCGGCACCCTGTTCGGGTGGAATACCAACGGCCAGGGGGCCGTGGACGTAAACGGTGATCCCCTGCCTGCTTCGCTACAGCAGGTGACCGGTCACTTTAACGACGCCCACAGTGCGTTCTATACGGCAAGGAACGCGAACAAGGCAATTCAATACGACGCCGATCTAGCCTGGTTCAAGAGCGGATGGGGGGGGACGCACAACTTCAAGTTCGGTTATCAGCTCAACCGACTTCAGAACGATATCTTGCAGAACTACAATGAACCGTTTGTCGGACTTAATGTTGGATTCCCGGATGGTGTCTATAGTCCGCTTAGTGACGTAGGCCGCCAGAACTGCCTTAACTTACCGTTGAACGAGGCTTTCGGTTGCACAGGTCAATACGGCACTATCACAGTCAGTGACTTCGGCACCGGCGGGAAGGTGACCAGTTTTAACCATGGTTTGTTTGCCCAGGACGCCTGGACGGTCGGCCACGGGGTTACCCTCAACTTTGGGATGCGGTTTGATAAAGAATATCTGCCCGCAAGCAGCACAGCCGGTCTCTCTCAGAACCCCATCAACTACAGTTGGGGCGACAAGATTGCTCCCCGCTTCGGCGCTGCCTGGGATGTCTTCAAGGATGGCCGGATGAAGGTGTTCGGCAGTTATGGCAAGTTCTTCGACATCATGAAACTGAACGTGGCCATCAGTTCGTTCGGCGGCCAGTACTGGAACGACTGCACCTACGCTTTGGATACGGCTGACCTGAGTACAATCGTTCCAGCCTTGACCAGCGCAGGCCGCTACTGCGTTGGCGATCAATCGACTGGGGCCAATTGGAAGGGTGGCACAACCCCTGCGGGTTTGACCTTCATCGAGAACATCAACAATCGCACGTTCCCCACTACTTGCTCGACTTGCAGCCTGACCTCAACGGGTGTTACCCCTGGGCTGAAACCTTTCAGCCAGCACGAGAGCGTGCTCGGTGTGGATTACCAGATTGCCAGGAACTTGGCATTCGAAGCGCGCTGGGATCGCCGCCGGTTGGATCACGCGATCGAAGACTCGTCGATTATCAGCAATGGCAACGAGACTTTCGTCATTGGCAATCCTGGTCAGGGCATCGAAAGGACGTTCACCAGTTTCTATAATTGGCTCTACCCACCCGTTCCACCTAATCCCCCGCTGGGAGCGTGCGCTGATGTGACGTGCCCACCCCAGACGATGTTTCCTGCTGCTCGAAGCTATGACGGTTTGGAATTCCGACTCACCAAGACGCACAGCGACCGCTGGTTTGGGATGTTCTCCTATACCTATAGCAAGCTGCGCGGCAACTACACGGGCCTGACCACTTCCGATATTTCGGATGGCCAATCGGGTGGCCGCAGTTCACCGAACAACAGCCGTGCCTTCGACGAGCCGTACTTCCAATGGAACGCGCAAGGCGGTTCGTCCAGCGGGTTGCTGCCGACGGATCGTCCGAGTACCTTCAAGGGCTACGCCTATTACGAGTTACCCTGGATGAAGAGGTTCACGACCGACTTCGGCATCTTCCAATATGTCTATAGTGGCTCACCGATGACCAGCTATCTGGACGTGGGCGCCGGAAACGGCGCGTGGGCGGTCCAGGCATGGGGTCGCGGAAAGTGGGTAGATGTTACCCAGGACCCGACCACCGGCTTCATCACCGTGGGCAGTCCGCGCACGCAGCGCACACCGTGGTACACCCAGTCGGATTTCAGCGTGCAGCAGAACGTCAAAATCGGTGAATCGAAGATTCTCAGCTTCACCGCAAACTTCACCAATTTGCTGAACCAGCATGCGGTAACCGCCTATAACGCGGATATTACGTCCCTGGCTGTGTCGAACCAGTACATTGCCCTGACGACACCCGCCGGCCCGGGGAGTTGCTCGTTCAACAGTCAATGCTACATCGGAGATGGCAATATCTTCTATGCTGCAGCTGAGCGGGCTTACAGTGTTCAGGACCAGCTCAATAACTTTAAAGACCGGGGCATTTCGGCGGCTCTCAACAGCGCATACAAGACGCCGGTGTATTACCAACTGTCCCGCGGCATCCGTATTGGGGTGAAGTTCACCTTCTAGCCGGACTGAAAAACAAGCCCATCATGGAGCCGGATTTTCCGGCTCCTTTTTTATGCTCCGAGAAGCGGGCGGAACTGGCGTGGGCGGTGATTTGGCAGCTTGCCGCGAAAATCTCCATACAGCGCCGCGGCGAACCAGCCGCATCTAGTAAACTGTTCTATTCGATTTCAGTGGAAAATCATTGCAGTGGAAAAACAGGATCCTTAGACGCGGAATCGCTTCCGGGTTCTACTTGAGGTCCTGCCCCAGGAGAGTGGCACTTTGTTTGATTGGTCTGGCTTGCATGTTCGTCGTTCTCTGCCGATTGGCCGATTGCTCGTCGTTGTTGTTGCACTCACGGTTTCGTTGTGGGCGCAGGAAACGACCTCGGAAAATCCGACATCCGGCACCATTCAAGGTACGGTGCGGGATGACGCCGGCAGCCCCGTGGAGGGTGCGCGGGTTTTGTTCAGCTCGGCAGCCACCGACACCAAGGGCGTGACGCGCTCCGGCAAGGACGGGACGTACGTTTCCGAACCCGTGCCGCCGGGCGCTTATGTGATGCGGGTGGAAGGCCGGGACATGCTGGCGGTCGAGAGCAGCGTGAACGTCGTGTTGGGGGCGGCGGTCACGGCGGATTTCAAGCTGGAATGGATCAATCCGGGGCCGGTGCGGCTGGAGAGTACGTTCAGTGGCGATGCTCCCGACAGGCTGCCGATTGACGGGCGGAACTATCTGAATGCGGGTCAGCTTGAGCCGGGCGTGCAGGCGGTGGATGGAAGGATCTTTGGTCCGGGCAAAAGCGGGTTCCAATCGCTCTCGATCGACAGCCAACTGGGACGAACGACGCACTACGACGTGGATGAAGTCGAGGTGATGGATGAGACCCGGGGCGCGGCCACGCTGAATCTGCCGGCGGAGGCGGTGCGCGAAGCGATCGTCTCGCGGGCCACGCCGGAGTTGTTTCAGTCGCTCAACGCAACTGGGGCGGTGCGGGTCACGACGCGCTCGGGTGGAGATGAATGGCACGGCAATCTGTTTGGAAATCTGCAGGACCGGAGCCTCGGCCTCGCGGGGTTTCCGTCAGGGGGGCGGAGTTACAGCCGGCAGCAATATGGATTTGGGGCCGGCGGCGCGGTCATCAAGGACAAGGCGTTTCTATTTATCGGCGGGGAACGCACGAAGCAGGATGGTTCTTTGCCGACGCTGCTCGGATTCCCAGCTCCTAACCAGACCAGCCTGCGGGACGCTTATTTTCGCGAGAACATGCTGACGGCGCGGCTGGATTACAACGTCAGCGAAAACATGAAGTGGTTTGTACGGCTCAGCTACGACAACGCGAACCAGATTGGGCCGCCGGACAGCCTGTCGAATTTTCGCAATCAACTGAACGTTCCGGCTGCGGTCTTCGGGCTGGATTGGGACCGGGGACGGTTTCTGCACAGCGCGCGCTTCGGCTATCAGAAGATGGTGAACGCGATCAATCCGGCGCTGAGCGATTCGACGATTCTGGCGGCAGCGCCTTTCCACATGCAGATCGGATCGTATGGACTGGGGCCGAGCGTGGCGGGTCCGCGACAGACGATTCAGCGCGACCTTTTCGGGCGCTACGACAGCAGCACGGTTTACAAGGGGAATCACAGGCTGCGCTTCGGGGGAGCGATTCATCGCATCGCGCAGGGAGATTTCTACTCGCCGGGAAATTACGGGCCGTCGGTGACCAGTTCGAACGGACTGGACGTGATCACTGCCATCAATGGCAACCCGAACCTGTCGGCGAACAATCCGCTGGACTATCCGGTGGGCACGGTCACGATTTTCAACGGGCTGGGAAATTTCAGCGAGAACTCGGCATTCAACCGATCGAGCGGCGGACACTTCGACACGCGCCTCGAGGGGTACCTGGGCGACACCTTCAATCTGTTTCCGAACCTGAACATCAGCTTTGGCGTCAATTATGTGCGCGACAGCGGGCGCACGAATAGCGACTTGGCGGCGATCCCATGTTCGGCGATCAACACAACGATCGTGCAGACTCCACCGTGCACGAGTGGTTTGATTCTCGATCAATTCGGTCTGCTTCCGAACAATGCCACGGTGGGCGCGCACCAGTTCCTCGGTCAGAGCGTGAACCAGCCGGACTGGAATTTCGCTCCGCAGTTCGGTCTGGCGTGGGATCCGGGACACAATGGGCGGACGGTGGTGCGGGCGAGCGGCGGAATGTTTTATGACAATTTTCTGTTGCAGAATGCGTATCAGGATCGCATCAACCGCTTGTCGAACGGACAATACAACCGCAGCTTGACGCTGTGTCCGACGGGGGCGGTGCTGTTTCCCGACGGATCGGTAGTGAGTTCGGTAAATGGAGTGGACATCGCGACAGGCATTTGCGGGGCGACGATCGGGACGGCTGCGCCGTTCATTGAGGCGTTGCAGTCACAGTTTTCGACGGCGCAGTCGTTGGTGACGGGCGGGCAGAATGTGTACTCGCTGGCGAACAGCGTGGCGAATTTTGGAGGCATGCTGGCACCCGGCTTCAAGACGCCTCGCGTGGTGCACATGAGCGCCGGACTCCAGCATCAGATCGGGGAGCGCGGCATGTTCTCCGCCGACTATGTGCGCGAGATCGGCACCCAGTTTCCGCTGGGGATTGACACCAATCACGTCGGAGACGCGGGCTTCATGACGGATGGCAGCAATTCAAACCCCGCGCTCAATACCTATGCGGCGGAGCTGTCGGCAATCAATGCGACGGTGAAAAACGTGGGATGCGGGCCAGCATTGTTCGCAGGCAGCAGTTCGCAGGCTGCCGTGGGTTGCTATTTGCTCGCCGTGCCGGGAGCGAGCATCACGGATTTCGCGCGCCAGGGTCTGGATTCGTCGAATGCGTTCTGCGGACCGTTTCCATGCTCGGTCTTAGGGAAGCAGCAGGCGGCGTTCGGCGGCATCAATCCGGCGGTGGGATCGAACATCATGTACTTTCCGAGCGGGCGCTCGAGGTATGAAGGTGTGCATCTATCGTACCGAGGGGTCAGCGGAGACAACCCGATGCGACGCTTGCGGCGGCTGGAGGTGTCGATTTCGTATGCGTTCTCCCGTTATCGCAGCAATCTGGCGGAGCCGAACGGCAGCGGCGGAGATTATTCGCTGATGAACGTGGCGGAAGATTACAACCGGCCGCACCGGGGACACTTCGGGTCCTCGGGGCTGGACCGGACGCACCAGCTTACGTTCGCTCCGATAGCGGATTTGCCGCACGGGCTGCGGCTTTCGATGATCGCGCATCTGGCGTCGCCGCTTCCGCTGAGCGTGTATGTTCCGCAGCAGAACGGGGGCGGAGTGGCGGGGGAAATCTTCCGCAGCGACCTCAGCGGCGACGGCACGGTGGGCGATCTTTTGCCGGGAACGTTTATTGGAAGCACGGGAAAATACTCGACCAGCAATTTGACCCAGGCAATCAAGTTTTACAACAACACGTTCGAAGGAAAGCTGACGCCGGCGGGCAATGTTCTGATGACTAGCGGCTTGTTCGGCGGGGATCAACTGGTTAAGCTGGGCGCCTATGCGCCTGCGGTGCAAGGGCTGCCGGGGCATGCGGCGACGGCGGCCTGGCTGAAGACGATGGATCTGCGGCTGAGCCGGTCGTTCCAGGTTGGAGAGCGGGTGAAGCTGGAGCCGAACTTCTCCGTGTTTAACGTTTTCAACTGGGCCAACTTCGGAGGCGCGGGGAACCAGTTAAGCGGCGTGCTGAACGGCGCTCCGGGCAGTTCGCTGAATAACGCGAGTTCGGGAGGGGGCTACTGCGGCAGCTCAACCACTTTCTGCACTTCGCGGCTGGACCGGGTTCTGGCCGGTTCGGGCACGTACGCGAACGGGGCGCCGCGGCAGATGGAGTTCGGAGTGCGCATCACGTTCTAGATCCACGATTGCTGTACCCTGTTCCAGAATCACGTAGGCGCGGACGCCCTCCTTCGACTAGCGTGTGGAAGCGGGGCTACGCCCCGCTTGGACGGGGCAAAGCCCCGTCCCCACACAAGAAAGCTCAGGACCGGGCGGGCGAAGCTCGCCGGCCGGAATCTGTTTTTTGCCAGGGCTCGGCCAAAGCGTCTTCGCCTCGATACCGATGTTTTGCGTCAAGAGCGCAAAGTTTTTATCTTCCCAAGACTTTTTTTCGCAGGACCCGATTATTGACTTGACTTAGTTTGGGAATACGCTAAGCTGCATCAGTCAGTGCGGTACGCTACGCTTCCCCTGTAGACCTGCACTGAGCTCGGGTCGTGAAAACCTTAGAAAAGTTAGACAAAACTTCCGTGAGGAGATCCCTTGGAATGTCCGTCCCGATAGGAATTCGCAGACGGCCTCAATTCGCAATGGAGATCTCTTCTTGGCCTCACAACATCCCCTCTCAGGGGAAGGAGAAAAACTAATGCAAAACCAGAATTGGCGACATTTGAACCGGGTAATCGTGGTAGCGACAGTGACCCTATTGGTCGTGAGCTTCTCAACTTTCACAGTGGCACAAAAGCTGCCCGGCAGCGGGCAGGCGGCTGCCGCAGCCGCTCCCGCTGGGCCGCATAACTGGGTCACGCCGGCCAGCAGCGTTGAGCGCGCGTCGGATGCGGGCGTTCGCGCCCACACCAACTGGGCCTTCGGAAGCGCTAACGGTCAAGTAACCGAAGCAGGTGTGCAGGGCGTGGGGCCCAACGCCGTTGTCACGCATTACGAGACGCCCGCTTCGATGGGTTGTGTGTACGCAATACCGGGTCACACCGGTTCATGCGTCCCGAACATCAACTCGGCAGGCGGACCGCAAAAAGGTGGTTGGGGAGCGATCGCCATCGTCGACGCCTACGACAACCCGTATGCGGCTGCTGAATTGGCTTTCTTCGACACCCACTTTGGTTTGCCTGCGGCTAACTTTGTTAAGGTCTATGCCAATGGCAATGGTTCCTGCACCACGCCTCCCTTCGATGCCGGCTGGGGTTTGGAAGAGTCCCTGGATATCGAGTGGGCGCACGTGATGGCACCCAAGGCGACCATCATTCTGGTGGAGGCTTGCTCGAACTCGTACACCGATCTGCTGTATGCAGAGTATGTGGCTGGAGGGCAGGTAGCCAGCTACGGCGGTGGTGACGTCACCAATAGTTGGTCGAGCGGGGAGTTCGCGGGCGAGACGGCCGATGACCTGTACTTCGGCTACTACTACTCCGCTAACACCGTTTATTTCGCTTCGGCCGGCGACTCGGGCTGTGGCGCAGGGTATCCCAGTTCTTCACCCTGGTTGGTCTCCGCAGGCGGCACCACCGTTTACCGTTCACCAGCTCTGGGGTTTAAGTCGGAGGGCTGCTGGGCAGGCTCCGGCGGGGGCACCAGCACGCAGGAAACCTACGTCACCGCCTTCACGGGAGGAAATACCGGACCGTGGGCGGACTACCAGTACCCGATCTTCGGACAGGCCGCCCGCGCCACGCCCGACATGTCGTTCAATGCCGATCCTAACAGCGGCGTAGTTGTTTACGACTGCGCCTATGCCAGCGGCACTTGCTACTACTGGGAGGTTGGTGGAACCAGCGTATCCTCGCCCGCGCTTGCCGGCATTGTCAACAATGCCGCGAATAAGTTAGGTACGGGGCATATCAACGGGACGACTGGAACTGGGTACTACACGGCCGAGGAGGATAACCTGCTTTACTCGCAGCTCGGAGGGAAGGCGGCGTATGCCAAGAACTTCTACGACGTGAAGACGGGCTCGAACGGCTGTACCGTTGGCGCGCAGTGGGATTACTGCACCGGTGTGGGAAGCCCGCGCGCCTTGCTAGGCAAGTAGAAGTTGTTTCTGCAGGACTGACTGACGAGGCCCTGGTCTACAGGGCCTCTTTTTTATTGTGCCCAGATTGCGAGCCCAATTGCAGTCCGGGTTGAGCTACGAAGGCTGACGAACGGCACGAGAGGGTTCGCGTCCGGCCGCCGCATTTGGCCGGCATCCTTCAGGTCACAGGAAACGCTGTCGATCCAAGTCGGGAAGAGTCGAAGTAACTGGCTCAATGGACATCCTGGCAGCGGCGTCACTCCCGCTGCCGACCAGGACGGGCTCAGCCCAGCTACCTTTCGGGCATGGACCAGACGTCCGCGCGAAGCCGTGGGACCACCGCGTTACTCCATTGTCCAACCGCTACTGAGGTTTGTGATCGGGCGCTTTCTGATCTTTTGGCTGCTTACCGGGAAGCTGACTACTCCCAGGCGCTATCTGATATGTCTTCTCTTGCGGGATGCAATTGCTGGGCATTCTGAACAACGCCGGGTCGGGAGTGCCGACGACGATATCGCGATAGGTGGCCTTCACGGTTCCGGGATCGGAGTACACGTCAATTCGCAAAGGAACGCCCTTGAGATCGTCGGCTGCCCAAATTTTGGAATTGAACTTGTTGCCGTCGGGCAAAGTCGTGAATCCCTCCAGTACTGTGCAGGTGTGACCATCCACAACCTCCTTGGCTGCGGTCGGGGTTCTCGTGGTATTGGGTCCGTAAACCAGTTGCAAGGGACTCCGCATCATCTGGGCTTGTGCGGTCTTCATTACGACACAGGTGGTCTTCTCGGGAAAAATGAGGAGGTTGTACACCTTATCTTCCTCTGGCGCCCAGATGGTAGCGCCCGCCGAACTGGGCTCGACTCGCAGCTTGGAACCGGAGTGATGTATCTTCCAACTCATGCTTCCCCTGATTTCCGTGGCTGAGAAATCAGGTAAATTGCCCCATGCAGTTCCCTTTTCATTCTGCGCGAAAACCGCCGGACTGCAGGCCAGCAGGAGGCATGCGATGGCCACGGATCGTAGAGCGGCTGTGAATTTCATAGAGTCTCCGACGTATGAGATTGCCGTGATGAACTGCGCACGGGCAGTGTAACGCGATGCAAGAAGCGATTGTAGGCTAAATCGTCGTCGGGCCAATGAATTATAGCAGGGGCGCCGGTGAAACATCGGCAAACATTGAAGGGGACTGGCGCGCCCGGAGAGCTTGTAATTTCCATCGAGCATTTCGGTTCGCATCAGATTTCTGGGGCGGTAGATTTTGAGCTCGTCGACATTACCCAGCGGACCGCCGACCATGGTAGCGGAAAATTCCGGGAGCGCAACGAGGGGAAAATCGGACTTGGCGGACCGATGTTTTGCGTCAAGAGCGCAAAGTTTTTATCTTCCCAAGATTTTTTTCGCGGGACACGATCATTAGTACTTGACTTAGTCTGGGAATGCGCTAAGCTTCCACCGACGGTGCGGCCACTACGTTTCCCAAGTAAAGCCTCACTGAGTTCGGCTTGTGCAACCTTAAAAACTTTGAACAGAACTTCCAGGAGGAATTCCTTTGAAACTGAAAAGCTTGGCGGTAATCACCCTGCTCGTCCTCGGTTGTAGCGCTGCTTTCGGGCAGAGCTTCAGCCTCGGGTTTCTGAGCTATGACATGGCAGTTCAGTATTGCGACTACGAAGTCCTCAACTACTCCAACCCATATATTGCCGGCACGCACGACCTGACCACCGCCTGCTTTCTTCCGCTCAACGCCGTGATGGTTGGCTTCAGGGGAGACATCCCGATCAGCACCGGAGCACCGGTAACGGGCACGGTCTATATCCTTGCTGACAGCACGTTCGATGCGCAGTACCTGGGTGTGTCCGGCTGCCAGATCGATTGGGTAACCAAGGCGACAGCCTATAAGCCGAGATACCCGGCGTGGGGCTGGTCGTTCTATTACACCTGCGGCGGCGGCGGAGACTACCTCGGCAACTGGGGATACCTCACCAAAACGCTGGGCGCTTCGCATCCTGTTGGTCCGGTGAAGACCTCTTTCGGCGCCGCTACGGCCAATCCAAAGAAGCAGTAGTTGATCTTTTTGTTTGTGGAAGGCCACGTCGATTTACGGCGTGGCCTTTTTTCTGTAATGTTGAGTTGATCGTTTAACCTTGTCTGACCTTGTCTAACTTGGGGGAAATGAAATGGTTCGGTTGATCGGAGTCATCCTGTTGATCGGTTGCCTCACGGCGCACTTGCACGCGCAGGCGCCGAAAGAACAGGCACCGAAAGAACAAGGCTTGGCTGGACAGACTCCTGCGGCAGACCAGGGGGCGGCTGGGCAGACTGCGGCGCCTGCAAAAACCCAGTATCCGCTCGACTCGTTCACGGATTTTTCCGCCGTGATGGTCGGAAGCATAATGGAAATGGGCGAAGGCACCGCGGAAGCGCATATTTACCGTTCCGGCAAGCTTATGAGAATGGAAGGCCCCGAGGGACACGGCTACTTGATCACAGATTTGACCACGCTCGAAACCTACGGGGTCTCAACGGGGCCCTGCATGCATGACACCCATCCGTTTTTCCGCGCCGCCCCATTCGAAGCCGCGAAGCCGGGCTACACGGTGGAGCGTGTCGCTGCCGGGAAAGAGGCGCTGGACGGCCATTCCTGCCAGATTGAGGACATTACAGTCTCTTCGCCGAAACCTGGGGCCTCTCCCCTCAAGATGAGATTTTGGGAGGCGGAAGATCTGCAAGGTTTTCCGATAAGAATTGATTTTCAGCGTGCCGGCGGCCACAATGCGACGGTTCGATACAAGAATGTGGTTTTGGGTCCCCAGGATCCGACCCTTTTCATACATCCCAAGTCTTGCCAAGCGCTCCCGCAAAAAGACGAACCGAAAGCACCCAAGGCTCCTGCGGCAGCCAAGAAGCCACCGGCTGGCGGTTCGCAGAAGTGATCGCTAGACCATATTCACGATTGCTGTACCCTGTTCCAGAATCACGTAGGCCCGGACGCCCTCCTTCGACTACCGTGGAAGCGGGGCTACGCCCCGCTTGGACGGGGCAAAGCCCCGTCCCCACACAAGAAAGCTCAAGACCCGGGCGGGCGAGCCAAGCTCGCCGGTTGCCACCCGGGTACATCGTTTGTGGATCCGCTCTAGAAGAGAGCAGAGCGGGTATCAGGTCTCAGATTTTCCAGTGATAAACTTTTTCCCATGTCCGTGATTCGTCAGTTGGTGTGCGTTGTCTGGCTGGCGGCGAGCGCGCTGGCGGGCACGGCTCTGCCTCCGAACGTCATCCTCATCACGCTGGACACGGTCCGAGCCGACCGTATGGGGTTCCTGGGCTCGAAGCGTGGTTTGACGCGGAATCTGGATGCTTTGGCTCGCCAGTCGGTGGTTTTCACCCGCGCTTACTCCCAGGTGCCGCTGACTGCGCCGTCGCACGCCACCATTCTTACGGGTACGTATCCGCAGTTCCACCAGGTAAAGGATTTTCAGGTGCCGCTGGGGAAGGACCTGCCCTATGCTCCCGAAATTCTGCGAGCCAAAGGATATCGTACCGCGGCATTTATCGGTGCCATGGTTCTCGACCCGGGGGTAGGGCTGGCGCGCGGCTTTGACCGGGGATTCGACACCTACGACGCCGGCTTCCATAACCCGTACCCAGGAGAAGATCGTTACAGCTCGACGGAGCGCCGTGGCGGCGAGGTGGTGGGGCACGCTCTGGCCTGGTTGAAGGCGCACCGGCGTGGGCCGTTCTTCATGTGGGTGCATCTTTACGATCCGCACGATCCGTACGATCCGCCGGAACCTTACAAGAGCAAATACGCTGCGGCACCGTATGACGGTGAGATTGCATATGCGGATTCCGCAGTGGGGAAATTGCTCAGCCAGTTGCGGGCGCGTGGACTCTACGATGGCTCAGTGATTGCCGTGATGGCCGATCACGGGGAATCGCTTGGGGATCACGGAGAAGATTTCCACGGATTCTTTCTCTACGATGAAACCATTCATGTGCCACTGGTGATTAAGTTGCCGGGTGGGAGTTCGGCGGGGAAACGAATTGAGAACCGGGTTGGGCTGGTGGACGTGCTGCCGACTATTTTGCAGGCGGCGGGGATCCCGGTTCCAAAGGAAGTGCAAGGGGAATCGCTGCTGGGCATGATGAAGCCGGTGCCCGCCGAAAACGTCGGGGCCTCGGAGACATCGCAGGACAGGCCGGCCTACGCGGAGACGGAGTATGCGCACCGCGCGTATGGATGGAGTTCCCTGCGCGCACTGCGAACGGGAAAGTATCTGTACATTGAGGCGCCGCGCCGGGAGTTGTATGACCAGTCGGCGGACCCGAAGGCCGAGCACAATCTGTCCTCGACATCCGCGGCGGTGACCGGCACGTTGGCGGGCCAATTGGATGCCTTCCTGCAGAAGACGAGCAGTGCCAGAGAATTGCCCAAGCTGGTCGTGGATCCGGAAGCGCAGGAGAAGCTGGCGGCGCTGGGGTATGTCGCCACGGATAGCAACGTTTCGAGGCCGGCCAACAAGAGCTTGGGCGCCGATCCCAAGGACAAAATCGAGATTGGGAACTTGATCCACCGAGCCAACTTCCTTGCGGAGGATGGGCACTTCGAGGAAGCCGTTCCTCTGCTGCAGCAGTTGATTGCCAAAGAACCCGGCATGGCGCTTCTCTATACGAAACTGGGCCAGTGCTTGATGCTGATGAAGGACTATGCGAAGGCAGTGCCGGTGCTGCGCAAGCTCGTGGAGTTGAGTCCGGATTCGGCCGAGGCGCATTTCCAACTGGGCGAGGCATTGCTCGCAACCCAGGATTTCGCGGCGGCCGTGCCCGAGTTCGAGAATGTGGAGGCCAAGGCGCCGTCCTGGGAGAAAGCGCACCTCTTGCTGGCGACCGCCTATACCCGCACGGACCGCATGCCGGACGCCATCAAGGAGTGCGACAAGGTTCTCGAAATCACTCCAGACCACTACGCCGCCAACCTGCTTCTGGGGCGGGTTCTGATGCTCTCGGGAGACGCCGCGGCCGCGCTGCCGAAGCTGAAGAAAGCGGCGGCACTTCAACCCAAAGCGCCGGAGCCGCACCTGGCCCTGAGCAATGCCTATCTTAAGTTGGGGCGGGATACGGATGCAGCGCGGGAGCAGATTGAGGCGAAGCGACTGGCGGCGGGCCGCGCGGAGTGAGCGGCAATCTCTTTCCATTGGCGTCTGGAAGATGTCATAGCGCGGCTTCGGAGTGGGGCGAAACTGGGGAGGCGCGAGTGAGGCAAAAGTGCAGGGGCGTTTCGGGTGGAGACATTTCCGAAACGCCCCCATGGTTTGGGGCTTCGTGCGGAGCGTACGACGTACAGAACTATGCCCGCGGAACTATGCGTTCACACTTAGGGCATTGCTGGAGCTGCTCTGAGTCTGACTCGCCGCGGTGGAGTTGAGCAGGTTCAGAACGAGCTCGTAGTTGTTGTTATTCTGCTGGTTGAGATTGATGGTGACTTGCTCGGCGGAGCTGCCGTTCTGTCCCTGCATTGCGTCAATAGTGACCTGCGCTCCTGAACTGCCGCTGCCGACATTGATCGTGACCTCTTCGGGAGAACCGCTTCCCTGGCCGAGGTTGACGACGAGTTCCGGTGTTGTTGATCCACCCGAGGCGCTGGTGCTGGACGCGCCGCCCAGGTTGATGACGATCTCCGTAACGCCGGAATTGTAGGCTGAGATGGCCGACTGGGCCTGCTGGCTTTGCTTGCTGAAGGTGCCGGCAAGACTTGCGAAGGCCGACTGGGCTCCGGCGAGATCGCCGGATTGCAGCGCTTGACCGATGGCCTGGAAATCCTGGGCGCGATCGGCTCTCGCAAACGTTTGCCCATTTTTATAGGGGCCGCTCTGGCCGAGTGCGGTCAGGGTGTTGAAGGCCGACTGGGCTCCGGCGAGGTCGCCGGATTGCAGGGCCTGTCCGAGTTGGGCGAGATCGGCTTGCCGCTGCTGCCGGTAGGTTTGCAGTTGCTGGTAGATCGAAGACGCGGTGGCGGTTGTGGTGGCGCTGCTGGGCTGCGTGCTGGTGAGGTTTACGACTGCGGCCGGAGTCGCCTGCGCTGAAGTCGCCGAATTTCTTAGGCTGCCGGCAAGCGTAGCAAAGGATGCCTGCGCTCGCGCCAAGTCCCCAGCTTGTAAGGCCTCGCCGATGGCATCGAAAGCCTGGGCGCGGCTGGACTTGGAAAACGGTTCGGAATTGGCGAAGGGCCCGCCCTCCCCGAGCACAGCCATGGCTTTGTAGGCTTGCTGAGCGCCGTTCAGATCCCCACTTTGAAGAGCGCTGCCGAGCTGCTTAAGGTCGGCCTGACGGTTCTGGTAGAAGCTCTGGATCTCCTGAAAAATCGATAAGCTGGAAACTGCCGCTGTTGACATATGTTTTCTCCCGATCGCACATTTCCGTTACATCACCACAGGGGCTCAACTTGCCGCCCTTCAAACTTCATCGGTTGTATGGGGAATGACTTTAGAGGGAACGGAGAGTTACGAACGTACAATAGCGATGCAAAAGAGGTCGAGTGGGAGACAGGAATATGGAGTGAGTCTGCGCGGCATTTTTCCCCTGGCGGGAGGTCAAGCTGAAACGGCTTGCAACTGCGGAGGCGAAAAGGCCGGGGCATCTGGTTGCTCCGGCCCGAGTTACTCGATGGTTCTTGTGCTTAGGCGATCAACGTCTTTTCGAAGTGCTCGCAGAGCGTGGTCTCCAGCGTGTAGAGCTTTCGCGTCGAGGGAGTGGCCAGATAGGGTTTGAGGATCTGCTCGACCCTGGGGAACCACTCGTTCTCATCGCGCTCGAACTCCTTCTTGTCGGTCCAGAGGGTGACCGCCAGCATTTTTTCGGTCTTGTTCTCGGGCACAAGGGGAAGGATTTCGAGGAATCCATTCTGCTTCTTCAGAATGGGAAGGACCTCTTTTTTTACGACGCGAATGAATTCGTCTTTCTTCTCCATCAGCGGAACGAACTCAAGGATGCGTGCGAACATGGGAAAGTCTCCTTTCGTTCTTGGAATTGTGAAATTGGTTCCGCGAGACTTTTGTCTGGTCCTGTCTGCGGGATCGGCTGGCAGCGTATAACGGAGCCAGAAGGTTTGCAGTGATGGATGGGCGGGGCCGGTGTGACGATTTTCGGTGAAATTGTTCCAAAATGGGAAGCTGACTTCCGACGGCTAGGGGTTGATGTAGGAAACGCGGTCGATCAAGCCAGGCGTATCCTGAAGCATGGTCTGGTGCCGAAGCATTTTCGCGGTGCTTCTCGGGTCGCTGCTGTGTGAAGCGGCGTTTCCGCAAGCGGCCGCAGCTCAGCTGGCGCCTCCGCCCGCCCTGAGAGCCGCCGTCCCGCTGCTGTGCACCGAGAACAATCGTGCCGCCCGCACGCGCGTTCGCGGCAGCGGGGTCATCGCCGATTCCGGCGGCACGTTGCTTACGGCCGCGCACGTCATTCTCCAGGCGCGCTCCGATTGCACGCTCAGTGTGATGGTCCCGGATGAAGAATGGATCCACGCCGGGCGATTGCGCGCCTTCCTGCTGGGAGATTGCCACCTGAACCAGCCACTGGATATGGCGGTGTGCCGCATTCATCCGGCAGAGAATGGACGCGACTGGGGCTATCTCCGTGCGGCTCGGATCCGGCTGCGTCCGGCCACGTCCGGCGAACCGGTGTGGGTTACGGCCTTCACCGGTTGGGGCATGCTGCCGCTGACCCGCAGCGGGCATATAACGGGGCGACAGAACTACCAGCGCCAGGATGGATGCCGTTGCGACTTCGCGACCGACATTACCGCCGTCGAGGGCATGAGCGGCAGTCCGGTCATCTCCAGCGATGGAGAAGTTCTGGGAATTCTCACGCTGGCGGGAAACGGAAAATTTCGCGGCCTTTCCTTTGGTGTCAGTTTTGAGGAGGCAAAAAGCTTCTTGAGTGCTGAGGGCGTGATCGCATCGAGTGGCTCCGTGGATCGCGAACCGTTGTAACGGGCCAGTTTCCGGTGGGCGTAAGAGGAATTTGGCGGCTTCCTCCCGTGCAAGTTCGACGAGCGCCATGCGCAGGCGCGTTTGGTCCCATTTTCCTTTTTCCCACTCGCCAATTACAATAACCAGTCGCCACAATCCCATGCAAGGGTTGACGTACGACAAGTCCCGACCAGGAGAGTACATCGTTCCTGGCGAGGCTGGTCCCGGTCAGACCTTGGTTGCCAGTTCGATCCTGTATTCGGTCAGTTGTGCCGTTTTTGCATTCTCTGGAGGCGCAGTAAGGAACATGGAAAAACTAGTTCGCATCGCTCTGGCAGCTCTCTTTCTTCTAGGCATCGCTTCCGCTCAGAACATTCCGGCAGTCGATGTATTCGGCGGCTACTCGTACCTCAACTTTGACGTGCCGTCGAGCGGGGAAACGACCTCTCAGCGGCTGAAGCTGAATGGCTGGGATTTTTCCGCCTCTGTCGGCCTGTTTCATCACTTTGGTGCTGAGGCAGACTTCAGCGGCCACAACCTTAGCGATTGCGGTGGTGTTTCGGGTTTGAAATGCAGCAATCTCTCCTACATGTTTGGACCGCGCTTCACGGTTGGAGATCGCTCCAGCCGGTTCACGGGTTTTGTACACGGCCTGGTTGGTCAAGACTGCGCGGATATTCTTGCAGTCTCCGGGACTACCGTGTCAGACACGTCGGTGGCGATAGCTGCTGGTGGTGGCCTTGACTATTGGTTCTTTCGTCACGTCGGAGTTCAGTTGGGGCCGGCCGATTATATCTACGCCCGTCACCTGAACAGCTTCAACGCTTCCAACCAAAGCAACTTCCGCGTCTCGGGCGGAATCGCTTTTCGATTTGGCGGTAATTTTCCTCCGAGTGAGCCCAAGCCTCCGAAGGAGCCCAAGGAGAAGTCCGAGTCTCATCGTTCTTGGACGCGACCCTGGCATAAGTCCAAGTCTGCTTCGTCTGAGACTCAACCCTCCGAGACTCAACCCTCGACTGTGGCCGTCCATAAGCCGGCTCAGCGACCTGCTCAGCCACCGGCTCAGCAACCGGCGAGTGCGCCGAGTCGCGGGATGCCGATCCATTCGCTCGGCGTCGTGGTTGCGCCCCAGGAATTCGACGGAGCGAAAATTCTGGAGATCGAGCTGGGAAGCGTCGCGGAGATGGCATCCCTGCACGCCGGCGATCTAATCAAGTCAGTGGATGGCAAAGCGGTACGGACGCCGATGGAGCTGGCCGCTGAACTGTCGGACAAATCCGGGAAGGTTCGCATCGGCATTCTGCGGGGCACCTTTGCGACAGAGACGGTGATCCTGCTGGGCGCTCGCTAACTGCTGGTCTGGAGCCTGCTAAGGAGGAAAGCAACCGCTGAGAAAACTGGTGCGCCCGGAGAGATTCGAACTCCCGACCTACAGCTCCGGAGGCTGCCGCTCTATCCAGCTGAGCTACGGGCGCGCTGCGGATACTGTGAGTCTACAACCTTCGCGGGTCGCCTTCAAATGGCTCGTCGTCAGATCGGGTGATCGGGCCATCGTGTCACAGCCGAACCTCCGATCACCCGATCGCCAGATGACCCGATGCTCTAGCAGCCGCCGACTTTCCAGAAGCGTTCATCCTGGTAGTCGAGAGTCAGCAGCCGATTGCGCGGGTCGTGACGCTTGCCGCAGTTGGGGCAGGGAATGAAGCTGCGGATGTGCATTCCCCTGCGGTCGTAGTCCTCGGCAACGGCAAAGCTGGCGCCGCAACTGCACGGGATGAGGAACATGCGAAGGTTCTTCTTGCCTTCCGCCTCGTCCTTGGGTGCGCTTCGCTTCATTCTCGCGAATCCAGGTTGCTCGTGTGGGGACGGGCGCCTCGCCCGTCCAAGCCGAGCGCAGCTCGGCAGTTGCCGCAGTCACAGCAAGTCAACGATCAGCCTTCGACCGCTGCCAGCGAGCCTTTCTTTCGCCTATTCGATTGCAGAATCTTCTTGCGCAGGCGCAGAGATTTCGGCGTGACCTCGACGTACTCATCGTCGGCGATGAATTCGATGGCCTGTTCGAGATTGAGATTGCGGTACGGGACCAGGCGGATCGCTTCGTCGGAGGTTGAAGCGCGCATGTTGGTCAGCTTCTTCTCGCGCACAATGTTGACATCGAGATCCGTGTCTTTCGCGTTCTCACCGATGATCATGCCTTCGTAGACGTCCACGCCGGGGCCGGCGAAAAGTGTGCCACGCTCCTGCAGATTATAGAGAGCGTAGGAGGTCGTAACCCCGGGCCGGTCGGCGACCAGCGCGCCGGTCGGGCGATGCGGGATTTCGCCCTGCCACTCGATGTATCCGTCAAAAAGCGCGTTCATGACAATCGTGCCGCGCGTGTCGGTGAGGAGCGTGCTGCGCAGTCCGATCAGTCCGCGGCTGGGCACGCGGAATTCGACGCGCACGCGCCCATAGCCGTGATTGTGCATGTTGGCGACTTCACCTTTGCGCGACCCGACATGTTCCATGACCACGCCGACAAATTCCTCGGGAACATCGACGGTGAGGTGTTCGACCGGTTCCATGAGCTTGCCGTCGATGCGCTTGGTGACGATCTCGGGCTTGCCGACCATCAGTTCGTAACCTTCGCGGCGCATCATCTCGATCAGAATGGAAAGCTGCAATTCGCCGCGGCCGAGAACCTTGAACGAGTCGGTGCTGCCGGTCTCTTCCATGCGCAGCGAGACGTTGGTGAGCAGCTCTTTATCCAGGCGCTCGCGCAGGTTGCGCGACGTAACGTAGTTGCCTTCGCGTCCGCAAAACGGAGACGTGTTGATGGTGAACAGCATGGCAATCGTCGGCTCGTCGATGATGATGGGCGGGAGCGGCGCGGGATTCTCGGCACTGGTAATAGTTTCGCCAATCGTGATGCCTTCGACGCCAGCGACGGCAATGATGTCGCCCAGAGTCGTTTCCGTAATGTCGGTGCGTTTGAGGCCGGAAAAGCTGAAGAGCTTGGTGATTTTTGTCTTGTGCAGCGAGCCATCGCGCTTGGCGATAGCGACGTCTTCTCCAGTCTTCATGGTCCCAGAAAAAACGCGGGCAATGGCGAGGCGGCCAAGGTAGTCGCTGTAGTCGAGATTCGCGACGAGGATCTGGAGCGGGCCGTTCGCGTCTCCTTGCGGCGCGGGAATGGTGTCGATGATCGACTCAAACAGCAGACGCAGGTCCTCGCCGGCTGCTCCCTGATGGACGGCGGCGGTGCCCGCCTTGGCATTGGTGTAGAGGATGGGGAAGTCGAGTTGCTCTTCCTTGGCGTCGAGATCGATAAAGAGGTCGTAAACCTCGTTGAGAACTTCCTGCGGACGGGCGTCGGGCCGGTCGATCTTGTTGATGACGACAATCGGCTGGAGATTCGCTTCGAGTGCCTTGCTGAGCACGTAGCGAGTCTGCGGCAGCGGGCCTTCGCTGGCATCGACGAGCAGCATGACGCCGTCCACCATCTTGAGGGCGCGCTCCACTTCGCCGCCAAAATCGGAGTGGCCGGGTGTGTCCACAATATTGATCTTTACGCCCGCGTAAAACACAGCCGTGTTCTTGGCAAGAATAGTGATGCCGCGCTCGCGTTCCAGATCGTTCGAGTCCATAACGCGCTCGGCAACGGTCTCGTTGTCGCGGAAAGTGCCACTCTGTCTGAGCATGGCGTCAACCAGCGTGGTCTTGCCGTGATCCACGTGGGCAATAATGGCGATGTTGCGAATACTTGGGTTCAGATTGAAAACTCCTCAGGACTGCAAATTGGGGCTTACTACTACTTTACTATGGCGGATGGCCGGGGGGTTGCTTGCTACGTCTTAATAGTTTGTCATCCACAATAATTTTGTCATCCTGAGCGAAGCGAAGGACCTGCTGTTTGCCCGCGGCAGCAAGGACAAGAAATTGCGTTCATTACCGCATTTCGCTCTTGAATAATTACAAATATGTAATTACACTAATTGAGTGGAAAGTATTCGCTTCGAGTGGGACGAGGCCAAGAACCTCTCCAATCGGCGCAAACACGGCGTGACTTTTGAGGAAGCTAGCCAGGTATTCCGCGATCCGCTGTATGTGTCAGTGCAGGACCGCGTCGAGGGTGGCGAACTCCGTTGGCAGACTTTTGGTCTCGTCGGGGACTTGCTCCTTCTCACCGTGGCCCACACCGTCAGAGAAGAACGCGATGACGGCACAGATTACGGTAAATCGGTCGACGTCATTCGCATCATCTCGGCTCGACCCGCGACTCGGAAAGAGAGGCGACGCTATGAAGACGAAAATAGTTAGCTACACATTGGACAGGCTGCCGCCGTTGACGAAAAAGCGGCGGGCCAGTCTGAAGGCGCTGGCAACTCGTCCGGACAGCGAGATCGATACCAGCGATATCCCCGAAATGACGGAGGAACAGTGGAAGAACGCCCGGCGCGGCCACTTCTATCGCCCGCGCAAGCGCCAGATCACAACCCGCGTCGATGCCGATGTGTTGGACTGGCTCAAGGCTCAGGGAAAGGGCTACCAGTCCCGGATCAACGCCATCCTGCGGCGCGAGATGCTGACCTCGGTGAAATCGGCCAAGTAGCGCTTCTTGATCGTTTGATCGAGTTAAGGCGCAAGCAGCGGGCCACGCCGCACTTGCTTTTGGGTGGCGCAGCGCTTCAGCTTCAGCGCTGCGGAAAGACCTTAACCTCTTCCACGAACGGGAAGGGCACGGCTTCAGCCGTGCCGCCCAGAGCCAATAAAGAAGCGGGCTTTAGCCCCTGAGGTTCCTCTACGATACACTGCGGCACCCGGCTCAAAAGCAGAGGGTGCGGGCCCGACAAGATCCAAATGGTGTTCAACAGACCGAGAGATTGTAGCCGGCGGCTTGCCACCAATCTTTCAGCTCGTGGCGGGTGGCCCACATCTCCAGCGGGCAAGTATAGCGCGGGTTTCTACGGCATTGGCAGAGAAACTGTGGGGGTGCCCCACTTCTCGCGCTTTTCGAGAAGTGGGCGGCCGGACAGCCCACACCGGAGTGCTCTTGATTCAACGGCGGGTGGGCCACTTTAACGGGAAAGTCTAACGCGGGTTTGGCGGGTGGGCCACCTTAACGAGAAAATATAACGCGGGTTTGTCTCTGATCAAAATAACTGGGGGTGCGCCACTTCTCGCGCTTTTNNCCGAACAGCCGACACCGTTCCACTCCGCCTTACGCGGACGGTTCGCCGACGCTACGCCAGTTGCTCCCAGCTCAAATCAAGCGCAGCGCCTAGCTTCTTCCACGTACCGACAGACCCAGCCTTGCGCTTGGTCTCAATCGCCGCGATCAGCGCGCGCGATACCTTCGCCTTCTTTGCGAGCCGCTCCTGAGTGAGCTTGCGGTGCTCGCGCCAAATACGGAGCGCGGGCTCTCCTCTCAGTCTGCGCTCGGTGATCTCCAGTGGTATGAGTTCGTCCTCGCCATCTTCCAGACGCCCCTTTGCGACATCGTAGGCCTTTACGTCGGCAAACATTTCCGCATCCTCCATCACCTTTACCTTCTGCAGTGTAGCGCAGTGGAAACGAACCTTGATGGCATCTCTCGCCGGACATCCAATCCAACCCTTAATCCCCGAACCTTTTTCATCACATTTCGCTTGTACGGTCATCACAGACTCCAACCACAACTACTGCGACACTACCCTGATAGTGCAGCATCGAGAGGTGTGCCCGTCTCCAGAGACGGTTCCTCTCCAAAACCATTTTCGGCGCTCTTTGACAACTCGAGGTGTTTAGCGGGCGTGAGCGGAGCCGGGGCCCCCCGACACGCGCGGTTTTCGCGTGGCGGGGTGGAGGAGCGGGGAGCCGCAACCGAAATCCTGAGGTGAAGCCAAGGATTTACCGGCTAAGTCCTTATTCCTGAATATTTTCCATATAAGTCCCTTAATCTCAATATTTTGGCGCTAACCCCATGATTCCAATAGATCAAAAACATAGGGGGGTGGGTAGATCCCATCCATGGTGCCAACGCATTCATAAAACAGCTGACAGCCGAGAGCTGCCAGCTGATCTCGGAGCAATCATAATGTCAACTGATCCAGCTGCACTTTGCCAGCACATGAAATTGAATGGAACGCGATGCGGATCTCCCGCCTTACGCAATCGCAAGTTTTGCTACTTCCACGAACGGTATTGCCCAGTGCAAGTCGACGTCAGCACTTCTGCCGCGTTCCCTGCCGCGCCCTTTTTCCTTCCCGTTCTTGAGGATGCCAGCTCGATCCAATTAGCAATTTCGCAGGTCTGCGAACATATGCTCCATCGCCGCCTCGACACCAAGAAGGCTAGCGTGATGCTCTACGCCCTGCAGGTCGCGTCTTCCAACCTCGCTCGTATGAATCGGGAGAAGATCCAGGAGAATAACCAGCAGAATAAGCAAGAGTCAGCCCCAGCATCGTCAGAGGCGAGTGCGACTGCCCAGGACGATTCCGGCTCGACCGCGTCAAGCGACCCCAATCGCTTGCCGCCTGGAACAATTCAAGCCTGCGAGCAGCCGCGGCGATTCGCGGTTTGAATCGGAAACAGGAAGGGCACGGCTTCACAGTTTGCTGAAGGAGTGTTTGCCGAAAGCCCAGGTTCGTATCAGGGCATCGCTTTAGCGATGCCGCAAGCCGTTTAAGACCAGATGCCCCTTTAGGGGCTGGATAGCAACTGTTCAGCTGTTCCTCGCAGCGGCGAGAACTGCGAATTTACTCGATGCAACATTAGTGGTCGGCAGTTTCGACTAACTCCGCGCCGATTTCCGGAGTCACTTCCGCCCGAGTGCGCAGCCGATACCAGAACACAATCGCAATCAGCGAGAACACAAAAATGATGGTCGAGATCGCGTTGATCTCCGGAGTAACGCCGCGCCGCAGCCGTCCCCAGATTTCGAGCGGCAGCGTGTTGTCGCGGCCGATCAGGAAGAAGCTGACGGTGATTTCGTTCCCGCCCAAGTTCGAGCCCAGAGAACGCTTGCGCTCTTTCATAACATTGCTATAATCGCGCAAGGTTTTAGGCCGCTCCTGTCCGATTGGAGGGAATGAATATGAAGCGAGTTCTAACGGGCGCCATCCTGCTGGCCATGCTGGTTCTGCCGGCGATTGCGGCCCCGCCCGAGGGCAAGCCCGCCAGCGATCGCGACTCTGCCGTGGCTGAAAAGTTGATTGCGGCGTGGAATTCCCGCAGCCCGGACAAAATGGTTCCCTTGTTCACCGACGACATTTTCTACGAGGACGTAGCGTTCGGCGAGGTCAGTCACGGCAGCGCCGAACTGCGCAAGTTTGCCGTCTCCGAATTTGAAGGCGTCCCCGATCTCGAACTCAAGCTGCTGCGCGCCAATGTCCACGGCGGCCACGGAACCGTCGAATGGATGTTTAGCGGTACCGATAAGGACGTGTTCAAGACGGGAAAGAAGTTTTCCGTGCGAGGCGTCAGCGTGATCGACGTGCGCGATGGCAAAATATCCCGCTGCCTCGATTTCTACGATGTGGCTACAATCATGCGCCAGGTCGGGGTTTTGCCAACCCCTCCCAGCGATGCCAAGTGACGCGGAATCGTAGGCGACTCCTTGCTGGACGTTTTCGAGGGTTCATCAGAGGGGGTTGCGGTAGAAAGGAAAAGCTTGAACCACGGGGGGCACAGAGGAGCACGGGGGAAACCCTAGATTGAGTTGCCAGCCTGCCCCCGGCGCAAATGTCTGGCGGCTCCCGGAATTTTTCGGGGCCCAAGTCAGGAAAGGATCTTTATGACAACAAAGGCAACCACGGCAGAGCGAGACTCCGCTCAACTCGAAGCCCTCGGCTATGACTCCAAGTTTGATCGCTCCATGAGCCTGTGGTCGAACTTCGCGCTCGGGTTCACCTACCTGTCGCCGGTAGTCGGCGTCTACACCGTTTTCGCCTTTGCCATCGTCACGGGCGGTCCGCCCATGTTCTGGAGCTATTTGTTCGTCGGGCTGGGACAGCTGTTGGTCGCCT
Source organism: Acidobacteriaceae bacterium (assembly GCA_003131315.1). GTDB lineage: Bacteria > Acidobacteriota > Terriglobia > Terriglobales > Acidobacteriaceae > Acidiflorens. The sequence continues at coordinate 173,171 of PKUV01000165.1, forward strand.
TGGTGTTCGGAGAGATTGTCTCGCAGTTTCCCATTGCCGGCGGTCTCTATCCCTGGGCCCGACGGCTGGTGGGAAAGCGGTGGGCTTGGATGGCGGGGTGGGTCTACCTGTGCGCCTTGTGTACCACCATTGCGGCGGTGGCCGTGGGAGGAGCTCCTTATGTAGCCCAGCTTCTCGGCATCAAGGTAAGCCAGGGCGGAGAAGTCGCGATCGCGGTCGCCATGATCGTCGGGACTACGGCTCTGAACGTCAGCGGCACGAAGCTGCTGGCGCGGGTCGCCATGTTCGGATTCATTTGCGAATTGCTGGGCGCGGTCGTGGTGGGGAGCTACCTGCTGGTCGTGGCCCGTCACCAGAGCTTCCGGGTCCTGTTCCAAAGTTCCGGCCTGGGCAGCAATGGACATTATTTCCCAGCGTTCCTGGCGTCGAGCGTCGCCGCTATGTTCTGTTACTACGGTTTTGAAGCCTGTGGGGACCTCGCCGAGGAAACCCCGGACGCCGGCCGCGCCATTCCCAAGGCCATGCGCATGACCATCTATATCGGTGGGTTCGCCGCCATGCTGGTTTGCCTGGCCCTGGTGCTGGCAATACCCGATTTGAACGCCGCGCTGTCGGGCCAGGATGCGGATCCAGTGACTACCACCCTGCGCGCCGCCGTGGGCCCGATCGGGCTGCGGGCGGTCATTGCGGTGGTCATGGTTTCATTCTTTTCTTGCCTGATCAGTCTGGAGGCTGCTACCAGCCGCCTGTTGTACAGCTATGGCCGCGATCGCATGATCTTTGGCGGCGCCCAGCTCAGCACGCTTTCCAAACGCACTCGAGTTCCGGTCATCGCCCTGCTGGTTGCCGGCACGGTGCCGGCCTGCATTGCGATTGCAGGCTTGTTTCTTGAGGAAATGATTAAGACCATTATCGTGTTTGGCTCCGCCGGAATCTACGTCGCCTTCCAGATGATTGTTTTGGGAGCCCTGATCGCGCGCGCGAAGGGCTGGAAACCAAGCGGGGAGTTTCGTTTGGGCGTCTGGGCGTGGCCGGTCAACCTGGCGGCGCTCACCTATGGTGTCCTGGCCATCATCAATATGGTATGGCCGCGCACGCCTCAGGATCCCTGGTATCGCAACTACGGAATGATTGTAGGCACGATGGCCGTGGTTGCCACCGGCCTGTTCTACGCCGTCCTGTTTCGGCCCTACGATCGCCTCGATGCGCCCGAGGGCGATGCTCACCTCGCCCACCTGGACATGCCGCTGCCAGTCGAGAGCAGCCTCGATTAAAGCAATGGGCGGACGGCTACGGGGCCAGGTTCTATTTTGCCGGTGTGCCTCATAGGGGATTGCGGGGAGAGAGAAAAGCTTGAACCACAGGGGGCACAGAGGAGCACAGGGGAAACCGTCAATGCACCGCGCTGGTTTTGAGTTGCCAGCCTCTACTCGGTGCGAATGCCGGTTTACGCTATCTGTGAAACGGTCATAAGGCGCGACATGATTTGTTTCTCCATCACTTTTTTCCCGCCGCGCTCTTGTCGGTAGGGCCGGGGTCCTTCCAATTTGGCGACTGGTAAACGATTTTGCCACCGACGACGGTGATCAGGACTTCGGTCTTGCCGATTTCCGAGGGCTCGATCTTGAACAGGTCGCGGTCGAGCAAGATGAAGTCGGCGAGCTTGCCCGGTTCGAGCGAGCCCTCCGTTTTTTCACGGCGCCCGGCGAAGGCCGCGCCCAGCGTGTAGCCGCGGATGGTGTCTTCAAGGCTCAACCGCTGCTGCGGAACGAACCCGCCGGGTGGGTTTCCTTCCGAAGTTTGACGGGTGAGGGCGGTCTGCACGCCGGGCCAGGGATTCAGCGTGACGACCGGCCAGTCGCTGCCGAAGGCGAGCGCTCCGCCCTTCTCCTGAATGCTGCGCCAGACCCAGGCGCGCGAGGCACGCTCGGGTCCGATGTTGCGCGCCCATATGTTCAGCGTGTCGTCGTCGGGATAGGAATGCAGCGGCTGCATGCTGGCAACGACGCCGAGCTTGCCGAAGCGGTCAACGTCGGCGGCTGCGATGGTCTCGATGTGCTCGATGCGCGGGCGGGCATCTTTTGTGTGATTCACTTCGGCGGCGTTCTGGTAGGCGTCGAGCGCCAGGCGCACTGCCTTGTCGCCGATCGCATGCGTGAAAATCTGGAGGCCGCGCGCGTCGAGATTGGCGATGGTGGCTTTGTACTTGTCCGGGTCCCAGAAGAGTTTGCCGCTCTGCGTCGGATCGTCGGTGTAGGGCGCCAGCATGGCGGCGGTATGGGCCTCGACCACGCCGTCGAGCATGGTTTTCACGACGCCGCCCGCGATCCAGTCGTCTTTAAAATTGTATTGCCGCCGGGCGTTTTCGATGAGCGCAGTGGATTGCGGCGTCAGGCCGGGCGGGTTGAGAAAGTACGAGACGTAAAAGCGCAGCGTCAACTCCCCGCGGTTGCGCAATTCGTCGAAGAGATCGAGGTATTCGAAATCCCCGCCAGCGCTGTGCACGCGCACCAGGCCCGCACGGTTGGCTTCGCGAATGCCTTTGCGCAGCGCCTCCAGGCGTTCGGGGCGCGTGGGCACAGGAGTCTTCGATCCCACCAAATCGCCGGCCGCTTCTTTCAGCGCGCCCGTGGCGTCGCCGTTTTCGTCGCGGACAATTTTTCCGTTGGGCGGGTCGGGCGTGTTGCGATCAATGCCCGCCATGGCGAGCGCCTTGCTATTGGCCCATGAACTATGGCCGTCGAACGCGACCAGATACACGGGACGGTCGGGCACGACGTCGTCGAGTATCTTTTTATTCGGAAGCGCGGAGGGCCCGAACGTGGGATAGGTCCAGCCCATTCCTTGGATCCACGGTTCTTTGGGGTGAGCGTCGGCGTAGGCTTTGACGCGCTTCTGGATTTCGGCGACGGTGGTCGCGTCGTTCAGATCAACGCGCGTTAGGCCGAGTGAGCCATCCATGAAATGAATGTGGCAGTCGGTGAAACCCGGCAACAAGAGTCGCTGGCCGGCATCGATCACTTTTGTGGCTGGGCCGCGCAGCGCTTCGACCTGGTCGCGATCGCCGACCGCGACGATCTTGCCGCCTCGAACCGCGATCGCCTCCGCCCACTTCTGTTGCGGATTCACAGTGTAAATGCGGGCGTTGGTAACAATCACGTCCACGTCGGCGGGTTGCGAGGGCGCATCCGACTCCGCGAGAGCCGGGATCGAAAACAGGGATGCAAGCAGGAACGCGATGCAGAGACGCGGTTGGGGAAGGCGCATAGTCTCGATTCTTTGTGGTACTCAGAATGTCGGCGGAGTGTTGACCCACAACAGCCAGGTCTCGCTCCGGCCGGGATTTTTCCAGTGATGCGGCGTGGCGCTCTCAAAATAAAAGCTGTCGCCGCGCTTCAGATGGTACTCCTCGCTGGCAAGAGCGATCTTCAGTTCTCCGCGCAGCACGAACAGGAACTCCTCGCCTTCGTGGGCGTACGACTCGCCGCTGCCGGCCTGGGGCGCGATGCGGAACAGGTGCGGCTCCATTACTTTGTTGCCCCAGGCGAGCAACTCCATGCGCACGCCGGGACCGGCTTCGAGCACCTTGCGCTTGGGCGGGCGCACCAATCGGGTATTCAATTCCGTGGCATCGAAAAAATCAAGGATGTTGGTTCGGTAGTAGCGTGCTAGCCTGCGCAGGGTGCCGACGGAGGCGCTCATCTGCGAGCGTTCGAGCGCGCTGAGGAAGCCAATCGAAATTCCGGCTGCCGAAGCGACTTCGGCGAGGCCGAGGCCGCGCTGGGTACGCAACCGGCGCAGTCGAGGGCCAATCGAAGCAGCGCCGCTGCTGGCAGCGGGTTTGATGGCGCCCTCGCGCTTCAGCATCTGCACGATGGCGGCAGCGTTCAGTCCGCGGACCTGGCGCAGGTAACGCGCTTTTTTCAGCAGGCGCACGTCGTCGTTGGTGTAAAGACGATACCGGCTCTTGGTGCGGTGGGGGCGCGTCAGCCCCACAGTTTCCCATCCTCGGATCGCCGACGGAGAAATCCCCACAAGACGGGCCACGTCACCGATTTTGAGATAAACTGTTGCGTCGCTCGACATGAGTTTCCCCTATGAATTTTGGTAGCTAGGGGGAAAGCACTTTCCGCTTGACAGCGGGCTGCGGAGTCTCTAACCTTGCACGATTATAGCAAGGTTTGTGTTGCGCGCAAGCTGAATCGGATCTAACAAAATTGCCCCCCGAGATCTGGAGGATCTGTTCCATGCCGTCGTCAAAATCGTCCCGGATGTCTTGCTGGCTCGTCTTTTTCAGTTCGATCCTGAGCCTATGCCTGATCTGCTCCACGCTCATGTCTGCCCAGAGCACCGGCGGACGCATCCTCGGCCGCGTCGCCGATCCAAGCGGCGCCGTGCTGGCGGGAGTGAAAGTCACCGCCACCAACGAAGCGACCGGAATCAGCCGCAGTGTTGTGACCAACGACAGCGGCGACTACGGCTTCCCGGAAGTTCCGGTGGGCACGTATACGCTTACGTTCGATTTGACGGGATTCAAGACCAACCTCCGCAAGGGAATCGCCCTGGAGTTGAACCAGGTCATCACCTTTAATTCGGTTCTCCAGATCGGCGAGACCAAAGAAGTGGTGGAAGTCACCTCGGAAGCCCCGCTGGTGGATACGACCAGTACGCAACTGGGCGCGATCGTGAACAACCGGTCGGTGAACGAGCTTCCACTCAATGCTCGCGACTCGTATCAATTTTTGCAGTTGCAGCCGGGCGTGCAGTCGCAGTTGGGATCGAGCGGCGGGACTTTCTATGGAAGCGACAGTTCCGGCTCTGTTTCGGTCAACGGGGGCCGCGACCGCTCCAATAATTTCAGCGTCAACGGCGGCGATGCCAATGATCAGTTCGTGAACCTGCCCACGATTCAGCCTACGCCAGACGCCATCGAGGAATTTCGCGTGATCAGCAACACGTTCGATGCCGAGTACGGGCGCAACTCGGGCGCGGTCGTGAACGTGATCACGAAGTCCGGCACTAATAAGTGGCACGGCAACTTCTATGAGTATTTCCGCAATAAGGTGCTGAACGCCCAGGGGTATTTCAATACGGTCAAGCCGCAGTTCAACCAAAACCAGTTCGGGGGCACCTTCGGCGGTCCACTCAAGAAGGACCACACTTTTTTCTTCACGTCCTATGAAGGACGCCGGCTGCGGCAGGGGATTTCGGGCGAGATCGTCAACGTACCCATCGCACAAGAGAGGCCCACCGTTGCGCAGGGCGGCAGCGTATTCGCAGGCGGCTTCCCCTTGACATGGTCCGACGGGGTAACGCCCAACCAGATCAGCGATCCATTTGTTGGCGAGGCTCTGAACGGGAGGCCGGGTTGCACGGCTGCCATCAATGCACTCGGCGGTACAACACCGGCCGCTGGCGTTAACTGGGGCTCCCCGTATTTAAGTGGAATCCCGAGTGTGTTTCCCACCGACACGAACGGGAACGCAACCATCCCCGCCGCGTGCATGGACCCCGTTGCCGCGGACATGCTGCGGTTCGTGCCTCTTGCGAACCGCACGGACGGCACTTATCAGGCCGTGCCCACGAGCGCCGACAATCAGGATCAGTTCACGCTGCGGCTCGATCACCACATCAACGACCATCAGAACTTCAGCTTTTACTATTACTACACCGACGACAAGAACTTTCAACCGTTTTACAACTTCCAGGCTTCAGGAGCGAACGTTCCCGGGTTTGGGGCTAACGTAGGGGCGCGCTACCAGCAGTTCAACCCCAGCCATACCTGGACCATCAGCAACGCGCTGGTCAACGAGGTGCGCTTCACCTACATGCGCGAAGGACAGTTGACCTTCCAGCACCCCCAGGCCACCGGCGCCGTTACTGCTTCCTGTTCCTCGCCCGCTGCGCAGGCGGTCTGCTTCAACGGCAATTCCGATTCCTCCGCCATCACCGGTCTGATTACCACCTCGGGCATCGATCCGGCCAAAGCTGGCATTACAACTGGTCTGCCGGCCAACCACACGGGCGTACCGTTCGTCAGTGTCGCCGGAGGCTTCGCGACCGGTAACGGCTGGGAGGGAGAACTGCCTCAGGTTGGTAACTCTTTTCAGTGGTCGGACAATTTGACCTGGGTGAAGGGCAATCACACGATGAAGTTGGGCGCTGACGCACGCCGCTCTCGTTTTGACCAGACACTTTACTACAACGTGAGTGGCCAGTTCACGTTCAATGGGACAACCTCGAACTCGGTGCAGTACGGCGATAACTATCCGAGTTACTTGCTGGGGCTTGCCGACAGTTATGTGCAAGGATCGGCGCAGCGCGAGAACGTCCGCAGCACTGGAGTCTATCTGTTCGCGCAGGATAGCTGGAAGATTCGGCCGTCGTTGACGCTGAACTACGGACTGCGCTGGGAACTGGATACGCCGCTGACCGATGTTCTGCGCCACGTGCAGACGTATCGCCCAGGGCAGAATTCGAAGGCTTACCCCTGCTACTTGACCGCTGGCGAGCAAGCTAGTTTTGGCGTGAGCACCTGCGCCGAGGCGGGTGTGCTGCCTACCGGGCTGGTTGTTCCCGGAGACCCGGGCGTGCCCCCCGGCATGACGCAGACCTACTACAAGGCTTTCGCGCCTCGAATCGGCATTGCCTACAGCCCGAGTTTTACCAGTGGGGCCTTGGGCAAAATATTTGGCTCCAACGGCAAAACCAGCATTCGCTCCGGTTGGGGGATGTTCTACAACCCAATGGAGCAGCTGGTACTCGAGCAGTTCGGGGCCGAGCCTCCGTTCGGGGGCAGCACATTCTTGCCCTCCACGTTCCTGAACACTCCGTTTGTCGCCCAGGGGGGATACATCAACCCCAACCCTTTCAACGGCATTTTGAGTCCTCCACAGGGTACGCCCCAGGATTGGGCCAGTTTCCGCCCCATGCTGCTCTACGGAGACTTCCAGCCGAAGATGCGCACGCAGTACACTGCGCAATACAACTTCACCATTCAGAGGGAGTTGATCCGGGACGTCGTTCTGCAACTTGGCTACGTGGGATCGCAAGGCCATCGTCTGCTGGCTTCGCATGACATCAACGCGGCTAACCCGCAAACCTGTCTAGACATCATGACGCTTGCTGCCAACGATCCCAACAGCGTCTATTCCTATGGAGTGCAGGGCAATTGCGGGCCGTTTTCCGAAGACAATCAATACAGTGTCACGCTTCCCGCCGGCAACGGCACGCTTTTGCCGAACGGATTCCATATGCCGAACGGCAGTGTGGCGCAAGCAGCGGGGCAGACTCTGAACCTAGTTGGCCTGAGACCATATTCCTCGCCCAACTGTGATCCTACCCAGCCTGCATTTACCCCCAATACCGGTTGCCCGGTCGATGGCATCCCCGTCTTCACCAACATCTTTGCCGAAGACACCATTGCCACCTCCGCTTACAACTCGTTCCAGGCCAGCTTGGAGAAACGCTTCTCCCATGGCGTGCAGTTGCAGGCCGCTTACACTCTTAGCAAGTCTCTTGACTGGGCTTCCAGCTTCGAGGAGACCGTCAATCCCTCCAATTTCAAGAAGAGCCGCTCGCTTTCGTTGTTCAACTCCAAGCAGCGTTTCGTGATCAACTACGTTTGGGATCTTCCTGTCCGCAAGTACGACGGCTTCGCCGGTAAGGTGCTGGACGATTGGCAGGTTTCGGGAATCATTCAGTTGCAAAGCGGATTTCCCATCCGCATCCAGACGCAGAACGACACCGAGTTGATCAGCAGCTTGTTCTTCCTCGGAGCCGGCGCGCCACAGATGAACGGGTCAACCCCGCAGATATTGAACGCCAAGAATTTGTCTCATGCCGACGGTACTCCGTGCACGGGCACCCCGGCACCGGACTGCGCTCACCGGTATCTCAACCTGGGGCAGTTCTCCGATCCTCAACCGCCGGGTACCTTCGCGACTACACGGCGCTCGATCTGCTGCGGTCCCGGAGAAAATCAGTGGGATATCACCGTCTCGAAGCGCATCTCGCTCACGGAATCCAGATACTTCCAGTTCCGCGCCGACGTCTTCAACGTGTTCAACAAGACTCAGTTCGTCAACCCGGACGGAAACTTTAGCAACACGACGTTCGGGCAGGTGCTACAGGCTCGCGATCCGCGTCTTGTACAAGTTGCATTGAAGTTTTACTTCTAGTCCTCGGCTTTTGTCCGAAGATCCGGGCGGTTTCGACCGCCCGGGCCCAATCTAATGGCCTTACCCGGCCTGAGTCTTACTGGAGAATCACGATGTACCCCGCATTGCAAAAAGAGCTCGACACGTTCGAGCGCCGCACTCCGAAGTCCGCCGAAGCCCATAAGAAAAACCTGAAGCGCCTGCCCCTGGGCGTGGCCAGCAATTATCGCGCTTACGAGCCGTATCCCATCTTCGTTTCCGAGGCGTCGGGCAGCAAGTTCCGCGATCTCGACGGCAACGAATATATCGACCACAATCTATGTTTCGGCACGCTTATGGCGGGCCACTCGCATCCGGCGGTGATCAAGGCGGTGGAAGCGCGCCTGCACAAGGGCACCGCTTACGGTATGTCGCACAACATGGAGTGGGAACTGGCGGAAGAGATCTGCACGCGTTTTCCGGTGGAGATGTGCCGCTTCGGCAACAGCGGCACGGAAGCCACCATGCATACCATCCGTCTTGCCCGCGCCGCTACGGGACGCGACAAGATCATCAAGTTCGAAGGCGGCTACCACGGCCTGCACGATGCGGCGCTGGTCAGCGTGAAGCCGCACCCGCCCGCGGACGATTTCGGCGATATCAAGAATCCGAAAGCTGTGTCCGGCGGGGCGGGCGTGCCGAAGGCGAGCATCGCGAACGTGCTGGTTGCGACATTCAACGACCTGGAAACGGTGGAGCGCCGGTTCAAAGAGAATCCGAATGAGGTTGCGGCCATCATCCTTGAGCCGATCATGATGAACGTTGGCCTCTGCATGCCGCAGAAGGGATTTCTGGAGGGTCTGCGGGCGCTCTGCGATAAGTACGGCGCGCTGTTGATCTTCGACGAAGTCAAGACCGGCGGGAAGCTCTGCTGGGGCGGAGCTTCGGAATACTTTGGCGTGATGCCCGATATGATCTGCCTGGCAAAGTCGATCGGTGGTGGATTTCCACTGGCGGCTTTCGGTACGCACAAGCGGGTTATGAGCTTGATCTCGGACCACAAAGTTTTCCACGGCGGCACTTACAACACGAATCCGATTTCAATGGCGGCTGGCATTGCAACTTTCCGCGAAGTGCTTACTCGGGATAACTACACGCTCATCGAAAAACTTAGTAACAAACTCGTCGATGGATATAAGAAGACTATCGCGAAAGTTGGCTTGCAGGGCTACATCGCGAGCGCGGGGGCGAACGGCGTGCTGATGTTGTATCCGAAGGAGATCCGCAACTACCGCGACTGGCTGCCGATTGATGTGGACCTGTGGCGGCATTATTGGTTCGGCATGGTGAATCGCGGCGTGATGTGCCAGCCTTATTGGTGGGACGAGCAGTGGACGATTTCCGTGCAGCACACCGAGGCCGACATCGACAAGCACCTGGCAGCATTTGCCGACATCGCCGAGTCGCTGGCCGCCGCGCAGCATGAGCGGTTGGGAGCGGTAGCAGCGCACTAGGTCAGATCGGGTCATCTCAACATCGGGTCATCGGGCGATCGAAAACCCGCGATCCGATGGTGTTAGATGGTTCGATGACCCGATCACCCGATGACCCGATGACTTCTGATCCCAACCAGCCCCACCTGAAGCGCGTCCTCGGACGCTTTGACCTGGTGTTGCTGTTTGTCGTCGCCGTATTCAATCTCAACGTCGTCCCGAGCATCGCTGCCAACGGGGGCGTGACCGTCTGGCTTTGGATCATCTCGCTGCTTCTGTTCTTCTGGCCGCAGGGGATCGCGGTAATCGAACTCGCGCACCGCTACCCCGGCGAAGGTGGCGTGTACTTGTGGGCAAAAGAAGTGTTTGGCGACTTCCACGGCTTTCTCTCCGGCTGGTGCTACTGGACGAATAACATGCTGTACGTGCCGACGGTGATGCTGTATTTCGTGGGCGTAACCGTGTTCGCGATGGGTCCGGGCCACGCGGCGCTCGCCGACAACAAAACTTTCGCGATGGCAGCTTCTGTGTCTCTGCTGGTGCTGCTCACGGTCGTGAACATTGTTGGACTAGGAGTTGGGAAGTGGCTTAATAATCTGGGCGCCATTGGAACGTTTATAGCGGCGGCGGTTTTGATTGGTCTGGGATTTACGGTTTGGTCGCGTTTTGGTACGACCGTAACGGCCGCTGATTTTCGGATTCCGCCAGATCCTCGGTTCGTTCTGAATTCCTTCGGCGTGATTTGCTTTGGCTTGGTCGGACTTGAACTTGCCTCGGTGATGGGCGACGAAATCCGGGATCCGCAGAAGACACTGCCGGGTGCGGTGGCGTGGGGTGGCATGGTTTCCGGCCTGCTTTATATCGGAGCGACGCTGACGCTGCTGGTTGCGGTCGGCAAGAACGACATCAGCGTGCTGCAGGGCATTGTGCAGGCGGTCAGCCACATGGCCGGCAAAGTTGGCGTGGCGTGGATTATCACTCCGTTTGCGGTGATGCTGAGTCTCTCGATCGCAGGGATTGGCTCGGCCTGGATGGGCGGTTCGGCGCGCATTCCGTTCGTCGCCGGCCTGGATTCCTACATGCCCGCGTGGCTCGGCAAAGTTCACCCCAAATATAGGACGCCCCATGCGGCGCTGATCGTGCAGGCGGTCGTATCGCTTATATTGATCGTCATCAATTTCTATGCCTCGGGCGGCGTGCAGGAAGCTTTCCAGACCATGCTCTCGCTGGCGGTAGTTCTGCAACTGGTGCCGTTCCTGTATGTGTTTGCGGCACTATTGAAATTTGCTTTCGGTGGCGATCTAGCGGGCGGGCGCTACAGCCGCGGCACGCTGATTGTTTCCGGATTCTGCGGCTTCGTGACTACGGCTCTTGGAATCGTATTGGCGTTCTTTCCAGCCAAGCAGATTACTTCGGTCTGGAGGTATGAAGCGAAGATGTTCGGCTTCACGTTGTTTTTTCTGGTGCTGGCCGCGTTCTTCTTTTTCGTGTACGGGCGGCTGAAACCGCCGCAACTGGGAACAGCAAGACCCACGTAGGGACGGACGCCCTCGTCTGTCCCGCCGGGCGAAGCCCGGCGACTGCAGAGATTTTAAAAGGAGCTTTTCTATGCCAAGCGGAGTCAAGTCCGAAGTTCGTACCTATCAGATGTACATCAATGGCGAATGGGTGGACAGCGTGTCCAACAAGACCTCTGCCATCATCGATCCCTCCACGGAAGAGGCGATCGCGCAGGTGCCGTCGGGAAACGCGGAGGACGTAGACCGGGCGGTGGCCGCGGCGAAGGCCGCCTTCGAAACCGGTCCGTGGGCTTCGACCACGCCGCAGGAGCGTGGCCGGGTCTTGTTCCGTCTGTCGGAAAAGATTCGCCAGAACGCGCCCAAGCTGGCGGAAATCGAAGCGCGCAACTGCGGCAAGCCGATTGTCGAGGCGGAATACGACATTAACGACGTCGCCACCTGCTTCGAATATTACGGCGGGATGGCCACGAAAATCCTGGGAACGGTCAATCCGGTCCCGGACAACGCCGTCAGTCTCACGATGAAGGAACCGATGGGCGTGGCCGCCATGATCACGCCGTGGAACTATCCGCTGCTGATGTCGACCTGGAAGATGGCGCCGGCGCTGGCTGCGGGGTGCACTTGCATTCTGAAACCGGCGGGGGTCACGCCGCTGAGCGCGCTGGAACTGGCGAATTGGCTCCCGGAAGTGGGCCTGCCGCCGGGTGTGCTGAACATCGTTACGGGGTCGGGGTCGGTCTGCGGCACCGCGCTGGTGCAGCACCCGGATGTGGACAAGATCGCTTTCACCGGCAGCAATTCCGTGGGCAAAGTCATCATCAAGCAGGCGGCGGATACGTTGAAGCGCGTCACCATGGAGTTGGGCGGCAAGTCCCCCAACATCTTTTTCGCCGACGCCGACTTCGAAAATGCCATTGACGGCGCGCTCTTCGGCGTCTTCATCAATCAGGGAGAAGTGTGCTCGGCGGGCAGCCGCATCCTGGTGCAGCGGTCGATCTACAAGAAGTTCGTCGAGGCCATGACGGAGAAGGCGAAGAGAATCCGGCTGGGTCCGCCGCTCGAGCGCGAAACCAAGATGGGTCCCATGGTGAGCAAGGACCAGTACGAGACGGTGCGCTCCTATCAGGAGATCGGCAAGAAAGAAGCCAAGATGTCCATCGGTGGTGGCCGGGCTGAGAAGTTCGCCAAGGGCTACTACATCGAACCCACCATCTTCTATGACGTGGACAACCGCGCCCGCATTGCGCAAGAAGAGATCTTTGGGCCCGTGGCGGCTGTGATTCCGTTCGACGACGAGAAGGACGCGATCCGGATCGCCAACGATACGCCCTTCGGTCTTGCCGGGGCGGTCTGGACGCGCGACATTTTCAAAGCCATGCGCGTGGTGAAGGCGCTGCGCGCCGGCATCATCTGGGTGAACCACATGCAGCCGACTTATGTGGAAGCGCCCTGGGGCGGGTACAAGCAGTCGGGCTATGGCCGTGAACTCGGGCCGTGGGGCATCGAAGATTATCTTGAGACCAAGCAGGTGCACATCAATCTGAACGAAAGTCCGATCGGCTGGTACTGAGAACCAGTTGTCAGTGGCCAGTGGTCAGTTGCCAGTAGAACCGACCCCTGGCGCGGGCAGACATACCTGAGACCTAAGGAAGGTCTGATTAAGTGTTCGTTGGCGAGTTGGGGTGCTTTGCGAAAGTGGGCCGCAGCGGCTAAAGCCGCTTGTTTGGCGGGCCCTAACGGCACGGCTGAAGCCGTGCCCTACCCAAAGCTATCCCGAAACGAACTTAATCAGAGATTCCCTAAGACCTAACACCTGAGAACTGACTTATGTCCACCATTCAACTGCGCACACCCATTCCCGGACCCCGCTCGCAAGCCCTCATGAAGCGGCGCAATGCCGCCGTTGCGCAGGCGGCTTTTCACGCCACGCCGGTCTTCGTTGCCTGGGCTGAAGGTGCGGTCGTCGAAGATGTTGACGGCAACCGCCTGATTGATTTTGCGGGCGGCATCGGCTGCCTCAACACCGGACATCGCGCACCGGCTGTGGTTGACGCCGTGCGCCGCCAACTCGATCGCTTTCTGCACACCAGCTTCAACGTGTTGCCCTACGAGAGCTACATCGCTGTCTGCGAGAAGCTTAACGCGCTGGTGCCGGGCAAGGGACCGAAGAAAACCGTACTCGTGAACACCGGCGCGGAAGCGGTCGAGAATGCCATCAAGATCGCGCGCCGCTACACGAAGCGGCAGGCGATCATTTGCTTCGAGGACGCGTTCCACGGCCGCACTTATATGGCGATGGCCGCGACCAGCAAGACGCATCCGTACAAAGCGGGATTCGAGCCGTTTCCGAGCGAGGTGTACCGCATTCCATATGCGTATTGCTTCCGCTGCTCGTACTCGATGAAGTATCCGTCCTGCGACGTGCACTGTGCGAGGCACATCGAAGACACGTTCAAGCGGGTAGTGGCGGCCGAATCGGTGGCGGCGGTGATCGTCGAGCCGATCCTCGGTGAAGGCGGATTCGTTACGCCGCCTGCGGAGTTCTATCCAACGCTCGGCGCGATCTGCCGCAAGCACGGCATTCTGCTGATCGCCGACGAAGTGCAGACTGGATTCGCGCGCACCGGCGCGATGTTTGCCTGCGAGCGGCTGGGATTGGAACCCGATCTGGTCACGATGGCCAAGTCACTGACGGGCGGCTTGCCCATGGCCGCAGTCACGGGACGCGCCGATATCATGGATGCGCCCGGATTCGGCCAGCTTGGCGGCACGTTCGCGGGCAATCCTGTGGCGTGCGAGGCGGCGCTGGCCGTGCTCGACATCATCGAAAAAGAAAACCTCTGCGCGCGCGCCAACGTGCTGGGCGAGCGTTTCCGCAAGCGTGCGGCGAAGTGGCAGGCGCAGTGGGAGCTGGTCGGCGATGTCCGCGGACTTGGCGCCATGCAGGCGCTCGAACTCGTGCGCTCAAAGACAACCCGCCAGCCTGCCGACGAAGAGACCAAACAAGTGTCACAATACTGTTACGAGCATGGCCTGGTGACGATCACCGCCGGATCGTACAGCAACGTGATTCGCCTGCTCATGCCGTTGGTCATCACCGACGCGCAGATGGACGAAGCGATGGATGTGCTCGAAGCCGCGCTGGCTCACGTTGCCGAAAAGAGAAGTGCACTGACGGCACAGCTCACGTAGGGACCGCGGCCCTCGGCTGCCCACCGTGTTTCTTTATTCTTCGCGATCGCGAAAGGTATTTATCAATATGACTGTAGCTGCACCTCCCGCCAACAAGATCCCTCAATTCATTAACGGCGAGTGGATCGAATCGCAAGCCGCCGAGTGGCAAGACGTCGTCAATCCCGCGACGGCTGAGGTGCTTGGCCGCGTTCCGGTTTCTGGTGCCGTTGAGGTTACGCGCGCGATTGATGCGGCGCAGGCTGCCTATCCCGAATGGCGGCGCACTCCCGCCGAGGACCGCATCCAGCCGCTCTTTAAGCTGAAGATGCTGCTCGAAGAGCACCTCGACGATTTCGGGCGCATCATCACTCAGGAAAATGGCAAGACGTTCGCGGAAGCGAAGGCGGAAATGCGGCGCGCCATCGAGAACGTCGAAGTCGCCTGCGGCATTCCCCTGATGATGCAGGGCTACAACCTGGAGGATGTGGCGCGCGGTATCGACGAGACCATGATTCGCCAGCCGCTGGGCGTGGTGGCGGCGATCACGCCCTTTAATTTTCCGGGCATGATCCCGTTCTGGTTTTTGCCTTACGCGATCGCCTGCGGGAACACGCTGATCGTAAAGCCCTCGGAGCGCGTGCCGCTGACCATGAAGCTGGCCTTCGAGTTGCTGGAGAAGACGGGGCTTCCGAAAGGCGTGGTGAACCTGGTCAATGGCGGGAAGGTTGCCGTCGATACGCTGCTCGATCATCCGGCGGTGCGGGCCATCAGCTTCGTCGGTTCGACGCCGGTTGCGCGATACATTTATGCTCGCGCGGGCGCGAACGGCAAGCGCGCGCAATGCCAGGGTGGCGCGAAGAACTACGTCATCGTCCTGCCCGACGCCGACATGCAGATGGCGACGCAGATCATTTCCGACAGCGCCTTCGGATGCGCGGGACAGCGTTGCCTTGCGGTCTCGGTTGCAGTGACGGTGGGCGAAGCGCAAAAAACGTTTCGCGACTCGATCACCGAAGCTGCGGCGAACCTGCGCGTCGGCAATGGACTCGACGAGGGCGTGCAGATGGGGCCGGTGATCACGCGCCAGAGTAAAGAGCGGGTGCAGAATCTGATTGGCGTCGGCGCGCGGGACGGGGCGAAAGTCGTGATCGACGGCCGCAATCCCAAGGTGGCGAAGTATGAAGCGGGAAATTTCGTGAGGCCCACCGTGCTCGACGGAGTTCCTGCGAGCAGCGAACTGACGAACACGGAAATCTTTGGTCCGGTGCTCAGCCTGGTTCATGCCAGCGGAATGGACGAAGCCATGGACATGGTGGCCCGCAGCCCGTTTGGCAACCAGGCGTCGCTGTTTACGTCGAGCGGGTCGGCGGCGCGGCGCTTCCGCTATGAAGCTCCCGCGGGGAATATTGGAATTAACATTGGCGTGGCCGCGCCCATGGCATACTTTCCTTTCAGCGGCTGGAAAGACAGTTTCTTCGGCATCATGCACGGACAGGGACGCGACGCGGTCGAGTTCTATACCGAGAAGAAAGTTGTCGTCGAGCGCTGGGCGAAGGAGCACTCGCGGAAATTCTGAGCTTGATCGTGAGGTGTGTGCAATGAGAGGTCTCACCACAGAGTCACAGAGCCACAGAGAAAGCGAAGAACAGCGAGACCCTCGAACCAGTGCGATCATCGGAGCAGCCATCCGTAGAGTTTTGTAGTTTTCGCTGTGTCTCTGTGACTCTGTGGTGAAATAGAAGATTGAAACGAGGGAGCAATGACGACGGCTATCACTTCCCCCACCATGACCGGCCAAGAGATGGTCGATCTCACGAAGAAACACACACTGTTTGAGTGGTCGGCGCAATCCAAGGTCGATCCCATCCCGGTGGCGCGGGCCAAGGGCATTTATTTCTGGACGCCGGAAGGGAAGCGCTTCATCGACTTCAACAGCCAGTTGATGTCGGTGAACATTGGACACGGCGATGAGCGCGTCATCCGGGCCATTACCGAGCAGGCATCGGTGCTGGCCTATGCCAATCCGTTCATGGCGACCGAACCGCGGGCGCGGCTGGGAGCAAAGCTGGCGGAGATCACCCCGGGCGATATTGACACGTTTTTCTTTACGAACGGCGGTGCGGAAGCCACCGAGAACGCCATCAAGATTGCGCGCTTTTTCACTGGACGCCACAAGATCATTGCGCGTTATCGTTCGTATCACGGGGCGACGGCGGGCGCCATCAGCCTTACGGGCGACCCTCGCCGATGGGCTGTGGAGCCTGGAATTCCGGGCGTGGTGCGCGTGCTCGATCCGTATCACGGAATCGAGCGCGGATGGGAGTCGGCGGAAACTTCGCTGACCATGATCGACGAAATCATCCAGTTGGAAGGCCCGCACACGATTGCCGCGTTCATTCTGGAGACGGTGACGGGGACGAACGGCATTCTTGTGCCGCCGGATGGATATCTGGAAGGGGTGCGGAAACTGTGCGACAAGTACGGGATTCTGATGATCGCCGACGAAGTGATGTCGGGCTTTGGCCGCACCGGTAAGTGGTTTGCGGTCGATCATTGGAAGGTTGTCCCCGACCTGCTTTGCATGGCGAAGGGACTTACTTCGAGTTACATTCCGCTGGGCGCTGTCGGCATGAGACGGCATATCGCGAAGTACTTCGACGACAAAGTGTTCTATGGAGGACTTACTTACAACAGTCATCCGATGGGATGCGCGACGGCGCTGGCGACCATTCGTGTTTACGAGGAAGACAATCTGATCGAGAATTCGCGGAAGATGGGCGCGATCATGAAGACGCTGGGCGCGGAGTTACAGGCGAAGCACCGGTCGGTGGGTGCAGTACGTTCGATTGGGCTGTTCGGCATTGTCGAACTGATTAGGGACCGCAAGACGCGGCAGCCCATGGCTCCGTTCAACGGCACCTCGGAGGAGATGGTTGCGCTTGGCAAGTTCTTTCGCGAGAACGGGCTCTATACCTTGGTTCGCTGGAATACTTTCTACACCAATCCTCCGCTGTGCATCAACGAGGAGCAACTGCGGGAGGCGTTTGCGATCATCGACAAGGGGCTCGAGATCACGGATCGGGCGGTTAAGGGGTAGTTCTCAGTTCCCGGTTCTCAGTTTTCAGTTAAGAGCGCTTTCTGGGAGTGTGTTTACTTTCTTGATATGGGTACCCCCCCTCCCCCCTATCTATTGGAATCATAGGGTTAGGAGGAAATTCCCGCTAGATCTTTGAGTTTAAAGGACTTACAGGTAAAATATTCCGGAATAAGGACTTAGCTCGATTTTCGCTTCGCTTAGGCTTTCGGGAGCGGGCTCCCGCTTCGCTCACGCCCGCTAATCGCCTCAAGTTGTCAAAGAAAGCTGAAATTGGTTTGGGGCAGTTTCGAGGGCCGTCTTGGGAGACGGGCACACCTCTACACTGCTCCAGCTCAGGGGATATTGTTGCACCGGTCGGGCTGGAAGTCTGTGATGGCGCTCACGGTTTGGGTGTGATGAAAAAAAGGTCGGGTCGATGGAATGGTACGGGGAATGGCGCGGGCGCGTCCAGCCACAGAAAACCCCAGCCCGGTCGCACGCCATGGCGAGGGAGCTTAGAGTCGATCAAGCAGCGTAGATAGCCTCTTGAGGCAGGAACTTGGTTCATCACGTAATCGGCACTCCCAAAAGCGCAAGACACGTATTCCCTTCGAGCGTAGGGTCGTTTCTATCTGAACATCTCGGCGCCTGTTGCGGGCTAGTTTCTTGGTCCAGTATGGTCGATTCGACCTGGGCGTGTGACCGCACTTGGGGCATCCGTGCCAGAAACAACCGTCGACGAAAACCGCGACACGCTTGCGGGGAAAGAAGAAGTCCGGGCATCCCGGCACGTCTTTCGCACGAACCTTCCAACCCACAATTCGATTTCTGATCAGGTGTGCTCGGAAGCGCAGTTCCGTGGTAGCGTTAGAGCTCGCCTTGATTGCCTGCATGTTGCGGCTTCTTTGTGCTGTGGTTTTGAAGCGCACAGGATCTCAAAGCTGCGTAACAGCGAACGGTCGACTGAGTTTGGCAAGGTCGCTTAGCCCGAGCGGTGCGTAACAAAGGCCGGTCGCCATGTCGCGAATCGTCGAATCTAGGTAGTCGTTAAATACCACGTAGCACATGTACACGCTGTGCGATCTCATGCAGGAGTGTCGTGCTATCGAACGCGAGGCGACCGTGGCCGACTGGTGCGCCTCTCTGATGGCTGCCTCCTTGAACCTAGTGTTTTTGCACTGGAAGGAGACTAAGGGACGTATGGGAATCGTGCCCAACGGTGGAAGCCACAAGATATCCATGCCGCCATCTTTATCCCTGCCTCGGAGAACGCCGCTATCAAAACCAAGTTTTTCTAAGTACTCAACGATTTCGGCTAGTCTCCTCCGTGTGGCCCTAGGCCATCCGACGTTGTGAAAGTCGCCGCTTTGAAGCCTCTGCGCCAAGCGGGTACAAATTGCAGTCTCGAAAGTCTTGGAATCTTTGCCGGTAGTTCTGATCTCGATCATGTCTGTCACGAACCGGATGAAATCCGGTTCAAGGGGCGCAACGATACCGGTATTGTGCTCGTAACTAAACGGAAGCGCCGATCCCTTTGTCTGAAAGTGTGCGCTGAGCCAGTTGAAGCTTGACCGCAGCGCATCTTCGAACGCGGGCTGACGGAAAGTCTTTTTGAGGTCTGCCGCCAATGTTTTGGGCAGGCTCCTCTCGGTCAGCACGAACTGCTGACCGTCACGGAGTTCGACGCAAACCAATTCAAAAAGCTCAAAAGCGGACTTAGCCATGCTTTATAAGTGAGCGGAGTTTTTCAGTATGACTGTCGAGTATATCGAGGATATTCTCCAGTTCAGGCTGTTTGGGCCTGAGCTTGTATATACGCTTCAGCAGATTCTCAAGTTTGTCGGCTAAATCAGCCGAGGTCTTCTCTCTTGCTTGGACGTAAAGCTGAGCTTCTTCCAAGCTAGCGCCCCTTTCAAGGGTCTCGCTCGCTTTCTTGGAGCCAAGTATCTTGGCCAAGACCCCGATTTGACGGGTCTCGGTGATCCGCTTTTCAATCCCCTCAATTCCATACAGGAAACCAAGCAAGAACTTCAGCTTCTTGGGATCGTAGCCCTTGATCTCAGTGGTTTTGCTGTCGGTCTCGAGTTTGATGTATTCCTTGATATCAGCACGATTCATCGCCTCCGCAAACGCCCAGAAATTGTTGAGCGCCACGGAACCCATGGATTTCTGTGCATGCTTCCGTAGCTTATAGGGGACGAGATAACGTTCAAACTCGGCAACCTGTATCCCCATTTCGCGGGAGAGTTTCTTAAGATCTTTTGTTGTCTTGATGTTTTGGTCCAAGAACCTAGCTTTGCTCTCAGGGGGCCATGCGCGAAATCCGAAGAGGTGATGAACGCCGAGGTATAGCCGAATCGCATCATCTTGGGCGCTCCCGGTTGCACCGCTCGGGAACACGAGTGCTGGAATTCGTTTGAACTTGTTTCGGATCTCGTCAGAAAAGCCCGCGGGATGGTTCAAGATATACCGGACTGCGGCTAAGCGCCGATTTCCTTCGATGACGACATATCGGTCGCCTTCTTGTTTTACAACTAATGGTTCGTACGCAATGAAACCGTTTTCCACGAGTGATGGCACAAGTTCCCGTGCATAGTGTGGCATTTCTTCGAGTAGTTGCTGAAGTTGATCCTGAGACAATGCTTCCGTGCCACCTCCGAACCTAGGGTTCGTGGCGTCGAAATCCAGATCTCCTACTAGTACTGTCTTGTACGTCGGTCGCGGGGCCGCGGGCGTGGTTTTTTCCTGGCTGCTTACCATAATTCGCACAGACCTCCGAGAACTGCCCTAAATAGAGGCGGTGGAACGGCATTTCCTATCATTTGGAAGCGATCTCTAACGCTGCCATGCTGCCACTGCCAGGACTTGGGAAAACCCTGCAACGCTGCGCATTCTCTGTACGAAAACCGTCGGGATCTCCCGGATCGTGCGAATTCCCAATGGTCAGTGTCAATGCGTCTCAGCGGTGGACTTGACGGATGGAGTGGCACGTGTCGCCAATGGCCGACTATACAAGGACTGGGTTGCCCCCACGGGTGACGACGCTTCCGCGACAAGTAATACCAGTGAAAGGGTTCGGTGTTGAATTCGCCTTCGGGCCAACGTGGAAAACGATCCATCACATCACGCTGGCTCACGTACTTCCTTCGGGTGCCCGGGCCGTGGGTTGGTTCGGGGAACTCGTATTCAAACGCTTGGTCAGAACGCACGCCTACCAGAAAAACGCGACGACGATTTTGCGCAACGCCATAATCTTTGGCATTCAGCACCGACCATTTCACTCGGTAACCCGCCGTCCGGTACCGGATTAGTTGATTGCTTAGGAGGTCTCGGTTTTCGCCAAACACCATTCCATTGACGTTCTCAACTATGAAGGCCTTTGGCAGAACGTCACGTAGTACGCGATCGAATTCGCGGTAAAGATAATTCCGGTCGTCAGTCATCCATTTGCGCTTGCCGCCTTGCGTGTAACCTTGACAGGGGTAGCAGCCGACCAAAAGATCGGCAGTTTGAAACCTGTGGAAGTCGCGGATGTCTCCACATTCAATATTTGAGATCTTAATATTTTCGGCTCTGTGCAGGAATC